>NZ_JARBAX010000001.1:385000-1051666 GCF_028807635.1 Streptomyces spiramyceticus
GAGCGCGAACAGGGGCGTGCTCGCCAGGCCGTGGAAGCTGTGGCGGCCGACCTGATCGCGCGCGGCAATCTGGCCGGCGGCGAGGCACAGCATGTGCTTGAGGCGCAGGCCATGATGGCGCAGGATCCCGAGCTCATGGCCGATGTGGACCGGCGTATCGCCGTCGGAAGCACCGCCGAGCGTGGGGTGTACGACGCTTTTGCGGCCTACCGGGCGCTCCTGGCCAATGCCGGCGAGTACTTGGCCGGCCGGGTTGCTGACCTCGACGATGTGCGGAATCGTATCGTCGCGCGTCTGCTGGGCGTTCCGATGCCGGGTGTGCCGGACAGTGACGAGCCGTACGTACTGATCGCGCGGGACCTTGCTCCTGCCGACACGGCGCTTCTCGACCCCGCGCTGGTCCTGGGCTTTGTGACCGAAGAAGGTGGGCCGACCAGCCACAGCGCGATTCTGGCGCGTGCCCTGGGTGTGCCCGCTGTGGTGGCTCTGCCGGGCGCCGGTGAGTTGGCCGAGGGCACAGTCGTCGCGGTGGACGGCAGCACCGGCGAGGTCTTCGTCGAGCCGACCGCGGACAAGCGTGCCGAGCTCGAGGCCGCTGCCGCAGCGCGCAGGGCCGCGCTTTCCGCTTCGACCGGTCCCGGTGCGACGTCCGACGGTCACAAGGTGCCGCTGCTCGCCAACATCGGCGGTCCCGCCGACGTGCCGGCCGCGGTCGAGGCCGACGCCGAGGGCGTGGGGCTGTTCCGTACGGAGTTCCTCTTCCTCGACGACAGCAAGCGGGCGCCGTCGGAGGAGAAGCAGGTCGAGGCCTACCGCAAGGTGCTCGAGGCGTTTCCCGAGGGCCGTGTGGTCGTGCGGGTGCTGGATGCGGGCGCCGACAAGCCGCTCGAGTTCCTGACGCCGGCCGAGGAGCCGAACCCGGCGCTGGGTGTGCGCGGGCTGCGGTCGCTGCTCGACCACCCCGACGTACTGCGGACGCAGCTGACTGCGCTGGCGAAGGCCGCTGCCGGACTGCCTGTGTACCTCGAGGTCATGGCGCCGATGGTCGCGGACCGTACCGACGCCAAGGCGTTCGCGGACGCGTGCCGCGAGGCCGGACTGCAGGCGAAATTCGGCGCGATGGTGGAGATTCCGTCCGCCGCGCTCCGGGCGCGTTCGATCCTGCAAGAGGTCGAGTTCCTTTCGCTGGGGACCAATGACCTGGCTCAGTACACCTTTGCCGCTGACCGTCAGGTCGGTGCGGTGTCTCGGCTTCAGGACCCTTGGCAGCCTGCGCTTCTCGACCTGGTGGCCGTTTCGGCCGAGGCCGCTCGGGCCGAGGGCAAAAGCTGTGGCGTGTGTGGTGAGGCCGCGGCCGATCCGCTGCTCGCCTGTGTGCTGACCGGTCTGGGGGTGACCTCGCTGTCCATGGGCGCGAAGGCCATTCCTTATGTCCGCGCGACGCTGGCGAAGTACACCCTCGCCCAGTGCGAGCGTGCCGCTGCTGCGGCGCGCGCCACCGACACCGCCGACGAGGCCCGTGCGGCCGCGCAGGCGGTGCTGTCCGGGGAGTGACCGGACAGGTGCTGTTCTGACCGAGGGGCTTCCGGCCGATTGGCCGGGAGCCCCTCGGGCGTTCATCGGTGGATGTCGGGCTCTGCGATGTCGAAGCCGGCGCAGTACTCGACGTCCGGTTCCGGGGCCAGAGGGTCGCCTGTGGCAGCGTCTGTGCAGTAGGCGTTGAAGACCTCTCCCGCGGTGAGTGCGACGAGGTGGCCGCGGTGCAGCCGCCAGCCGTGGAGCCGGTCGGGGGTGCCGGCCCTGGTGATCCTCAGCACCACTCCCCCCGGGCTTTCGACCGCGATACCGGCCGCCAGGACCGTCACGAACTCGGCGCCTTCGAGGTCAGTCACATGGGCCGGTTCACCGGTGGCCCGCTCCGCATGGAGAACGGCGATCAGTTGTTCTTCCTCGGCCGGGACGCTGCAGACGAGGTGGTGGCTGCCGGGACCGGCCTCTTCGAGGATGCGGGCGACGAGGCGCGAGGCCCGGTCGAAGGCTTCGCGGCCGATGTCCTGGCCGCACTCGGCGCAGTCCCCGAGGCGGGCCAGGAGCAGGGTCGCGTAGTCCCAGGTGGCCTGGCGGACCGCCTCGCTGATGAGCTGAGGCACGAGGTGGTCGATGGGCTGGCCGGTGTACGGGACGGATGTGCCGCGGACCGCGACTTCCGCGGTGAAGCGCGTACGGCTCTCGGCCGTGTCGGGGTCGAGTCCGGTGGCTTCACAGAACTCCAGGAACTCCTCGGGATCGAAAAGGGCCACGGTGGTGTGCACGCCCTGGGCCGCGAGGGCTCGAAGCAGGCCCTCCACCTGCTGGAGGTAGGCCGTGTGGTTGTCGAAGGTGAATGTGCGGTACTCCGTCATGGATGCGAAGTCCTCTTCGTCGGCCAAAAGGCCGACGGTGCTGGGGACTTCGCGACGGAGCGTACGCCTCATGATCTTGTTGTTGCCGTGCTTCGTGCCATTGGTGTGCGCCATGATTCCCCCTGAGCGCAGTCGATCATTGCTCACTCACAGTAACCGACGGCACTGACAGCGGTGACCGGCTGCGGGGAGCGGCGGGAATCAGCGCCGGGTGCGGCCAAGGTTTTCGTAGAAGCGCAGGAGGTCGAGGTTGTCGACCGAGCCCGGGTTGACGGCCTTGTCGAGGGCCGCGCCCTGGAGAAGACGCTTGACCGGGACCTCGATGCGCTTGCCTGTGAGGGTGTGCGGGATGCCGGGGACCTCGATGACCTCGTCCGGGACGTGGCGCGGAGAGAGCTGTGCGCGGATGGCCTGCTTGATCCGGGTGCGCAGGCCGTCGTCGAGGGTGGCGCCTTCGGCGAGGTGGACGAAGAGCGGCATCCAGTAGCCGCCTTCGGGCTCTTCAAGGCCGATGACGAGGGACTCCCGGATCTCCGGGAGGCGCTCGACCACCTCGTAGATGTCCGCCGAACCCATGCGGACTCCCTGGCGGTTGAGGGTGGAGTCGGAGCGGCCGTGGATGATCACCGAGCCGCGGTCGGTGATGGTGATCCAGTCGCCGTGGCGCCAGACGCCGGGGTACGTGTCGAAGTAGCTGTCGTGGTACCGGCTGCCGTCGGGGTCGTTCCAGAAGTGGATCGGCATGGACGGCATGGGGTTGGTGACGACGAGCTCGCCGACCTCGTTGGTCAGGGGCTTGCCCTGGGGGTCCCAGGCCTGGAGGTCCGTGCCGAGGCAGGCGGCCTGGAGCTCTCCGATGTGTACGGGGAGCGTGGGGACCGCGCCTGCGAAGCAGCTGCAGACGTCTGTGCCGCCGCTGACGGAGGCGGTCCAGAGGTCGGGGGCGACCTCGTCGTGGAGCCAGCGGAAGCCGTCGGGTGGGAGCGGGGAGCCCGTCGTCGCCACGCATTTGATGCGGGAGAGGTCGTAGTCGCGAGCGGGGTGGACGTCCGCTTTGGCGCAGGCCATGACGTACGCCGCCGACGTGCCGAAGAGGGTCGCCTCGGTCAGTTCGGCCACGCGCCACTGGGCGCCGGTGTCCGGGTAGCCGGGGCTGCCGTCGTACAGGACGACCGTGGTGCCGGTGAGCAGGCCGGAGACGAGGAAGTTCCACATCATCCAGCCGGTGGAGGTGTACCAGAAGAAGCGGTCCTCCGGGCCGAGGTCGCAGTGCAGGCCGAGCTGCTTGAAGTGCTCCAGGAGGATGCCGCCCTGGGACTGCACGATGGCCTTGGGGAGGCCGGTGGTGCCGGAGGAGTACAGGACCCACAGGGGGTGGCTGAAGGGGACCTGCTCGAAGACCGGCTCAGTGTCGGCGGAGGTCAGGGCGGACCAGTCGAGGGCGCCTTCGGGGGCTTGTGTGCCGAGGAGAGGGATGTGGACGACTGCGCGCAGGGTGGGCAGTTCGCGGCGGAGTTCGGCGACGGTGTCCGTACGGTCGTGTTCCTTGCCGCCGTACCGGTAGCCGTCGACGGTGAACAGGACGACGGGCTCGACCTGCTGGAAGCGGTCGAGGACACTGCGGGCGCCGAAATCGGGGGCACAGGAGGTCCAGACTCCGCCGACGGCGGCCGTGGCCAGCAGGGCGACGGTGGCCTGGGGGATGTTCGGCAGGTAGCCGCTGACGCGGTCTCCTGGGCGTACGCCGATGGCCCGCAGTTCGGCGGCGAGCGAGCCCACCTGGCGGCGCAGTTCGGACCAGCTGACCGGTGTGGGGCGGTGGGTCTCGTCGACGTGGAGGAGGGCGGGGTCGTCCGCGCGGGCCGGGTCCTCCGCTGTACGGAGGGCGTGCTCGGCGTAGTTGACGGTGGCTCCGGGGAACCACTGGGCGCCCGGCATGGATCGATCGGAAAGGACGGTTTCGTACGGGGTGGAGAAGCGTACGTCGAACCAGTCGGCGACGGCCTTCCAGAAGGTGTCGAGCTCGTCGACCGACCAGCGGTGCAGCGCCGCATAGCCGCCGTCGGCCGGTGCTCCGTACCGCTCGGCGGCCCATGCCTGGAAGTGGGTGATCCTGGCTGCGGCGATGCGGTCGGCGTCCGGCTGCCAGAGGGGCGCGTTGTTCGCTGCTGAGGTCATGGTGGCGGCTCTCCCGGGCTGTACGCGTCGTGTGCGTGTGTCGCGCGCACGTGCGGAAGGGTGTGCGCACGCGTCGGCTGACAGGGACGATGCCATGTGATCCTCTTCCGCACCAGGGCGGGCCGCCCACAGCCGGACACCTGATCATGTGGTCCCACCACGGGTGAACGGAAGTTGAACGCCCCACGCACACGCCCGGCCGGGTGGCAGGGTGAGCGGCATGGACGGTCGTGACCTGGTGCGCTCGGTGAAACTGGTCAGCTCGGTACAGGGGCTGCGCGCCGTGCGCGCGGCCTGGCGGCGGCGTCGTACGGATGCGTGGGGGCTGCCGCCGAGAGGGGCGGAGCGCGCCCGTGTGCCCGGTCCTGTCACCGGTGCGGAGCCCCGGCCAGGCGGCGGGACGGTGCGTTTCGCCCGTTCGGAACTGCGGGTGATGGTGGCGGTGGGCGGCGCGGTGTTCTGGGGCTGGGACGGGGCGGATCCCGAGCCTTCGTACGCGCTCGCCGGTGCCTGCCCAGAGCCGGACCCGAGGGCCGAGCTGGAGCCCGACAAGGACGGCGGCTGGCGGGTCGTGTCGGAGCGGGTCATGGTCGCCGTGTCGCGGAACGGGGCCGTCGAGGTCCGTACGCCGGGCGGCGTGGTGCTCCGCCGGGATCTGCCTCCGCGCTGGTGGGAGCCGGTTGCCGGTGGGCACGCGCGCTGGCTGCAGCGCAGCGAGGTGCCGGCGGACGCGCGTTTCTTCGGTCTCGGCGGACGGGCTTCGGGGCCCCGGCTGCGGGACGGCACGTACCACCTGTGGAACACCGATCCCGGCGGGAGGTTCGCCCCGGGTGACGACCCGCTCTACATCACGATGCCGGTGCAGCTCGTCGTCTCGGACGCAGGCACTCATCTCGCCTTCCACGACAACACGTGGGAGGGCCGGGTGACCCTGCGGGAGGGTGAGGAGGGTGCGGGGTCGGGGCACGACCGGCCGGGCACCAGTGAGTTGCGCATGGACGGCGGGCCGCTGCGCTGCTGGGTCGTCGTGGGAACGCCTGCCCGCGTGCTACAGGGCTGGACGGCGCTCACCGGCGCCCCCGCGCTTCCTCCGTCGTGGGCGCTGGGCCCGCAGCACGCGCGGTGGGGCTTCGGCAGCGAGCAGGAGGTCAGGCGGATCGTCGCCGGCTATCAGGAGCGGGATCTGCCGCTGTCCGTACTGCATCTGGACATCGATCACTACGACCGGCATCAGGTCTTCACGGTCGACCGGGAGCGGTTTCCCGGTCTGCCGCGGCTCGCCTCCGATCTCCGGGAGGCGGGGGTGCGGCTGGTTTCGATCGTCGATCCGGCGATCAGGGCCGAGCGGGGCAATGCGCTGTACGACAGCGGGTCGGCCGCTGGGGCCTTCGTACGGGATGCACGGGGCAATGAGGTGCGTGGGGTGGTCTGGCCCGGGGAGTGCGTCTATCCGGACTTCACCGATCCGCGGGCGCGTGCGTGGTGGAGCGCGTTGTACGAGGAACGTCTCGCGCAGGGGTTCTCCGGGGTGTGGCACGACATGAACGAGCCGGTTTCCTTCGCTCCCTTCGGTGATCCGACGCTGCCCCGGTCCGCGCGGCACCATCTGGAGGGCCATGGTGGCGATCATCGCGAGGCCCACAATGTCTACGGCCTGGGCATGGCGCGGGCCGGTTACGAGGGTCTGCGGGAGCAGCGGCCGGATGAGCGGCCGTTTCTCTTTTCGCGCTCCGGGTGGGCGGGGATGCAGCGGTACGGCGGCACCTGGTCCGGCGATGTGTCGACCGGCTGGCCCGGGCTGCGTGCCTCGCTGTCCCTGGTGCTCGGTCTCGGGCTGTGCGGGGTGCCGTATTCGGGGCCCGATGTCGGCGGGTTCAACGGCACGCCGTCCCCGGAGCTGTATCTGCGCTGGTTTCAGCTGGGCGCTCATCTCCCGCTGTTCCGTACGCATGCGGCGCTCACGGCGGGCCGTAGGGAGCCGTGGGAGTTCGGCCCGCAGGTGCTTGGACACGCGAAGGCCGCGCTGGCCGAAAGGGAGCGGCTGCGGCCGTATTTCGTGACGCTGTCCCATCTGGCCCGCCTCACTGGTGCGCCGTATGTGCGTCCGGTGTGGTGGGGGGCGCCGGAGGACCGGGCGCTGCGGGACTGTGAGGACGCGTTTCTGCTCGGGGACTGTCTGTTGGTGGCGCCGGTACTGGAGCGCGGGTCGGACCGCAGGGCGGTGCGGTTGCCGCGCGGACGGTGGTACGACACGGCGACCGGCGAGGCGTACGAAGGGCCGGGGCAGGTACTGCTGGATGCGCCGCTGTCCCGTATCCCTGTGCTGGCGCGGGCCGGTGCGGTGATTCCGGTGCGGGGTGAGGGCGGCGGGATCGAACTTGAGGTGTGGGCGCCGGCTGTGGGGCGTACGGGAGGCGGGCTGGTGGTCAGGGATGCGGGCGACGGGTGGGAGGCCGCGGAGATCGAGCGATTCACTACGCGGGTGAATGGCGGGCGGGTGGTTGTGGAGCGGGATGGCGGCGGGGAGGTGGAGCTGCCGGTGCGCGTGCGGGGCGGCCAGTAGACGGGCCTGTGCGGCTTGTCGCCACCCCGCTCTTCCCGCTGTGGCACAGTGCGGCTCCTCCGCGTGGCCTCAATCTCCCCCAAGGACTGCGTCCAGGGGGGACCCCAACGGGCTGGAAAAGTCTGCTCGGCTGTAGCGGCCGGCGAACCAGGCTCGTACCGCTTGGGTGTGGAGGGGGAAGGCCAGTTCTGTGGGCTCGCGCAGCAGGTGCCAGCCGGTTGTTTCGTCGGTGGGGACGGAGGGCGGAAGATCCGCCGCCGCGCGTTCGGGGAGCAGACCGAAGAGGAGGATGTGGCCGGCTGGGGAGCTCAGGGCGTCGGCGAGGCGCACCCGTCCCTCATCGGCTGCGATACCCGTCTCTTCCGCCAGTTCGCGTACGACCGCGTGCCGCCAGTCCTCGCCATGGTCGATGAAGCCGCCGGGCAGCGCGATCCCGCCGAGCTGCGGCTCGATGGTGCGCGTGATGACGACCAGTCCGGTGCCCTGTGCGTCACGTACGGGCAGCAGGGCGAAGGCGACGGGCAGGGGGTTGCGATAGGCCGTGGCGCCGCACGAGGGGCAGGTGCGGGGCCAGCCGGCGGACGGGCTGTAGGGGGCTCCGCAGCTGGAGCAGTGGGCGTCCCTGAGGGGCTTGTTCATACGTCCGGACACGCGCGGACTGTATCCGATTCCCCTTCCCCAGCCCGGTGTTGACCTGATAGAGGGAGGGGCCATGACAGGACTTGCCTCCGCACTGCGCGCCCTGGCCACCGCGGCCGCCACCCTGCTCGCCGTCACCGCCGCCTCCCCCACGGCGCTGGCGAAGCCCGAGCCGAAGGCCCCCAGGGGGTTCGTCTCCCTGCGGTCCGTGGACCCGACGATCATCGAGGAGATGCGCTACACCACCCCGCACAACTTCGTGGGCGTGCCGGTGGACGGCTACCGTCAGCCGGTCTGCATCCTCACCCGGCCGGCGGCGAAGGCCCTGCACCGGGCGCAGACGAAGCTGCTGAGCCGGGGTTATTCGCTCAAGGTGTACGACTGCTACCGGCCGCAGCGCGCCGTCGACCACTTCGTACGGTGGGCGAAGGATCTCGACGACGAGGCGATGAAGGCAGAGTTCTATCCCCATGTCGACAAGTCGCGGCTGTTCGCCGACGGTTATATCGCGGAGAAGTCCGGGCACAGCCGGGGCAGCACGGTGGACCTGACGATCGTGAAACTTCCGGCGAAGAACACCAGGCCGTACGTCCCGGGTGAGCAGCTCGCGCCCTGTTACGCGCCCAAAGCTGACCGGTTCCCCGACAACTCAGTCGACATGGGGACCGGATATGACTGCTTCGACACCCTGTCCCACACGGACGACCCGCGCATCCAGGGCGCACAGCGGGCCAACAGGCAGCTGCTCAAGGGGCTGCTCGGCGAGCTGGGCTTCGTGAATCTCGCCGAGGAGTGGTGGCACTTCACGTACAAGCCGGAGCCGTTCCCGGACACCTACTTCGACTTCCCTGTCGCTCGCCGTTCGGTTGCCGGGCACTGACAGGGAGAGACGGACGGAACGGGCGGCCGGGGCCACCCCCGTGGGTCCCGGCCGCCCGCACACTTCTTTCGGACGCGGAACGCCCGTATACGGTTGTCTGCCGAGTCATTACGGTGCCCGTATGGAGCCGCAGACTTTTGATACGTACGAGGAATTCTGGCCCTACTACGTGGCGATGCACTCCCGGGCCGCGACCCGGTGGGTCCATCTGACCGGCACCCTCACCGGGCTCGCGGTGAGCGTGTACGGCCTGGCGCGCGGCCGGAAGCGGTACGCCGCGGCGCTGCCGCTCATCGGTTACGGCACCGCCTGGCCTGCGCACTTCTTCATCGAGAAGAACAACCCGGCCACCTTCGGGCACCCGGCCTGGTCGCTGCGCGGTGACGTGCAGATGATCCGGATGATGCTGGCGGGCCGCGACCGGGAGCTGGCCGAGATCGCCGCCAAGTGGCTCGCGGAGAACCGCTGACCGTGGCACACTTCTGACGTTCCGTCAGTTTCCGTGTCGGGGAGGGGCTTTGTCGCGTACGCGCACACCCGTGGTGGCCGGTTGGTTCACCGTGGACACGGATCAGGAGGACTTCCGGCTGCTGGGCACCCGGTGCTCGGCCTGCGCGTCGGTCTTCTTCCCACGCCAGGACGCCTTCTGCCGCAACCCGGCCTGCCAGGGCGGTGAGCCGGCGGAGGTGCCCCTGTCCAAGCGGGGCCGCGTCTGGTCGTACACCGACAGCCGCTACCGCCCGCCCGCACCGTACATGTCCGACCCGGCCGTCGCGTGGGTGCCGTACACGCTCGTCGCCGTCGAGCTCGCGGCCGAGGGCATCGTGGTGCTCGGGCAGGCAGCGCCCGGCCTGACGACCGCAGATCTGGTGGTCGGCATGGAGGTCGAGGTCGTGCCGGGTGTCCTCCATGAGGACGCGGAGACCGCCTGGACGACCTGGCACTGGCAGCCCGTCCCCGCGGCGCCCGCAGAGGTGCGGTCATGACCGGCGATGTGGCGGTGCTGGGCGCCGGGATGCACCCGTGGGGCAAGTGGGGGCGCAGCTTCGTCGAGTACGGGACGGTGGCGGCCCGTGCCGCGCTCGCCGACGCCGGGATCGGCTGGCAGGAGGTGCAGTCGGTGGTCGGTGCGGACACGGTCCGCGGCGGCTATCCGGGGTACGTGGCGGGGGCGACGTTCGCGCAGGCGCTGGGGTGGCAGGGGGCGCGCGTGACGAGCGTGTACGCCGCCTGCGCGTCCGGCGCGCAGGCCGTCAACACCGCCCGCGCCCAGATCCTGTCCGGCATGGCCGACGTGGCGCTGGTGGTGGGCGCGGACGCGGCGCCCAAGGGCTTCTTCGCGCCGGTCGGCGGGGACCGTCCCGACGATCCCGACTGGCTGCGGTTCCGGGTGCTCGGGGCGACGAACCCGGCGTACTTCGGGCTCTACGCGCGCCGCCGCATGGCGCTGTACGGCGACACGGTCGAGGACTTCGGCCAGGTCAAGGTCAAGAACGCGGCGGCGGGCGCGCTCAACCCCAACGCCCGCTACCGCAGGGCCGTCACCGCCGAGGACGTAGCGGCTTCCGCCGTCGTCGCCGATCCGCTGCGGCTGCTCGACATCTGCGCGACCTCCGACGGGGCCGCCGCGCTCGTCCTGTGCAGCATGGAGTTCGCCCGTCGGCACGGGGCCGCGAATCCGGTCCGTATCCGCGCGGTCTCCACCGTCACTCCCACCTTCCCGAAGGCCGTGCTCGACCTGCCGGACATCGCCACAGACTCGACCGTGGCGGTGGCCCCCTCCCCCGACTCCTTCCGCGCCTCGATCGCGGGGGCGGCGTACGAAGAGGCTGGCGTCGGGCCCGGGGACCTTTCGCTCGCCGAGGTGTACGACCTCTCCACTGCCCTGGAGCTGGAGTGGTACGAGGACATCGGACTGTGCGGGACAGGGGAGGGCGCGAAGCTCGTACAGGAGGGCGCGACGGCTCTCGGTGGCCGGATTCCGGTCAACGCGAGCGGCGGCCTGGCGTCCTTCGGGGAGGCGGTGCCCGCCCAGGCGATCGCGCAGGTCTGCGAGCTGACCTGGCAGCTGCGCGGTACGGCGGGTGAGCGGCAGGTGCCGGGAGCGCGCGTCGGGCTCACCGCGAACCAGGGTCTGTTCGGCCACGGCTCCTCGGTGATCGCCGTCCGCTGAGGGGCGGTCCAGCGGTCGGTCCAGCGATCGGTTCAGAGCCGGTCCGGAGCCGGTTCGGAGGAGGCTCCGCGTCCCGTGCCCCCGGACAGCGGTTGGTGTCCGCGACCTTGACGCTCCATCAGCACCGGTGAACACTTCCCGTTGTCAGTCGGCGTCGCCGTACGACGGCTCCCAGGAGCGCGGGAAACAGGCCTGCTTCCGGGGCCCTCCCTGTCGCGGGCCAGGGGCTTCCCCACGGGCGATTCCGCCGGCACCCCCCTGCACTTCAGAACCGGGGATCCGTCCCCGGGCGAGGGCCTAGGAGCCGCCATGAGCAACGGGGACATCTTTGTCGGTGAGGTCATCGGCACCGCCATCCTGATCCTGTTCGGCGCAGGTGTGTGCGCCGCAGTCACTCTCAACTACTCGAAAGCGAAGGCGTCCGGCTGGATCGTCATCTCCTTCGGCTGGGGATTCGCCGTACTGGCCGGGGCGTACACCGCCGCCCCGCTGTCCGGAGGTCATCTCAACCCGGCGGTGACCCTGGGCATCGCCGTCGACACCGGCGAATGGGGCAAGGTCCCGGTCTACGTCCTCGGGCAGATGGTCGGCGCGATGCTCGGGGCCGTACTCGCCTGGCTGGTCTATTACGCGCAGTTCGCGGCCAACAGAGACGGGGCGACGGCGCTGCCGACGCTGGGGATCTTCTCCACCATTCCGGAGATCCGCAGTCCCGTCGCCAACCTCCTCACCGAGACCATCGCGACAATCGCACTGGTCCTGCCCGTCCTGGCGTTCGGGATGACCAAGGGGCTCGGCGAGTCCGGCACCCAGGCGCTGATCGTGGCCCTCCTGGTCGTCGGCATCGGCCTGTCCCTCGGCGGGCCCACGGGCTATGCCATCAACCCGGCCCGCGACCTGGGCCCGCGCATCATTCATGCGGCGCTGCCGATACCGAACAAGGGCACGTCCGACTGGGGTTACGCCTGGGTGCCGGTCGCCGGACCGCTGCTGGGAGGTGCCGTCGCGGGCCTCATCTACAACGCAGCCTTCTGAGTGCGGTCTCTTCCGAGTGCATCTTCTGAGTGCAGTCTTCTGAGTACTGACAGCTTTCAGCCAATTTCGGACGAGGGGACGTCATGACGGAACACTCCGGGCAAGCCGAGAAGTACGTCGCCGCAATCGACCAGGGCACCACGTCGAGCCGCTGCATCATCTTCGACCACGACGGTGCGATCGTCGCCGTCGACCAGCGCGAGCACCGTCAGATCTTCCCCAAACCCGGGTGGGTGGAGCACGACGCGACCGAGATCTGGTCCAAAGTGCAGGCCGTCGTGGCGGGCGCGCTCGCCAAGGCGGGACTGCGCGCCGGGCAGCTCAGCGCGCTCGGCATCACCAACCAGCGCGAGACGACCGTGCTGTGGGACCGGGCGACCGGCAAGCCGGTGCACAACGCGATCGTCTGGCAGGACACGCGCACCGCGGCCCTCTGCCACGAACTGGGGGGTACGGACGGGCAGGACCGATTCAGGGACGCGACCGGCCTGCCGCTCGCGAGCTACTTCTCCGGGCCCAAGGCGGCCTGGCTGCTCGACAACGTGCCCGGGCTGCGCGGCCGCGCCGAGCGCGGTGAGATCGCCTTCGGGACCATCGACTCGTGGCTGATCTGGAACCTCACAGGCGGCACGGACGGCGGCGTACACGTCACGGATGTGACCAACGCCGGGCGCACCATGCTGATGAACCTGCAGACGCTCCAGTGGGACCCCGCGATCCTGTCCGCGATGAATGTTCCCGAGGCCGTCCTGCCCGAGATCAGGTCGTCCGCCGAGGTGTACGGGACGGCTGTCGGGCAGCTCTCGGGCGTGCCGGTCGCCTCCGCACTCGGTGATCAGCAGGCGGCCGTGTTCGGGCAGGCCTGTTACGACACGGGGACCGCGAAGAACACGTACGGGACGGGCAGTTTCCTGCTCCTCAACACCGGTAACCGGCCGGTCCCTTCGAAGAACGGACTGCTCACCACCATGGGCTACAAGATCGGCAGCGATGCGCCGGTCTACTGCCTGGAGGGCTCGATCGCGATCACCGGGGCCCTGGTCCAGTGGTTCAGGGACCAGCTGGGGATCATCCGCAGCGCGGACGAGATCGAGACCCTGGCGGCGAGCGTCGACGACAACGGCGGGGCGTACATCGTGCCCGCCTTCTCCGGGCTGTACGCCCCCTACTGGCGCTCCGACGCCCGAGGTGTGATCACCGGGCTGACCAGGTACGTCACCAAGGCGCACCTGGCACGGGCGGTCCTGGAAGCCACCAGCTGGCAGACCAGGGAAGTCGTCGACGCGATGTACCAGGACTCGGGCGTGGCCATCACCACGCTCAAGGTGGACGGCGGAATGACCGGCAACAACCTGCTGATGCAGCACCAGGCCGATGTCCTCGGCGTTCCGGTCATCCGGCCGAAGGTCTCCGAGACGACCTGCCTGGGCGCTGCGTACGCCGCCGGGCTCGCCACGGGCGTCTGGTCGGACCTGGACGAGCTCAAGGCGCACTGGCAGCGCGACGTCGAGTGGACGCCGCGGATGGAGGCGCAGGAGCGCGACCGGGAGTACGGCAACTGGCGCAAGGCAGTGGAGCGGAGCTTCGGCTGGCAGGAGGAGGACGGTCAGGGCTGACAAGGGGCCTGTCCCCGAGGACGGCGTCCCGTACCCCTGTCGGTGGGGGTACGGGACGCTAGGGGCGGTTACGGCGGTGCTGTTACAGCGATACGGTTACGGCGTTGCGGTTACGTCGATGCCGTCTGGCGCCGGTCGGCCGAGCGGGTCATGGCGTGCTCGACCACCGCGATGAGTACGCCCTTGACCGTCTCGCGGTCACGCGCGTCGCACAGAAGGAGCGGCACTTCCTCGTCGAGATCGAGCGCGGTACGTACCGTCTCCACCGGATAACGGGCGGCGCCGTCGAAGCAGTTGACGGCGACCGCGAAGGGTATGCCACGGCGCTCGAAGTAGTCGATGCCCGCGAAGCAGTCCTCCAGGC
This sequence comes from Streptomyces spiramyceticus, assembly GCF_028807635.1. Lineage (NCBI taxonomy): Bacteria > Bacillati > Actinomycetota > Actinomycetes > Kitasatosporales > Streptomycetaceae > Streptomyces > Streptomyces spiramyceticus. The sequence goes on from NZ_JARBAX010000001.1 coordinate 398,851, forward strand.
GCCGGGTGTCGGCGAGCACGACCGCGCCGAGTGCCCCCTGTGCCAGCTCGTCCCACAGGAACCAGAAACGGTCCTGTCCCGGGGTGCCGAAGAGATACAGCACCAGGTCTTCGCGGAGCGTGATCCGCCCGAAGTCCATCGCCACAGTGGTGGTGTTCTTGCCCTCGACACCGTCGATGTCGTCGACAGGGCGGCCCGCCTCTGTGAGCGTCTCCTCGGTGCGCAGTGGCCTGATCTCACTGACTGCCCCCACCATGGTGGTTTTGCCCACCCCGAACCCGCCTGCCACCAGGATCTTGAGGGTGACCGGTTCAACCGGCCGCTTCTTGCGGCTAGAGCGCCCGAAGACCATTGATTACCTCGCGAAGGATGCTCTCGTCCGGCAGCTCCGCCGGCGGTACGGGACGGGTCACGTGCACCAGCTCGTCCTCGACGAGGTCGCCGACGAGCACCCTGACCACCCCGACGGGGAGGTCGAGGCCCGCGGCGAGCTCGGCGATCGACTGCGGCGCCTCACTGCAGAGTTCGACGATCTCGACGTGTTCGGGAGCGAGCGTCTGGTCGCGTCCCGGATCGTCCGCCGCGGGCTCCGGCACGACCACCGCGATCAGGTCGAGCCGGTGCCGGCTCGCGCTGCTCGTACGGCCGCGCGTCATGGCGTACGGGCGTACGACCGGACCCGCGTCGTCGTCGAACCAGTGCGGCGAACCCTGCTGGGTTGCTTCGCTCATGCCACCCACTCACCCTCCGGCGGGCAGACCGGAGCGTGGCGCGGTCGTCAGGTGGACCCCGACCCGCTTGACCATCAGCGTCATTTCGTAGGCGACCTGGCCCACGTCGGAGTCGGAGTCCGACAGCACGGCCAGGCAGCTGCCGTCGCCCGCCGCCGTGACGAAGAGGAACGCGTCGTCCAGCTCCACCACGGTCTGCCGGACCCGGCCCGCCTCGAAGTGGCGGCCGACGCCCTTGGCGAGGCTGTGGAAGCCGGAGGCGACGGCGGCGAGGTGTTCGCCGTCCTCGCGCGTCAGGTCCTTGGAGGCACCGGTGGGGAGCCCGTCGCTGGAGAGCACCAGCGCCTTGCGGATGCTGCCGACGCGGTCGACGAGCTCGTCGAGGAGCCAGTTGAGCTCTCCGGAGCCCCGGCCCGTGGCGTCGTGTGCTGCGGCGTTCGGTGCGGTCATCGACCGTCCCCCTCTGGTGTGGTTCCTGGTGCTGTCTCGCCCGGGCCCGGCTCGTCCTCGGCGTTCTGCCTGCGGCCGCGCTGCCAGCCGCGCTGGAGCGAGGCCATACGGCTGCGCACCTCCTCCGCGTCGCGCTCGGCGTCCTGCTCGGTGCCGGGTGCGTCGTTCGCGGGTTCGGTGCGGCCCGAGGCGGCCTCGCGCAGTTGCGGCGCGAGGTTGGCCTGGCGGACACGGCGGGGCAGGCCGCCCAGCGGGAGGCCGGGACCCTGGTCTGTGGGTGCCTGTTCCCGTGCGGGTGATCCGGGTGGTGCGGTGGGCGTGGTCGGTGGTGTCGGCGTGATCGGCCTGGTGGGCGTGGTCGGTGTTGCCGGTGTTGCCGGTGTTGTCGGTGCTGCTGGCGTGGTCGGCCTGGCCGGCCTGCTTGGCGTTGGCGGCGTGCGCCTGGCGCCGCTGACGCGGCGGCCGTTGTCGGCGACGAGGGTCGGCATGGTCGGCGTGTCCGGTGCCTTGCGGCGGGGCAGCGGCACCGCCTCGCCGGGGCGCGCGCTCTCACCTGCCTCGGGCACCTGGTCGGATGCCTGCTGGTGCTGCTCGCGGGCGGAATCGCGGGCGCGGTCACGGGAGCGCTCGCGCGCCCGGAACAGGCCTCCGCGCTCGCTCTCCGTATCGTCGATGTCGCCGAGGCCGCCGAGTCCGGGGCCTGTGCTGCCCACGCCGTCGAGCGAGGCCTCTTCGAGGCCCAGGGCGCCCAGCGGGGGCTCCAGTTCGACCGGGCCGTCCAGGACGGCCTGGGCGGCCAGCTCCACGGGGACACGGGTGAGCGTCGTCAGTGTCGGGCGGCCCTCTCCGGGCCCGCCTCTGCCGCCGGTGTGCTTGCGGTCGAGCCGGAAGCCGGTGCCGTTGGTCTCCGGTGCGTCCGTGAGCAGTGTGGCGGGGATGAACACCACGGCGGTGGTCCCGCCGTACGGGGACTGCTGGAGCGAGACACGGACGTTCTGCCGCTGGGCGAGCCGGCTGACCACGAAGAGGCCGAGCCTGTCGGTGTCCGACAGCTCGAACTCGGGCGTCTCGGCGAGCCGCAGGTTCGCGTCCAGCAGAGCTTCGGCGGTCATGCCGAGCCCGCGGTCGTGGATTTCGAGGGTGAAGCCGTTGGCGACGCGTTCGCCGTGCACCTGGACCGCGGTGTGCGGCGGCGAGAATACCGTGGCGTTCTCCAGGAGTTCGGCGATCAGGTGCGTGAGGTCGGCGACTGCGGGGCCGCCGACGCCGATGCGCGCCAGGCGGCGTACCTCGATGCGTTCGTAGTCCTCGACCTCGGCGACGGCCGCTCGTACGACGTCCATGAGCTGCACGGGCTTGCGCCACTGCCGGGACGCCGAGGCGCCGGAGAGGATGACGAGGCCCTCGGCGTGGCGGCGCATGCGGGTGGTGAGGTGGTCGAGGCGGAAGAGGTCCGCGAGCTCGTCGGTGTCCTCGGTACGACGCTCCATGGTGTCGAGGAGCGTGAGCTGGCGGTGGAGGAGGACCTGGTTGCGGCGGGCCAGGTTGACGAAGACCTCGGACACGCCTCGGCGCATGTCGGCCTGCTTGACGGCCGATTCGACGGCGGCGCGCTGGAGGGTGTTGAGGGCCTGGCCGACCTGGCCGATCTCGTTCTTGTCGTACTCCAGGCGCGGCGCCTCGGTCTCTACGTCGACGTGCTCGCCGGCCGCAAGCCTGCGCATCACGCTCGGCAGCCGGACGCCGGAGACCTCGTGGGCCTCCTTGCGCAGGCGGGAGAGGTCGCGGATGAGGCTGCGGCCGATCCGTACGGACAGGAACAGCGAGACGATCAGGGCGAGGAAGCCGAGCACACCGGCAAGGGCCGCTCTGACGAGGACGTCGAGGGCGACGGGCTCCACACGGTCCTGGTAGCGGTTGCCCGCTTCGGTTCCCTCGCGGGCGAGGTGGTCGAGTACGGCTGTCGCGGCCTCGTCCCAGCTCTTGGCGGTGACGCCGCGCGGGCTCTTGGTGGGGCCCGCGTCGATGAGGCGTTCCTCGGCGGTGCGCAGGGGCTCGGTGGCCGGGCTGCGCCAGTATTCCGCGAAGGCGCGGCGCTCGGTGGCGGGCAGGACCTCCAGGTTGGAGTCGTAGAGCAGCTTGCGATTCGCGACGAGGGCGGAGGCTTCTCGCAGTTCGGGAGCGTTGAACTGGCGGGCGACAAGGCCGGATGCGATCAGGGCGTCCTCGCGGGAGAGCATCTCCCGTGCTCGGGTGATGCCAACGAGGGCGCGGCCCTGTTTGTCCATCTCCACGTCTTCAAGGGCGTGGAGGCTCATGAGGAAGGAGTAGCAGGGGTCGACGAGGCGGCTGTAGCGGTCGAGGGCCTGACGCCTGGTGACCGTGCTGTTCTCGACGGAACGGCGCAGGGTTTCGATGTCTTCGAAGGCTTCGAGGAGAGTGCCGAGGCGCTTCGCCGCCTGGGGGCGGATCTCGTCGCGCACTGCGGGTTTCTGCGCGTGCGCCTTGATCTTCGCGACGGATTCGTCGGTGGCCGCGCGCTGGCGGCGGAGGGCGGCGAGGGCGTCGGAGGCCCGCGGGTCCGCCAGGTAGATCAGCGTCTGGCGGCGCTCCTGCTGGATCACCCTGACCGTGTCCTCGATGGGATAGCCCACCTGCTCGACGATGTAGGCGACGTCCAGCAGTTGGTTGGCTTCGCGACCCGTGATCACGGTGGCGAATCCCCACAGCGACGTGAGGGACACGAGCGGCACCAGCAGCAACGCCACGATCTTCCGGCGGATTGACTTCCCGCGAAAGCGCATGGCCTCCCCCAGCTCGGACCCCGCCGGGGCGGGGTGGTCTTCCGTCGACTGTCAACAAACGGCGTGAGCCTACTACTGCCACTCCCGCAACTCGAAGAGACGTCCGGGCGATTTTCGGCCGCGCTGTGGTGAGTTGATCATGAGTTGTCCTGTAATTGCGGGAGTTGGCGGGCGCCGTTGTGGTGGAGGACACCTGTACAGCGCGTCTGGGGCCGTACGGGGGCAGATGGCTGGAATTCTCCGTTCCGCGGGAATCTTCGGCGCTGCCCGTTCGTCCTGTTGTACGGGGAGCGGGTTCCGCATGAGGGCGCACGTGCCACATTCGGCCCGGGGGAACGGCGTAAATGTGCTCAACACGGGCAGCCAATCGTCAAGGCGCGTCAAGGCGGAGGATCCGCACCCGAGTTGAGTGGTACGCCAGGCGGTGGTGGGGAGTGAAGGTTCGATGGACACGGAAGAACGCCGTACGGCGTCCGTAGCGCCAGTGGCGTTCGAGGGGTCCGAAGGCGTCGAAGGCTTCGAGAAGCGGGCGGCGGGGACGGCCGGGGCGGGGGCTCATCGGCAGTTGTGGGTCGAGGAGCCTGCCGTACGGCCGCGGCTGCCCGATCCGGTGCGTACGGCAGCCGTTCGCGCGGTGATCATCACGTCCTTGACGATGATCCAGGCGATGGTGGCCTATCTGTGCACGCTCGCGGGGTCGTGGCTCGCCTTCCCGATGGTGCTGAGCAGTGTGGGCAGCACCGTGGTCGCCACATGGGGCGTGCTGGACGTGTGGGTCACCCGCCAGGTGTGGAACCAGCGCAACGGCGTGGTGTCCGTGCCGAGCAGTACGGCGCGTCAACTGCGGCGTGAGCGGCGGCGGGCACGCCGGGCGGCCCGGAGGTCGGCGCGGATACGGCCACGGGACGAGCGTTCGCAGCGAAGTACGGGCCGGCTCTCCCAGGCGTGAGGCGGGGGAGAGCCGTAACTGCTGTGCCCGTTTCGTTGGGGCGAATGCGCTGTGCGTGCTCGTCGGGGCCGTTACGTACGCGTCGTGCATGCTCGTCGCGGCCGTGGCGTACGCGTCGTGCATGCTCGTCGCGGCGTAGACGTCGTGCGTGCTGAGCGCGGCGTACGCGTGGTGCTTACGCGCCGTTGCGTACGCCGCGCCCGCTACTCGGCCTGTGCCGGTGTGCGCTTGAACATCCGCGTCGCCGTGATCTCGCCGTGCACCGTCTCGACGTCCGGGTCCTGCTGCGGCAGCCCCGGCCTCAGGTGCTCCTCCACGCTGATGTACTTCAGCCCCGCCCTGAGGTCGGCGTCATTCCGCAGCCGGATGACCAGCGGGAACTCGGCGAGCGCCGTCGTGTCGAACAGCCCTGTCGTATAGAGCAGCTGGACACCGAGGGCGTCCGAGACCGCCCGCTGGAGCTCCAGCAGATACGTGGCGTTGGCGCGGCCGATCGGGTTGTCGAGGAACAGCGTGCCCGCGTGCCGGTGCTTGTCGCGGCCGCGGTCGTTGCTGCGCAGCGCGGCCATCGTGCAGTACAGCGCGATCGCGGCCGTCAGCAGCTGGCCGCCCGAGAAGACGTCGCCCATCTGGCCGACCGGCACCCGCTCGGCGCGCAGCACGGCGTCCGGCTTCAGGATCTCGACCGAGATGCCCTTTGGCTCAAGCGCGGCCTGAACACCGCGCAGGAGCAGGGACATTCCGTCCCTGCGCAGGTCCGAGTTCTTCTTGACTGCGGCTCTCGTCGCCTCGTCGATGACCTCGCCGAGCCGCTCGACGAGCGTCGCCTGGTCGGGCTCCTCGAACCGGATCCGCAGGAACTCCTGGCCGGACCACTCGCCAAGCCCTTCCGGCAGCTGGGACAACCGCTGGGCCGAACGCAGCGTCGTCAGGGCCGACTCGACGAGGCCCCTCAGCCGGTCGACGATGCTGTCGCGGTTGCGCTCCAGCTGCGCCAGCTCGTCGGTCAGTACGCGCAGCCGGGGCGCGAACGCCGCTGCCCAGGCCGCGGCGTGCTCCGGCAGGGCGGCGGCCGGCAGCTCGCGGATCTGCTGGCGCGCGGGGGTGCGGACCTGCTCGTACCGCGTGGCATTGGCGTGCCGTACGAGCACGTCGCTCGCCTCGCGCACCGATGCCTCAGCGGCGGACAGGTCGGCCGCGCAGCCGCGCAGTGAGCGGCGGGATTCGGCGGCCGACTGCCGGGCCTCCTCCAGGGTGCCCGGGAAGGGCTCGGGGGCGTCGGCTTCCTCGTCCGCATGCTGGTGGTCCCTGAGCAGGTCGCGCAGCAGCGCCGCCGTCTCGTCGAAGCCGCCTGCGGCGTCCTCGGCCGTGCGGTGCGCCCGCAGCAGCTCGGCGTGGGCCGCGCGGGCCGACTCAAGGGCGTCGGTGCGGGAGGCGAGTTCGGAGGTGGCGGTGCGGAGCAGGGTCTGCGCGTGCTCCGCGTCGGCGGGCACGAGCTCCTCCGGGAGCTCGGTGTGCGCCGCGCCGTCCTCCGGGGCGAGGCGCTCGGCCTCGCCCCGGAGCCTGCCGAGCTGCTCGCTCGCAGTGGACGCCCTCGATTCCAGCAGCTGTACGAGGGATTCGGCGCGGGCTGCCGCTGCCTGACGGGACGGGCCGTCGGCGCCGTCCGTGCCTTCCAGCATCTGGGCGGCCCTGGTGCGGACCTTGTTGGTGAGCCGGTTGAGCTCGGCGAGGGCGGCGCTCTCGTCGCTCTCGGCTCTGGCCTGCTCGGCGCGCAGGTCGGCCCCTACGCCGACCTTTTCGTACAGCTGGGAAGCGGCTCGGTAGGCCTCCCGCAGCGTGGGCAGCGCGACGCGCGGAGCTTGCGGGTCCGGCTCCGGCAGCGTTTCGGGCGCACCGGCGATCTCGGCCCGCTCGGCGCGCAGGGTGCGCGCGGTCCTGTGGGCATCGTCGGCGGCGCGCTGAGCGGCGCGACGGTCCTCGTCGGCGGCTCGGGCGCGCTCCAGGAATACCGTGGCTCTGGCCTCCGACTCGGCGGCCTCGTCGGCCAGTTCACGCGCCCTGACCTGCCAGCCTGCGCGTTCTCGCAGGCGGTGGGCGAGGCCGGCGAGGACGTCCGCGACGCGGCGGGCGCGTTGGGCGGCGTCCTGGCGCTCGTCCCGGACGCGGGCGGCGTCCGCAGCGGCCTCGTCGGCCTCGGCGCGTGCCGTACGGGCCTCGGCCAGCACGGCTTCGGCGGCCTCGGCCGCTTCGCCGGCTGCCCTGGCCGTCTCCGCCAGCTCGGCGAGCATCCCGGGCGGGCAGTCCGCACGCCAGGAGCCCAGGCGGGCGGCGAGCGTACGGTCGCCGGTCAGCCGGGCCGCGAGCCTGCGGATCTCCTCGTCGCGGGCCGCCGCGCGGGACCTGAGCGCCTGGCGCTCTTCGTCGGCGGCGTGCTCGTCGTGCATGGCCGGGTTCGGCGGTACGAGAAAGACGTCACCGATGTCGGACGGCTCGGCGCCGGGCGCCGGTACGGGCGCGAGCAGGGCTGCGGCCGTACCGACAGCGACGGCGGAGCGGGGCAACAGGGCGGCGCCTGAGAGGGCTTCGCGGGCCCGGACGTGCGCGTCGGGGTCGGTGATGACGACGCCGTCGACCAGCTCCGGCCGTGCGGCGAGCACGGCGGCGTGGTCGGCCGGGTCGACGGCCTGCGCGAGGTAGCGCCAGCCGGGCAGGGCGGGGATCCCGTGCTCGCCGAGGAATTCGACGGTGGCGAGGACGTCGGGGCCCGGGGGCAGGAGGCCGCCGTCGCCGAGTGCCCCGAGGATCCGGGCGTCGTCGGCGGCGGCGGTACGCAGTTCGAAGAGCTGCCGCTCGGCGGAGGTGACGCCCTGGTCGAGGAGTACGAGGAGATCCTCGGCGTTACGGTCCAACTCCTCGACGGTGAGCGGGCCTTCGGCCGCGAGCCGGATCGTACGGCCGACGTGCGGGGCGCTGGCTTGGGCTGCGGCTGCGGCCTCCCGGTCGGGGCCAACCGGCGCGGCACTGAGTGCGGCTGGGCCACCCCCCGGCCCGGTGCCCGGTCCGTGCGGCTCGCTGACCTGCCCGGCGGTACCCGGTGTCGTACCGGGGGCGCCGGTCTGTCCGGCGGCACTCCCGGTGCTCGGTGCCGCGTCGCCTGCGGTGCCATTGGTGTGTGCACTGGTCGTCGGTGCCCGGCCTGCGGCACCCGCGCCATCAGCGGCGGCACCTTCAGGCGCCCTACCGGGGGCACCGGTCTGTCCGGCGGCGCTTCCGGTGCTCAGTGCCGCGTCGCCTGCGGTGCCATTGGTGTGTGCACTGGTCGTCGGTGCCCGGCCTGCGGCACCCGCGCCAACAGCGGCGGCACCTTGAGGTGCCCTACCGGGGGCGCCGGTCTGTCCGGCGGCGCTTCCGGTGCTCGGTGTCGCGTCGCCTGCGGTGCCATTGGTATGTGCACTGGTCGTCGGTGCCCGGCCTGCGGCACCCGCGCCATCAGCGGCGGCACCTTGAGGTGCCGTCCCCGCGGTCGTGCTCGGCCCCTCCGGGACCGCGCTCTGGGTGCGCGGCGTACCGGTGTCCGCTCCGGATTGCGCTTCAGATGCCTGACTGGCAACCGTACTTGGGCTGTCGGCGGCGGAGTCGGTGCCGGTCGTCTCGTCGCCGACGACGGCGTGCACGCCCCGGCGCGGCGGGCTCGCCTCGGCGCCGACCGCTCGGTTGGCCTCGCCGCCGTCCCTGCCGCGTCGGGGGTGCGGCACGCCCGACGATGCGGACGGGGCCGACGGGAGACTGAGCAGCTCCGCCAGTCGTTCCTCCGCGGCGATCGACTCGGCCTCGCGGCGCTCCGCCTCGTACGCGTGCTCTGCGGCCCGTGCGGCGTCCGCCGCGCGCGCCGCCGCCAGTTCCGCGCGGCTCTCCGCACCGGCGGCTTCCCTCGCACGGTCGCCCGTCGCCCGGGCGGCCTCCCGCGCCGCGTCCCAGGCTGCGACCGCCGTCTTCTCCGCGTCGGTCGCGGCCAGCGCGGCCCTTGCCGGGTCGGCGTCGGGGGCGGTGTCGTCGAGCCAGCCTGCCCGTACCGCCTCTGCCGTCTCCTGTTCGACCTCGGTAAGGCGCTGACGCAGGTGTCCTGCCTCGCTCCGGGCTCGCTGGGCCTGGGTCGCGGCCGCCGTGGCGTCGCGGTGCGCGGCCTCGCCGGCCTCCTGGAGAGCGGCGGAGCGCTCTTCCTCCTCGCCCGCGACGCGCTCGCCGTCCTCGGCGGCGGACTGCAGCGCCCGTACGAGCTCAGCCGCGGCCGTGGCACGGGCGGCCAGCGCCGGGGCTGCGTCCCGCTCCGCCTCGCGGATGGCGACGGCCACGCGCGCGGAGCGGTCGGCAGCGGCACGGTGGCGCAGTACGACTTCGGCGGCCTGCCAGGCAGCGTGCAGCGTACGGGCGTCGGCCAGCTCGCGGCGCTGCGCGCCCGCCGCCTTCTCGGCGGCCGTGAGGGCGAGCGAAGCGTGCCGGTAGGCGAGTTCGCTGGCGATGAGGGAGCTTCGGCTGCGCGCCTGCTCGGCCTCGGTGACGGTGTGCGCGGTGGCGGTGACCTGCTGGGCGAGCTCGGCGGTGCGGCCGCGCTCCTCGGCGGCGCGCGCGGAGAGTCTGCGGGCGAGCGTACGGGTCCTGCGCTCGGCGCCCGCGTGGATGTCGCGGGCGCGCAGCCGGGTCTCGGCTGCGTCGACGATGCGGCCGAGGAGGTCGACGGAGCCCGCCGTGAAGTCCCGCTCGGCGGTGAGTTCGGCCCTGCGGCCGAGCTTGTTGCCGAAGCCGTGGACGAGGTCGGCGAGGCCGTCGGTGTCCCGGGTGTCGGTGACGGCGCGCAGCAGCAGATCGGTGAAGTCGGAGTCCTTCTTGACCGCGAAGAGGCCCGCCGCCTCGCCCTCGTCCGCGTTCATCTCCCGCTGGTAGCGGAAGAGTTCGGGGTCGAGTCCCAGGTCGCCGAGGTGTTCGTTCCAGCGGTCGTGGATCTCTTCCCAGTGGATGTCCAGGTGCGGATACACCTTGCCCGCGTCGGTGATCGCGTCGCGGAAGCCCTTCATCGTGCGGCGGCGGCCCTGCGCGCCCGACGCGCCCTCGGCGGACGGGCGGACGGCGGTGGACTCGGCGACCGGCAGTGAGTCGAGGCTGAGTCCGGGCCCGGGGCGGAAGGAGTACCAGGCCTCGGCGAACTTCCTCGGGTCGTTGGAGACCTGCCGGCCGCGCCACTCGCTGACCTTGCCGACCACCACGCACTCGCCGGTGAGCGTGTGCTGCCATTCCAGCGCGACATGGCCGCAGTCGTCGGCGAGCAGGAACTTGCGCAGTACGCCGGAACTTGCACCGCCGAGTGTGTTGCGGTGGCCCGGCAGCATCACCGAGAAGATCAGCTTGAGGAGGACGGACTTGCCTCCGCCGTTCTCCAGGAAGAGGACGCCGGCGGGCGCGGGCCTGCGCGGCGGACCGACCGGCTCCTCCTCGAAGAACTCCGCCTGGGTGGGGGCGGGGTTGGGCACGGGCTCGCCGACTCCGCGCAGGTCGAGCACGGTGTCGGCGTAGCGCGCACCGGCAGGCCCGATGGAGTAGAGGCGGACCCGGGACAACTCGTACATGGCGGCGGACTCTCGTCGTAAGTCGTGAAGCGGCAGGTGTTCGGCGGCGCTGGAGGCACCGGGGGGCGCTGGGGGCCGGGCTCAGGTGTGGAAGGGCAGGCCCGCGTCGGCGGCCAGTTCGAGGTCGTCGGCGTCGGAGGGCGGCACGAGGGTCGCGCTGCCGTCGGCCACGGGCACCACGCCCAGTTCCAGCAGCTCGGCCATGGCTGCGCTGCCCGCCATGTCGCGGACCTGGAGCTGGTAGCGGGCGGTGGTGCGGTACGTCCCTCCCGCATCGTCGCCCGTCCGCTGGAGGAAGCCGGAGTCGGTGAGGAAGGCGACGGCCTTGCCGACGATGCCGGTGGTGGAACCGGCCAGCCGTCGTGCGTCCTTGGTGGCGCCGGTCGCGCTGCGTCGGGCGTAGACCCGCCAGGCGGCTTCGAGGCCGGGGGCTTCGGTGGCCGGGTCGGTGTTCTCGCCCTGTTCGTCGGCGCGCTCTTCCAGGCGGCGGCAGGCCTGGCGCACGAAGGCGTCGACGCCATTGACCGTGATGCGGCCGATGTAACCGTCGTCGGCGAGGTCTTCGGGGCGGGGGAAGGCCAGTGCGGCGACGGCGAGGTGGGCGAGGCCGTGCAGGAAGCGGTCGGCGGAGTCGGCGGAAGCGCGGCGGGCGTAGTCGCCCATGCGTACGGCGAAGACGGAGTCCTCGTCGGCGGACACGGCCATGCCGGCGCGGGTCGAGACTTCGAGCACGACCAGTCCCAGCCCGGTCGCGACGGCGTCGGCGAGGCGGGCGAAGGCGGGCTCTTCGCGGTAGCGGCGGAGGAGGTCGGCGTACTCGAGGTCGCGGGCGGGGAGCAGCTTGGGCTGCAGCCCGAAGGACACGAGGCGGGCGGCGTCGGCCGCGTCGGCGGGGGTGACGGCGCCGCCCCCGGCGGGCGTGGGCGCGGGCACCCCGGCCGGTTCGGCTGCCTCGACACCGCCCTGCTCGCTCCACGCGTCGGCGTGCTCTGCGTGGTGGTCGCTCACGGCTGCTGCTCCTCGATACGGATCTTCTCGGGTACGGATGGGACGACGGGGCCTGGGCCTGCCGGGCGTCGGCCGGTCATGCCGGCGCACGCTGTACCGGGGGTGGTCGCTGTACCGGGGGTGGTCGCGGCGATGGTTGTCCAGGAGACGGGTCTCCTCAGGAGCCCGGTGATGCTGCTCGTACGCATGCCTATGCCGCCTCCGTCCGGTCCGCTGTCATCCCGGCCGCGTTCAGCAGCGCCATCCCCACGATCAGGTCGGCCCCGCCGAACTCCGGGTCGTCGAGTTCGGTCCCGTCGTCCACGGCGAACAGCAGCCGCTCCTCGCCCTGCCGGTATGCGGTGCCGACCGGCGGGCTTGCCGCGTGGACGGCCAGCAGTGCGACGAGGTAGGGGAGCTCGGGGTCCCGGAGGCGGGCGTCGGCCAGCAGGCCGGAGAGCCTGCGCGGTGCGTCGGGGGGCAGGTCGAGCAGCTCCATCGCGCTTGCCAGCTGCTCCTCGCTGAACCGGCTGTCGTCGGGTGTGGCGATCAGGTCCGGTTCCGGCATTTCGGCGCCCAGGTGCTCCCGCTCCACCGGCGGCGTCAGCAGTATGTCGATCAGGTCCCCGACGCGTACGGATACTGGCGTGCGCAGGCCGGTGCCCCTCGCGAAGAACGCGTCGGTGACCCGGATGGCCTGCTCGACCGGGAGCGGCAGCAGTGGGGCCACCAGCTGGCCGTACACGTCGAGTCCCGCCTCCGCGGTGGGCGTGGCGAAGGCCTGGCGGTCCTGTTCCGCGCGGAACAGCGGTCCGGCTTCCAGGAGCCGCGACTGCAGCTGCGTGTGCCGGCGGATGCAGTCCTTGACGATGTCGACGAGCTCGGCCGCGCGCCGCTTGTGCTCGCCTGTCTTTGGATCAAAACCAGTTTCGGCCTCGTCGCGCGCCTTGCGGATGTTGGTGAGGATCGCGTTCTCGTGGCGGTAGCGGTCGGCGACGTGGTCGAGTGCCTCGGCGATCATGTCGGGCACGGCATTGAGCCAGTCGACGGCCCGCACATTGCGCCGGGTGGCCTCCAGCGTCCTGCGGAGCGTCTCGGCGTACTGCACGGTCCGGTAGCGCGCCTGCTCGGCGGCGAGCTGGGCGTCGGCGAGCCTGCCGCGGCTGATCAGGACTTCGAGCTTCACCTCGGCGGCGATCTGTGCGCTGGTGACGTCCGTGTCCAGGGCGCCGACCAGGACGTTGACGGCTTCGTCGGTGGTCCGCAGATAGACGCTGCCGCCGTATCCGGGGACCTCCTCGATGAGCTTGAAGTCGTAGTCCCTGCGCACATAGGCACCGTCGGGGCCGAACGTGCCGTAGACGGCGCGGAAGCCGCGGTCCACGCTTCCGACGTTGACCAGGTTCTCCAGGACCCAGCGCGCGACCCGCTCGTGCTCTGCGAGCGGGCGCTGCGGGGCCTGGGCGGCGACCCGGGGGAGCAGCCTGGCCACTATTTGCTCGTGGTCGGCGCCTGTGTCGAAGTCCATGTTGAGCGTGACGAGGTCGATCGCGGCCAGCGCGACTTCCGCCATCGCGTAGACCGAGTACTCACCGGCCAGATTCGCCTTGCGTACGTCGAGATCGTGCAGCGGCGCCGTGCAGGCGAGCGCGCGAAGCCGCCGCGCGAGCCCCTCGTCGGCGGCCGGGCCCTGTGCGGGGCGCGGCCCCGCGCTGAGCTGGGGCGGAACGAATTCCGTCGATGCAGGCGAAGTCACGTGGCACAGATTAGGTCCTCGCACCGACAACGGTCGAAACAGCGCAGAAGCGACCCCTCAAGACCCCCGTCAAGACCCCCAGCTCCCGGCTGCGATGTGGCGTGCGTACACCTCGACGAGCTGGGTGCGGGAGTCGTCGAGATAGCCCGCGAGCAGCTGCTCGGCGGCCGCGCTGTCGCCCGCCCGCAGACATTCCAGAATTTTCCGGTTTCGTACGAGATAGGGCTCGTGCAGACGGCGCGGATCGGCCACCACGTGGAAGGCGAGGCGCAGTTCGGCGAGGACGCTGCGCATGAGCTCGTCGGTGCGCGGGCTGGCGGCGAGGGCGACGAGTTCGCGGTGGAAGTGGATGTTGGCCGTGGACACACCCTTCCAGTCGCGGTTGCCGGCCGCCCGTTCGCCGTCGGTGACGGCCTTGTCGAGGCCGGCGACGGCGAACGGCGGTGTGCCCAGGCCGCGGACGACAGCGCACTCGACGAGTCGCCGGATGCGGTAAATGTCCTCGACGTCCTCGACGGCGAGGATCCGTACGAAGACCCCGCGGTTGAGCTCGTGCACGAGGAGCCGCTCGTGGGTCAGCAGCCGGAAAGCCTCGCGCAGCGTGTTGCGCGAGACACCGAGCGCCTTGCCGATGCTGTCCTCCGAGAGCCGCTCCCCGGGAGGGAAGTAGCCCTCAGCGATACGGGTGCGGAGGATGTCCGCGACGCGCTCCGCCGTGCTGGTGCGGCCCAGCAGTGGGCGGTCGTCGGCCAGCCCGCCGGCCTCGGACTCCGTCGTCCTCACAGCGCTCTCTCCCTCACGTCTGCCGCAGCGGCTGCTCCCACCGGCGCGCGGCCTCCATCGTAGAAGCAAGAAACGACCCGACATGACTCTTGTCGGATCGTTCAACAATCCCCTACGTTGTCGTCACCGCACGGTCTCCAGCACTCTCCTCCCCCTCTGCGAGGTGCAGATGAGTACCACCCAGGCACAGACGAAGCAGGACGAACTCCCCGACGACACCGGCGCGTTCGCCTGGCTGCGCGCCCTCGGGCCGCGCGGCAGGCGCGCGTTCGGGGGCGCGTTCGGCGGATACGCCCTCGACTCCTACGACTTCTTCACTCTGCCGCTGAGCATGGTCGCGATCTCCGCGTACTTCAGTCTCAGCACCGGCCAGACCGGCCTGCTCACCACCGTCACGCTGGTCGTTTCCGCCATCGGCGGTGCCGTCGCCGGGATCGCCGCCGACCGCATAGGCCGGGTGAAGGCGCTGATGATCACGGTGATCACGTATGCGCTTTTCACCGTTCTGTGCGGTTTCGCCCCGAACTACGAAACACTGCTGGTGTTCCGCGCGCTCCAGGGCCTCGGCTTCGGCGGCGAGTGGGCGGTCGGCGCGATCCTGGTCGCCGAATACGCCTCCGCCAAGCACCGCGGCCGTACGCTCGGCGCCATCCAGAGCTCCTGGGCGATCGGCTGGGCGCTCGCGGTCATCGTCTACACGGTGGTCTTCCAGTACGTCGACCCGGACACGGCCTGGCGCGTGATGTTCTGGACCGGCGCCCTTCCCGCACTCCTCGTGATCTATGTACGGCGCCACGTCAGCGACGCACCGGAGGCGAAAGAGCGGCGTCTGGCGAGCAGCAACAAGGGGTCCTTCACCGCGATTTTCAAGAAGGACCTGCTGCGCACCACGCTCTTCGGTGTGCTGCTCTCGACCGGCGTACAGGGCGGCTACTACACGCTCGCCACCTGGGTGCCCACCTACCTCAAGACAGAGCGGGGTCTCACCGTCGTCGGCACAGGCGGCTATCTGACGTTCCTCATCTCCGGCGCCTTCATCGGCTACCTGACGGGGGGCTATCTCACCGACAAACTGGGCCGCAAGAAGAACATCGCGCTGTTCGCCTTCCTCTCCGCCGGGTGCATCCTCGCCTACACGAACATCCCGTCCGGGGCGAACAGTGTGGTGCTGGTCCTCGGCTTCCCGCTCGGCTTCTGCATGTCGGCCATCTTCAGCGGGTTCGGCTCGTTCCTCAGCGAGCTCTACCCGACAGCGGTACGCGGCACAGGCCAGGGATTCACGTACAACACCGGCCGTGCGGTGGGCGCTTTCTTCCCGACGCTGGTCGGGTTCCTGGCCGGCAGCTGGGGGGTCGGGGGCGCGCTGATCTTCGGCGCCGTCGGCTACGGGCTCGCCGTACTTGCCCTCTTCGGGCTGCCCGAGACCCGCGGAAGGGAGCTCCTGTGAGCGCGACGGCCACCACCAGGGCCCCTGCCGACGCCCGCGCCCGGTTCCGTACCGGCCTCAGGGTGCACACCGCCGGGTGGGCCCCCGGGCACGCGCAGGCGAACCTCATCTCGGTGCCTGCCGACTGGGCATACGAAGTGCTGCTCTTCTGCCAGCGCAATCCGAAGCCCTGTCCGGTGCTCGACGTCACGGATGCCGGATCCTGGACCACACCGCTGGCGCCCGGCGCCGATCTGCGGACCGATCTTCCCGGCTACCGGATCTGGAAACACGGCGAACTCGTCGACGAACCGGCCGAAGTCACCGGCCGCTGGCGGGACGACCTGGTGTCCTTCCTCATCGGCTGCAGCTTCACCTTCGAGACGGCCTTGTCCGAGGCCGGCGTGCCGATGCGCCACATCGAGCAGGGCCGCAATGTCGCGATGTACACAACGAGCCGCCCCTGCCGCCCCGCTGGGCGGCTGCACGGCCCGATGGTGGTGTCGATGCGGCCCGTCCCTCCGCAACTGCTCTCCACGGCGATCCGGGAGAGTGCCCTGCTGCCCGACGTGCACGGCAGCCCGGTGCACTGCGGCGATCCGGCCGGGCTCGGCATCACGGATCTCGGGCAACCGGATTTCGGCGATCCGGTGGACGCGCTGCCCGAGGACATTCCGGTCTTCTGGGCCTGCGGAGTGACACTTCAGGCCGCTGTAATGTCCTCGCGCCCGCCCTTCGCGATCACCCACGCGCCGGGCCAGATGTTCATCACCGACGCCCGCGACGAGCAGTACCGCGTGGCCTGACCGGAAGACGGATCCGTACATGACCTGGGCTTCGATCGACCTCAATGCCGACCTCGGAGAGGGATTCGGACGCTGGCGCCTGACCGACGACGAGCAGTTGCTGTCCGTTGTCACCAGCGCCAATGTCGCCTGCGGCTTCCACGCCGGCGACGCCGCCACCATGCGGCGTGTCTGCGACCTCGCGGCCGAGCGCGGGGTACGCATCGGTGCCCAGGTTTCGTACCGCGACCTGGCCGGTTTCGGCCGACGCTCGATGGACGTCCCTCCGGACGAGCTCACCGCCGAAATCACCTATCAGATAGGGGCTCTGGAAGTGTTCGCACGGGCGGCAGGGGCGGCCGTTTCGTACGTCAAGCCCCACGGCGCGCTCTACAACCGCGTGGTTCACGACGAAGAGCAGGCCACTGCTGTCGTCGACGGTGTGCTGCTTGCGGGCGGTTCGCTGCCGGTCCTCGGGCTGCCGGGTTCGCGGCTGCTCGACATCGCGGACAAGGCTGGACTGCCCGTCGTCCCCGAGGCGTTCGCGGACCGTGCGTACACGGCGGAAGGGACGCTCGTACCGCGCGGACAGGACGGCGCCGTTGTCACCGATCCGGTGGCGGTCGTCGAACGCTCCGTCTCCGTGGCCCGCTTCGGTGTGGTCACCTCGCACTGCGGGCAGCCCGTCGGGGTCCGCGCCCGGTCACTGTGCCTGCACGGGGACACGCCGGGTGCTGTCGGCCTCGCCCGGCGCGTACGGAGCCGTCTGGAGGACGCGGGTGTCCGGGTGGAGGCCTTCGCATGACCGCCGCCGTCGCCACGACAAGCATGAGGGCCCTGCCGGTCGGCGACCGGGCCCTCCTGATCGAACTCGGCAGCGGCGAGGAGGCCGAGGCGCTCCACGCCGAGCTCCTGCGCCACCGTGCAGCGGGCTCCCTCCCCGCCGTACGGGAGATCGTGCCAGCGGCGCGCACCGTGCTGCTCGACGGCCTCGACGATCCGGAGGCATTCGCCGAGCGGCTGGCCGGCTGGGAGATACCGCCGCTCACGCCGGGCGTCCGGGACGCGATCGAGATCCCTGTGCGGTACGACGGCCCCGACCTCGCGGAGGTGGCCGCACTGTGGGGCGTACCGCGAGACGAGGTGGGACGGATCCATTCCGCGGCCGAATTCCGCGTCGCCTTCTGCGGATTCGCACCCGGCTTCGGCTACCTGACCGGCCTCGCGGAGCGGTACGCCGTACCGCGCAGGGCCACACCGCGTACGGCTGTCCCGGCGGGCGCCGTCGCGCTGGCCGGCCCGTACACCGGCGTGTACCCGCGCTCCTCCCCCGGTGGCTGGCGGCTCATCGGCTCGACCGACGCCGTGCTGTGGGACCACGAACGCGTGCCTGCCGCGCTGCTGGCGCCGGGCGCCCGGGTGCGCTTCGTCCCCGTCGTGGCGGAGGCACTGTGACGGACCGGGCCTTCGCGGTCGTAAGGGCTGGGGCGCTGACGTCCGTTCAGGACCGGGGGCGGTCCGGCCACGCGCATCTGGGCGTGCCGCGCTCGGGGGCGCTGGACCGGCCCGCGAGCGGCCTCGCCAACCGCCTGGTGGGCAATCCGCCGGATGCGGCTGTCCTGGAGACGACGCTCAACGGTTGTGCGGTGCGACCGCGTTGTGCGGCCACTGTCGCGGTCACCGGTGCGCCGTGCGCAGTCACCGTCGACGGGCGGCCCGCCGCGTGGGGGGCACCGGTACGGGTGGCGGCGGGAGCGGTGCTGGAACTGGGCCCGGCGGTACGCGGCGTACGCAGCTATCTGGCCTTCGCCGGAGGGGTCGCCGCCGAGCCGGTGCTGGGCAGCCGCTCCACCGATCTGCTGTCCGGGCTGGGCCCTGCGCCGCTCACCGACGGAGCGGTGCTGCCGCTGGGCGGCGTAACAGGGCTGCCTGTGTACGCCGATGCGCTGCCGTTGCAAGGGCCTCCCGGGGAACTGGTGTTGCGGATGGGTCCGGGGCCGCGTGCGGACTGGTTCACGGGACGCGCGCTGCACACCCTGGCGACGGCCACCTACCGGGTCTCATCGGCGAGCAACCGGATCGGGCTGCGCACCGAAGGCCCCGCTCTGGAGCGCGCCGTACACGCCGAACTGCCCAGCGAGGGCATGGTCCTCGGAGCGGTACAGGTGCCGCCGGACGGGCGCCCGGTGGTGTTCCTGGCCGACCACCCCACCACGGGCGGCTATCCGGTGATCGGGGTCGTCAGGGAGCCGGATCTGGCCGCTGCGGCGCAGGCCGCCCCCGGCACACCGGTCCGCTTTGTCCCGGCGGGGCGGCGCTGAGGGGCGCTGAGGCGCCCCAGGGGCCATAAGGAGCCGTCAGGAGCCGTCAGGCACGCCGTATCCGCCACCGCCGGGCGTACGAACCACCAGCGCGTCGCCAACCCCGACTTCGGCCGTGTCGCACCCCTCCAGCGGCGTGACCGTACCGTCGGCGCGCTCGACGAAGTTGCTGCCCGTCGCGCCGGGACCGCCGCCCTCCATGCCGTACGGCGGGACGCGGCGGTGTCCGGACAGGAGGGCCACCGTCATCGGTTCGAGGAAGCGGATCCTGCGCTCCACACCGCACCCGCCCCGCCACCGGCCGTCTCCCCCGCTGCCCTCGCGGACGGAGAAGTTCTCCAGGAGCACGGGGAAGCGCCACTCCAGCACCTCGGGGTCCGTGAGGCGGGAGTTGGTCATATGGGTCTGTACGGCGTCGGCACCGTCGAATCCGTCGCCGGCGCCCGAGCCGCTCGCCACGGTCTCGTAGTACTGCACGCGCTCATTGCCGAAGGTGAGGTTGTTCATGGTCCCCGAGCCCTCCGCCTGGACGCCGAGCGCGGCGTACAGCGCACCGGTGACGGCCTGCGAGGTCTCGACATTGCCCGCCACCGTCGCGGCCGGATAGACGGGCGCGAGCATGGAGCCCTCAGGGACGCGGACCTCCAGCGGTTTCAGGCAGCCGCTGTTGAGTGGGATTTCGTCGTCGACGAGTGTCCTGAAGACGTACAGAACAGCCGCCATGACCACGGACTTGGGGGCATTGAAATTCCCAGTCTGCTGGGGCGCGGTCCCGGTGAAATCCAGCACCGCACTGCGTGCCTGACGGTCCACGCTCAGTGCGACCCGGATGACCGCCCCGCTGTCGGTCTCGTAGCGGTAGGAACCGTCCCGCAGTCCCGCGACGATACGGCGTACGGACTCCTCGGCATTGTCCTGTACGTGCTGCATGTACGCATGGACCACATCGAGGCCGAACTCGTCCACCATGCGGCGCAGTTCGGCAATCCCCTTCTCGTTGGCGGCGATCTGGGCCCGCAGGTCGGCGATATTGGTGTCCGGGTCGCGCGAAGGGTACGCGGCGGTGGTCAGCAATTCGCGGGTCTCTTCCTCGCGCAGCCTGCCGTCCCTCACGAGCAGCCAGTTGTCGAAAAGCACCCCCTCTTCGTGCACCGTACGACTGAAGGCGGGCATGGATCCCGGGCTGATACCGCCGATCTCCGCGTGGTGTCCGCGCGAGGCCACCAGAAACCGCAATGGCCCGCCCTCCCGGTCGAATACGGGTGTCACGACAGTGACGTCCGGCAGGTGCGTACCGCCGTGATACGGGTCGTTGATGGCGTATACGTCGCCCGGGCGCATGGCGCCCTCATTGCGCCGCAGCACCTCCTTGATGGACTCGCCCATCGAGCCGAGGTGTACGGGAATGTGCGGAGCGTTGGCGATCAGGTTGCCGTCCGCGTCGAAGAGTGCGCAGGAGAAGTCCAGCCGTTCCTTGATGTTGACGGAGTGGGCGGTGTTTTCGAGGCGCACGCCCATCTGCTCGGCGATGGCCATGAAGAGGTTGTTGAACACCTCCAGCATCACGGGGTCGACGTCCGTACCGACCGCCGTCCTGCCGGCCCGCGGGCGCACCCGCGTGAGCAGCAGATGGCCGTGTTCCCCGGCGGTCGCCTGCCAGCCCGGGTCGACCACGGTGGTGGCGTCGTCCTCGGCGATGACAGCGGGCCCTTCGACCGTGTCCGTGGGGCGCAGATCCTCGCGCCGGTACAGCGGGGTGTCCTGCCTGCGCCCCTGCGTGAACATCCGCACCGTCGCACGCGCCTTCAACGCGCCCGCGCTCTCATCGACGGTGGTCTGCGCTCCGACCGCGCTGTGCGGTCCCGCCGCGCCCACTGCCTCGACCGAGACGGCCTCGACGACCAGTGGCTTGTCCATGGTGAAGGCATAGCGCGCCCGGTGGTCGGTTTCGAAGGCCGCGGTCATGTCCGGGACGCTGCCCAGCGCCACGGGCAGGCTCGCGTCCGTACCGGCGTAACGGAGCAGCACCCGGGCGCGTGTGGTGATCGCCGAATCCGCGATGCCGTCGGCGCGCAGCTCCTCGCGGGTGCGCCCGGCCAGTTGGTCGCACAGTTCGCGTACGCGCCGGAGCGCCCCCTCGTCCAGCTCCGCCTCGACCGACTGCTCGCGCATGGCGGTGGCGTCGGCGAGCCCGATGCCGTACGCGGAGAGCACTCCCGCGAGCGGCGGCACGATCACCGTGTTGACGCCGAGCTCGTCGGCGACGGCGCACGCGTGCTGGCCGCCGGCGCCGCCGAAGCTGGTCAGGGCGTACCGGGTGATGTCGCGGCCGCGCTGTACGGAGATTTTCTTGACGGCGTTCGCCATGTTGAGGACGGCGATGTCGAGGAAGCCGGACGCGACCTCCTCCGGGCTGCGCCGTACCCCTGTTGCCTCGGCCACCGTATCGGCCAGCTCGGCGAAGCGACGGCGCACCGTCTCGCCGTCCAGGGGCTGGTCGCCGTGCGGGCCGAAGACGGCGGGGAAGTGCTCCGGCTGGACGCGGCCGAGCATCACATTGGCGTCGGTGACGGCAAGCGGGCCGCCGCGCCGGTAGCAGGCGGGGCCCGGGACGGCGCCGGCCGAGTCGGGGCCGACGCGGTAGCGCTGGCCGTCGAAGTGCAGGACCGAGCCGCCGCCCGCGGCGACAGTGTGGATGTTCATCATCGGAGCGCGCATCCGTACGCCCGCGACCTGGGTGCCGAATTCCCGCTCGAACTCACCGGCGTAGTGCGACACATCGGTGGATGTGCCGCCCATGTCGAAGCCGATGACGCGGTCGAATCCGGCCTGCCCCGACGTACGGACCATGCCGACGACGCCGCCCGCGGGGCCCGAGAGCACGGCGTCCTTGCCGCGGAAGTGGGCGGCTTCGCGCAGGCCGCCGTTGGACTGCATGAACATCAGCCGGACGCCGCGCAGTTCATCGGCG
This sequence comes from Streptomyces spiramyceticus, assembly GCF_028807635.1. NCBI lineage: Bacteria > Bacillati > Actinomycetota > Actinomycetes > Kitasatosporales > Streptomycetaceae > Streptomyces > Streptomyces spiramyceticus. Next base: position 420,438 of record NZ_JARBAX010000001.1, read on the forward strand.
ACCTCGTCGACGTAGCGGCGCAGGATCGGTGACAGATAGGCGTCCACGACGGTGGTGTCGCCGCGCGGCACCAGCTTGATCAGCGGGCTGACCTCGTGCGAGCAGCTGACCTGGGTGAAGCCGAGGTCGCGGGCCACGTCCGCGACGGCACGCTCGTTGTCGGGGTGGCGGTAACCGTGCATCAGCACAACCGCGGCGCTGCGGAAGCCGTCGGCGTGCACGGCGCGCAACTGCTCGGTGACGGCGGCGATTTCGAGCGGCCGTACGGTCACCCCGTGCGCGTCGATCCGCTCCGACACCTCGACGACTCGCTCGTACACCGACTCGGGCAGGACGATGTGGCGGTCGAAGAGGCGGGGACGGTTCTGGTAGGCGATGCGCAGGGCGTCCCTGAAGCCCTCGGTGACGACGAGTACGGTCGGCTCGCCCCGGCGTTCGAGGAGCGCGTTGGTGGCGACCGTCGTGCCCATCCTGACGGCGTCGATCCGGTGGGCCGGGACGGGCTCGTCGGGGCCGAGCTCCAGCATCAGCCGGATCCCGGCGACGGCGGCGTCCCGGTAGCGCTCCGGATTGTGCGAGAGCAGTTTGCGGGTGGCGAGCCGTCCGTCGGGACGTCGGCCCACCACGTCGGTGAAGGTGCCGCCACGGTCGATCCAGAATTCCCAGCGCCCGCTCATTCCCCCATTCTGGCAAGAGGCGGCGCCGAAACCGGTGTGCTTACGGCGGCGAGCGCGGCCGAAAGCGCCTGGGAGGCGCGGAGATCAAGCCGCGCGCTGGTTCCGCGCGCCCCGTGCCGCAGCTCTGCGGCAGCCAGCTGGAGCAGCTGCGGCAGCAGGTCGGTGGACCGGCGGGCCAGCCATCCGGTGCCCGCCGTGAGCAGCCAGAGGAGCGAGGCGGCACGGGTGGGCGGGGGCTGCTCGGGTTCGTGTCGCGGCGGGGCACCGGAGGCGAGCCCTTCGGCGGCGAGGAGGGCGTGAAAGCGTGCGGCGATCAGCCGGTGCCCTCGCTCGCCGGGGTGGAGCCGGTCGGCGCTCCAGAGGTCGCGGTCGGCGACCCAGGGCCCGTCGGCGATGTGCAGGTGTACGGCGCCGTAGCGGGCGGACAGGGCGTGCACGACGGCGTTGACTGCGCGCTGTCTGCGGGCCAGCGGGCGGGCCAGCGGGGCCGGGAGCCCCAGCATGGTCCCGGGGTCCGGCAGACAGGCCGTCAGCAGCACGGCGCCGCTTCGGGTGAGCGCGGCACAGACCCCGTCGAGCCGCACCGCCAGGTCGTGGATGTCGAAGGTGTGGCGGAGGGTGTCGTTGACGCCGACGACGACGGAGGCGATGTCGGGGGCGTAGGCGAGGGCATCGCGTGCCTGGCGTTCGGCGACGTCGCGGGTGAGGGCGCCGCTGACGGCGAGGTTGCGGAACTCCGCGGGTTGGCCGGGCGCGGCGAGGCCGGAGGCGAGCAGTGCGGCCCAGCCGCGCCATCCGCCGGGCACGGGGTCGCCGACGCCCTCGGTGAGGGAGTCGCCGAGCGCGGCGAAGCGGAGGGTGGGCGCGGGGCGGTGGCAGGCTGCCTGTGGCGCTTTCCCCTCCCCGTCCCTTCCCGCTGTGACATTTTGCGGCTGCCGCCGCGTGGGGGCTCCGCCCCCGACCCCGCTCTTCGAACTCCCCCGAGGACTGCGTCCAGGGGGACCCCCAGGGACTGAAAGTTTCACGTCGGCACCCCCGGCACCCGCATCCGCATCCGCACCGGCACCCGTACCTCCGCGTCGTGCGCCGCCAAGAACGCCTCCACCGCCGTCGGCCACCCGAAGAGCTCCGCCCGTGCCCTGGCCGCCGTGCGGCGTTCCGCTTCCGGGCGGGCGAGCAGTTGCTGTACGGCGTCGGCGAACGCCTCGCCCGAGTCGGCGGCCGCCAGTCCCGCGCCTCCGATCACCTCCGGCAGCGCCGACGACGCACTCGCGACGACGGGAGTGCCGCAGGCGAGCGCCTCCAGTGCGGCCAGACCGAAGGTTTCGGCGGGGCCAGGGGCCAGGCAGACGTCCGCCGCCGCCTGGAGGTCCGCCAGCTCTTCGCGGTCCCCGACGTGCCCCAGGAAGACCGCAGGCAGCCGCTGTGCCCGCGCCCTGCGCTTCAGCCCGTCCCGCAGTGGCCCGTCTCCCGCGACCGTCAGCACGGCCCGTACGCCCCGCCCGCGCAGAGCGGCCAGCGCGTCGAGTGCGGTGCCGGGCCGCTTCTCGACCGACAGGCGTGAGCACAGGACCAGCAGTACGTCGGCCCCGTGCGCATGGCGGGCGCGCAGCGCCGTACTGCGCCGCCCCGGCCTGCATCTGCGCAGGTCGACGCCGAGGGGGGCGCGCACCACATTGCGTGCACCGATACGTACGAACTCGCGCTCCGCCCACTCCGTCGTGCACACGATCCGCGAATACGCCCACGCACTGCGCAGGTTGAGCCGGTCCGCGGCCCGCCCCGCCGCTGCCTCCGGCAGGCCCCAGGTACGCAGCACGCCGTCCGCCGTCTCGTGCGACACCATCACCGAGGGGACCCTGTGGCGCCGCGCCCACTCCCCTGTCCAGCGCAGCGACGTACGGTCGGAGACTTCCAGGCGGTCCGGTGCGAGGGTTTCGAGGAGGCGGCGCAGGCGGCGCCGGTTCGCGAGGATCCGGTAGCCGCCGGTGCCGGGCAGCACGATGCCCGGCAGCGTGATCACCCGCCCCTGTGCCGTGAGTTCGTCGCTCTCCCGCTCGCCGGGAACCACCAGCACCGGCTCGTGCCCCGCCGCGCAGTAGCCCCGGCCCAGTTCCCGCAGGGCGGTGCGCAGGCCACCCGACGAGGGCGTGACGAAATTGGCCAGCCGTACGATCCGCAGCGACCCGCTCATGCCGCCACCACCGTGCGCTCGTACAGCACCTCGGCATAGTGGCCGAGCAGTTGGTCGCCGACAGCGGCCCAGGTCCTGCCTTCGACGGCCACCCGCCCCGCCCTGCCGTACGCCGTCCGCAGTGCGGGTGCGCCCGCGAGTAGGGACACCGCCGCCCGTAGGGCATCGGAGTCGCGCGGTTCGACCAGCAGGCCGGTGCGCCCGTGGTCGACGAGGTCGAGCGGGCCGCCCGCCGCGGGGGCGATCACCGGCACCCCGCTCGCCATGGCCTCCTGCACGGTCTGGCAGAAGGTCTCGTACGGTCCGGTGTGCGCGAAGACGTCCAGGGAGGCGAAGAGGCTCGCGAGGTCGTCGCCGGTCCTGCGCCCCATGAAGACGGCGCCCGGCAGTGCGGCCCGCAGCGACGGCTCGCTCGGCCCGTCCCCCACGATCACGACCCGTACTCCCGCGAGGCCGCACACGCCCGCCAGGAGCTCCACCTGCTTCTCGGGAGCCAGCCGCCCGACGTATCCGACGAGGAGTTCCCCGCGGGGCGCGAGTGCCCGCCGCAGCGCCTCGTCTCGCAAAGACGGCCGGAACCGCGCCGTGTCCACACCGCGCCCCCACAGCCGGACGCGGGGCACCCCGTGCTCCTCCAGGTCCCGCAGCGAGGCCGTGGAGGGCGCGAGAGTGCGGTCCGCCGCGCTGTGTACGGCCCGGATCCGGCGCCAGGCGGCTCCTTCGCCCGTTCCCATGTACGTACGGGCATAGCCGGCGAGGTCGGTCTGGTAGACGGCGACGGCCGGTATGCCCAGCCGGGCGGCGGCCGCCATCCCGCGCACGCCGAGGACGAACGGGCCGGCCAGGTGAACCAGTTCGGCCCGGTGCGCGGTGAGTGCAGCGGCCACCCTACGGCTGGGCAGCGCCACCCGTACCTGCGGATAGCCGGGCAGCGGAAGGGAGGGCACGCGCACTACGGGGTACGGCGGCCCGTTTTCGTGGCCGGGTCCTGAGCCGGCCACAGAGCCCCATCCGGAGCCGGATCCAGATCCTGAGCCGGATCTTGAGGCGGATCTTGAGCCTGTCCCGGACGCAGTGGCCGGGGCTATGACGAGCGGGTCATGACCGCGGGCGGCGAGGTGCCGGGCGGTTTGCAGGGCGCAGTGGGCAACGCCGTTGACGTCGGGCGGGAAGGACTCGGTGACGATGGCGACACGCATATCCGTGTTGTCGTCCCGCCGGGAGTGGCCCGGCCGACTTGGATCTTTCCGTGCGGGGAACGTCCTATGAGCGTTTGGCCCCCGTGCCCGTAGCCCGCTCGCCGCCGGGCCGAGGCCGGCCCTTAGCGCCCGCTCGGCGCCCCCCGTAGCGCCCGCTCAGAGAGCGGGCGCGTCGGGCCCGATCCTGCTGCGTACGGCGGTCTGTACCTCGGCCTCCTCGGCCGGGTCGGCGGCCAGTCGCCGCAGTCTCTCCGCCACGCGTGCGTCGCCTGTCTCGGCGTGAAGTGCCGCGACTTCTCTGGTGGTTTCCTCGCAGTCCCACAGGCACTCGACGGCGAAGCCCGTGGCGTAGGAGGGGTCGGTAGCGGCCAGGGCGCGCGCCGCGCGGCCGCGCAGGTGCGAGGAGGCGGTCTCCCGGTAGATGTGTCGCAGTACGGGTGCGGCGGCACAGATGCCGAGCCGGCCCGCCCCGTCGACCAGGGTCCACAGGAGCGGTGCGTCCGGCCCGTCGGACCGTACGGTCTCCCGCAGCGCGCCGAGTACGAGCGGGGCGTCCTGTGCCCCGCCCCGGCAGGCGAGCACGCCGGCCGCCGATGCGCCGAGGGTGTCGGGACGGTGGACCCACCCACGGGCCCGGTCCACCGCGTCGTCGCCGCACATCCGCTCGAAGGCGGCGACCGCGGCGTCCGCGACCGTACGTGAGAGGTCCTGCGCGCCCGCTTCGATCAGGTCGAGGACGGCAGGGTCCCGTGATTCAGCGAGGTAGTGCAGCGCGGTGCTGCGCGCCCCGTCCTGGCCGCTGCGGGCGGCCTCGACGATCGCCGCGCGGTCGGAGGGTCCCGCCACGGCGGTCAGACATCGGGCGGCCGGCACATGGAGCGGCGTACCCCGGTCGAGGCCCTGCTGTGCCCAGTCGAATACGGCCTGGACGCTCCAGCCGGGGCGGGGCCCGGTCGGCCGCATCTGTCGTTGCCAGCGGTCGAACGATCCCCGCTCGCCCGCCGCCCGCACTCGGGCGCCGACCGTTTCGCGCGGATCCTCCGCCCACAGGCGCCAGGGCCGGGGCTCGTAGGCGTCCCGTACGGCGGCGGCCAGTTCGGCCTCGCCCTGCGGGGTCGCGGGGAATCGGTCGAGGACGGGCACGGCGAGGCCGCGCAGTCCGGCGTCGTCGTCGCGCAGGGCGAGCTCGTCCAAGGCCCAGGCCCAGTTGGCACCGGTCCTGGCATACCGCCGCAGCAGCACGAGGGCGTCGTTCCTGCCGTACGAGGCGAGGTGGCCGAGGACGGCGAGTGCGAGGCCGGTTCTGGCCTCGTCGGAGTCGACGAGGTCCTCGGGGTGGAAGAGGTGCTGCTCGATCGATTCGAGCCCACCGTCGAGATCCAGATAGAGGCGCGCGTAGTACAGGGAGCGGTTCTCGACCTGCCAGTCGTGGCGGGGGTCGTCGAGAACACAGTGGCTGAGGGCCGCGAGCGCTTCGGAGCGGGGCGCGGCAAGCGCGTGCAGCGTGCCGTCGCCGCGGCCCCTCTGCAGGAGGCCGAGCAAGGTGCCGCTCGGCGCTATGACTGGATCGAACATGGGAAAAGCCTCACATCAAGCTGTCGACGCAACCGGGGACGTGCCGTGTCTAGGCCGCGCGACAACATGTCCGGCCGTCCGTCGTCGTCTCGTGCTCGGTGTAGACCATTTTCCTCTGCCTCTCGTCGGTGGGCCCGGAGCGGGCCCGCTCACATTCCCGTGGTCCGGCAACTTCTGCCCTTACCTCGTGCATGTGAATCCGACGTCATGATGACCCAGCCATTTCGCCGACGCGACCACATTTACGGCGCCCCGCGGCGGCGGCGCTCACTGGGCGCCGAACAGCTCCAGCACGTCCTTCTTGTCGAACATGCGCGCCGTGTCCAGCGCTGACGGCGTTCCGGCGGCCGGGTCGGCCCCGCCGCTCAGGAGGGCGCGGATCACCGCGTCCTCGCCCTTGAAGACCGCGCCGGCGAGCGGCGTCTGGCCGCGGTCGTTGGCCCGGTCCGGGTCGGCGCCGCGGGCGAGCAGCGCGTCCACCGCCGCCGCGTGGCCGTGGTAGGCGGCGAGCATCACGAGGGAGTCACCCCGGTCGTTGGTGAGGTTCGCGGATACGCCTGCGTCGACGTACGCGGCAAGCGCCTCGGCCTCTCCCTGGCGTGCCAGGTCGAAGATCTTCGTAGCCAGTTCGACCACTTCGGGATCCGGGGTTTCGCTCATCGGACGGACCGCCCTCCTCTGCCGTTCACTGCTGTGACCTGTGCGTACGGCAGCAGCGCCGTACGAGTGAATCGTCAGGGTACTGCCCGTCGGACGACATGACCCGGCCCACCTGCGGCAAAGATCCACGCGAGCGGACCAAGATCGGCCAGTCCAGTGAAAAAACCGACAAGTAACCCATTTGCACCTTTTGCCGTATAGATACATGCTGTGAGCCTGGAAGAACTCAGGGTGACTGTCCCCATCAACCAGGAGACCCACATGATCCTGTCCATCTCAGGCGTCGTGCTGCTTGGAATCATCGTCTTTCTGTTCTTTCGGAAAGACGGCCTCAAGGCGTCCCACGCGCTCGTCTGCGCACTGTTCGGCTTCTACCTCGCGGGTACGGCGATCGCCCCGAGTATCAAGGCAGGGGGCGCCAGCCTCGCCAGCCTTCTGGGCGGGATCAAGTTCTGACCTGCCGTAACCGCTTCAACACATCCAGGAGACCGAAGTGGCCCGGCGAATTCGTCCACTCCCCCGCATTCTGAGCAGCGGCAGTGCTTCGATCACCCGCAGTCGCGAGATCGCGCGCACTGCAGCCGACAGCGCCACCGACGTCCTCCATCCGCTCATCGTCATCACCCGTGGCCTGCGGCAGCTGACCGCCGCCGGCCGGCGCAAATGGACCGATACGCCCAAGGAGCGGCGTGGTTCCGCGCTATTTCTGGTGGCGGCGATCGTCCTGGTGGTCGCGCTCATCCCGTACGGGCCGCTGCTCGCCCTGATTACGGTGATGGGCGCGGCCGCCTGGAAGGGACGGGGATACATCGCGGTGCACGCCGGTCCCAACCCGGCCGAGACCGACCGGCTCCGCGCCATTTACGAAGCGCTCGTCCCGTACTTCTCGGTGGCCGACGACCCCAGCCCTCTGTTCGCCCACGGCGGCGAGTGGGACAAGGCCTTCTGCGAGTACGCCTTCGAGGACGGACGGCTCGTCCGGCTCCTCGTGCAGTACCCGGCGCACTTCACCGACGGCGAAGCCGCGAGCCGCCGGCGCATCGAGCAGCTCCTGCACGCCAAGTCGGGCCGCGGCCGCGAGTACCACTTCGACTGGGACGAGGAGGGCAACCTGCTGCTCATGACGGTGCTCCCCGGACTCCCCACCTCCATCGCGGCACAGCGTTTCGTCACCGCACCCGGTGAGACCGTGCTGGGCTTCACCGACGCCGACGCGGTCCAGCGCACCGTGCCGGTCACTCACGGAGACAAGACGAATGACGCTCCCCCGGTGATCTGGCGGACGGGTACGCGCTCGACGGAGCCGCACCTTCTCGTCGTCGGACAGCCCGGGAGCGGTACGACCAGTCTGCTGCGCTCGATCGCACTGCAGGCCCTCCAGCACGGCGACGTCGTGATCGTCGAGGGCAGCGGCACCGGCGAGTACGCCTGCCTCACCGGGCGCAGAGGCGTACTGGCCGTCGAATGCGGCCTGGCAGGGGCGCTGGCCAGCCTGGAGTGGGCCGCGCACGAGACGGAGCGGCGGCTCATCGCCTCGAACCGGGCCCGCCAGGCGGGGCATCCGGCGCCCGACGACACCAGACGGCCGCTGTGGGTCCTGCTGGACCGGCCGAGCGTCTTCGGTCATCTGGCCGCGGCCGACGGCCGCACCGACCCCCAGGAGCTGCTCCAAGTGCCACTGCGGCACGGCAGGGCCGCGAATGTGACGGTGGTGGTGGCCGAGCAGTTCGACACGATGGAAGCCCTCAGCGAGAGCGTACGGACGCACACGCGCGCCCGTGCGGTGCTCGGCCCGGCAACCCCCGCCCAGGTGGAAGCCGTACTGGGAGCGCCGCCGCACACCACACCGACCCGCGACGTGCCGCCCGGCCGGGGCTACGCGCGGCTGGGCACCGGGCCTGTGATGCGGCTCCAGGTCCCGGCGACGCCCGACCCCTACGACGACGCGACGAGCGAGGCGCACCGGCAGGCCGTACTCGACCTGCTCCCCGAGTACCAGGTACCGCCGGAGCTGGAGCCTGAGCTGGAGCCTGAGCTGGAGCCTGAGCTGGAGTCGGAGCTGGAGCCGGAGCCGCCCGAGCCGCGGCCCGGCCCGGGACGTCAGACTCCGGCCCAGGGCCAGGCCCCGGTCCACGGACCGGAACCGGTGCCTGCCGAGGGCTGAGCCCCCGGCAAGCGACCTCTCAAGCCTCCCGAGCGGCCTCCTCCGACGACCTGTCAGGCGACGAAGGTCCGCGGCGTTTCCGAACCGGAGCTCGCCCCGCTCTCCACCAGCCTCGCGGCCGCCGCCAGACGCACCGCGGCCTCGTCCGCCACCGGGCCGCTCACGGTGAACGGCAGCCGCACATACCCCTCGAAGGCCCCGTCGACACCGAAACGCGGCCCTGAAGGCACCCGTACGCCGACCCGCTCGCCCATCTCTGCCAGCCGGGATCCGGAAAGCCCGCCGGTACGGACCCAGAGCGTAAGCCCGCCGCGCGGCACGTCGAACTCCCAGTCGGGCAGCTCCCTGCGAACCGCCGCCACGAGCGCGTCGCGGTTCTCCCGTGCCTGGGTACGGCGGATGTCCACGGCCTGCTCCCAACCGCCCGTGCTCATCAGCCAGGTGACGGCCAGCTGTTCGAGAACCGGCGTCCCGAGGTCGGCGTACGCGCGCGCCGCCACCAGACTGCGGATCACGTCGGGCGACGCCCGGACCCAGCCGATGCGCATGCCCGCCCAGAACGCCTTGCTCGCGGAGCCCACCGTCAGGACCGTGCTGCCCGCCGGGTCGAAGGCACAGACCGGCCGCGGCATGCCGACGCCCTCGTCCAGGTCCAGGGACAGCTCCGACATGGTCTCGTCGACGACGAGTACGGTCCCTGCCGAGCGCGCCGCGTCGACGAGACCGCGACGCTGCTCGTCGTCGGCCAGGGCGCCGGTCGGGTTGTGGAAGTCCGCGACGACGTACGCGAGACGGGGGGCGGCGTCGCGCATGACCTGGCGCCAGCGCGGCAGGTCCCAGCCCGAGAGCCCTTCGGCCATGGCGACGGGCACCAGGCGGGCGCCCGCCTCGCGCATGAGCTGAAGGATGTTGGCGTACGACGGCGACTCGACGGCGATGCGTTCGCCGCGGCCCGCGAAGAGATGGCAGATCGCGTCGATCGCACCCATCGCACCCGTGGTCACCATGATCTGCTCGGGCATCGTGGGGATGCCGCGCGCGGTGTAGCGGTCGGCGAGCATCTCGCGCAGCGCGGGCAGGCCCGCCGGGTAGTCGCCGTGGGTGTGCGCGTACGGCGGCAGCTCCTCCAGGGCGCCCTGGACCGCGCGCGTGAGCCACGGCTCGGGCGCGGGCAGGGCGGCGCAGCCGAGGTCGATCACCGAGCCGAGGGACTCGGGCGGCAGGGGTTCGAGGCCCCGGGCGGGCAGCGGATTTCCGGCCGGGACGGCGGTCCAGCTGCCTGCTCCCCTGCGCGACTCCAGGAAGCCCTCCGCGCGCAGCGCCTCGTAGGCCGCGGCCACGGTCGTACGGCTGACGGCCAGCGCCACGGCGAGCTCGCGCTCGGCGGGGAGCCGGGCAGCGACCGGAACGCGCCCTTCCAGGACGAGCAGCCTTATGCCGTCGGCGAGGGCCCGGTAGGCCGGCGGCTTGCGCGTACCGGGCCCCGCGGGGCGGGGCTGCTGGGCGTTGAGCTGCCTGGCGAGCTGAGCCGCCCCGACCGCTGAAGTCCACTGAGCCATGATTTCCAGTCCACCTAACCCGAATTGGCCATGGATGGCATCTCCTGCCAAGCCACAGGGTGTCACGTGTCGGTCCACCAGCACTACCCAGGGAGCACTCCTTGTCCAGAGAACTCACCCGTCGGCTGATTCAGCTGTACGTCGGTCTGGTGCTGTACGGAGTGAGTTCGGCGGTCCTCGTACGGGCCGGCCTCGGCCTCGAACCCTGGGGAGTGCTGCACCAGGGGCTCGCCGAACGGACCGGGATGACGATCGGAGTCGTGTCGATCATCGTGGGCGCCGCGGTCCTGCTGCTCTGGATCCCGGCCCGGCAGCGTCCGGGCCTCGGCACCGTTTCCAACGTCGTGGTGATCGGCATCGCGATGGACGGCACCCTGGCCCTCGTGCCGGACGTGCACGGACTGGCCGGGCAGATTCCGCTGATGCTCGGCGGCGTCGCGCTCAACGGGCTGGCGACCGGCCTGTACATCGCCGCCCGCTTCGGGCCGGGTCCGCGCGACGGGCTGATGACCGGGCTTCACCGGCTCACCGGGCGTTCCATCCGGCTCGTGCGTACCGCCATAGAGGTCGCCGTCGTCGCCGCCGGTTTCGTCCTCGGCGGCTCGGTCGGCGCCGGGACCGTTGTCTACGCCCTCGCGATCGGACCGCTCGCGCAGTTCTTCCTGCGTTTCTTCGCCGTCCCCTCGCCGGGCTCCCGCAGTACGGTCGTCGCCACGCATACACAGGAACGCGCAATAATCCCCCGGTGATTCGCGTACGCCATCCCTATCTGGACCACCCCGCTCCGATCGCCTTCGCGCACCGTGGCGGGGCCGGTGACGGTCTTGAGAACACGGCGGCGGCCTTCAGGCGCGCTGCCGGGTCCGGGTACCGCTACTTCGAGACCGATGTGCACGCCACGGCGGACGGCCGGCTCGTCGCGTTCCACGACGCGACCCTCGATCGGGTGACGGACGTGCGCGGGCGCATCGCCGCGCTGCCCTGGAGGGACGTCAGCCGGGCGCGCGTGGCGGGCACCGAACCGCTGCCCCTCTTCGAGGAACTGCTGGAGGAGTTCCCGGACGCCCGCTGGAATGTGGACATCAAGGCGGAGCCCGCCCTGGGCCCGCTGGTCGACCTGGTCCGCAGGACCGGGGCCTGGGACCGGGTGTGCGTCGGGTCGTTCAACGAGAACCGCGTCGCCAGGGCGCAGCGCCTCGCCGGTCCCCGCCTCGCCACCTCGTACGGCACCACAGGCGTCCTGGGCCTGTGGCTGCGCGCACGCTCGGTGCCCGCCACCCTGCGCCGCAGCGCCGTATGCGCTCAGGTTCCCGAGGTACAGAACGGCATCAGGGTGGTCGACCACCGCTTGGTACGGACGGCGCACGCCCTCGGCCTGCAGGTCCACGTCTGGACCATCAACGATCCGGGCCGGATGACGGCGCTCCTCGACCTCGGCGTGGATGGCATCATGACGGATCACATCGAGACGTTGCGCACGGTGCTGACCGAGCGGGGTGCCTGGAACTGACCCGCCCGCCCCGTGGCCCGCACCGGCACGGGGACGAGCGTAGGGGGGCGCACGGTGAGAACTGACACCGTGGATCGCACGGACGGGGCCACCGGCCGCAAACGCGAGCAACAGGGCTGGTATTTCTACGATTTCGCCTGCTCCGTCTACTCGACGAGCGTGCTCACCGTCTTCCTCGGCCCCTACCTGACGACGGTCGCCAAGGCGGCCGCCGACGCCGAGGGCTTCGTCCATCCGCTGGGCATCCCGGTGCGGGCCGGCTCTCTCTTCGCGTACACCGTCTCTGTATCGGTCGTTGTGGCCGTTCTGGTCATGCCTCTGGTGGGCGCGGTCGCGGACCGTACGGGCAGAAAGAAGCCGCTGCTCGCCGCCGCCGCGTACCTGGGGGCGACCGCTACAGCGGGCATGTTCTTCCTGGACGGGGAGCGCTATCTGCTGGGTGCGTTCCTGCTGATCGTCGCCAACGCTTCCCAGTCCGTCGCGATGGTGCTCTACAACGCCTATCTCCCTCAGATCGCCGAGCCGGAGGAGCGCGACAGAGTCTCGTCACGGGGCTGGGCGTTCGGCTACACATCGGGCGCCTTCGTCCTCGTCCTCAATCTCGTCCTCTATTCCGGCCATGAGAGCTTCGGGATTTCGGAGGGGACCGCAGTACGGATCTGCCTCGCTTCAGCCGGTCTGTGGTGGGGCGCCTTTACGCTCGTACCCCTGCGCCGGCTGCGCGACCGCAGGGTGGAGCGGAGCGAGCCGCAGGCCGCGGGCCGGGTCGGTGCGGGGTGGCGCCAGCTGGTCGCGACGATCAAGGACATGCGCCGCCATCCGCTGACGCTGTCCTTCCTGCTGGCCTATCTGGTCTACAACGACGGTGTACAGACGGTCATTTCGCAGGCCTCGATCTACGGGTCCGAGGAGCTGGGCCTCGACCAGACCACGCTCATCACCGCCATCCTGCTGGTGCAGGTGCTCGCGGTGGCGGGCGCGCTGGGCATGGGCCGGCTGGCTCAGCGCTTCGGAGCCAAGCGCACGATCCTCGGCTCCCTCGCCGCCTGGACGCTGACGATCGGCGCGGGCTACTTCCTGCCGGCCGGGGCTCCGGTCTGGTTCTTCGCCCTGGCGTCGGCGATCGGGCTGGTGCTGGGCGGCAGCCAGGCCCTGTCCCGCTCGCTCTTCTCCCATCTGGTGCCGCGCGGCAAGGAGGCCGAATACTTCTCGGCCTACGAGATGAGCGACCGGGGAATGAGCTGGCTGGGGCCGCTGGTCTTCGGCCTCGCGTACCAGCTGACCGGCAGTTATCGGGATGCGATCATCTCTCTCGTGGCCTTCTTCGCGCTGGGCTTCGTACTGCTCGCACGGGTGCCCGTACGGCGGGCCGTGGAGGCGGCTGGAAACCCCGTACCGGAGCGGATTTAGTGCTTGAAGTGAAAGGCCGGTAGTGTACGCCTTTGGCCTGCCAGGCGGACCGTTACTGCGCGCTCGGACATCGACAACGCTGGGTGACATCTGCTGCCAGAAGTGACAAACCGGGCACTGGTGGGTACAACAAGGGGCGGCACGACGGGCGACGCATGACCCGCAACGGGAATCTTTACCGCCGACCGGACGTTGACCGGATGACGACGACAGCGACACCTGTCCTGTGGGCGACAAGCCCGGGAGGCACGATTCATGAGTGAGCGAGCTCTCCGCGGCACGCGACTTGTGGTTACCAGCTACGAGACGGACCGCGGCATCGATCTGGCCCCGCGCCAGGCGGTGGAGTACGCATGCCAGAACGGACATCGATTTGAGATGCCGTTCTCGGTTGAGGCAGAAATTCCGCCGGAGTGGGAGTGCAAGGCGTGTGGCGCCCAGGCACTCCTTGTAGACGGCGACGGGCCTGAGGAGAAGAAGGGCAAGCCCGCGCGTACGCATTGGGACATGCTCATGGAGAGGCGCACCCGCGAGGAGCTCGAAGAGGTCCTGGCCGAGAGGCTTGCGGTACTGCGTTCAGGCGCCATGAACATTGCGGTGCATCCGCGGGACAGCCGCAAGTCCGCGTAATGCTTCGGCGTTGCGCCTGACGGCAGTCAGCACAACGGCAAGAGCCGCGGGGGTGTGACACAGCGAGTCTGTGTCACACCCCCGCGGCTCTTGTTTCATTTCCGGCCCGTGATCTCCGGGCCCATGGTCCTGGCCCAAGATCCTTGTCCCGATCGCGCCTGATCACCTGATCACGGGGCGATCGGCGGCCTGGGTCCGTCGTCCCGGCGCGGCGCGGGCGCCCCGTCCTCCCTGATGACCTCACCCTGTACGACCTTGCCGTCCGGGCGGTGAATACGGGCCTGCTGGAAGGCGTCGCCCAGGCTGCCGGGAGTCGCCGCGCGCATCCTGCGCTCCAGCGACCGTTCGGCGTACCTGCCGAGCAGCGAGCGGACGGGCGGCACGAGGAACAGCAGCCCCGCCACGTCAGAGATCAGTCCGGGCAGCATCAGCAGCAGGCCGCCCAGCATCAGGAAGCCATTGCCGCTGCTGCCCTCGCGCTGGGCCGGCGTCACGCCCGACTGCTGCTGCTGGAGGGTCTCGGTGAGGTTCTTGAAGGCGCGGCGGCCGGCCCGCTTGATAACCACGGCGCCGAGCACGACGCCCGCGATCAGCAACGCCAGGACGGTGAGTCCGCCGGCGGCGTCGGCCACTACGGTCAGCAGCCAGATCTCAAGCACCAGCCAGACGGCGACGCCAAGAGGTGCGAAGGTGCGGGCGCGCGAGCGCCCGGGAGCTGTCGGGGTCGGTGAGCCGGTCGTCATGCCTCCAGTGTGCCTGGCGGGGCGCCTGGACGGCGTAAGAGATCAGGAGGAGGGCTTGCGGCCCAGGAGTTTGTTCGCCCGGGAGCCGATGCCCCAGGCGGTCACCCGCCACAGCGCCTCGACGACGATGTCACGGCTCATCTTGCTGTCGCCCAGTTCACGTTCCACAAAGGTGATGGGCACTTCGACGACGTTGTATCCGGCTTCGACCGCGCGGCGGGCGAGATCGACCTGGAAGCAGTACCCCTGGGACGCGACCTCTTCGAGCCCGAGCCCTTCCAGGGTCTCCGCTCGGAAGGCCCGGAAGCCGCCCGTGACGTCGCGGATCGGGACACCGAGGAGCACCCGCGAGTACGTGCTGCCGCCGCGGGAGAGCATCTCGCGGTGCTTGGGCCAGTTGACGACGCGGCCACCGGGCACCCAGCGCGAGCCGAGGACCAGGTCGGCGCCCTTGAGGGCGGTCAGCAGGCGGGGCAGTTCCTCGGGCTGGTGGGAGCCGTCGGCGTCCATTTCCACGAGTACGCCGTAACCGTGCTCGATGCCCCAGCGGAAGCCCGCCAGGTAGGCCGCACCCAGCCCCTCCTTGCCCTTGCGGTGCAGGACGTGGACCTGGTCGTCGCCGACCGCGATCTCGTCCGCGATCTTGCCGGTGCCGTCGGGGCTGTTGTCGTCGGCCACGAGGACGTGCGCGTCGGGCACCGCGGAGCGCACCCGGGAGACGATCGGCTTGATGTTCTCGGCCTCGTTGTAGGTCGGAATGATCACCAAGGCTCTGCCGAGCGGGCCGTAACGCCTCTGACCGCCGTCGTTCACTGCTGCCCCTTAATGTCCGTACACAGATGCACCACCATAGCGATCGTGCTCCGCGGGCCCGCACGGAAGGCTTCCCGATACCGGGGAAACCGGGGAAATCGGGGAAAACAGAAATTCGTTTCTGCGGATCGGGGCCCGGCGTCCTTCGGGCCGACCTCGGACCCGCCGGCTGCGGGTCGGCCGAGAGCCGTTGTCTACTGAACATCCGGGCCCCACCCGGGTCACACCCTCCCCCGAGCTCGCGAGAGCAGGAGGGGACACCCTCCCGGCTGAAACCTTCCCTCGCCCCCGAGGCGCGGGCGCTGAACCTGGCTCCGAGTGCTGGTGCGCCCGTGCGGCACACCACCCCATGACCCAGCGGCGTTCGACGACTGCGTGGAGGTTTGCCGGTCGGACATCCTGCGGTGGACTCGGCCGAACCTACCCGCCGCTGGCCGCTTTCTGTCAACAGTCGTGTGACCTGCGGTGTTTGCCCAAATCACCAGGTCAGTGCCGAAGATACGCAAGTGGCAGGAAGACCCCTGGGAACACCGATCGGCGGTACGCGCCCCGCGCACATCACTCGTCCGGGTGTACGAAAACTGTTTGTCCGAAAACCACCGTACGCAGACAGACCGGGAGTTCGGCGCCCGGAGTGAGATCGGGCAGGCCGGGCGTACCGGAGCGCGGGTCGGTCGACCAGCGGGCCACCCGGTCGTCCGGGGCCTGCACCACGAGTTCGTCCGCCCGCCAGACCGCATAGTCGGCGGGAGCTCCGGGCACGAGCGTGCCCGCGTCGTCGCGGCCGACTGCCCGCCAGCCGCCGCGCGTGTGCGCGGTGAAGGCGGCGCGTACGGACACCCGGTGCTCGGGCGTGCGATGGAAGGCCGCCGCCCGGACAGTGCCCCACGGGTCGAGCGGAGTGACCGGGCTGTCGGAGCCGAAGGCCAGCGGCACGCCGGCGCGCAGCAGGTCGGCGTACGGGTTGAGCGTACGGGCCCGCTCGACGCCCAGGCGCTGCGCGTACATCCCTTCGTCGCCGCCCCAGGCCGCGTCGAAAGCGGGCTGGACAGAGGCAGTCAGTCCCAGGTCGGCGAAGGCCGCGATGGTGGCCGGGGTGAGCATCTCGGCGTGCTCGACGCGGTGGCGGGCGGCGCGGATCCGGGCGAGGCCGAGCTTCTGCGCCGAGGCGCGCACGCCGTCGACGACGGAGCTGATCGCGGCATCACCGATGGCGTGGAAGCCCGCCTGCAGTCCGGCCTCCGTGCAGGCGGTGACGTGGGCGGCGACGGCCGCGGCATCGAGGTGGGCGGTGCCGGTGTGCGCGGCGTCGGCGTACGGGGCGTGCAGGCAGGCCGTGTGGGAGCCGAGCGAGCCGTCGACGAAGAGGTCTCCGGCCGCGCCGATCGCGCCGAGTTCCCGGATCCGCTCGGCGTCCTTCGCATCTGCGACGCGTTCCGCCCAGTAGCCGAAGACTCGCGGACCCGGCTCCTCGGCGGCCAGCTTCAGCAGGCCGGTGAAGTCCTGCTCGTCGGAGATCTCGGGGCCCGCGCACTCGTGGACCGTACCGATGCCGAGCGACGCGGCGCGGGCGAGCGCCGCGCGCTGCGCCTCGGCGCGCTGCTGAGGCGTGACGGCGCCGTGGGCGGCGGCGCGTACGGCGTGGTGGGCGGCGGCCGTGAGCGGGGCGTCCGGGTGGTAGCCGGTCAGCGCTGTGACGCCGGGGACGAGGTCGAGGAGGGCAGTGGTGACGACGGCCGAGTGGACGTCGACCCGGGGCAGGTACAGCGGCCGTCCGCCCGCCGCTTCGTCGAGTTCGCCGCGGGACGGGGGGCGCTGCTCGGGCCAGCGGGTGGCGTCCCAGCCGTGGCCGAGAAGAATCTGGCCGGCCGGAGTGGCCGCGGCATGGGCCCGTACGAGATCCAGCGCGTCGGCGAGGGAGCGCGCGCCGGACAGGTCGAGGCCGGTGAGGGCGAGACCGGTGGACGTGGTGTGCACATGTGCGTCCGTGAAGGCGGGGGTGACCAGGGCGCCTTCGAGGTCGATCACCTCGTCGACACCCGAGGCGAAGGCGTCGGCCGCGCCTTCGGAGCCGACCCAGGCGACGTGTCCCCGCTCGACGACCATCGCGGTGGCGAAGGGGTCGGCGGGGCTGTGGACGTCTCCACCGCGCAGCAGCACGGTGCGGTGTTCGGCCCGGGGGGCGTTGTGCTCGGTCATGGGGACCAGTCTCGCCCCTCGGACGGGGTGTTCTGTGCCCGGGGTCAGACCTGCGGCGGGCGGGCCTCGTACGGGGTGGAGAGGACCACGGTCGTACGGGTGGACACGCCGGCCAAGGAGCGGATGCGGGTCAGCAGGTGCTCCAGTTCGAGCGGGGTGGCGACGCGCACCTTGAGGATGTAGTTCTCTTCGCCCGCCACGCTGTGGCACGCCTCGATCTCGGGGACGCCCGCGAGGCGTTCCGAGATGTCGTCGGGGGCGCTGGGGTCGAACGGTTTCACCGAGATGAACGCGGTGAGCGGCAGCCCGACGGCCTCGGGGTCGACAACGGCGGCATAGCCGCGGATGACGCCCCGCTGTTCGAGCCGGCGCACCCGCTGGTGCACGGCCGACGTGGACAGGCCCGTGGCCTTGCCCAGGTCGGTGTAGCTCATCCGCCCGTCCTTGACGAGCAAATCCACGATCTGACGATCCAGCTCCTCCATAGCGGATCAACCTATGCCCCTGAGCGCTCCAGGCACAGCCTGGGGCTCCCCCGGCGGGCACCTGCGGGCGGCATGTGACGAATGCCACAGGCCTGCGACCGTGTCCACGGCGGCTGCGCGGTTACCGCGCGTGTGCGGCGGGAATTGGTTGCTGTGGTCGAGGCCGCAGCGCCTTGTCGGCCCACCCGAGGGGGAGTGTCTCCATGCAGAGCCTGAAGCGCACCGGACGTACTGAACCGGAGCCTGTTGAATCCGTCGACGACGATGATCTTCTCGACGACTACGACACTTTTGAGATGTACCGGGTGATCTGCCCGGACTGTGTCCAGCCGATCGCGCTGCTGGCGGACGAGACCGTCCTGCCCGAGCACGCGAAGTGCCCCACTCCGTGGAACCCGTTCGTGCTCACGGCATGCGCGGGCACCGGCCGCCCGGCGGCGGACGCGAAGCCCGCCGACGAGACACTGGAGGTCCAGGAGCAGGACACCGCACTGCTGTTGACGCTCCCTCAGGAGCTGGACTGGCGGACGCAGCCCTTCTCGCACGTCGGCGGTCCGGGCTCGCGTCCCGTCAAGGCGCAGCTGCGGCACGCTGCCTGAAGTCAGGGCTCACTCCAGTACGTTCCCCGGACCATCGCGTCGAGCGACGCCCGGTGCAGGATCATCGCGTCCGGGTCCGCGGGAACCAGGACCTCACCGAAGTGCACCTGCCGGTAGGCGACGCGCAGCATCACGACGGCGTGCCGCAGGGCGGCGTACAGCGTGTAGAACTCCATGTCGCGGGGCGTGTGGCCGGTCAGTTCGGCGTAACGCCTCTCGACGGAGTCGCGGCGCAGGAAGTCCGGCAGGCCCGGCTGGCCGAAACTCACCGTGAGGTCCTGGAAGAAGCGGTGGAGATAGACCGTCCAGCCGAGGTCGACCTCGCGCGGGGCGACGGCCGCCATCTCCCAGTCGAGTACGGCCGCCGGCTCGAAGCCGTCGTAGATGACGTTTCCGATGCGTGCGTCGCCCCAGTTGAGCACCGGTTCGCCCTCGTCGTCGGGCCAGTGCTCCGCCAGCCAGTCGAAGCCGCGCTCGATGAGCGGGGAGGCGGGCAGCCCTGCCACTACCCAGTCGTAGTAGGCGCGTTGGGCCTCGACATGGCGGCGCAGTGCGCTTCCCTCACCGGGCGCGGCAAGGAATTCCGCCTCCTTCACGGGAAATTGGTCGTGCAGCCGGGCGATCAGCGAGACCGAGGCCTCTTCGAGGCGGGCGCGCTGCGCGTCGGTGGCGGAGTGCAGCCAGTTCCCTTCGTACGTATAGGGCATGACGTCCGGCGGCACACGGCCCTCGGCGCGCTCCATGACGAAGAAGGGCGCCCCCAGCGGCTCAGGGTCCTCCTCCAGCCAGAGCACACAGGGCACGGGCAGATCCGTGTGCTCCGCGACCAGGCTCATGGTGCGGTGCTGGCGAGCCATGTCGTACGTGGGAAAGATGGTGTACGCGTCCGGGTCGGCGGCCAGCCGCAACGCACAGGCGCGCAGGGGCGGTTCGGGGTGCTCGATGTCGAAGAGCAGGGTCTCGCTCGACATGCCGTTGGACTCGGGGACGCTGACGCCCGTGACGTCGGCGCCGGGAAGCCGGGTGCCAAGCCAGGCGGTGAGCCGGCGGCCGAGTTCTCCGGGGTCGCGGGTGGTCGTGCGGGGGCGGGGCGCGGTGGCCATGGCGGTGCTCCTCGCAGGTGGGTGGGGTGACTCGCAGGTGAGTGGGTTGAACAGCGCACAGCGGGGGGAGTTGCCTCCGCACGCCGATTACGGACCGTATGCAGCAACCACACCGATGCCATCGCCGAGGTCTGGACAGGGCCCGACTGCACGGGTGAGGTCGACTGGCTGGTCTACCCCGGAGAGACGTACTGCACGGAGACCGCGCAGAGCGTCTTCGTCCTCTGAGGTGATGCGGCGGCCCGGGCGGCTAGCCGGCGACCGAGTCATAGCCGGTGAAGCCGCTCGGGTCGTGACGGCCGAAGGTGCCGTGTTCGAAGATGCCGTGGCCGATCCGCCCGTCCAGGGTGAAGCGGGCGGCGTGGTCGGTGACGCCGTACGCGGCCATGGGGTGCGCGGTGGGGTCGGACAGGTCGTACGTACGCCGGTCCGTCCAGCCGCGGCCCTGCCAGCTGCCGTGCTGCCAGTCGGCCGCGGGCGGGTATCCGGCGCCGACGGCCAGCGGCGACGAGTTCAGGATCTCCACGCCCAGCTCCAGCGGCTTGCGCGCGGGGTCCGTGAGGTGGATGACGGCGCGCTCGGGGTGGCGGGTGCCCGGGCGGTACGTGATGTCGGCGTGCGGCCAGCCGAGCTGTACGTCGCGTTCGCCCTCGCGCACGAGGAGGGCTTCGTTCAGGGTGCGGTGGCCGTCGGCATCCTCCTGGGCGATCACCATCAGGAAGCGGTCGTCGAAGCGCACCGGGATCCAGAGCCAGTGGAAGCCCTCCGGACGGTGTTCCTCGGCGGCGCGGCCGCCGTCCTCGCCGGGGATGGGCCGCACGCCCCAGCTCCGGTCGCGGGTCCCGGTCCACTCCCCCGCCGCCAGGCGTATCTCCTCTCCCGCCACGCGGATCGTGCCCGCGGCGCCACCCGCCTGGACGAAGCGGCGGCCTTCGAGCATGAGACGGTCGCCGCGCCGCTGGACGTGGTGCGGTTCCCATACGGCGGGGAACTCCGCCGTCCAGGTGACGTCGTACGAGAGGGAGTCCGGGTCCGCCGGATCGGCGTCGCAGTGCAGCGAGAAGCGGCGCAGCGGCTCGTCGACGGTGATGCGCAGCGGGCCGACGGAGAGGTTCATACGGTCGTCGGTGAGGGCGTCGGATGCGCGGACGGCATGCAGCCGGTCGCCGATGCGCAGGGTCGCGTAGGCGTCGATCACCCCGGTGTTCGGGTAGACGCCGAGACCGGCGATGAGCAGGGCGCGGCCGGTGTGGTCGACGAGGTGGAAGATGCATCGGTCGTAGGCGTTGCGGTCGCCCGTCGCGACGTGCTTCATCGACAGCGGGGCCTGGTGGATGGGGTATTCGTCGAGCGCGATGGGGCGGTCCTCGGCCACGGCGGTCCTCCTGGGCGGACGTAGCTGGATACGGCGTCGCCCGGAGGGTGCGGCCCCGGCGGCGGACATGACGGTACGTCAGGAATGGCGCCCGGGGCCATACTCGTGTCACCGCCGGAGCGGTACGGTCACTGTGCGAACGGACGCTCGGACGGTCCGTGCGATAACCCCGACGGCCCCGCGGCTGTTGCCCAGGCATGACCTTGCAGTACATCGAGGCCGGTGACGGACGCCGGCGCCTCGCTCCCCTGTCGCTCGAAGAATCGGTTCCGCATGCTCCGGATCCGCCCCTCTACCGGGCCCTCGTGTACCAGTGGCAGAGCAGCGGCCGGACCCTGCCGGGACGCCGCGACCCCGAGTGGGTGCGGCTCGTGGCGTCCCCGGCATGGCCGGACGCGGATCGGATCAGCGCGTTTCGGGCCCGGCGAGATGGCGGGCGATGACCATGCGCTGAATCTGGTTCGTCCCCTCGACGATCTGGAGCACCTTCGCCTCGCGCATGAAGCGCTCGACCGGGAAGTCCAGCGTGTAGCCGTAGCCGCCGAGCACCTGGACGGCGTCGGTCGTCACCCGCATCGCCGCGTCCGTGCAGAACAGCTTCGCCATCGCCGCCTGCCGCGAGAAGGGCCGCCCGGCGTCCCGCAGACGCGCCGCCGCGAGATACAGCGCCCGGCCCGCCTCGATCTGGGTGGCCATGTCGGCGAGCATGAAGCGCAGGCCCTGGAAGTCGGCGATCGGCCTGCCGAACTGCTGCCGCTGGGTGGCGTACGAGACGGCCTCGTCCAGTGCCGCCTGCGCCACCCCGACCGCACAGGCCGCGATGCCGAGCCGGCCCGAGTCGAGTGCGGACAGCGCTATCGCGAAGCCTTGACCCTCCTCGCCGATACGGCGGGAGTCCGGGATGCGTACGCCGTCGAAGTTGAGCTGGGCGGTGGGCGAGCCCTTCATGCCCATCTTCTTCTCGGGGTGCGCGGCGTTCAGCCCCTCGGCGTCGCCGGGCACCAGGAAGGCCGTGATGCCCCGGGCGCCCTCCCCGCCCGTACGCGCGAGGACCGTGTAGAAATCGGCGATCCCTCCGTGGGTGATCCAGGCCTTCGTACCGCTGATGACCCAGCTGTCCCCGTCACGGACGGCCTTGGTGCGGAGCGAGGCTGCGTCGGAACCGGACTGGGGCTCGGAGAGGCAGTAGGCGCCGAGCAGGCCGCCACCCAGCATGGCGGGCAGGTGTTCGGCCCGCTGTTCCTTGGTGCCGTATCCGGCGAGGGCATGGCAGGCGAGGCTGTGGACGCTGACGCCGAGGCCGACCGTGAGGCGGGCCGAGGCGAGCTCTTCCAGGACCTGAAGGTAGACCTCGTACGGCTGGTCCCCGCCGCCGTGTTCGGCGTCGTACGGCAGACCGAGCAGACCTGATGCGGACAGCAGAGTGAAGATCTCGCGCGGGAAGTGCCCGGCGTCCTCCTCGGCCGCCGCCTGGGGCGCGATCTCCCGCTGGATCATGTCTCGCACGAGTGCGAGCAGATCCCGGGACTCCTCCGTGGGCAGCTGACGTTCCACCGTCTCCGGGGCGCGGTCGGGCATTGCGGCGCTCTCCTCCCTGTCGGGCACTGCGGCGGTCGCGCGCGCAGGGTGTGGCGGCGCCGCCGGGTCTCGCTGCCGGGCCGCCTTCGCGCCCTCCGGATCACGGAAGTCGCTGGCCAGCGGCTGTGGCGGGATGAGTATGCCCGATGGAAGGGCTCCCGTCACGGGGTGGCGGGCGGCGCCGGGCAGCTTGGCTCCAGTTCCTCGATCGTACGAAGAGTGCCGCGCAGCAGCCGTATGAGCAGCTCGCGCACTTCGTCCCTTTCCAGCTCCTGATGCCCCAGCCAGTCCAGCGTGACCCCTTCGACGCCGGTCATCCAGCCGATCAGCGCCAAGCGGGCGACAAGTGGGATGTCGCGGCGGCCGTACGCCCCCTCCGCGATGGTGGCGATCAGCTCCTCGCGCACCGCGTCGCGTATCGCCTGGACCTGGCTGTCGAAGCCGACGCCGCCCGTGACGATCGTGCGGTACGCAGCCTGGTGGTGCTGGGCGTAGCGCAGGTAGCCGTCCATGGTGCGCTGGACGCGCTCGGTGCGCGGGAGGTCGGTGTCGCTGCCGGCGCGCGCGACGAGGTCGGCCACGGACTCCTCGATGATGGCGAGGTAGTAGCCGCGCTTGCTCTTGAAGTAGTAGTAGATCAAGCCCTTGGCGACGCCCGCGTGCCGGGCGATGTCGTCCATCGACAGTGCGTCGTACGACGTGTCGGCGAACAACTTCCGTCCGGTCGCGATGAGTTCGGCGCGGCGCACCTGCGAACGCTCGGTGGAACCGCGCTGTTGACTAATATTCAAATTCGGCCCTAGTCTCCAACTGCCACAGGATCTCCGCAGTATGGCAGACCTGCGCCAACTCCCTTTCTGCGCCGTCCTGAAGGTGCTCTGCCACGCACTTCCCCTGCGCACGGACGACGTACGGGAGGAACGAAAAAATGAGCGCAGCCAACAGCGCAGCCAAGAAGCCGACTGCTGGGGTCGAAGGCAGAACGGCATGGAAGAAGACCGCGGTCGTCGCGATGCCGGCGGTCCTCGCCGTCGGGATGATGGCCGCCATGATGGGCGAGGGCGCCCTGGCCGCGTCGTTCGCCGTGTCCGGCACGAGTTTCCAGGTGTCGTCGGGGAAGCTGACCAGCCAGGGCCTGTCCAGTTACGTACAGACGGACCGGTCGGCGGACGGCAAGGGCCATCCCGTCGCTCTGCTTGGCATCGGGGACGCACGGCTCAGCGACATCTGCCAGGCCGCCGAGATCGGCACCCCGGTCGGGAAGGTCGTCTTCAAGCTGACGGCGGGCGGCAAGGCCGGTGAGGTGACGGCCAGCAGTCTGGTCATCGACGCCGAGGACCTGGTCGGCGACGCCCGCTTCGGCACGGCGCAGATCGGCCGGGACGCCTCGACCCTCGACCAGGTGCCGGGCGTCAAGGGCGAGACCGGGAAGTTCGGGCTCCAGGCCGGGGACATCGAGGTCTCGGGCGTGAAGTCGCACGCCTGGTCCGCGACCGGCGGGAACTTCCGGCTGAAGGGGCTCAGCATCGATGTGAGCCTGGACGGCAAGAAGTGCTTCTGACCCATCCGGCCAGGGGATGGCTGGACGACCGGCTGCCGTACCCGGACGGGCGGCGCAGGCTTCGCGCCTGGCGGCGGACCCGCCCGTTCTGGGGCGGGCTGCTGCTGATGCTGGGCGGCGCCGAGCTGCTGCTCATCCCGCTGTCGCCGCTGACCGTGCTGGTGAGTCTCGGGCTCGGCGGGCTCGCGGCGATCGGGATCGGGCTCGCGCTGATCGCCGCGGGGCTGTTCCTGTGGTTCCTGCCGCACACCCGGCATTACGTCAGCATCAACGCGCTGATCCTGTCCGTACTGTCCTTCGCCGCGACCAACCTGGGCGGCTTCCTGGTCGGCATGGGCCTCGGGATCGCGGGCAGTGCGATGGGCTTCGGCTGGACGCCCGTACGGGACGAGGAGGCCGAGCAGGGGGTGCCGATGCGGGACGGGCACGGGCCGCGCACGCTCGCGGCCGCGCTGCCCGTGGTGCTGCTGGCCGCGACGTTCGGCGGGACGCCGGTCGGGAAGGCACCGGCGCCTGGCCCGATCGTCGCGCCCCGGACGCCGCCGACCGTGACCACCACGCTTTTCGCCCCCGAGGGCTTTCTGATCGCGGGGGTACGGGAGGTGCCGACGGCCGACGGGCCCGTGAAGGCGATGGTGCTCAAGATGCGGTCGGCGTCCCTCACCGACTACCGCCTCAGGACCCGCGACGGCCGCGACGAACTGGCCCTCGGCGCGGACACCCTGGACCTGAGCGGCAACGTCACCCTCTACCTCACCAAGTTCAGCGGTTGCCTGCAGGGGGTGCTCTGCCTCACCTTCACCCCGGACGGCCTGCCCGTGCCCCCCGTGGTGCCGCCCTTCGTCTTCATGACCGACGTCAGCGCCGAGCAGGCCCTCGTCACATCGGACGTGATCGTCACGGACGGACTGACCCTGGAGGCGTCGTGATCCAGATCCAGGCGGCGCTCTTCTGGGCGTACGCGGTCGGGGCCACCTTCGCACTGTCGGCGGGCCGCCAGCTCCAGTGGTGGGAGCGGTCGGTACAGGGCGAGGGCGTACGGACACGCAGTCGCGCGGCCGATCCGTATCTCGCACTCACGCTGCTCTTCGCGTCGGTCCTGATGGTGCCGTCCGGGCTCTTCCTGCTCTGGCAGAACCCGTCCTGGGCGACCATGCACGTGGCGCGCGGGCACGACGGCCTGTGGGCCGGCTTCGTGCTGTTCTACGCCGGCGGGATCGTCGTCGCCACGCTGCTCGGATTCCTGGCGGCCCGGGTCTTCGTGCTGGTGGGGGCGGGGTACTGGGCGTACCTGCAGGCCGTGGGCGGCTACTTCCTGCTCTTCGGCACGCTGATCCACGGCTGGGACGGGAACGGCTACCGGCGGCTGCTGACCACCGGCGCGGGCGCATACACCGACTGGCCCCGCGAGAGCGTCGTCAACAACGTCCTGGACTTCCTGACGTCGGGGACGTTCCTCGCGCTGCTGGTCCTGGGTACGGCCGTCATCGGGACCATGCTGCTCACCGAGATCGGCTGGCTGGTGGAGGGGTGGCGGCTGCCGGGCGCGGACGAGGACCGCAAGGTGCCGCGCGTCGTGGCCGTCGCCGTGGCGGCCGCCGGGGTCTACGGCCTGCCGTTCGCCGGGGCGCTGGCCGCGAGTCTGCTCGTACGTGCGCTGGGGTGGGCGGCCGGGCTGGGGCTCTTCGCAGTGCTGGCGGGTGTGGTGCTGCTGCCGGGGCGGGGGCCGGTGCGGGTGCTGTACGGCCTGGTGGGGGTCCCGGGCCGGCACTGGAGGGCCGACGCACCGTGCGTCAGCTGATGCCCACCGCTTCGAGTGCGCGTTGCTGGGTGGTTGTGGGCTGGGCGGGCCAGTAGATGTAGCAGACGCCGCCCGTTCCGGGCACCACCTTCCCGTTCGCGTTGTGGCGCTTCGTACGGAGCCAGATGTTCTCCCACTCCCGGCGCTTGTAGACGCGGCGCACTGCCTCGTTGCTCGGCGACGCCGGATCGTTCGCGATCACATCGCCCTCGGGGGTGAAGCCGATGACCGTCATGATGTGACCGGCCGTGCCGTAGCCCGCGCCCGTCAGCTCCTCCTTGAGGAAGGACTGCGACGTGATGGCAGGGATGCCCGCGCGGATCAGCGTCTCCAGGTCGTCGAGCGAGTGCAAGCGGGTGACGACAGAGCTCATGCCCTCGTACGTCGCGGCGTACGCGGCGTTGAAGGGCCAGTTCCCGCACCCCTCGTACTGGTAGTCGAACGTGAAGCGGGCAGCATGGCAGACCTGGGGGTCGTCGAAGGCCGGATTGACCCAGGCCAGGTCCTGGGCGGTGGGTTTCCGCCCCCAGTACTCGATGATCATCTGGGAGGAGGTGGGGCTGCACCAGGCCTCGCCGCCGTTGTCGTACTCCGGGTACTGACCGATGTGCGTGTTCTGCGAGTAGCGCGGAACCACGAGCTCCCTGGCCACCTGCGGCTGTGACGCCGGCACCGTGAAGCGGTCCGGCACGTCCGAGGCCATGGCGCCGAGGCGCCAGACGGTGGGGGTGAGCGTCGTGCCGGGGCTGCGGTACAGCGTCAGGCGCAGCTGGTACGAAGCCAGGCGCAGGCTGCCTGCCGAGGCATTGACGGCGACGGTGTCGGTCCAGACGGCGCTGCGGCCGTCGGTCTGCTTGTCGACGGAGGTGCGCCTGATGTCGCCGTCGCCCGCCGCCCAGCGGCCCATCACGTACCAGGGCGTCGTGCCGCCGTCCGAGTACGTGCCGGAGAGCTCGACCGCCAGCCAGGTGCCCGCCGGGGTGTCGGCGTTCCAGGACGCGATGACCTCGGACGCCGGGACCGCCGAACGGTGGACCGGCGAGGTCCAGGTCGCGTACTCCCAGGTGGAGGTCTTGCCGGTGTGCGGGTCCCGGTAGTCGGTGCGCCCGTTCGGCGCACCGATGACGAGCCCGGGCCGTTGGCCTGCCACGGCCTCGGTGCCGTCCGCGGTGCCGGAGCGCCAGTCGGTGTAGGAGGACCAGAAGCGGTTGTCGACGAACTGGGGCGCGGCAGACGTGCCGGACGCGTCCGAGGCGGCGGAGGCGGGTGCGGCAGCGGCGGCCGGAGTCGTGGCTGATGCGGCGGTCGTGCCTGCGGCTGCCGCGATCGCGGCGGTCAGGACGGTGCGGCGCGAAGCGGGTCTGGTCATGATCACGGCCCTCCAGTCGGATGCGGATGGCACAGGCAGGTACACGACGGTGCGCCAACTATGTCCGGTCCCGGCCGGCTCCTGCCAGCACTTCGGACCGCGTCGCACCGGGAATATTGGTGCAGACCACTGACGCAGACCAGGGCGTGACCTGCGGACCCTTGCGAGGGTGGGGAGCCGCGGGGATCTAGGGTTGGCGGAATGGAACGCCTCGACCTGCTCGCCGCCTCCCTCCGCGCCCTGCCGCCCTCCTGCGGCCCCGTGCGTCTGATCGCGGTCGACGGGCACGCGGGCTCCGGCAAGAGCACCTTCGCCGCACGGCTCGCAGCGGCGCTCGGCGGCGCACCCGTACTGCACCTCGACGACCTGGCGACCCACGACGAGCTCTTCGAGTGGACAGGACGGCTGCGCGAACAGGTGACGGGCCCGCTCTCCCGGGGCGAGACCGCGCAGTACGCCTCGTACGACTGGACCCTGCGCCGCTTCGGCCCGCCCCGGCCGCTGGCCCCCGCACCCGTCGTGATCATCGAGGGGGTGGGGGCCGGGCGCAGCGCCGTACGCCCCGATCTCGCGCGGCTGCTCTGGATGGACCTGGACGCGCCCCGGGCGTGGGCGCGGGGACGGCGCAGGGACGGAACGGCTCAGTCCGGTTTCTGGGACGGATGGACAACGGCGGAGATGCGCCATTTCGCCGAGGACCCCTCGCGGCCCTACGCAGATCTGCTGGTAGAGCAGTGTCAGGAGGGGTACCTGTGGCGCCCGGGGCCTGCCGCGACCTCACGGCCGGACCAATCTGTCACCGCGCGTGACCACCTGCCCCCACCCTCCGAAACGGCCTGAAAACCTCCCCCGCGAGTGCCTCAACTCCGCTTGACCCAGGGGGCGTACAGGTCTTACGTTCTCAATGTGCGGCTTACCGAAGCCGTCGCAGACGCGAAGCCCCCGGTTGTTCCCCCGTGATCGGGGGCTTCGTTCTGCCCTCGCAGCCCTCTTCCGGGCGTCCGGCGATGCCATCCGCTCACCCTCGGTCACCGTCAGGGTCAGGCCTGCAGCACCCTTAGGTCCTGACCCTCTGCACAGGTACGATGCCCTACGGTGCGGTCAATTCCCGTCCGCGACAAGACGGTTCTGCGAACTGCCGACGGGCGCACGCCCGGCGGCACATCACGGGGGGCTCGGTCTGTGGGGGACGTGACGGACTTCGGCACGAGGGGCGTGAACGCCCCGGCCGACCTCGCCTGGCTGCGCGCCGTCGACGCATACACGATGGGCGCGTATCCGCAGGCCGAAGAGGAGTTCAGGGCCGCCGTACGGATGGACCCCGGCATGGCCGACGGCTGGCTCGGGCTGCACGCGCTGCGCATCGACACGACCACCGCACTCCTGCGCATGTACCGCCACCGCGACCGCTTCGGCGAGCAGCGCGCCCGGCACCGGCGGACCCTCAACTCCTGGTACTGGCTGGGCTGGTGGGTCCAGCCCGTCCTGGAAAAGCCGCGCGACCTGCTCCTCGCGCACGCCTCCCACTGGCTCGACGGCCGCCACGTTCCCGAGCTCGACCGCGCGCTGGCCGGGCTGCCGCCGGTGGACGCCGACCCGCAGGTGCGGTTCCTGCACGCCTGCCGGGCGTACCTGGTCAAGGACTGGGAACAGCTCGTACGCCATACGGACCCGCTCGTCGACGACCCCCTGCTCGGCATCGAGACCGGGCTCTTCGGCGGCATGGCCCGGGTGCGCCTGGAGATGTACGGGCAGGCCGAGCCGCTGCTCTCCGCCTCC
Source organism: Streptomyces spiramyceticus (assembly GCF_028807635.1). NCBI lineage: Bacteria > Bacillati > Actinomycetota > Actinomycetes > Kitasatosporales > Streptomycetaceae > Streptomyces > Streptomyces spiramyceticus. The sequence continues at coordinate 449,421 of NZ_JARBAX010000001.1, forward strand.
CTCATGCGCTGCCGCAGCGAACAGCCGCAGCGCAAAGAGCTCCGCTACTGGCTGGCCCGCGCCCATGAGGGCACCGGGCGCAGCGCCGCCGCCCTGCCGCTCTACCGGGCCGTGCACCGGGTGGATCCGGCCTTCATGGACACCGCGGCGCGACTCGCGGCGATCGCCGAGGGCGACGGGTACGAGGACTCCGCCGATTTCGCCGCCGTGTCCTTGGGCGGGCTCGGCCAGGACACCGCGGACGGTGCGGGCGACGCCGAGAGCCTGACCGGGCCCGACGCGCCGGAGGGGCGCGACCTGCGGCTCGGCGACGGCGTTCAGACCCCGCTGGGAGGCACTGTGCCGCCGGTCGCCCAGAGCGGCGTACGGGAGAAGGCGGCCGTACCGCGCAGGCCGGAGTCCCAGCCGTTTCCGGCGGGCCCCTCGGATCCCGCGCTGCTCGCCGAGGCGCTGGCGGAGCTGGAGCGGATGGTGGGCCTGGAGCCGGTGAAGCGCCAGGTCAAGGCGCTGTCCGCGCAGCTGAACATGGCCAGGTTACGAGCCGGGCAGGGCCTGCCCGTCCAGCCGCCGAAACGTCACTTTGTCTTCTCGGGCCCCTCCGGCACCGGCAAGACTACCGTCGCCCGCATTCTGGGGCGGGTCTTCTACGCACTCGGGCTGCTCGGCGGCGACCATTTGGTGGAGGCCCAACGGGCCGATCTGGTGGGTGAGTTCCTCGGTCAGACCGCGGTCAAGGCCAATGAGCTGATCGACTCGGCGATCGGCGGGGTGCTCTTCGTCGACGAGGCGTACAGCCTCTCCAACTCCGGTTACAGCAAGGGCGACGCGTACGGCGACGAGGCCCTCCAGGTGCTCCTCAAGCGCGCCGAGGACAACCGCGACCACCTGGTCGTCATCCTGGCCGGCTACCCGGAGGGCATGGACCGTCTGCTGGCCGTCAACCCCGGCCTCTCGTCCCGCTTCACCACCCGGGTCGACTTCCCCAGCTACCGGCCGCTGGAGCTCACCGCCATCGGCGAGGTGCTGGCCGCCGAGAACGGCGACGCCTGGGACGAGGAGGCCCTGGACGAGCTGCGCAGCATCAGCGGGCACGTCGTCGACCAGGGGTGGATCGACGAGCTGGGCAACGGCCGCTTCCTGCGCACGCTGTACGAGAAGAGCTGTGCGTACCGGGACCTCAGGCTCTCCGGTTACGCCGCCACTCCCACGCGCGACGACCTGGCGACGCTGCGGCTGGCAGACCTGATGCAGGCGTACGGCGAGGTCCTCTCGGGCCGCGGCCCCGCGAGCCGGGGCCCGCAGGAACCGCCCGCACTCTGACCCCGGTCACCCCACCAGCGCCGCCGTTCCCGACGCGTCGTCGGCCGCTGTCCTGCCCAGTGCCGGGGAGGCCCCACGGGGCAGCCGCGGCACCACCACCCGGTGCGCGGGGTCGCGTACCTCGCCGACCAGCATCTCCAGTACGTCCTCCAGGGCGACCAGGCCGAGCACCCGGCCGGCCCCGTCCGCGACCTGTGCCAGATGTGTCGCGGCGCGGCGCATCACGGTCAGGGCGTCGTCCAGCGGAAGCTCGGCGCTCAGCGTCGCCATCGGGCGCCAGACCTGCTGGGGCACGGCCCGCTCTCGCTCCTCCTGGTCGAGTACGTCCTTGACGTGCAGGTAGCCCATGAAGGCCCCGCCGTCGGCGCCGCACACGGGGAAGCGCGAGTAGCCGGTCTGCACCGTCAGCTCCTCGATCTCGCGCGGCGTGACCGAGGGCTTCACGGTGACCAGGGAGGCCCGGTCGAGCAGGACGTCGGTGACCGGGCGGCTGCCCAGCCCCAGCGCGTCCCCGAGGCGCTCGCGCTCCCCCGGCTCCAGCAGTCCGGCCTGGCCGGAGTCCTCGACGAGACGGTTGAGCTGCTCGCTGGTGAAGACCGCCTCGACCTCGTCCCTCGGCTCGACCCGGAACAGCCGCAGTACGAGCCGCGCACAGGCACCGAGCGCCGCCGTCACCGGGCGGCACAGCCGCGCGAAGCCGACCAGGCCCGGGCTGAGCCACAGCGCGGTCTTCTCGGGGGCGGCCATGGCGAGGTTCTTCGGCAGCATCTCGCCGACGACGAGGTGCAGGAAGACGACCACGGCGAGCGCGATCATGAACCCCAGCGGGTGGATCAGTCCCTCCGGCATGTGTACCGCGTGGAAGACGGGCTCCAGGAGATGCGCGACGGTCGGCTCCGCCACCGCGCCGAGCGTCAGCGAGCAGACGGTGATCCCGAACTGCGCCGCGGCCATCATCTGCGGCAGGTTCTCCAGTCCGTGCAGCACCTGCCTGGCCCGGGCCGAGCCGTTGGCCGCGAGCGGCTCGATCTGGCTGCGGCGTACGGAGACGAGTGCGAACTCGGCGCCGACGAAGAAGCCGTTCGCCAGCACGAGCAGCAGTGCGAAGAGAAGGTGGAGAACGCTCATCGCACGGCCTCCAGGACCTTTGCGGTACTCGCGGTACGGACAAGTCGCACCCGTTCCGCCCGGTAGCGGTCCACCTGCCGTACGCAGAGCCGCCAGCCCGGCAGCTCGGCCCGGTCGCCCGGGGCCGGAATGCGCCCCAGCAGATCCGCGACGAGCCCGGCCACCGTCTCGTACGGCCCCTCGGGCACTTCGAGGCCGATGCGGCGCAGGGCGAGGACCCGGCAGCTGCCGTCCGCCTCCCAGGCCGGATTGCCGTCCTCGGCGGGGGCCACGGCCAGCTCCGGCCGCTCGGCGCCCTCGTCGTCGTGCTCATCCCTGACCTCTCCGACGAGCTCCTCGACGATGTCCTCCAGGGTGACGACCCCGGCCGTACCGCCGTACTCGTCGACGACGACGGCGATCGGCTGCTCACTGCGCAGCCGTTCGAGGAGCTGTTGTACGGGCAGGGTCTCGGGAACCATCAGCGGCGGCACGGCGACTCTGGCCAGGGAGGTCCGGTGCCGCTCGTGCACCGGCACGGCGAGCGCGTCCTTGAGGTGGACCATGCCCACGACCTCGTCGATGCGCTCCCGGTAGACGGGAAAACGCGAGAGGCCGGTGGCCCTGGTGAGGTTGAGGACGTCCGCCGCGGTCGCCGAGGACTGCAGCGCGCTGACCTTCACGCGCGGCGTCATGACGTGCTGCGCGGTGAGGCCGCCGAGCGAGAGGGTCCGTACGAACAGGTCGGCGGTGTCCTGTTCGAGGGTGCCCGCCCGCGCCGAGTGGCGGGCGAGCGAGACGAGCTCGCCCGGGGTGCGGGCGGAGGCCAGCTCCGCGGTCGGCTCGACCCCCAGCGCCCGTACGAGGTGGTTGGCGACGGAGTTCAGCAGGGAGATCACGGGCCGGAAGACGGTCGAGAACAGTTGCTGCGGTCCCGCGACGAAACGCGCGACCTGCAACGGCCTGGAGACCGCCCAGTTCTTCGGAACGAGCTCGCCGATCACCATCTGCACGGCAGAGGCGAGCAGCATGCCGACCACGACGGAGACGCCGGGGACGGCTGCTGCGGGTATGCCGATTGCGGTGAAGGGGCCGGCCAGCAGGTGGGCGAGCGCGGGCTCGGCGAGCATGCCGACCACCAGTGAGGTGATGGTGATGCCGAGCTGCGTTCCGGATAGCTGGAAGGACAGCTCCCGCAGTGCTTCGACGACGGTGCGGGCCCGCCGGTCGCCTTCGGCGGCGGCGCGCTCGGCGTCCTGCTTCTCCACGGTGACCAGGCCGAATTCGGCGGCTACGAAGAAGCCGTTGGCGAGGATCAGGAGGAAGGCTGCGGCGAGCAGCAAAAGGGGGATGGTCATGCCGCCGCCTCTGAAGAGAGGGCGGCGCAGGTATTACCGGACGATCCGTCCATTGCTGGAGGGAGTCACTCCTCGGGTCGCAGGTGCCCCGCGAGCCGTACTGAACCGGCTGTGCAATGCGAGGCGGCGCGCTCTTGGCGCACCGGTCAACAGAGTAATCAACAGTGCGCCGCGCACGGCAGGGGCTCAGCCGGTGTGTGTGCCTGTGCCGCGGGATTCCGCCAGAGCGCGCAACGCGCGGGCGTCGCGGATGGCCTGCTCCTTGGCGATGCCGGGCTGGATGCCGAGGGCGGGCAGGCTGGTGCCGTCACTGAGGTCGAGGAAGACCCAGGCGTCGCCGGGACGCAGATTGACCTGGAGGATCTGCGCCCACTCCAGCCGGCGTGTGGTCGTGAGGTTGACCACGGTGACGCCGGTTTCGTCGGCGACGACCTTGGGGCGGCTCAGCAGCAGGAGTACGCCGAAGAGCAGCACGGCGGTGAAGATGAAGGAGACCCGCTCGCCCGCGCTGAGGGTCTCCAGCATCAGGGCGACGGCGGTGATGACAGCGAACATCGCCACCCCGACGGTCAGGAGGACGGCCCGGGTACGGGTCGGCCGGAACGTGACCGGCAGGGCGGGGAGTTCGGACTGGGACACGGCGGTCGGATTCCTTCAGGCAGGGCGGGGGCTCAGGCGCGGGCGCGTCCGGCGGTCCGTCAGAGACGGCAGGCGTGGATGGCCGTGGTGAGGATGGCGCGGGCGCCGAGCTCGTACAGGTCGTCCATGACGCGCTGGGAGTCCTTGGCCGGGACCATCGAACGTACGGCGACCCAGCCCTCGTTGTGCAGCGGCGAGATGGTCGGCGACTCCAGGCCCGGGGTGAGGGCCACGGCCGCTTCGAGGTGCTCGGCGCGGCAGTCGTAGTCCATCATCACGTAGCTGCGGGCCACCAGGACGCCCTGGAGGCGGCGCAGGAACTGCTGCACCTTGGGGTCGGCCGCCTCCTCCGTGGAGATTCCCGAGCGGCGGATCACGACCGCCTCGGACTTCATGATCGGCTCGCCGATCACTTCGAGGCCCGCGTTGCGCAGGCTGGTGCCGGTCTCCACGACGTCGGCGATGACCTGGGCGACGCCCAGCTCGATGGCGGTCTCGACCGCGCCGTCCAGGTGGACGACGGCGGCGTTGATGCCTTCGTCGGCGAGGTGCTTGGCAACGATGCCCTCGTAGGAGGTGGCCACCGTCATGCCGCCGAAGTCCTTGACACCGGTCGCGGTGCCGGGCTTGGTGGCGTAGCGGAAGGTGGAGCGGGCGAAGCCGAGCTGGAGGATCTCCTCGGCGTTCGCCCCGGAGTCCAGCAGCAGGTCGCGCCCGGTGATGCCGATGTCGAGGCGGCCGGAGCTCACGTAGATCGCGATGTCCCGGGGCCGGAGGTAGAAGAACTCGACCTCGTTCTCGGGGTCGACGAGGCGGAGTTCCTTCGACTCCTTGCGCTGCTGGTAACCGGCCTCATGGAGCATCTCCGACGCAGGTCCGGAGAGGGAGCCCTTGTTGGGGATGGCGATGCGCAGCATGAGGTCAGGTCCTTCTGTGCGATGAGAGTCGTAGTCGTACGTGCGTTGCGTTGAAGCGTGCGGAGCTCAGAGGTGGGCGTAGACGTCGTCGAGGGAGATACCGCGGGCGACCATCATCACCTGGACGTGGTACAGCAGCTGCGAGATCTCCTCTGCGGCGGCTTCCTTGCCCTCGTACTCGGCGGCCATCCAGACTTCGGCGGCCTCCTCGACGACCTTCTTGCCGATGGCATGGACACCCTTGTCCACCAGCTCGGCGGTGCGGGAGGTCGAGGGGTCGCCGTTGGCGGCCTTGAGCTGGAGCTCGGTGAAGAGCTCTTCGAAGCTCTTGGGGGGTTTGTTCGCCATGATGGTCTAAGAGTACGGGGTGGCCTGCGGCCACTCAGCGCCAGGGCTCGGCAACCGTGCGCAGCGTGGTCGCGGTGGCGACGGCCGCGGTCACCGCCTCGTGGCCCTTGTCCTCGTTGGAGCCCTCGATGCCGGCCCGGTCGAGGGCCTGCTCCTCGGTGTCGCAGGTCAGCACGCCGAAGCCGACGGGTACGCCGGTGTCGACGGAGACCTGGACGAGGCCGTTGGTGACGCCCTGGCACACGTACTCGAAGTGTGGCGTTCCGCCGCGGATGACGACGCCCAGCGCGACGATCGCGTCGTAGCCGCGGCCCGCGAGGACCTTGGCGACGACGGGGAGCTCGAAGCTGCCGGGGACCCGCAGGACGGTCGGCTCGTCGATACCGAGCTCGTGCAGGGCGCGCAGGGCGCCGTTGACGAGGCCGTCCATGACCTTCTCGTGCCACTGGGCCGCGATCACCGCCACCCGCAGGTCGCCGCAGTTCTTCACGCTCAGTTCGGGTGCGCCCTTGCCGCTCACGCGTCTCTCCTGAAAGTTGTATTGGTGACTTTTTACTGGTTGCCGCAGGTGGAGGCGGGGGTGCCGTCCAGCCAGGGCAGGTCGTGTCCCATCCGGTCCCGCTTGGTCCGCAGGTACCGGAGATTGTGCTCGCCCGCCTTGACGGGCATGGGCTCGCGTCCGCTGACCTTCAGGCCGTGCCGTACGAGCGCCGCGGTCTTCTCGGGGTTGTTGGTCATCAGCCTGAGGCTGTGCACGCCGAGGTCTTCGAGGATCTGCGCCCCCGCCGCGTAGTCCCGCGCGTCGGCGGGCAGTCCCAGTTCCAGGTTGGCGTCGAGGGTGTCGCGGCCGAGCTCCTGGAGTTCGTACGCGCGCAGCTTGGACAGCAGCCCGATGCCGCGTCCCTCGTGGCCGCGCAGATACACGACGACGCCGCGGCCCGCGTCCGTGATGGCCTGCATGGACGCTTCCAGCTGGGGGCCGCAGTCGCAGCGCAGCGAGTGGAAGATGTCGCCGGTCAGGCACTCGGAGTGCATCCGCACGAGGACGTCTTCGCCGTCGCCGATCTCGCCGTGGACCAGGGCGACGTGTTCGACGCCGTCCACGGTGGAGCGGTAGCCGTACGCCGTGAACTCCCCGAAGGACGTGGGGAGATTGACGGTGGCCTCGCGGCGGACAGTGGGGTCGGAGGTGCGGCGGTAGGCGATCAGGTCCTCGATGGAGATGATCGTCAGGCCGTGCTTGCGGGCGAAGGGGATCAGCTCGGGCAGCCGCAGCATCACTCCGTCCTCGCCGGCGATCTCGACGATCGCGCCGGCCGGGCGCAGGCCCGCGAGCCTGGCGAGGTCCACGGCGGCCTCGGTGTGGCCGTTGCGGACGAGCACGCCGCCGGGCTTGGCGCGCAGCGGGAAGATGTGGCCGGGCCGGACGAAGTCGCCCGCCGTGGACCCGCCGCTCGCCAGGAGCCGGAGGGTGGTGGCGCGGTCGGCGGCCGAGATGCCGGTGGTGACGCCGTGGGCCGCCGAGGCGTCGACGGAGACGGTGAAGGCCGTGCTCATCGACTCGGTGTTGTTCTCGACCATCTGGGGAAGGTCGAGCCGCTCCAGTTCGTCGCCCTCCATCGGGGCGCAGATCAGGCCGCGGCATTCGCTCATCATGAAGGCGACGATTTCGGGGGTCGCCTTCTCGGCGGCGATGACGAGGTCGCCCTCGTTCTCCCGGTTCTCGTCGTCGACGACGACGACGGGCCGCCCGGCCGCGATGTCGCGGATGGCTTGTTCGACGGGGTCGAGGGCGAGGTCCTCGACGTTGTCGGTGCTGTACCACGTGGGCAGGGCGCTCATGCTGCTGCTCCTTCCATGGCCGGCTTCACGCTCGTACGCGAGCGCTGCCACCAGTCGTAGGCACCCCAGAGGACGAGGGCGAAGTAGACGACGTACACAAGACCGGAGAAGGCCAGGCCGCTGCCGAAGGCGAGCGGTACGCCCACCAGGTCGACCAGCAGCCAGGCGAACCAGAACTCGACCAGGCCCCTGGCCTGGGCGACCATCGCGACGAGCGTGCCGACGAAGATGTACGCGTCGGCCCAGGGGCTCCAGGACAGCGACGGGTACAGCGTGAACAGCCCGCCGACGGCCAGCGTGCCCACCACGGCTCCGGCCAGCAGCAGTCCGCGCTCGCTCCAGGTGGCGAAGCGGACGGCGATCGAACCGTCCTGGGCCTGCTGCCTGCCGCGCTGCCACTGCCGCCAGCCCCACACCGCGACGCCGATGACCAGCAGCTGCTTGCCGACGCCGCCGCTCAGGTTCGCGGAGTAGTACGCGGCGACGAGGATGACGCCGGACAGGAGCTGGGCGGGCCACGTCCATATGGAGCGGCGCCAGCCGAGCGCGAGTGCGGCGAGACCGATGGTGTTGCCGATCATGTCCGACCACATGATGTGCTGGTCGAAGGCGGTGAAGGCCTCGCTGTTCAGCCAGGACACGGCGCTCACTTGGCGGACTCCTCGGCATTGGCGCCGAGCAGCCGCTCGACGTACTTGGCGATGACATCGACCTCAAGGTTGACCGGGTCGCCGGGCTGCTTGATGCCGAGCGTGGTCAGGGCGAGCGTGGTGGGGATGAGGCTGATGGTGAAGTAGTCGGGGCCCGCGTCGACGACCGTGAGGCTGACGCCGTCGACGGTGATGGAGCCCTTTTCGACGACGTACCGGGTGAGGGCTGCGGGGAGCGAGATCTTGACGATCTCCCAGTTCTCGGAGGGCTTGCGCTCGACGATGGTGCCGGTGCCGTCGACATGGCCCTGGACAATGTGTCCGCCGAGCCGTCCGCCGACCGCCATCGGTCGCTCCAGGTTGACCCGGGAGCCGGTGGTGAGGGCGCCGAGGCTGGAGCGGTCGAGCGTCTCGGCCATCACATCGGCGGTGAACTCGCCGTCGCCGAAGTCGACGACGGTGAGGCAGACGCCGTTGACGGCGATCGAGTCGCCGTGCTTCGCGCCTTCGGTGACGACGGGGCCGCGCAGTCGGAAGCGGGAGGAGTCGCCGAGGTTCTCGACGGCGGTGACTTCACCCAGTTCTTCGACGATTCCGGTGAACACTCAGTCCTCCTGCTGGACGTGCTGGACGGGTCGGACGTGCTGGACGGTGGCGGTGATGCGCAGATCGGGGCCGATACGGACGGCCTCGGTCATGTCGAGGCGCAACGCCCCGGACATGGTGGGGATTCCGGCGTCGGCGAGGGCATGGGGGCCTGCGCCGAGCAGTGCGGGGGCCAGGTAGCCGACGACGGTGTCGACGGCGCCTGCCGCGACGAAGGCTCCCGCGAGGGTCGGGCCGCCTTCGAGGAGCACGGAGCGGACGCCGCGTCCGTGCAGGTCGGCGAGGAGCGCGGGGATGTCGAGACCGCGCCCGGTCCTTGGCAGCCGTACGACATCGGTCCCGGGAAGGCTGGTCTCGGCGTCCTCGGCGACCGCGATCAGTGTGGGCGCGGCGTCGTCGAGGACGCGGGCGCCGGGCTTGACGGCGGTGGCCTCGGTGTCGACGACCACGCGCAGCGGCTGGACGACGCCTTCGATGCCGCGTACGGCGAGGTGCGGGTCGTCGGCGCGGGCGGTGCCCGAGCCGACCACGACCGCGTCCGCCTCGGCGCGCAGCCGGTGGACGTCGGCGCGGGACTCGGGCGAGGTGATCCAGCGGCTGGTGCCGTCGGCGGCGGCGATCCTGCCGTCGAGGGTGGCGGCGTACTTCCACAGGACGTACGGGCGTCCGAGGCGTACGGAGGTCAGCCAGGCGATGTTGCCCGCCTCGGCCTCGTCGGCCAGGAGCCCCTGCCCGATGTCGATCCCGGCTGACCGGAGGGTGTCCGCACCACCGGTGGCCTGCGGGTTCGGGTCGGCGACCGCGTACACGACACGGGCGATCCCGGCCTCGACGAGCGCCTGGGCGCAGGGGCCCGTACGGCCGGTGTGGTTGCAGGGTTCGAGGGTGACGTACGCCGTGCCGCCCCGGGCTTTTTCGCCCGCATCGCGCAGGGCGTGGACCTCGGCGTGCGGGCCGCCGGCGCGCTGGTGCCAGCCCTCGCCGACGGTCTGTCCGGAGGCGTCGCTGATGACGCACCCGACGACCGGGTTGGGGCTGGTGGAGCCGAGTCCGCGTGCGGCGAGCAGAATGGCTCGGCGCATGGCGTTTGCGTCGGCTGCGGTGGCCACCGGGTCCTCCTGCCTCTTCGGGCACGGACTCCGGGGCCTGTCAATGACGACAGAGAGCGGGGAAACACACCACGAGCACTGGGAACGCCGGGGCCGAAAGAGGGGTCGCCCAAGGGGGCGAGCCGGACTGCCGACAGCGGCGTACCAATGACCTGTGACGGCCCGCCGCGCACTGCCTCCCATCCGGACTTTCACCGTCGGTACAGGAATTTCACCTGTTCAACCGGCCACTGGAGGTGACCGGGTCGCGGACTATAACCGCCGGTTCGGAATTACACCGACCCCGGAGTGCGCTGCTGCTGGTACACGGTCAGTGTGCCACGCCTGATCGACGGTCATGCATGCGAGGCCTTGTGGTCCGGCTCACAAGAGGTTGGTCCATACCTATTGACGCTCTGATCTGGTCCTCTTAGCGTCTGCTCGCAACGCGAACCCAATCCCCAGTTCGCGGCCAGGCCGACCCTCCCCAGGAGGAACACACATCGGCGGGCCCTGGCAGGGGACTTGGCACGCGACACGACGGTGGTGGACGAAGAGAGAGGAGCCGGGTACCAACCGGTGAGTGGGGCGTCTGGCAGGACCTCGGAGCCTGCTGAGCCCAGTTGAACGCCCGGCGGCGGAGACCGGCCCTTCCCGCCGCCGGGTCCCTCTTTGTCAGTTCCGGGCTTTGTCAGTTCCGGGGTGCGGAAGGTGCGGACCTTCTCAGTTCCGAGGTGCGAATACGTCGTCCTGAGCCGCGTCCCGCGCGGTGAGCAGCGCACCCTGGAGCACCGCCCCGTCGCCCAGTTCCCCCGCACGTACCTCCGTGCGCAGCGGTGACAGGGCGGCCAGTCGGCCGGCGACGCGCTCGGCGAGGGCGGCGCCGCCGGTGTGGCCGGTTTCGCCGCCCAGGAGGACGCAGCCCGGGTCGAGGACCGCGGTGACGGCCGCCGCGCCTACGGCCAGATGCGTGGCCAGGGTGTCCAGGAAGGGTTCGCCGCGACGGCCCGCCGCAAGGGCCGCCCGTACACCGGCGGCGGCGGACGTGTCTCCGGCCGTCGCTATGCCGTGCCGGGCGGCGAGTTGGGTGATGGCCGCTCCGCCCACCAGCGAATGGAAGCCGCCGTCGCAGGCGGTCGCCGACGGCAGTCCCACGGTGCCGGGCACGGGCAGGAAGCCGATCTCGCCCGCGCCGCCCGACGCCCCCCGGCGCAGCTTGCCGTCGAGAACGAGCGCCGCGCCCACGCCGTGGCCGAGCCAGAGCAGCACGAAGGTGTCACGGTCGCGGGCCGCGCCGAGCCGCTGTTCCGCGACGGCGGCGAGGTTCGTCTCGTTCTCCACGAGCACTGTGGCGGGAAGACGTTCCTGCAGGGCGGCGACCAGTCGGCGGTGCCAGGCGGGCAGCCCTGTGGTCTGGCGGAGTTCGCCGGTGGCGGGGTCGATCAGGCCGGGTGCGCCGATCCCGACGCTGTGCAGCCGCTTTGCCCCGGCCTGGCGGGCGGTGCGTTCCAGCAGTGCCACCGCCTGCTCCACGGCGGGCTCGGTGCCCGTCGCGTCGCCGTCGATCGGCAGGGTCGCCTCGGCCAGGGTCGTACCGAGCAGGTCGGCCACGACGACGGAGACGCCCTGGGTACGTACGTCGAGCGCGGCGAGGTGTGCCCGGTCCGCGACGATCCCGTAGAGCCGGGCGTTGGGGCCGCGGCGCTGTGCCCCGGCCTCTCCGACCACGGTGATCAGCCCTGCTCCCTGCAGTCGTTCGACCAGGTCGGCGACGGAGGGCCGGGAGAGTCCGGTCAGCGTTTTCAGCTGCCCTGCCGTCAACGGGCCCTCTTCCTGAAGCAGCTTCAGAGCGAACCGGTCGTTGATGGCCCGGGCGGTGCTCGGTGATGCGGGCATGCCGCGGATCCTCTCAGATCTATTTATCAGGCAGGGTTCCTGATAGTTTACTCGGCACGTTGGACGCAGACCGAGGGTCCGGGGATCCGGGGAGGACGCGACGCATGTCGGGCGAAATGGTCTTCAGTCAGGGGCAATTGAGGCGAGCGCGCTACGCCGTGGCCGCCGTCTTCTGTGTGCACGGCGCGGTGACGGGCAGCTTCGCCACCCGCATCCCGTGGATCGCGGACCACGCCTCGGTCGGCGCGGGACAGCTCGGCCTCGCGCTGGCTTTCCCGGCGATCGGCGCTTCGGTGGCGATGCCGCTGGCCGGCGCGATCAGCCACCGTTTCGGCGCGCGGGGCGCGCTGCGGGGGCTGCTGACGCTGTGGACGCTCGCTCTCACACTGCCCGCCCTGGCGACGAATCTGGGCACTCTGTGCGCCGCGCTCTTCGTGTACGGCGCCACCGCGGGCATGTCGGACGTCGCAATGAACGCCCTTGGCGTCGAGACCGAGAACCGGCTCGACAAGTCGATCATGTCCGGGCTGCACGGCATGTGGAGCGCGGGCGCACTGATCGGCTCGGCCGCGGGAACGCTCGCCGCACACCTCGGCAGCGACGCCCGCCTGCACCACATGCTCGCCGCGGCCGCGCTCACCGTGCTCGGCCTGGCCGCATACCAGGGCGTACTCGACCTGCGCAGCGCCCCCGACGCGCAGGCCCCGCCGCGGTTCGCTCTGCCGCCCAAGTCGGCGCTGGTGATCGGCGCGATCGGGTTCTGCGCGGTGTTCGCGGAGGGGGCGAGCCTGGACTGGTCGGCGGTGTATCTGCGGGACGTACTGGATACGTCGCCGGGCCTCGCCGCGGCTTCAACCACCGCCTTCGCGCTGACGATGGCCGTGGCGCGGCTCGCCGGGGACAAGGTGGTCGACCGATTCGGTGCCGTGCGTACGGTCCGGGTGGGCGGGGTGGCGGCGACGGCCGGTGGCGTGCTGGTCGTGGTGGCGCCGCATCCGGCTGTCGCGATGGGCGGGTTCGCGCTGATCGGGCTCGGCGTCGCGGTCGTCGTCCCGCTGGCCTTCGCTGCGGCGGGCCGCAGCGGCCCGAACCCGAGCCAGGCGATCGCGGGCGTCGCGACCATTACGTACACCTCGGGCCTGATCGCCCCGTCGGCAATCGGCGCGGTCGCCGACGCTACGTCGCTGGTGGTGTCGTTCGGCCTGGTGACGGCGCTGGCGTTCGGGCTGGTGGCGGGGGCGGGCGTGCTGCGCGGGGCGGGCCGGGTGCCGGTGAGCGGGGGGAGTGGGGCGGTGGTGGGGGTGCGGGGGGTGGAGGAGTGACGCGGGGCTGCGGTGCGGGTGCGGTGCGGTGCGGTGCGGGCACGCTGCGCGGTGCGGGCACGGGCACGGTGCCGATGCGGCGGGTGCGGTGGGGCGCGGACACGGTGCCGGTGCGGCGCTTTGCGGGCACAGTGCGGTGCGGTGCGGGCACGGTGCAGTGCCGGCGCGGTGCCAGTGCCGGTGCGGCGGACGCGGCGCTGTACGGGTGCGGTGGGGTGCGGTGTGGTGTGGGTTGCCTGCGGCGCTTTCCCCTCCCCGCCCCTTCCCGATGCTCGTAAGTACGTGTTTTGAGGGAGCCCCGCCCGGTGTCTGGCCGAACGGGGCGTCTTGCTGACTACGGGGTGTGGATCACGTCGGGTGTGGGTCCAGCGCCGAGCTTTGCAGCGTCCTCGGGGCAGGCGTCGAGCGTCGTTCCGGGGCCGCTGGTGCTCTCGATCCAGCGGACGGCAACGGGGGCACCGGTGAGGTTGTGGCAGTGGCAGCAGAGCGCAATGGGACCGGGCGGGACTTCGGGGAACAGCTCGTCGGGGCTCATGCCGAGACCGCAGGGGGGAACGCGGACTGGGGGAACGGGGCTCCGTCGTAGGCGTAAGGGAGATCGACGCCCCGAGTGGCGAAGTAGAGCGCCCTGCGCCGCTCCTTCTGCTTCCAGCGGAGTTCTAGAGTGTCTTCCGATTGCTGACGGAGCAGCGCTCGGGCCTCTTCTTGGGTCGGGCTCGTCCACGGGCGGGACCAGGGGTTCACGGGGGCGGGCTCGGGCTGGTCGGCGATCGGAGTGGCGTCCGGGGCGGCGAGGGGCGAGGACGGAGAGCACCCGGGAAAGGGCGCGGGCGATACGATCACGCATAAGTCGGTCAGCTCCTTTGCAAGCTGTCTCGGCGAGCCCCGGCGGACCGGTCCTAAGCGGTCTTCCGGGGCGCTTTGCGTTGTTGAAGGTAGTAGGTCTGTACACCCCTGTCCGCCCCGAGGGGTCGACATGGGCCGCTGTGCGGCTGTGCTGAGGTGTGGGTAATGTCCGCTTGTGGAGTTCAACCCGAGGCGCCCAAAGTGGCAGCAGATTGTCGAAGAGATCACCCGCCGAATCGAGAGCGGGCAGTACCCGGCTGACTTTCAGCTCTCGGAAGTCCGGCTAGCGGATGAGTTCGGGGTGAACCGGGACACGCTGCGGAAGGCAACGCGGGAACTTCGGGAAACGGGCTGGATCACAACGACCCCCGGCATGGGGTCATTCGTCGCAGCGGGCAAAGCCGCCGATGATGAGCACCAGGACGGCGAGTAGCCCCGGCCAGCACACGGGGGAACGTGGCGACCGGGGCCCATGGCCCGCCGTGGTGGAAACAGCGGGAGTACCCCGCCCCTCCCGTGCGATCCGCCGTCAGCGCGGAAGGGGCGGAACCTGCCCGCTCCCGGTGCCCTGAGTCCCCACTGAGCACACCGGGAGCGGAGCCAGACCCGAACCCCGCTGGGGACCACTGCCGATCAGCGCAGCGGGGCCGGGAACCTACAAAGACGCGGACAGCACGAAGCCCACCACGGCTCACACTAGGAACTCAGCGGCATCGTCCCGAGGGCCAGCGCCACGGCGCGCAGACGGCTCACTGCCGCCCCTTCGCCGTGCACTCCGCGCCGGGGAACGCGCACGGGGGACGTGCGGCCCCCGGAGGTAGGTAGACAACTCCCGAGCGCGAGTCCAGCGCGCCGCCGTACTCGGTCCACCAGCCCTCGGGAGAGTCCGCGTACGGCCCATCAGGGTCATCTATCAACGAGACCAACTCCAGGGCGGGTAACTCCGCCTCGCGCCGTCTGCGGACCCGTGCGGGGGCACTCAACGCGGGCACTTGTCGGCGTGCCGGTACACGACTACGGGCCCGCCCGACTGACGTTCCAGTTGCCCCCTGCGCACACATTCAAGAGCCTTGATCGGCTTCATGCACGCGGGGCACGTCTCGCCAGCGGGAGCGTAGGTCGTGTACTCCCACTGGCTTGCATCCGTCTCGGTCTTCGTCGCCATCGCTGCCGTCCCCTCGGTGCTGTCGCGGTGATGACGACGCTAGGAGGCAGCTCGCTCAGGGCTCCACAATCTTGCATGAGCTTGCACGTCAATTTGCATGGCTTGATAGCGGTATTGACGCTGTCTCTGCTGTTCAGTGAAGCTCGTGCAAGCCCGAGCAAGCACCTAGACCAGGGAGCCAGCCATGGCCGTAGAGTTCGTCGGCATCGACCCCGACACCGACCGGGATCACTGCCCCACAGTGTGGGCGGACGCGGAAGCTCAGGAGATCTTGTTGCAGGGGTGGAAGCCAGACGCCGAAACTCAGGCGCAGTGCGAGGTAAGCAGCCCCGCGAACGGCCCGGTTCCCGACAGCGAAGCCATTGTCAGGATTCCAGCCCGGATGATTCCGTTGATCAGGGAGGCATGTGATGCCATCGAGCGTGCCCAGCTTCGCTGAGCTGCTTGGCCAGTGTGAGCGGTCCGCCGTCCACCTGGAGTTGCGCGACTCCTACGCCCCTACAGACCGGTTCGAGGCCTGGAAGCGTGGCGAACGGATCAACTGGGAGGACCGCAATACCTGGTGGCATCCCTACGACCAGTTGATCACGGACACCGTGGCTCGGGGTGTGGCGATCCGCCGGGCCCGAGTCGTCTCCGAGCCTGTATCGGAGTACATCCGGTGGGAGCACTACGTCACCCGCGCCAACATCATCGCGGGTGAGGAAGTTCGATGGCTGCCACGGCGACGGACCACGAATATCCCTCTGCCGGGGAACGACTTCTGGCTGTTCGATGGCGCGCTGCTCCGGGTGCACCACTTCTCGGGTGACGGCGCGGTGGTCGAGGACGAGATCACGGCGGACCCGGAGACCGTGAAACTGTGCTCCACTGCGTTCGAAGCGGTCTGGGAACAAGCGGTCCCGCATCATCTGTACGAGATCTGACGAAGGCCAGCTCCATGCCCCCACACCCCTCTTCGAGCGTTCAGAAGGCCCGCGAAGACCTAGCCGGCCGTCTGCGCGAAATCCGGAAAGACGCGGGGATCAGCGGGCGGGAGCTGGCCGTCAGGTGCGGTTGGTCGGAGTCGAAATCGTCCCGGATCGAGAACGCCAAGACGCCACCATCTGACGCCGACATCAGAGCATGGTGCCGAACTTGCGACGCCGACGATCAAGCCCCCGACTTGATCGCGGCGAACAGACAGTCCGCCGATGCTCATGTCCAGTGGAGGCGACTCCAGCGGAGCGGCCTCCGTCGCCTGCAAGAGTCCACAGGGAGCCTGTATCAGCGGACCCGCGTGTTCCGGGTCTACGTCTCCGACGTGATCCCCGGGTTCCTCCAGACGCCTGGATACGCCGCCGCTCTCCTGTCAGCCATCGCAGACTTCAGAGGAACCCCGGACGACGTGAGTGACGCCGTGACAGCCCGCATAAGGCGCAACGCGGTGCTGAGCAACGGAGCACACCGGTTCTCGTTCGTTCTAGAGGAGTCGGTCTTGCGGCACCGGCTGTGCAGCGCCGAGACCATGGCAGCACAGCTTGGCCACCTGCTCGGGGTTATGGATCTCCAGAACGTTGCCCTGGGTATCGTCCCGTTCTCGGCACAGCGGACCGTGTGGCCCATGCCAACCTTCACGATCTTCGACGACACCAGAGTGCACGCGGACACGCTGGATGCCGCTTCCACGCTTACCCAGCCCAGCCAAGTCGAGCTGTACGCCCGAGCCTTTGAACGGCTTTCGCAGGGAGCCGCACGGGGAGCTGCCGCACGTTCTCTTGTGGCTGGTGCGTTGGCGTCCCTGGACTAAGTGGCTGAGCAGAGTCGCAAGCCGGGATCGCACCCGGACTCGCCAATGCCCCCGATAGTGCGCAGAAATGACGAAGCCCCCGCACCCGTCGCCCTGGTGAGGGTGACGAGCACGGGGGCTCTGTGATGCGGTCAGCCGTTCAGTACGCCGGTAAGCCGTGCGGCAGCCTTGCCGCCAAACAGCGCGATACCGCAGTAGAAATCGATGCGAGTGCGATAGACCGGCTTGTCGTGCGCCTCGCCCAAGTCGGTTGCCTGCACACCTCCATTGGTCAGACCGGATACGCCTGCGTCCGCTTCGGAAGAGCCGTAGCGAACGGCATAGATGTCGCCGGTCGCCTTGCCGCCTGCGTCGGTCGTGAGCGGCAGAACATCCGTGCCGTCGAGCCTCTGTCCAGCATCCAGCAGCGGGATTCCGTTCCACATCGTGGCGCGCTTACCGGCGATTTCGCTGGTAAGGAGCTCTCCGCCACCGAGTCGGCGGAAGCCAGAAATTATCTTGGCTCGAATAGCGCCGTTCATGTAAAGCGCTCCATTCGACCCACTGATCCCCCGCACCTGCGCAGTCAGTACGTCCATGGCGTCGTAGAAGTCGTAGCCGCTCGCGACAGGGCCGACACCCTTCGCGTCGATCACCTGACTTCCGACAAGCCGCTTACGCAGACCGTCGAAACCCTTCGGGTTCACCCCGACGTCACCATTGAAGAACTGATCAGAAAAGTGGACTGAAGCAGCCTTGATCTTCATATGCGTCTGCACAGCCCGCTGATCGTTCAAGTTGCCTCGCGTCTGGACAATGAACTTGTCCAGGTCCGCGTCTCCGCCGAGAATGGCGAGTGTTTCCACGCGCTGATTCAGTGCACCGACGCTTTCCGGGTATGCCTCGTTCACGGCACGGAAGGCAACACCAGGCAAGGTGGATTCTTCGTTGTACTTGTATGCGCTGCCCTCAACGTGGATAAGCGGTAGGCGATCAAGGATCGGAGACTCCTGAATGAACGTCTCCACTACGCCACGCTGCAGCTGGTCAAGGGTGAGCTTCGCCGATTCGGCAAGGGTAAGAGCCATGGGTGTTCCTCCTGTTAATTCATTGAGTTACTGCGGTCCGGGGTTCAGTCCCAGATATCTGAGTCGCTGTCCTCGGATTCCGACTGGGTGATGGCACTGCGGGCACTCGGTGAGAGACCGAGTTCGCGGATGTAACGGGCCAGTTGGCTCCTGTATTGGGATGCAATGGTCGCGACACCGTTCTTGACCGTCCCGCGCTCGGCGGTCACCATCAGCCCGCGCTCGGACAGGTCGCGCTCCGCCTGGTCGATGCGGGCGACGCACACGCAGAGGTCTTTCACGGTGGTGTGGTCCACTTCGCCGATCCCGGCGGCAACTTCCAGAATGGGGGATGCGCCGCCACTCCTCGGAAGCGACTTCCCGGCAACGGGCATTCGCAGACTCAACAGCGGGATCGGGTGAGGACTTGAACACCTCTGACCAATCCGGCTCGGCGAGGACCGCGCGCGGCACGATCACCCCTTCTCGGATTTCGGTCTTTGAGGGATTACCCTCGCGTGCCCGCTGGATAGCGGCTTTGGGCCTGTATCTGTCGGCCATGCATTCTCACTTCCTGGCATCGAGCCCTTCCCGGGACTCCCAAAAACGTCCACAGCCCCGGCGCGAGTTTTTTGCCTCCCTGCCGTTCAATCTCGGGAGGGGGAGGGGGTCACCGCCTGGGGGGTGTCAGAACCGGCGAGGCTTGACGCGCTCGGAAGCCCATCCGCCCGGTTGATGCTTCGCGGTCTCTCGGTTGTGGCAGCTCGTACACAGCGGACGTAGATGCTCGAATGCGTCCGGATTGGCAACGCTGCGAGCGACCAACTGCCTGCGACTCAAAGGGAAGTGGTCTGCAACTGTCGCTGTAGCGCTGCACAGCAGACACCACGGATGCGCGTACAGGTAGCGCTTACGGATGCGCTGCCACTTGGTCCCGTATCCCTTGGCCGTGGTCGTCCCACGCTGTAGCTCCGCCTCACGCTCATGGACCGGACAGCGTCCACCCGTGGTGAGTTCCGGGCACCCGGGTACCGAGCAAGGGGGGCGGGGTCTGCGGGGCATAGGGGATCACCTCCCGGTCTGTCAAGGGGACTAGAGGCATGGCGCTTTGTCATGACAAGATCACCAGGCGTCGCTCGCTGACGGGTGCACGTGTCAACTCCTCTTCCATGAAGGGCATTTCATGCTTCTTTCAGTCACCGTCCCGCTCGGCCTTGGCATCGCCAGCGTCCTGGGCAGCCTCCTGGGCGCAATCCCCATCGGCTGACCGAGCACCCGCACGCCTGCCCCGTACGTGCCTCTCTCGGCCGTGCGGGGCATCGTGCTGTCTGGGCTCACAACGGTCACCAGGGGTCAGCTCCGGGGGCATCCGGGTACCGAGCAAGGGGGCGGGGCTTACGGGGCATGGGGGCACCTCAGAACAAGGGAGCGGGGGATCGTTTCTGTGCTCACGAACGGGTGAATCGCTGCGTATCGAAAGTAGGCATGGGCAGCCATGGCGGGGTCGACCAGCTTTAGGGAAAGGGATGTTCATGCGTCGCATCGCTACTGCACTGGGAACCATTGCTGCCGCCGCCACTCTCGCGCTCACTGTTCCCTGTTCCGCCTACGCAGCGGATGGAGTTTTGGTCGTCAACGACACGGCGTACGAGCAACCAAGCGGCTGCTACGACTCGGACCGTTGGCCGCTCTCTGTCAGCAACCACACCGACGCCGTTGCCTTCGTGTTTTCGGGGCCGGGATGTTCGGGAGAGGTCATCGAACTCGTGAACCCGGGAGACTCCGCCGTGTCGGAGTTCGGCGCCTCCGTTTACATCGACTGAGCAGTCTTCACCAAGGGGCGTGGGTTGCGTCAGGTCCCCACGGGTCTCACTGAGGAGATGGCCCCTATGCCCCGAACTCTGTCCGCGTCTTGAGCACGTGGCAGCTCCGGCATAGCGGCATAGCACTTGGATTGCTGTCTATGTCCTCGCCACCGAGGGTAAGCGGGACAGGCGGAATCGAACCGCCGCTACCGCCGTGTTCGGCCCTGGTGACTAGCAGGGCCTACTAGGGCAGGGTGCGCGCCTACACTGCGCCCCTTCCGTCCCCAGCGGCATGACCAGAGTTCATCGAGCGGACGATCGAATCGTCATCCTGTATGGGTGACGCTTGCATA
The DNA here is from genome assembly GCF_028807635.1 of Streptomyces spiramyceticus. Classification (NCBI taxonomy): domain Bacteria; kingdom Bacillati; phylum Actinomycetota; class Actinomycetes; order Kitasatosporales; family Streptomycetaceae; genus Streptomyces; species Streptomyces spiramyceticus. The sequence goes on from NZ_JARBAX010000001.1 coordinate 469,518, forward strand.
CCCGTTAGCGGGCTGGGGAAGATCGTCGGGCGACACTAGTCGACACACACGGTGTCCCAACTCAGCTTCAATCAAGGGGATTCTATGCTTGCTCCGCTCCAGACCGCAGTCGTGACCGCCCTCACCAGTGGACTCACCTCTGTCGTGACCGCACTCCTCGGCGGCTGATCGACCACCCGCATACCTGCCCCGTACGTGCCTTTCTCGGCCGTGCGGGGCATCGTGCTGTCTGGGCACACAACGGCGGTCCCGCCAAGGACTAGAACGGCGTGTTCACCGCCCCGAAATCCTCGCGCGTCTTGAGCTTGTGGCACGGACGGCAGAGCTGTTGAACGTTGCCGTCTGTGTCCTCGCCCCCTTGGGCAATGGGCGTGATGTGGTCCACGTCGATACCCGACGCGAGGACGTGCCGACCGCAGCGAGCGCACTTCCAGCGCCCCGACTTCCAGATGATCCGGCGGAGCCGAGCGGCAGCCGAGTTGCCCCGTGCGATCACTTCCCGACGATTCCGCCGAGCCCGGACCGAAGCCCGGTTCTCGTAAGCCTGGTGGCAGCCTTCGCAGCGTCCGCGGTGTGTGGCGGGCTCCGGGCAGTCGATACAGCGCATGGTCACCCCCTGGTGGTCGTCCTGGTGCTCGTCGTTGCGTGCCCACCCCCGGACTCGAACCGGGGAACACTGCCGATTGGTTACGGCGCACCTCTTGCCGTTGGGTCAGTGGGCCGGACACCCTCGCCGACGAACCGGACCGGGCAACGTGGGGGCCGTACGGGCTTCCAACCCCGTTCGGCGCACTCGCGGACGAGTGGGTTACTGATGGGCGATACAGCCCCCCTGGGTGCTCTGCGCTCACGTCGACACCAGGCCACCCCGAGTAACGCGGGGTGCGGTGCAGCACGGGCAGAGCCGGTGAGAGTCGGGCACTCGGTCCGCCGTGTTCCCCCTTGGGGTGGGTGCGCGGTAACCCCGCTCTCACTGTGTTGTAGAGAGCAGTGAATTCCCGGCACCCGCTCCCGGCGTGCTCAGGGTCCGTTCCGCTCCCTCACTGTGTAATGGGGAGCAACGAATTCCCGCACCCGTGGCGAAGCCGAGCCCGCCCCGGTCCGGTCACATGACGGGATGACGGTTCGGATGCCGGTTTGGTTTTCTCTCTATTTTTCTATGTGCATTCAAAAAAGTAGGTCTATCCGTCATACCGTCATGGGCTGCCCGCTGGTCCTGCTGCCGCTCGCAGAGCCCCCGAGCGTCCGTGTGCGGGCACAGGAACGCCCCGGCGGTCACGTGGACTGCCGGGGCTGTGCGGGTCGTACAGGGCTATGCGAGGACTAGCACCCGCTCGACGGCGGACTCGGGCTTTTCGCGTCCCGCTTCGGCGAGTACGTGCACCTGCTCGGGAACGGTCTCGTCGAGCCTGATCGTGCTGCCCGGTGCGGGGGGGGTACGTCGTTGCGTGCTTCCGCCGCGACGTCGTCGGTCACGGTGGCGGCTGCTGCGATAGCGGGGTCAAGGTCACCGACGATGGTGAACTCAACTCGGCGCATGTCGAGCGTTCGCCACCCGCCCTTGGTCCCGCGCTTCACTGTCAGACGGGCCCCGGTGTCCACCAGCATGGTTCGCTTCCCGGTTGTGTCGGCTGCGTTCCAGTCGTCGGCATAGGTACGTCCCGTGGGCACGACTTCCCGGCGCGGCTCGGTCTTCTCCCGCGTCTCCAGCTCGGCCAGTCGTGCGTCTAATGCGTCTGCGTGGCGCTGCCATGCGGCCATGCCCGCTTTGGACTTGCGCCGGTCCTTCTGCTTATCGTGCTCTTCCAACTCCGCTTCCGTCGCAGCGATTTCCGGGGCGGGGTCATAGCCGGGTATCTCGGTGACGCGAGTGATCTGCACCGATCCCGCAGCCCGCATGAACTCATCCGTTACATAGTCGTCCACCCATGAGCCCCGAACGGTGGCAGGGGCAGCGCAGTACGTCCCGTACTTGTAGGACGAACACCCGTAGCTACCAGTCGACTTGTTCAGGTACATACGACTTCCGCAACCGGCGCAGTGGATGACCCGCAGCAGCAGCGCAGTGGAATCCTTGCGCTCGGGTGCTTTCTCCGCAGCGGGCTTGGGGGCGAGCAGCGCGCCGACCTGGTCGAACTCCTCGCGCGTGAGAATCGGGGTCTCACTGGCCATGACCGGTGCGCCCTGGACGTCCCGGACCGGGTTGCCCTTGTGCATCTTCCACCCCATGAGAGCGGGGTTCGTCAGCATCTTCGTAATGGTCTGCGCACGCCACTGGGCACGGCGCCTCACCGACTCGGCAGGCTCGGCCGTGCTGTCGGCAATCTTGTTCTTCAAACGAGCCTTGAGGGCTGTCCAGTGCGCGGAAGGGGACAGCACCTTGTCCGTGTTGAGCATCTTGGCTATGCCGTGCGGGCTCATCCCGGACGCCAGCGCCGCAATGAGCCGCTCAATGAGGCGTACCGCGATGGGATCGGGGACGAGCGTCCAGCCAACCCCGCCATGCTCGACGGGCATGGGGGCGGGCATGTAGCCGAAGGGAGGAGCGCCGCCGCCCCGCCACCGAAGCGCCATCTTCCGCATAGCCGCTTGCGCCCCGATCACACGGTCGCTGATGCTCTGCGACTCCACCTGAGCGGCGAACGCCAACATGAGCATCATCAGCTCTGACATGGGGTCCATGGGATTGCGGAAGTCGAACACGAGCCGACCCCCGCCGACCCCCTCGGCGAACACCAACATTTTCCGGTGCTCGCGCGCCCACTCAGCGAGCTTGTGCATGTCGCCCATGGACCGGATAGCACGGTCAAACCGCCACCACACCAGCACATCGAACTCATCCGGACGCGCGAGCCACCCCCCGAGCTGCGGACGGTCAAACGGACCGATCTTCGACGCCGACACGTCCAGATCTACGGCTTCCCGCAGCGCATCGCCCTCACCGAAATCAATGCCGAGCGCTGCCGCCGCGATGTCGTCAGACTCACGCTGCCGCTCCGGGCTAGTGGTCTCATCCGTACGAACCGACAGTCGGACACACCGCACGCCCCGCAGAGTCTCGACAACCCCTGTACCGGCCGTGCTTGATCTTGCTGGTTTCGTCGTCATACAGGTTGTAGGGAGCGACGAATTCCCACGCGCCGTTAAGTATCTCTTGACCTGCGCAGATGCCACCATGGGCCGACCACTCCAGAACTGTCAGTCTGGAGCACCGGGGCTTCCCGAAACTGGGGCTCCGCCCCAGACCCCGGCCCTCGAATACCGGACGGCTGGAAGACCAGCCCGTCCGGCATTTGAGGACTTCGGGAAGGGGCGGGTAGCGGGTAGGGGACAGCCCGAGCCCGGGTCCCTAGCCGCCGGTCACCACGTCCGCCCACCGCCGCGCCACACCGCCCCACACCGACCGCAACGCCCCCTCCTCCCCCTCCACCTCGCGCATGATCTCGCCCGCGTCCAGGCCAAGTTCGCGCAACGGGACCGCGTCCTCGCGGCCCCAGTGCGCGATGTCCTCGGCCAGCACCTCCGGATGGAACTGCACCGCCCACACCCGGCGGCCCATCCGGTACGCCTGATGCGCGCAGCGCTCGCTCGTGAGGAGCGGTACCGCGCCGTCCGGCAGGACCGCGCTCTCCTCCCAGTGCCACTGCACCGCACACAGCGCCGCCCCGGAAGCCGCCGAAGGGCCGAACACGGCATCCTCCGCGCACTCCTGAAGTGGCGTCAGTCCGCAAAGCCCGACCTCCGGACGCGCGGCCCGCCCCGCCTTGCCGCCGCAGGCGACGGTGAGCAACTCCGCGCCCAGGCAGATCGCGAGGGTCGGCAGATCACGCGCCACGGCCTGCCGCAGCAGCCCCCGCACGCCCTCAAGCCACGGCGCCCGCTCATCCTCGTACGGGCCCATGGAGCCACCGAGGACCAGCAGCCCGTCGTACGCGTCGAGAGAGACGGGCACTTCCTCGCCCCGCCAGGGTCGGCACAGCTCCAGCGCCGGCCCCCGCTCCTCGATCCACTCCACCATCCTGGCGGGCCCGGTCCCGTCCTCGTGCTCGACGACGAGGATCACTTTGCCCGGCACACTCGACACCCCGGCACCTCCCGGCGCAGACCATTCGGCGGCCGCTCTTCGCGGCGAGGGAGCGACTCTATTCGCCCTTATCATTGCTCCGATCATTTCTGACCGAATCTGTACGGGAGCCACCATGAATCACGGGGTGCGCTGGACCCTGCACGGCGACGGGCGAACCCCCGCCCCCGGAGCCGTGGTACGCCCCGACGAGCGGCTGTCCTGGCCGCGTACGGCCGGCCTCGGCGCCCAGCACGTGGTGGCAATGTTCGGTGCGTCGTTCGTCGCACCGGTGCTCATGGGCCTGGATCCCAATCTGGCCATCATGATGTCGTGACGGCTACCACGTGCTCCGCGCCCTGGCTCCTGCCCACCTCAAGGACCAGGAGCCGCTGCTGGACGCGGGGACGTCGACGTACGACGCGGAGGAGACGCCCGCCGGGCGCTGAGCGCTGAGCCTAATCGCCCCGCGCCAGCTGATACGCGTAGTCCGGCGTAAACGTCCCCGCCGCTCCCTTGCAGCCGTCCGACTCCCCCGGCAGCTTGATCCACAAGTAGGCGTCCACCCGTGCCACCCCGGTACGGGTCGTCGGCGCCCGGCCGAGTGCGCGGCCCGCCGGGTCGCACCACTCCCCTGCCGGCGGCGGCCCGTTTCCGTTCCTGCTGGTGTCGATGACCGCGCCGAGCCGCGACGGGCCGCCCAGGGCCGCGAGTACGCGCCGGGCGTAGGCCGTCTCGTCGGCGGTGCGGTGGAAGTTCGAGACGTTGGTGAAGATGCCGTCGCCGCTCGTCGCGGCGCCCGCCGCCCGCAGCGCCGCGGCCTGCTTCCGGGCGGAGTGCCAGCCGGAATGGCCCGCATCGAAGTAGACCCTGGCCTTGGGGTTCGCGGCGTGCAGCGTACGGCCCGCGCGGGCCAACGATGCGAAACGGGCGGCCCTTTCGCCTCCCGACAGGCAGTCGGCGAGTGCGATCGAATCGGGCTCCAGAATCACGATCACCTGGCCACTGCCGAGCCCCGCGGCGAACTCCCCGATCCATTCGTCGTACGCGTCGAAGTCCGGCGCACCTCCCTGCGACGCCCCTCCGCAGTCCCGGTCGGGTGTCGCGTACGGCACCAGGACCGGCACCCGCCCCGCCGCCGCGGCTGCCGAAGTCACCGAGGCGACCTGCGCGGTGACGGCTCCCGGGTTGTACGCCGCGAACCAGACGGCGGCGGGCCGGTCGGCGATCCGCGACTCGATGAGCGCCTGCCTCGGGTCGCCGCGGTTCGCCCGTACCCAGTCCAGCACCTGGGACTCGGAGTGCCGGTAGAGCGCGCCGTTCACGGGAGCGACAGGAGCGGTCGGCGGCTGCGGCGTGGCCTTCTTCGTGGGCTTGGCCGACGGCTCCGGCAGCTGCGACGGCGACAGCGAGGCACTCGGTGAAGGTGCGGGTAAGGGCGACGGAGCAGAAGGCGTCGCCGTCGGGCTCGGCCGCGCCGGCAGCGGCGGTTGCAGCGTAGGCGTTCTCGTCAGCCGCGGCTCGGCGGTCGTCCTGTCCCGGCCGCCCTCGACCGCGGACATCATGCCCGTGACCGTACCGACGGCGACGACGGCCGAAGCCGCGACGACCATGACGGCCCGGCGCTTGGCACGCCTGCGCTCGATGCGTGCGATACGGCGCTGCGCACGAAAGCCCGACACCGTGAACTCCCCCCAGGCAAGCGGTCCCCCGGTGCCGCCGGGGCCGTTCTTTCCCCCGTTCTGGGGAAGCCCCGGCCGACGGCACCCGTCCGGAAGCCTAAGGCTGGGACGCTGCCCATATGGCGCAGATCGAGCACTTCCCAGCTCAGGCCGACCACTCCCGGACCTCGGTCGACACCATCGTGGCGCGGATGCGTGCCTTCCGCTCCGACTGGCCGACGGCCGACGGCCTCGCGGTCTTCAACCGGGTCTATCTGGCCGTCACTGAGGAGATCCGCCTGCGCATCGAGTGCGGCATCTTCCCCGACGCCCGCACCGCGGCCACCCTCGACGTGCTCTTCGCGGAGCGCTATCTGGCCGCGGTCGACGCCACGTCGGCGGGGCGGCGGCCGCCGGACTGCTGGCGGCCGCTTTTCCAGTACCGGCGCCATCCGGGCGTACGGCCACTGCAGTTCGCACTGGCCGGGATCAACGCACACATCGGGCACGATCTGGCGCTGGCGGTTGTCGACACCTGTCACGCGCTCGGCTGCCGGCCTGCCGACCTGGAGGGCGACTTCGACCGGGTGGGCGACACACTCGTGGCGCTGGAGGAGCGCATCCGCGAGGAGCTGATGCCGGGGCCCGATCTGCTGGAGATCGCCGATCCGCTGACCCATCTGCTCGGCTCGTGGAGCCTGGAGCGGGCCCGCGACACCGCCTGGTCGGCTGCCAGGCTGCTCTGGGGGCTGCGTCAACTGCCCGAATACGCGGAGGAGTTCAGGGAGCGCATGGACGCCGGAGTGGGGCTCGTCGGGCGGATGCTGCTGACTCCGCTGCCCGGTCGGCGACACGACCGATGAATCCCCGGTGAACAGCGTCCGTCGGACCGCCGGAGGCCTCTCCTCCGCCATGCACCCCGCCTACCCTGACCCGCACAAGTGCACGATCAAGGAGTGCACCGGCCGCTGGGCGAGGACACACGTGAAGTGGTTGAACCCCGAGAACGTGGTGGCGCTGCTCACCGCGGTGGTAGGTGTGGCGGCCGCTGTCGGCCCGTTCTGGTACGAGCGGCGGGTGCCCCGCCGCAAGCGGATCGGCTACCGCGTACAGATGGACACGCCGATAGGCGGCGACGCGCGCAACGGTCACGGCACCGTGAGGCTCGGCCTGTTCGACGACTCCCCGGACATGTCCGACGCCACGCTCGTGCTCATCCGTATCGAGAACGACGGCGCGCAGGGCATTTCGGCCGCCGACTACACCGGACCCGACACCCACGGCCTCACTGTCCACTTCACCGACCGTACGGTCCGCGGCCTGGCGGTCACCCAGACCAATCCCGAACACGCCCATCTGATGGCGCACTTCACCCCTGCCGCCGGGATGCGGCACGACCTGAACCGGATCCATCTCCCGAAGGTGCCCCTCAACCGGGGACAGCACTACAAACTCCTGGTCCTGCTCGGTGAGGGCGGCGTGGGCAGTCCGGTCCGGGTGACCGGCGGCCTCCAGGACGGCGACGTGATGCCCAACGAGAGCACCACCCCGGACGACAAGCCGCCCCTCTTCAGCAGACCGGCCCGCATGATCACCGTGGCGCTCGCCGTCTGCGTCGTCGCCCTGGCCACCCTCACCGTCCTGCGCGACAACGCGGCACCGCCGCCCATGGGCTGCGCCACCGGGAAGCTGACCGTCACGGGCTCCACCGCGTTCACCCCGGTCGCCGAGGAACTGGCCGAGAAGTACCAGCAGCAGTGCCCCGGTTCGGAGGTCACCGTGGACACGCACGGCAGCACGGCCGGGATCCGCGGCCTGGACGAGGAGGGCCGGGCCGCCCAGGGCGGATCGCCGCCGCTGATCGCCCTCTCCGACGGCCCCAAGTCGAACGGATACCCCGCGTTGCGCGAGAGCCGGGTGGCCGTTTCCGCCTTCGCCCTGGTGCTCAATGACCGCGTGCCGCTGAAGGGCCTGACCACCACGCAGGTACGGAGGCTGTACGCGGGCGACATCCGCAACTGGAAACAGCTCGGCGGCCCCAACCTGCCCGTCCGCCTGGTCAGCCGGGACGCCAACTCCGGGACCCGCCAGGTCTTCCAGCGCCGGATCCTGGGGCGGGGCGAGCCCGCCAACTCCTCCCAGGACTGTGTGGGCCCGGACGACTCCAGCAGCACGGTCATCCGCTGCGAACTGGACTCCACCGAACAGGTCCTGGCCAGAGTGGCCGCCCTCCCCGGCGCCATCGGCTACAGCGAACTCCGCTCCGGCACAGGCCCCCAAGGCCTGCACCGCCTGCGCCTGGACGGCCGGGAGCCGAGCATCGAGCACATCGGCGCCGACGGCTACCCGTACCACGAGATCGAGTACGCCTACACGTACGGCAGCCCGCCTGCCGACTCCCTGGTCTCCAGCTTCCTCGCGTACATGACGCGCGGCAGCGGCCAGGACATCATGCGCACCCACGGCCATCTGCCGTGCGCGGCGCCGGAGGCGGCGAAGCCCTGCGCGGGAGAGTGAGCGGGGCGGTTGAAGGCTGTCCGGGGCCGGCCGGATCGCGGCCGGCCCCGGACAGCACGTTTAGGGCGTGTCCGGCGGATCAGGCCTGGGCCGCGGGGTCTGGCACGCACATCTGCGGCGTTGTCGTCAGTCGGCGACGCTCCGCGTCGCCTCCCTCCTCCGCCTTGCAGCTGCACGCACCAGACCCCGCTCACCAGCTCTGAGATGGCGCCGCACCCTGAAGCCGGCCTGATCCGCCGGACACGCCCTAGTCCTCCGGCAGCTCGACCGGGGCGATCTCGTCGTAGAGGTCGCCGGGACCCGGGTTCGTCGGGTCGGTCGTACCGCCGAAGTGGTGCATCACGCCCCACACCGCGTTGAGCGCGGTCTGCACGGCGCCTTCGGCCCACCCGGCCGTCCAGGAGATGTCGTCGCCCGCGAGGAAGATTCCGCGCTTGTCCTCGGGGAGGCTGTCCTGCATGAAGTGGGTGAACAGGCGGCGCTGGTAGCGGTAGTGGCCGGGCAGGTTCGCCTTGAAGGCGCCCATGAAGTACGGCTCGTTCTCCCACGACACCGTGACCGGGTTGCCGATGATGTGCTTCCGGATGTCGACCTTCGGGTAGATCTCGCCGAGGGACTTGAGCATGACCTCCATCCGCTCGTTCGCGGACAGCGGCAGCCACTTGAGGCTGTCGTCGCACCAGGTGTACGAGAGGCAGATGGTGGCCGGCTTGTCCGGACCGTCGTCCAGCAGATACGTCCCGCGGGTCATCCGGTCGGTCAGCGTCATCGACATGACGTCCCGGCCCGTCTCCTCGTCCTTGTCCAGCCAGAACGGCCGGTCGACGGGCACGAACAGCTTGGACGACTCCATGTAGTGGGTGCGCTCCATCGCCGTCCAGTGGTCGATGGGGAACAGCGAGTCGTCGCACGCGATCTTGGAGAGCAGCATCCAGGACTGGGCGGTGAAGATCGCCGCCGGGTACGTCCGGATGTCGCCCGAGGCGTCGGTGACCGTGATCCGGTTGCCCGCGGTGCGGTGCAGCCGCGTCACGGCGGGCTTCGGCTCCCCGTCGTGGAGGGACTTCAGCGACGTACCGAGCGGCCAGTGCACGATCTTCTGCGGCTCGCGCTCCCAGAGCCTGACCGGGAGCTGCTGGCTGCCGCCGACGATGCCGCGGTGGTGGTCGTCCGCCTCGGTGTAGACGACACGCAGGATCTCCAGGATGGAGTTCGGGAAGTCGGTGTCCCAGCCGCCGGTGCCGAAGCCGACCTGGCCGAAGATCTCGCGGTGACGGAAGGACTTGAAGGCCTCCGACTCGCACAGGAAGCCGTAGAAGGTCTGGTTGTCGAGCTTCTCTACGAGCGTCGCCCAGATCTCGCGGATGCGCGGAACGTCGCGCTCGCGCATCGCCTGGTTCATGTCGGAGAAGTCGGCGCCCTCCTCCAGGCAGGCGTTCCACGCGTTCATGACGTCGCGGTAGACCTGCGGGAGGTCGTCGACGGTCACGGCGTAGTGGGACTCGCCCTTGAGGTCGACGATCGTCGAGGGGGTCTCGGGAGCCAGCGGGTTGGGGAACGCCTTCGTCTCCAGGCCCACCAGGTCGATGTAGTGCTGGAGCGCCGTGGAGGACGGCGGGAAGCGCATCGCGCCCATCTCGGCGGTCAGGGACTCGTCGCAGCCCTCGAAGCCGACGGTACGCAGCCGGCCGCCGATCTGGTCGGCCTCGTAGACAACGGGCTTGAGGCCCATCTTCATCAGCTCGTACGCGGCGATGATGCCGGAGAGTCCGCCGCCGATGACCGCGACCTCGGTGCCGTGCTCGGTCGCGGGTATCTGGCCGAGCCCTGCCGGGTTCGCGAGGAAGTCGTCGTACGCGTACGGGAAGTCCGGACCGAACATGGTGATCGGCGGCTGCGCGTCGGTGTGCTGGACAGCGGTGGGCACCGTTGACGTCATGGGGTACGGACTCCTTGCAAAGCGGCAGAAAGGTGTGAGGCGGGGAGGGCTCAGACCAGGGACGTGTACAGGGCGGGGCGGCGGCCCTGCAGATACGGATTGTTCTCGCGCGAGGCCCGCAGGAGCTCGGGGTCGGCGTCGCCGATGACCAGCTCGGGGTCGCGGCCGGCGCGGGCGCGGGCGACGCCGTCGGGTCCGGCGAGGCAGCTCAGGCCGACGAACTCGAACTCGCCCTCGGGGCCGGTCCTGTTGACGTACGCGATGTACATCTGGTTCTCGAAGGCCCGGACGGGGACGACCGATTCGGCGACGAACTCGGCCGGGTGCATCAGGGCGGTCGGCACCAGGAGAAGGTCGGTGCCCGCGAGCGCGTGGGCGCGGACGTTCTCCGGGAACTCCACGTCGTAACAGATCATGATGCCGACGCGGAGGCCGCCGAGCTCGGCCTGGACGACGGTGTCGTCGCCGGGCGTGAACCACTTCTCCTCGAAGCAGCCGAAGAGGTGGGTCTTGCGGTAGTTCCCGAGCCGCGCGCCGTCGGGGCCGATCAGCTGGGCGGAGTTGTAGACGACCTCGCCGTCGCGCTCCGGGTAGCCGTAGAGGACGGCGAGTCCGTGGCGTACGGCGATGTCGGCGACGGTGTCGGCCGCGTCGCCGTCGGCGGGCTCGGCCAGCCGGTGCACGTCCGCGTCGATGGCGTAGCCGGTCAGGAACATCTCGGGGCAGACCAGCAGCCCGGCACCTGCGGCCGCCGCACGGCCGGCGGCCGCGTCGAGAGCCCTGAGATTGTCGTCGACGGAGCCAGGACGGCCGGAGCTCTGGAGCAGGGCGGTGCGCAGCGGCGGCATGGCAGTCCTCGGGCAGGTGGGGCGGGGTGAGGGAGACGTTTAAAACGGTACGTTCCGCGCTCGTGCTCGGACAAGGCGCGACCGTTGCGGACCGACCGTCGATCTGTTGCGCAGTTCGGCGGAGCGGCGGTGATTCATTGCGCGAGCTCTCCTGCTGGGGAACGAGCCCGCCCCGCCGTGCGGCGGAGAGCCGTACCCGACTCTCGTGCGATGTGGCGGAAGGGGCGCCGGCGGAACAGTGGTGGGCGTCGGAACACCTGCTCGGAACACCTGCTCGGAACACCTACGGAGGGGCTGTCATGAACCGTCGTCTCACGCACCGCCGTACGAAGATCGCCGCGATCGCCGCCGTGCTCCTGATCACCACCGCCACGGCGGCAGGTTCCGCGGTGGCCGACGGAAAGGGCGGCCCGGCGAAGGAGCGCGAGGCAGCCGCCCTGACCGGCACGGCCAAGCTCCAGCGGCAGGCGGGCGACGACGTGACGATGTCCTTCGACGCCCACCTGGACGCGAAGGACAAGCAGAACCCGCTGGCCGCGCACGGCACCTTCCGCTTCAGCCACTACATGGGCGACTGGGGCGGCGCGACCGAGGCGAAGGTGGACTGCCTCATAACCGGCGGCAAGGTGGCCGTGGTGTCGGGCGTCATCACCAAGGCCGACCGGGACCTCAAGGACGCGGTGGGCAAGCGGGTCGGCATCACGGTCCACGACACGGGCAAGGTGGACGGGCTGGGCTACAGCTGGGCCGCACTCGGCCTGCCGCAGGAGTCGCCGGACGACTTCCCGAAGTGCGTGAGTTCGGCGCCGTTCGAGAAGACGAAGGCGGGCACGGGTGACCTGAAGGTCCTGCCGTGGAAGTTCGACCGCCCGGCGAACTAGCTCCGTCCGGGGATCTGGGGCTTGCCCCCTCACGCGGCGGAGCCGCAAATGTCACAGCCGGGAAGGGGCGGGGAGGGGAAACCGCCGCAGGCACCCGCACCCGCACCTACCGCCTACGCCGGCGCCCCCGAAGAGAACCGCCGCAACAGCGGCGAAAGCACCAGCACCGACTTCGTCCGCTCGACGAACGGCTCCCCCGCGATCCGCTCCAGCACCCGCTCGAAGTGCCGCATGTCGGAGGCGAAGATCTGGACGACGGCGTCCGCGTCGCCGGTGACGGTCGACGCGGACACCACCTCCGGGTAGCGCGACAGGCCACGACGGATGTCCTCGGGGGACGTGTTGTGACGGCAGTACATCTCGATGAAGCCCTCGGTCTCCCAGCCGAGCGCCGCCGGGTCCACCCGTACGGTGAACCCGGTGATCGCTCCCTCGGCGCGCAGCCGGTCCACCCGCCGTTTGACGGCGGGGGCGGAGAGTCCGACCTCGGATCCGATGTCCGCGTACGAGCGGCGGGCATCCTCAGCGAGGGCGTGGACGATGCGTTCGTCGAGATCGTTCAGTCGCACGGGCGGTGGATCACTTCTCTGTCGTGGCCTCTACGGCGGCGGCCTCTGCGGTGGCCAGGCTGGAGCGGCGCATGCCGTACAAGAAGTAGATCACGAGTCCGCCCACCATCCAGGCGGCGAAGACCGCCCAGGTGACGCCGGGCAGCTCGAACATCAGGTAACCGCAGAAGAGGAAGCCGAGGATCGGCGTGACCGGGAACAGCGCCACCTTGAAGGTGCGGTTCATGTCGGGGCGCTTGTAGCGCAGGATCACGACGGCCACGTTGACCAGGGCGAAGGCGAACAGCGTGCCGATGCTGGTGGCGTTGGCGAGCTGACCCAGCGGGATGCTGGCGGCCAGCACTCCGCAGAAGACGCAGACGATGATCGTGTTGATACGCGGGGTGCCGGTCTTCTTGTCGACCTTGGCGAAGACCTTGGGGATGAGCCCGTCTCGGGACATCGCGAAGAGGATGCGGGTCTGGCCGTAGAGCACGGCGAAGACGACGCTCGCGATGGCGACGACGGCACCGGCCGCGAGGACGACGCTCCAGAAGCTGTGCCCGGTGACGTCCTGCATGATCTGGGCGAGGGCGGCTTCGGTGCCCTCGAAGTCCTGCCACGGCATGGCGCCGACGGCGACGAACGCGACGAGGCAGTACAGCACGGTGACGATCAGCAGGGACAGCATGATCGCGCGCGGCAGGTCCCGCTTCGGGTTCTTCGCTTCCTCACCTGCGGTGGAGGCCGCGTCGAAGCCGATGTACGAGAAGAAGAGCAGGGACGCTGCGGAGCTGATGGCGGTGACGCCCAGCGGGGCGAGCGGGGTGTAGTTGCCGGCCTTGATGCCCATGAAGCCGATCACGATGAACAGCACCAGCGTCACGATCTTGACGCCCACCATGATCGAGTTCACGCGGGCGCTTTCCTTGGCGCCGCGGACCAGGAAGATCATGCAGAGCATCACCACGACGAGCGCGGGAAGGTTGATGTATCCGCCCTCGCCCATCGGCGCGGAGAAGGTCTCGGGGATGGTGAGCCCGACGGTCCCGTCGAGCAGTTCGTTGAGGTACTGGCCCCAGCCGACGGCGACGGCCGCGACGGAGACGCCGTACTCGAGGATCAGACACCAGCCGCAGATCCAGGCGACCAGCTCTCCCATGGTGGCGTAGGAGTACGAGTACGAGGAGCCGGAGACCGGAATGGATCCGGCCAGCTCCGCGTAGGAGAGCGCGGAGAAGAGGGCGGTCAGGCCCGCGACTATGAAGGCGATCCAGACGGCGGGGCCGGCGATCGGGGTGGCCTCGCCGAGCACGACGAAGATTCCGGTGCCGAGGGTCGCGCCGATGCTGAGCATCGTCAGCTGCCACATGCTGAGCGAGCGCTTGAGCGCGCCGCCGTCGCCCTGGCCGCCCTCGGCGACGAGCTGTTCGACGGGCTTGCGCCGCATCAGCCGGTTGCCGAGATGCGGACGCTCGGATTCCGGTTGGGGGGTGACGGGTGCCGCTGCGTCCAACACTGGGGTGGCTCCTTATCGCTGCCGATCGGGAAGGCGGCGACCGCGGCGGGCCCGCTCCGGGGGTGACTTGAAACACCCCGGAGCTCGGGAACCGCCGAGCAGGCGGTCCCCGCCACTCCACGTACAGCGTTGAACCCTACGAGCTGTGTGTTCAGATCCGTAATGCAGCAACCTTGCGCATCGGCGAACGATCATTGCGCACAAGCGCGACGGATGGCTCTTTGTTGCGCCTCACCTTTCGATTTCCCTTTTGTCCGGTTGACGTGCCGTCAGCTCTGGCGCATCCTGCGGCGCCCGTACGTCGGACAAAATGCGGAGGCAACCGATGCGGAGCCAACCGATGCGGAGGCCAGCAATGGGGAGGCAAGCGATGACGTGGCTCGACCCGAAGCCCTACCTGCGCGGCGTCGCCTGGTTCGACGGCGGACGAGCGGTCCGCGCGGACCCCGCCGACCTCGACCGGCTGCCGTGGGACATCCGGGAACGCTCCCGCGTCCCCGTCGGCGTCCGGCTGGAGTTCACCGCCCGGGGCGCCACCGCCGTCGACATCCACTACCGCGCCGCCCTGCCCGGCCCCACCAACGCGCTGCACGGCCTCGCCCACACCTTCGCCCTGTGGCACGACGACGCTCTCGTCCAGGAATTCACCCCGGACCCGGCGGAGGAGGCCGTCGTACGGATCCAACTCCCCGCCCTCCAGGGCAGTTTCACCGTCCATCCGCCCGAGAGCGTGTCCCCCGAGATCCTCGGCCTGCGCGCGGCCGGCGGCGCCATCGCCCCGGCCCCCCGCCGGCCGCGCTGGCTGGTCCACGGCGACTCGATCACCGAAGGCTGGTGGTCCACCCGCCCCGCCCACGCCTGGCCCGCACGGGCCGGCCGCGCGCTCGGCCTGGACGCCGTCAACCTCGGCTACGCGGGCGCCGCCAGGGGCGAGCTCGCCACCGCCGAGCAGCTCGCGGCCCTCCCGGCGGACCTCCTGACCCTCGCCTTCGGCACCAACTGCTGGTCCGGCGCCCCGTTCTCCGCGCCCCTGCTGTACGAGACGGTGCGGGCCTTCATCGGCCTCGTACGCCGGGGCCATCCCGATACCCCGCTACTCGTCCTCTCGCCCGTCCTGCGCCCGGACGCGGAGCGGACGGCCAACGCAGGGCCCGCCACCCTCGGCGACCTCCGTACGGCCCTGGAGGAGGCCACCAGGGCCCGTATCGCCGAGGGTGACACCCGGCTCGCCCTGCTCCCGGGCCGCGGCCTCCTGACCCCGGAACACCTGGCCGACGGCCTGCACCCGAACGACACGGGCCACGCCCTCATGGCGGATGCCGTCGCGGCCGCCTTGCGGGAGGCGGACTTCGTCGCCCGCTCCGGCCGGGACGCGTGTTCGCCCACGGCGTGACACCTGACGGGTCGTGAGGGGCCATGGGTTCGCGATGGCCGGGTATGCGAGCACGTGATGACTGAGGAACCGCCCATGGTGGTCCTGGATTCGCCTGTCCAGGATTCACCGCAGGGAGACAGCGCGAAGGCCCGGGAAGCCGCCGCCCATTACCTGGCGCAGCACTGCCCCTGGGCCGACCTCGACGCCGTGCTGCTCGTCGTCAGCGAGCTGGTGACCAACGCCGTCAGGCACACCCCGGGCTGGTGGCGGCTCAGGCTGCTCGCGGGCCTGGAGGAGCTGGTGGTCGAGATGGACGACTCCAGCGCACAGCCGCCCGTGCCCCGCGAGCCGGACTTCTCCGGCGGCGGCGGATTCGGCTGGCCCATGGTGCTCAGGCTGGCGGGCCGGGTCGAGATCCGGCCGCTGCCGCAGGGCAAGCGGGTACGGGCGACCTGGCCGCGACCGGCCCAGGCGTACTAGAGCATGTACAGAGCACCGCGGCCGGTCCCCGCGAAGCGGGAACCGGCCGGGGGTGACGGACGGCGGAGCGTCAGCTCCAGCTGGCGTGCAGCGGCTTGCCCTCGGCGTAACCGGCGGCGCTCTGCACACCGATGATCGCCTTCTCGGCGAACTCCTCCAGCGAGCTCGCACCGGCGTACGTGCACGAGGAACGGACGCCCGCGATGATCGAGTCGATCAGGTCCTCGACACCCGGACGGGCCGGGTCGAGGAACATGCGCGAGGTGGAGATGCCCTCCTCGAACAGCCCCTTGCGGGCCCTGTCGTACGCCGACTCCTCGCTCGTACGGTTACGGACGGCGCGCGCGGACGCCATGCCGAAGGACTCCTTGTAGGCGCGGCCGTCGGCGGAGTGCTGAAGGTCGCCGGGCGACTCGTACGTACCGGCGAACCAGGAGCCGACCATCACATTGGACGCACCGGCGGCGAGCGCCATGGCGACGTCGCGCGGGTGGCGGACACCGCCGTCGGCCCAGACGTGCTTGCCGAACTTCTTCGCCTCGGCGGCGCACTCCATCACGGCGGAGAACTGCGGGCGGCCCACGCCGGTCATCATGCGGGTGGTGCACATGGCGCCGGGGCCCACACCGACCTTGATGATGTCCGCGCCGGCCTCGATGAGGTCGCGCACACCCTCGGCGGCGACGATGTTGCCCGCGACGATCGGGACCTGCGGGTCGAGCGTGCGCACGGCCTTGACCGCGGCGATCATCGACTCCTGGTGGCCGTGCGCGGTGTCCACGACGAGCACGTCCACACCGGCGTCCAGCAGCTGCTTCGCCTTGCCCGCGACGTCGCCGTTGATGCCGACGGCGGCCGCGATGCGCAGCTTGCCGTCCGCGTCGGTGGCGGGCGTGTAGAGGGTCGCGCGCAGGGCGCCCTTGCGGGTCAGGACACCGGCGAGGCGGCCGTCCTTGTCGACGGCGGGCGCGTACTTGTGGTTGGCGGCGTCGAGCCGGTTGAAGGCCTCGCGCGGGTCGATGTCGGCGTCCAGGAGAACCAGGTCCCTGGTCATGACCTCGGACAGCTGCGTGAAGCGGTCGACGCCGGTCAGGTCGTGGTCGGTGACGACACCGATGGGACGGCGGTCCGCGTCCACGACGACGCCCGCGCCGTGTGCCCGCTTGGAGAGCAGCGACAGCGCGTCGGCGACGGTCTGCGTGGGGGCCAGGACGATCGGGGTGTCGAGCACCAGGTGGCGGGACTTCACCCAGGAGACGACATCGGTGACGACGTCTATCGGGATGTCCTGCGGAATGACGACGAGCCCGCCGCGACGGGCCACGGTCTCGGCCATCCGGCGGCCGGCGATCGCGGTCATGTTCGCGACGACCAGCGGGATGGTGGTGCCGGTTCCGTCGGGCGCTGCGAGGTCCACGCCCTGGCGGGAACCGACGGCCGAGCGGCTCGGCACCATGAATACGTCGTCGTACGTCAGGTCGTACGGCGGCTTCAGATCGTTGAGGAAACGCACGTGCTGAACATCCCAGTCGTTCGGAGTTGGCCCCCGGGCATTTCAGCCGGGGAAAAACGCACGTACTTCAGTGTCCCACGACCGCACGGGTACACCCTCCGGGTCAATCCTCCAGGTCACAGTGGGTGCCCTGGTCGGATCCTCCAATCACCGCGTCGCGTCGTCGGGGTCTGCCCGGTCCAGCGCGGGCCGAGGCGCCGTTCCCGTCTCCCCCAGCAGGTAGTCCGCCGCCGCGGTGTCCGTGACCAGGCTGGTGACCAGACCGGAGCGCAGTACGGCGTCGATGGCGGACGCCTTGCGCAGTCCGCCCGCGATCGCCACAACCTCGGGGATACGCCGCAACCGGTCGGCCTCGACGGTGATGCACCGCTCGCCCAGGTCGCGCCCGACCCGGCGGCCCTGCGCGTCGAAGAGGTGCGCGGACATCTCGGCCGCGACGCCCAGCGAGGCGTAGTGGGCCCGCTCCTCGTCGCTGAGCATGTCGTGGACCGTGGAGATTCCCGGCTCCCAGGAGCCGATGGAGACGGCCGCGACCGTCACCTTGTCGAAGTACTCGAAGGCGCGCGCGATGCCGGTCTGGTTGCGCAGCGCCGCCGCGGTGGCCGGGTCGGGCAGCAGCATCGGCGCGTAGATCGGGTGCGCCTCGCCCCCCGACACCTGGGCGGCACGCCGTACGGCCTCGACCGAGCCGCGCTCCGCCGTCCCGGCGTCGTACACACCCGTCAGCTGGACGACCGTGCACGGCGGCAGCTGGTGCAGTGCGGCCGCCATGTGGATGGTGGACCGGCCCCAGGCCAGGCCCAGCACATCGCCTTCCGTCACCAGCTCGCCGAGCAGGTCGGCCGCGACCTCGCCCAGGTTCTCCGGGTCGGTGGGGGCGCTGCCGGTGGTCGTCTCGTCGACGGCGTCCGCCGGGGACTCGACGACGACCGCGTGCCGCAGGCCGTAGCGCGCCCGGAGCGCGTCGGAGCGCTCCGCGTCCAGCTCGGCGGGTACGCGGATTTCGATGCGTACGAGATCACGTTCGAGCGCCGTCTCCAGGACCCGGGCCACCTTGAAGCGGCTGACGCCGAACTCCTCGGCAATCTGGATCTTGGACTTGCCCTCCAGGTAGAAGCGGCGGGCCATGGCCGCCGCCTGCACCAGCTCAGCGGGTCCCATCCGCAGGGCTGACCGACCCGCCGACATAGCAGACACCGCGTTCTCCTCACTGCTGTTCACACTCTGGACTCGCCGTTCATCCTGTCAGACCGCGAGTTGTTGATCAGCCCCGAAGGGCGGGCGTTCACCGAGCTGTGGCTCAGTGGTTGCATGCCCAGGCGGCGGAGGCCGTCGCCTCGGTCGCCTGGTTGCGCAGCATGCGCACCGCTGCGGCAGGGTCCTCCGCCCCGTACACGGCGGAACCGGCGACGAAGACATCCGCGCCCGCCTCGGCGCAGCGCTCGATGGTCAAGGCCGATACGCCGCCGTCGACCTGGAGCCACATCTCCAGGCCGTGCTTGGAGATCAGCTCCCGGGTGCGGCGGATCTTCGGCAGCATGATGTCCAGGAACGCCTGGCCGCCGAAGCCGGGCTCCACGGTCATGATCAGCAGCATGTCGAGCTCGGGGAGCAGGTCCTCGTACGGCTCGATCGGCGTGGCGGGCTTGAGGGCCATGGAGGCGCGGGCGCCCTTGGCGCGGATCTCGCGCGCCGTCCGTACGGGCGCGGCGGCGGCCTCGGCGTGGAAGGTGACCGATCGCGCGCCCGCCTCGACGTACTGCGGGGCCCAGCGGTCGGCGTCCTCGATCATCAGGTGACAGTCCAGCGGGATGTCCGTCGCCCGGCTGAGAGATTCCACGATCGGCACACCCAGCGTGAGGTTGGGCACGAAGTGGTTGTCCATCACGTCGACATGCAGCCAGTCGGCGCCTTCGACTGCCTTCGCCTCCTCCGCCAGGCGAGAGAAGTCGGCGGAGAGGATACTGGGATTGATCTGAACGGCCATGGGCCAAGCCTGCCACGTTCCGGGGCACTTCCCCTCCCCGGTACGTCCCCAGTAGGTCTTCGGTACGGACCAGAGGCTCCCGGGATCAGCCCGGTCAGTGCAAATCCCGGCGATTCGGCCCACCGCGAGCGGCTATGAGGGGCTTGTTGGGGGCGCCATGCCGGACGTACAGGAGCTTCGACCGCCGTCGCGAAAAGGCGTGGCCCACCTGGTCTGCGGACGCCGCAGCAAGTGGGTCGTGGTGGTTCTGTGGCTGTTGGTGATGATGCTGGCCTTCCCGCTGGCGTCGAAGCTGACGGACGCCCAGGACAACGACGCCGCGTCGTGGCTGCCCGGCAAGGCCGAGTCCACCCAAGTCCTTGAGGAATCCGAGGAGTTCAGGCCCGAGGTCATCACCGCGATCGTCGTGTACGCACGGGAGAGCGGCCTCACGGCGGCCGATCGCGCGCGCATCGCGGACGACGTGGCCGCCGCAAAGGGGCTGCGGGACCACGGGCTGCGCGGCGACGAGACCCGCGGCCCCGTCTTCGACCGGCCCGACGACCCACGGGCCGCCCAGGTCTTCGTACCGATCACGATGGACGAGAAGGGCTGGGAGCGGATCGCGCCCGCCGTCGACTCCATCCGCGCGGAAACCGGCGCGGGCGATTCCGGACTCGCTGTGCACATCACCGGGCCCGGCGGCACCGCGGCCGACTTCTCCGAGGCCTTCGAGGGCATCGACTCGACGCTGCTGCTCTCGGCGCTCGGTGTGGTGATCGTGATGCTGCTGATCACCTACCGCAGTCCGTCGCTGCTGATCGTCCCGGTGATCTCGGTCATCGGCGCACTGTCCGCCGCGCAGGCGCTGATCTATCTGCTGGCGGAGCACGCCGACCTGACCGTCAACGGGCAGAGCGCGGGCATCCTCACGGTCCTCGTCTTCGGAGCGGGTACGGATTACGCCCTGCTGCTGGTCGCCCGCTACCGCGAGGAGCTGCGCCGCCACGAGGACCGGCACGAGGCGATGGCCCTGGCGCTGCACCGCGCGGGCCCTGCGGTGCTGGCCAGTGGCGCGACCGTGGTGCTGGGCATGCTGGTGCTGATCTTCGCGGAGATGAACTCCACCAGCGGACTCGGTCCCGTCGCCGCGATCGGCGTGGCGGTCGCCCTGCTGGCCATGCTGACGCTCTTCCCCGCCCTGCTGGTGATCTTCGGCCGCTGGATCTTCTGGCCGGTGATCCCGCACTTCGGCTCGCCGGAGCCCACCGAGCGCGGCATCTGGGCACGCTCCGGCGGGCGCATCGCCCGCCGTCCGCGCGCGATCTGGGCCGCCACCACTCTCGTGCTCGCCGTTTTCGCCCTGGGGCTGACGCAGCTGCGCGCCGCGGGCATCAGCAATGCCGACGCCTTCACCGGCACACCCGATTCGATCACCGGGCAGGAGGTCCAGGCCAGATACTTCCCGGCGGGCAGCGGCGATCCGCTGGTGATCATCACCAACGTGGCGCAGGCCCGGCAGGTCGGCGAGACGGTTGCGCAGACCCGGGGCGTACTGCCGCAGTCCATCGCCGTACCGCCGGGTACGAAGCCCGTGCACGAGGGCCGTGTGCTCGTCGAAGCGACGATGACGGATCCCGCCGACAGCGCGGCGGCCAAGGACACGGTGGAGCGGACACGGGACGCGGTGCACGCCGTCCCGGACGCCGACGCCCAGGTGGGCGGCGGTACGGCCGCCCTGCTCGACGCGGAGGAGGCCACCACCCACGACAACGTCCTGATCATCCCGCTGGTGCTGGCCGTGGTGATGCTGGTGCTGATGGTGCTGCTGCGGGCGGTCATCGCCCCGCTGCTGCTGATCGGGACCGTCGTGCTCTCGTTCGCCGCCGCGCTGGGCGTGAGCGCGCTCGCGTTCCGGTACATCTTCGACTACGCGGGCGAGTCGACGGACTTCCCACTCTTCGTCTTCGTGTTCCTCGTGGCCCTGGGCATCGACTACAACATCTTCCTGTCCACGCGGATCCGCGAGGAGGCCCGCCGCCAGGGCACCAGGCCGGGCGTGGTGACCGGCCTGGCGGCCACAGGCGCGGTCATCACCTCGGCCGGCCTGGTCCTCGCGGGCACGTTCGCGGCTCTGGGCACACTGCCGATGGTCGCCTTCGCGGAGATCGGCTTCGCGGTCGCGCTGGGCGTGCTGCTGGACACCTTCGTCGTACGGTCCGTGCTGGTCACAGCACTGTTCCTGGACGTCGGACCGAAGGTGTGGTGGCCGAGCCGACTCGCCCGCGAGGACGCCCCGCCGGACACAGGCGGGCCGCCCCCGCGGGAACGGGTACGGAGCGGTGCCCCCTAGGCCGTACGGCGCAGCAGCGCGAGATACATCGCGTCCGTACCGTGCATGTGCGGCCACAGCTGTACGTCGGGTCCGTCGCCCAGCGCCGGAACACCCGGCATCAGCGGTCGGGCGTCGATCCACTCCGCCTCGACCGGCCGGTGCCCGCCGCGCCCCTTGAGCACGTCATCCACGACGATCCGCGTCTCGGCGAGGTGCGGTGAGCACGTCGCGTACCCCACGACGCCGCCCACGCGCACCGCTTTCAGCGCCTCGCGCAGCAACCCGCGCTGGAGCGGAGCGAAGCTCTCCAGGTCCTCCGGGCGGCGACGCCAACGCGCCTCGGGACGGCGGCGCAGCGCGCCCAGCCCCGAGCACGGAACGTCCATCAGGACGCGGTCGAAGGTGCCCGGGAACCACGGCGGGTTCAGGCCGTCGGCGGCGATGACCTGGTACGGGCCGGGGTTGCCCGCGAGCGCGCGCTCGACGAGGCGGGCGCGGTGCGGCTGCTTCTCGGAGGCCAGCAGCGCGGCGCCACGCTGGGCGGCCAGTGCGCCGAGCACGGCCGCCTTGCCGCCGGGACCCGCGCAGCCGTCGAGCCAGCGCTCGTCCGGGCCTTCGACGGGCGCGTTGGCGAGGGCGACGGCGACGAGCTGGCTGCCCTCGTCCTGGACGCCGGCCCGGCCGTCCTGCACGGCCTCGATGGCTCCGGGCTCGCCGCCCTCGGCCAGCCGCACGGCGTACGGCGACCAGCGGCCGGGCAGCCCGGAGTCCTCGCCCAGTACGTCCAGCAGTTCGTCGGGCGTGGAGCGGCCCGGGCGGGCGACGAGTGTCACCTCGGGCCGCTCGTTGTCGGCTTCGAGGAGGTCCTCGATACCGGCCCGGCCGCCGCCCAGCGCGTCCCACAGGGCGGTGACGATCCAGCGCGGGTGGGAGTGGACGACGGCGAGGTGGGCCTCGGCGTCGTCGTCGTACGGCGGCGCGACCTGCTTCACCCAGGCGTCGAGCTCCTGAGCGGCGATCTTGCGCAGAACGGCGTTGACGAACTTGGCCCGCCCCTCGCCGAGCACCACCCGCGCCAGCTCCACGCTCGACGAGACGGCGGCGTGCGTGGGGATGCGGGTGCCGAGCAACTGGTGCGCGCCGAGCGCCAGTACGTCGAGAACCGGCGGGTCCACCTCGCGCAGCGGCCGGTCGATGCACGCCGCGATGACCGCGTCGTACGTGCCCTGGCGGCGCAGCGTCCCGTACACCAGCTCGGTGGCGAGCGCCGCGTCGCGCGCGTCGAAGTCGCCCTTGGCGCGGGCCTTCTTGAGCAGCGGCGGCAGGACGAGGTTCGCGTACGCGTCGCGCTCGTCGACGGCGCGCAGCGCCTCGAAGGCGAGGAACCGGACCGGGTCCTTCTGGGGACGCCGGTGCGGCTTGGCCGGACGCTTGGCAGGACGGCTACGAGGCTGGTCGTTCACGTAAAAGGTGCTCCGCTTGAGAGGGGGACGAACCCTCTCAGCGTACGTCCGCCACGCCCAGGTGCTCTCCCGGGGCGATCCGCACGCCGCGCGCCCAGTCGGCGGCGAGCATCGGCTTCTTGCCCTGCGGCTGGACCCAGAGCAGCTCGACGGCGTGCGATCCGGTTCCGGCGTACACATTCTTCTTGGCCGCGGACAGCTCGCCGGGGGCCAGGTCCGCGCGGTCGGGCAGCGGCTTCACGGCGACCAGCTTGAGCCGCTCACCGCGGAACAGCGTCCACGCCCCAGGTGCGGGCGTGCAGCCGCGCACCAGCCGGTCGACGCGCAGCGCGGGCGCCGTCCAGTCCACCTGCGCGTCCTCGACGGTGAGCTTGGGTGCGAGCGAGATGCCTTCCGCGGGCTGCGGCACGGCGTGCAGCGTGCCGTCCTCGATGCCGTCCATGGTGGCGGCGAGCAGCCCGGAACCGGCGAAGGCGAGCCGCGTGAGCAGGTCGCCGCTGGTGTCGGTGGGCCGTACCTGCTCGGTGAGTACGCCGAACACGGGCCCGGAGTCGAGCCCCTGCTCGATCAGGAACGTCGAGGCGCCCGTGACCTCGTCGCCCGCGAGGATCGCGTGCTGGACGGGGGCCGCGCCGCGCCAGGCGGGCAGCAGGGAGAAGTGCAGATTGACCCAGCCCCTGGCCGGGATGTCGAGGGCGGCCTTGGGCAGCAGCGCGCCGTACGCGACGACGGGGCAGCAGTCGGGCGCGATCTCGCGCAGCCGCGCGAGGAAGTCCTCGTCACGCGGGCTGACCGGCTTGAGCACCTCGATACCTGCCTCCGCCGCCCGCTCGGCGACGGGGCTGGCGACCAGCCTGCGGCCGCGGCCCGCGGGGGCGTCGGGCCGGGTGACGACGGCGGAAACTTCGTGCCGGTCGGAGGCGATCAGGGCGTCCAGGGCGGGTACGGCGACCTCGGGGGTGCCTGCGAAGACGAGCTTCATCGGTGGCGCGGGCCTCTCGGGCGGGAAGGTATCGGCAGCGTACGGACGATGGCGGAATCGGAAGGCGCACCAGTCTATGGGCCGGGCCGGCAGGGGGCGTACGCGCATCCGTGCGCCCCGCGCATATACGGGTACGCCCCATCAGCGTGACCCCGGTGCCGGTGGCGCGTTGTCAAGAGAGATTGACCGAACGGCCCGACAGCGGCCCCGACCTTCCTTTCCTCCCTCCCTTCTTCTACGCCGGTTCGAGAGGCTTGTTCATGGCCGACCACGCCACCCACGACGCCCAAGCACGGGCCAGCCTGCATCTGTTGGTACGGGACATCGAGCGGGTCCGGCGGCAGGTGGACGCACTGCGCACCCTCACCGCCCAACTCGGCAACGTCTACCGCCCGCGTCGTTCCGGCCCGTCCACGGGCTTCGTCGTCTACGGCAGGGCGCCCGCCCCGACCGTCCGCCTCGCGCAGGAACTGCGGGACAGCGTCGAGACGCTGGTGACAGCCGCCGTGGACTTCGACCGTTCGCTCGGTTTCTCCTGGGACGCGGTGGGCTCGGCCCTCGGGGTCACGAAGCAGGCGGTGCACCGGCGTTACGGCGCCCGGCGGGCGGCGGCGCAGACCGGTGCCTCCACCGAGGGCGAGCTCGCCGTCGAAACGCCGGCAGCGACCACGACACGCACACTGCCGGCCCCGCCGGTCCTGCCCGCGGTGCCCGCAGCCCGCTCGATGCCACCGCAGCCGACACCGGCCGGCCACGCCCTGCGCGAGGACGCCCGCCCCAACGCCTTCCCGGGCCCCCGCAACGGCTGACGTTTCCTACCCCCCGCCCGGCCGCCCCGCGAGTACGCCGACACGGCGCGTACACCGGGGCGGCCGAAGTCTGCGGCGCGGGCGGGGGCCGCGACCGCCCGCTGTCGGCGGCCGCGCCGACCGTGCCCCTGGAGCCCGTGGCCCCATAGGCGATAAGCCGGTGGGCCACTGGCCGCAGGCCTCGGGCCTTGGCCGCAGCCCGTGCCACCTTCCCGCCTCGGCCGCGAGCAGCGCCATGGGGTCTGGTGTCTTGCCCCACGCGGCGGAGCCGCACATGTCACAGCCGGGAAGGGGCGGGTAGGAGAACAGCGCCGCGCCGCAGGCAACCCGCATTGACGCTCCCCTCCGCACCAGCCCGGGCCACCCCTATCCAGCCGCCCGTACGGCGGGGCACACTCACGGGCGAGGCCGCCCGCTCACCCAATGTCTAGCTCACCCGATGTCGAGCGGATCGATCCTGATCCGCACCGGATCCCCGCCCCCGCGAACCAGCCGCGCCACCTGCGCAGACTTCAGCGCCGCAGCCAGCGCCGCCCCGCTGCCCGGCGGCACCCTGAGCAGTGCGCGCTCCCACACCTCGCCCACCGGAGGATCCCCGGGCCTGCGCGGCCGGCCCGGTTCCGCCACGGGCAGCGGCACCGGCCCCAGCACCTCGGCGTCTCCCGGCAATTCGGCAGCCGCCAGAAACGCGGCGACCGCCTCGGGGCGCCCACTCACCGCGGCCATCCGGGACACCGGCGGAAAGCCAAGCTCCGCACGCTCCGCGAGCTCGCGCTGCGCATGCCCCACCGGGTCCCACCGCACCAGCGCCTGCACCGGCCGCAGCGTCGGCTCGGCCACCACGACCACGGTGCCGCCCTCGCCATGCCCCCTGACCAGCGCCGCAGCGCTGATCCAGCGCCGCAGTGCCTCCTCCCCGGCCCGCAGATCCGGCCGCCCGAGCATCGCCCAGCCGTCCAGCAGCAGCGCAGCGGCGTATCCGCCCTCGGCCACCGGCTCCGCCCCCGGCGTGCTCACGACGAGCGCGGGCGCACCCGGCACCGAATCCAGCACATGATCACGCCCGGACGTACGCACCGGCACCGCCGGAAACGCCCGCCCCAGCTCCTCCGCCGTGCGCTTGGCGCCGACCATCTGGGCCCGCAGCCGCACGCTCCCGCACTCGCCGCAGCGCCACCCGGCCGCGTCCCGGCCGCACCATCCGCAATGGAGTTCCTGCTGGTCGGCCGCTTCGAGCGGCCCAGCACAGTGCCGGCACCTGGCGGGCGTACGGCACCGCTCGCAGGCGAGGCTCGGCACGTACCCGCGCCGCGGCACCTGCACAAGCACCGGACCTGACTTGAGCCCGTCCCGCACGGTCTGCCAGGCCAGACTGGGCAGCCGTGCGGCCCGCGCCGCCCCGTCCCGCGCCAGCTCCACGTCACCGACGGTGCGTATCAGCGGGGCCGCGGCGCGCACCTGCTCGCGCCCCGCGCGCAGCGGCGCCGCCCACTTCCCCTCGACGAGCTGAGCCGCCTCCACCGTGCAACTGACGGCGCCCAGCAGAAACGCGCACTTGCTGTGCTGCGCGCGCAGCTCCAGCACCTCCCGCACATGCGGAAACGGCGCGTTGTCGTCGCTGTGGCTCGAATCCCCGTCGTCCCACACCACGACGAGCCCCAGGTCCGCCACGGGAGCGAACATCGCGGCCCGCGTCCCGACAACCGCCCGCACCGACCCGCGCCGCACGGCCAGCCACTGCCGGTATCTCTTCTGGGGCCCGGCATCGGCGGTCAGCAGAACATGCTGCCCCTTCCCCACCAGCGCGGTGAGCGCGGCATCCACCCGCGCCGCACTGCGCCCGTCCGGCAGGACGACCAGCGCGCCCCGCCCCGAAGCGAGCGTAGCCGCCACCGCACGGGCCAGCTCGTCCGGCCAGTGCGGCCCCGGCAACGCGGTCCACACGGCCCGCGGCGCGCCACCGCCCGCCAACTCCCGCAAAAAAGCAGGCCCTTGGGCATACCGCTCCCACGTCCCCGCCTCCGCCACAGCGGGCGGCGGCAACGGCTCCGGCGACGGCTTCGCCTCGGCAGGCCCGTTCCTCGGCGGGATCGCCAGCTGCAGTACGTCGGCGAGGCTCCCGGCGTAACGGTCGGCGATCGCCCGCGACAGCTCCAGCAGCTCCGGGCTGAGCACCGGCTCCGGTGACACCACATAGGCGAGCGCCGCGAGAGGCCCGGCGTAGTCCGACTCGGCCCGCCGCTCTATGAGGAAGCCGTCGATCATCCCGCCGCCCTCACGACGCCCCTCACGCACGTTGTGCGCCCCGGCCCCGAACCGCACCCGCACCCGCACCCCGGGCTGCGCGACGGCGTCCAGCTCCTCCGTCACGGCATAGTCGAAGTACTTGTCGAGGTGCAGCACCCCCTTGTCGACCATGACCCGCGCAACGGGCAGCTCCTTGGCCAGAGGAGCCCCCCGCCACGTCCGCGGCTTGGCCTTCGGAACCTTCGCCTTCCGCACGGTCTCCCGAATGAGCGCAAGCTGCTCCGGCGCCCCTGCCCGGGGCTCTTCGGACCGCTCGTTCTCCCTGCTCACAACCAAATTCCTACCAGACACCACTGACAGCCCGAACGCACAGCCAGTACGCACAGCCAGTACGCACGACGACCCCGGACCATCCCGGTCCGGGGCCGTCGCTGCCGAGCAGTGTGCGGGTTACAGCCCCGCGGCCTTGCGCAGTGCCTCCACGCGGTCCGTGCGCTCCCACGTGAAGTCGGGCAGCTCGCGGCCGAAGTGGCCGTACGCCGCCGTCTGGGCGTAGATCGGGCGCAGCAGGTCGAGATCGCGGATGATCGCGGCCGGGCGGAGGTCGAAGACCTCACCGATGGCCGTCTCGATCTTCTCGGTGCCGACCGTCGCCGTTCCGAAGGTCTCGACGAAGAGCCCGACCGGCTCCGCCTTGCCGATCGCGTAGGCGACCTGGACCTCGCAGCGCGCGGCGAGGCCCGCGGCGACGACGTTCTTGGCAACCCAGCGCATCGCGTACGCCGCCGAGCGGTCGACCTTGGACGGGTCCTTGCCGGAGAAGGCGCCGCCGCCGTGGCGGGCCATGCCGCCGTACGTGTCGATGATGATCTTGCGGCCGGTGAGGCCGGCATCGCCCATCGGGCCGCCGATCTCGAAGCGTCCGGTCGGGTTGACCAGCAGGCGATAGCCCTCGGTGTCCAGCTTGATGCCGTCGTCGAGGAGCCCCTTGAGGACGTGCTCGACGACGAACTCGCGGATGTCGGGAGCGAGCAGCGAGTCCAGGTCGATGTCACTCGCGTGCTGCGAGGAGACCACGACCGTGTCGAGGCGGACAGCCTTGTCGCCGTCGTACTCGATGGTGACCTGGGTCTTGCCGTCGGGACGCAGGTAGGGGATGGTCCCGTTCTTGCGCACCTCGGACAGGCGGCGGGAGAGGCGGTGCGCGAGGTGGATCGGGAGCGGCATGAGCTCCGGGGTCTCGTCGCACGCGTAGCCGAACATCAGGCCCTGGTCGCCGGCGCCCTGCTTGTCGAGCTCGTCCTCATCGCCCTCGACCCGGGTCTCGTACGCCGTGTCGACACCCTGCGCGATGTCGGGGGACTGCGCGCCGATGGACACCGACACGCCGCAGGAGGCGCCGTCGAAGCCCTTCTTCGAGGAGTCGTACCCGATGTCGAGGATCTTGTTGCGTACGAGCGTGGGAATGTCGGCGTAGGCCTTGGTGGTCACCTCGCCGGCCACGTGCACGAGGCCGGTGGTGATCAAGGTCTCCACGGCGACCCGGGAGGACGGGTCTTCCCGCAGGAGCGCGTCGAGGATCGTGTCGCTGATCTGGTCAGCGATCTTGTCGGGGTGGCCCTCGGTCACGGACTCCGAGGTGAACAGGCGGCGGGACACATCGCTCCCTGGGGTTGCAGCGGCTGCTGGCTGATCATTGATGGAACGGGCCGGGAGCTGCGCCCGGCGTCGTTCCGGCATCAGTTTATCGGTCGCATCCGGTCGGCGGGCCACGCGTCTCGCTTCGTGGGAGCCGTGTGACCAGCGGCACTGCATTGTGCAGCACCTCCAACACCCGCCGCCAGAGGGCACAACGCCGGGATTTCCCCGGTTTGGGACGGCCCGTGAAGCGGCCAAGAATTAACCCAGTCGACGTGTCACAAGGTCCCAGACCGTGTCGGCGAGGGCTTCCTTGGGTCCGTACGGAACCGGGGTCTCGTCCCCGTCGGCGGCGAGCACCACGGCTTCGTTCTCCTCGGAGCCGAACGTCTTGCGCTCCCCCACCTCATTGACGACCAGCAGGTCACAGCCCTTGCGCCGGAGCTTGTCCCGGCCGTTGGCGAGGACGTTGTCGGTCTCGGCGGCGAAGCCGACGACCACCTGGCCGGGCTTGCTCCGCTCGGCTGCGATCTTGGCGAGCTCGGCGAGGATGTCGGGATTACGGACCAGCTCGACGGCCGCGGGCTCCTGGCCGTCCTTCTTCTTGATCTTTCCCGAGGCGTACGCCGCCGGGCGGAAGTCGGCGACGGCCGCCGCCATCACCACCGCGTCGGCGTCGGCGGCCGCCTTGAGCACGGCCTCGCGCAGCTGCACCGCGGTCCCCACGCGGACGACGTCGGCGCCGGCCGGGTCCGGCAGGCCGGTGTTGGCCTCGATGAGCGTGACCCGGGCGCCGCGCGCGACGGCGGTGCGGGCCAGGGCGTAGCCCTGCTTGCCGGAGGAACGGTTGCCCAGGTACCGCACGGGGTCGAGCGGTTCGCGCGTACCGCCCGCGCTGATCACGACATGGCGGCCCGCGAGGTCCGGTTCGCTGACGCCGCGCGCGAGGACCCGGCGGCAGAGCTCGAAGATCTCGTCCGGGTCGGGCAGCCGCCCCTTGCCCGTGTCGACACCGGTCAGCCGGCCCACCGCGGGCTCGACGACGACCGCCCCGCGGCGGCGCAGCGTCGCGACGTTCTCCTGGGTGGCCGGGTGCTCCCACATCTCGGTGTGCATGGCGGGTGCGAAGATCACCGGACAGCGGGCGGTGAGGAGCGTATTGGTGAGGAGGTCGTCTGCGAGGCCGTGCGCCGCCTTGGCCAGCATGTCGGCGGTGGCGGGGGCGACGACGACGAGGTCGGCGTGCTGACCGATGCGTACGTGCGGGACCTCGTGGACGTCGGACCAGACCTCGGTCGAGACGGGGTTGCCGGAAAGCGCCGACCAGGTGGCCTCGCCCACGAAGTGCAGCGCCGAGTCGGTCGGCACGACCCGTACGTCGTGACCGGACTCGGTCAGCCGCCGCAGCAGCTCGCACGCCTTGTATGCGGCGATGCCCCCGCTGACCCCCAGCACGACCTTCGGCTTGCGTGCCTTGTCCACTGCGTCTCCCCGCTAGCTCTCCGGTTTACGTCCCTATGACACACCACAGGCCCGGCAGTCGTACTGCCGGGCCTGGGATGAAAAAGATTCCTGCGCCTGCTGACTACTGCGCCGGACCCTCAATGGCCTCGGAGGTCAGCAGGCCCGCATTGATCTCGCGCAGGGCGATCGAGAGCGGCTTCTCGTGGACGTGGGTGTCCACCAGAGGGCCGACGTACTCGAGCAGACCCTCACCGAGCTGCGAGTAGTACGCGTTGATCTGACGAGCGCGCTTGGCCGCGTAGATCACGAGGCTGTACTTCGAGTCAGTAGCCTCGAGCAGCTCGTCGATCGGCGGGTTGATGATGCCCTCGGGCGTGGAAATGGAAGAGGACACGCTCTACCTTCCGAAAACTTCTGGGAAAACCCAGAAAAAGGGAACAAAGATCAAACAACTTCCATCAAGGCTAGCAGCTCACGCGCCACGTCCTCGACGGAGGTGTTGACCAGGGTGACGTCGAACTCCGCCTCCGCGGCGAGTTCGACCTTTGCGGCCTTGAGACGGCGCTCGATGACATCGGGCGCCTCAGTACCGCGACCGGTCAGCCTGCGGACCAGCTCGTCCCAGCTGGGCGGGGCCAGGAATACCAGCAGAGCCTCCGGCATCGACTCACGGACCAGCCGTGCGCCCTGGAGATCGATCTCCAGGAGCACGGGCACGCCCGCTTCGAGGTGCTCGTTCACGGCATGCCGGGGCGTGCCGTAACGATTGCCGGCGAACTCGGCCCACTCCAGCAGCTCACCATTGGCGACCAGCTTGTCGAACTCCTCGTCACTGACGAAGAAGTACTGGACGCCGTGGCGCTCGCCGGGGCGTGGTTTGCGCGTGGTGGCCGACACCGAGAGCCAGACCTCGGGGTGGACCTTGCGCATATGGGCGACGACCGTGCTCTTGCCGACCCCGGAGGGGCCGGAGAGCACGGTCAGCCGCGGACGTACGTCCGGGGGCACGGGGGTCGTCCCCCGGGATGTTGCAGCCATGGATGCGATTATCCAGGTTCTCGGGAGTGCCCGAGAACGTCAGGCGGGGCCGCCGCCGAACTCGCGCTCCAAAGAGGCGATCTGGTTGGAGCCCAGACCGCGCACACGGCGGCTCTCGGAGATCCCGAGTCGCTCCATGAGCTGCTTGGCGCGGACCTTGCCCACGCCGGGCAGAGACTCAAGAAGGGCGGAGACCTTCATCTTGCCGATGACGTCGTTCTCCTGTCCCTGCTTGATGACCTCGTGGAGAGAGGCGCCGGAGTGCTTGAGTCGATTCTTGACCTCGGCCCGCTCCCGGCGAGCCGCGGCGGCCTTTTCGAGCGCGGCTGCGCGCTGTTCAGGGGTAAGGGGCGGAAGAGCCACGCCTACGTCACCTCGGATGTCGAACTGTCGGATACGGACCGGTGAGGAAGCTAGTCGCCCCACACCAGGGCGAGCAACGAACAGCGAGCTGCACGTTTGCTCTCGACGGAGACTAGCGGCCATGACCGCTCCAGTCAGCGAGAACAGACGAAAAGTCCTGGTCAGCCTCTGTCGAGCTGGACATTTAAGACATAACACCCTGGTTTTGGGTAAGGATTCCGTCAACATGACTCGCGGAGCCGTCGGCGGGTGCCGGATCGGCCCCCTCTCACGCTCCTGAGACCGCCGTACGGACCTCGTCCGCGAAGCGAGAAGCGGAATCTCGCAGTCCGGCGACATCGGGGCCGTGCCTGAGCACGCCGCGGCTCACGCTGGGCACGACATTGCGGACCGCCGAGCCGAAGACGCCCGGCAGATCGGCCGGAGTCGCACCCTGCGCGCCGATGCCGGGAGCCAGCAGCGGGCCGTTGATGGCGAGGTCGACACCCGCGTCGCCGAGGGTCGCGCCGACCACCGCGCCGACCGACCCGAGCGGCTCGGCGCCCTCGTTCTCGGCCGCCATGTGGTCGAGCATCAGCTGGGCGAGGGAACGGCCGTCGGCGGCGGTCGCGCGCTGCACCTCGGCGCCCTCCGGGTTCGAGGTCAGCGCGAGGACGAAGACGCCGCAGCCGTTGATCACAGCAGCGTCCAGGGCCGGGCGCAGCGAGCCGAAGCCGAGGTACGGCGAGACCGTGACCGCGTCCGAGAACAGCGGCGAGTCCTTCTCCAGGTACGTAGCGGCGTACGCGCCCATGGTCGAGCCGATGTCGCCGCGCTTGGCGTCCATCAGGACCAGCGCACCGGCAGCCCGGGACTCCTCGACCGCCTTCTCCAGCACGGCGATGCCGCGCGAGCCGAAGCGCTCGAAGAACGCCGACTGCGGCTTGAGTACGGCGACCCGGTCGGCCAGGGCCTCCACGACGGTGCGGGTGAAGGTCTCCAGGCCCTTGATGTCGTCGTTCAGGCCCCAGGCGCCGAGCAGCGAGGCGTGCGGGTCGATGCCGACGCAGAGCGGTCCGCGGGTGTCCATGGCGCGGCGCAGGCGGGCGCCGAAGGGCTCGGGAGTCTTCACTTGGCGGCCTTCCGGGTCTCGGCGCCGACGGCGTCGGCGAGGGTGGCGTACGGGCTGTTGGCGAGGCGTGCGGCCAGGCCCTTGTGGATGGCGCGGCCCCAGAACGGGCCCTCGTAGATGAAGGCGCTGTAGCCCTGGACGAGCGTGGCGCCCGCGAGGATGCGCTGCCAGGCGTCCTCGGCGTTCTCGATGCCCCCGACGCCGACCAGGGTGATCCGGTCGCCCACGCGGGCGTACAGGCGGCGCAGGACCTCCAGGGAGCGCGCCTTGACGGGCGCCCCGGACAGTCCGCCGGTCTCCTTGACGAGGGCCGGGTCCGACTTCAGGCCGAGGCCCTCGCGGGCGATGGTGGTGTTGGTGGCGATGATGCCGTCGAGGCCGAGCTCAAGCGCCAGGTCGGCGACGGCGTCGACGTCCTCGTCGGCCAGGTCGGGCGCGATCTTGACGAGGAGCGGGACGCGGCGGTCGGTGACCGTACGGTCGGCCGCCTCGCGCACGGCGGTCAGCAGCGGGCGCAGCGACTCGGTGGCCTGGAGGTTGCGCAGTCCGGGAGTGTTCGGGGACGAGACGTTGACGACCAGGTAGTCGGCGTGGGCGGCGAGGCGCTCGGTGGAGGTGACGTAGTCGGCGACGGCCTCCTCCTCCGGGACGACCTTGGTCTTGCCGATGTTGACGCCGACGACGGTCCGGAAGACGGGGTTACGGGCCGCCAGGCGGGCCGCCACGGCTTCGGAGCCCTCGTTGTTGAACCCCATGCGGTTGATCAGCGCGCGGTCCTTCACGAGGCGGAAGAGTCGCTTCTTGGGGTTGCCGGGCTGCGGCTGGGCGGTGACCGTACCGATCTCGATGTGGTCGAAGCCGAGCATCGACATCCCGTCGATCGCGACGGCGTTCTTGTCGAAGCCGGCTGCGAGGCCGAACGGGCCGTGCATGCGCAGGCCGAATGCCTCCGTGCGGAGCGAGGAGTAACGCGGGGCGAGGACTGCGGCGACGAAGGTGCGGAGCACAGGGACGCGGGCGGCGAGGCGGATCCAGCGGAAGGCCAGGTAGTGGGCCTGCTCGGGGTCCATGCGCTTGAAGACGAGGTTGAAGAAGAGTCTGTACATGGTGTGCCTTCTGGGCGAGGTGCGAGGGGTGCCGGGCTCATGAAGAGGGGGACACCGGTCGGTGTCCCCCTCGTTCGCCCTACTCTGCGCGGGCCGCGGTCAGCTGTTCCGCGTGTTCCTGGAGTGAACGGACGCCGACGTCGCCGCGGTTGAGCGCGTCGATGCCCTGGACGGCGGCGGCGAGCGCCTGGACCGTCGTGAGGCACGGGACGCTGCGCGCCACGGCGGCCGTACGGATGTCGTAGCCGTCGAGGCGGCCGCCGGTGCCGTACGGGGTGTTGACGATGAGGTCGACCTGGCCGTCGTGGATGAGCTGGACGATGGTCTTCTCACCTGCCGGGCCTTCGCCCTCGCTCTGCTTGCGCACGACGGTGGCGTTGATGCCGTTGCGCTTCAGCACCTCGGCCGTGCCGGAGGTGGCGAGCAACTCGAATCCGTGGGCGACCAGTTCGCGCGCCGGGAAGATCATCGAGCGCTTGTCGCGGTTGGCGACCGAGATGAACGCGCGGCCCTTCGTCGGCAGCGGACCGTACGCCCCGGCCTGCGACTTGGCGTACGCCGTGCCGAAGACGGAGTCGATGCCCATGACTTCGCCGGTGGAGCGCATCTCCGGGCCGAGGACCGTGTCCACGCCGCGCCCGTGCATGTCGCGGAAGCGGCTCCACGGCATGACGGCCTCCTTGACGGAGATCGGCGCGTCAGGCGGCAGCGTGCCGCCGTCGCCGGTCCTCGGCAGCAGGCCCTCGGCGCGCAGCTCGGCGATGGTGGCGCCCAGCGAGATGCGGGCGGCGGCCTTCGCGAGCGGCACCGCGGTCGCCTTCGAGGTGAAGGGGACGGTGCGCGAGGCGCGCGGGTTGGCTTCCAGGACGTACAGGATGTCGCCGGCCATGGCGAACTGGATGTTGATCAGTCCGCGTACGCCGACGCCCTTGGCGATGGCCTCGGTCGAGATGCGCAGCCGCTTGATGTCGAAGCCGCCGAGGGTGATCGGGGGCAGCGCGCAGGCGGAGTCGCCGGAGTGGATGCCGGCTTCCTCGATGTGCTCCATGACGCCGCCGAGGTAGAGCTCGGTGCCGTCGTAGAGCGCGTCGACGTCGATCTCGATCGCGTCGTCGAGGAAGCGGTCGACCAGCACCGGGCGGGTGGGGCTGATCTCGGTGGATTCGGCGATGTACGAGGAGAGGCGCGTCTCGTCGTACACGATCTCCATGCCGCGGCCGCCGAGCACGTACGACGGGCGCACCAGGACCGGGTAGCCGATCTCGTCGGCGATGGCCTTGGCCTCGTCGAAGGTCGTCGCCGTGCCGTGCTTGGGGGCCGGCAGGCCGGCCTCGGCGAGGACGCGGCCGAAGGCGCCGCGGTCCTCCGCCGCGTGGATGGCCTCCGGCGGGGTGCCGACGACGGGTACGCCGTTGTCCTTGAGCGCCTGGGCGAGGCCCAGCGGGGTCTGGCCGC
This sequence comes from Streptomyces spiramyceticus, assembly GCF_028807635.1. Taxonomy (NCBI): domain Bacteria; kingdom Bacillati; phylum Actinomycetota; class Actinomycetes; order Kitasatosporales; family Streptomycetaceae; genus Streptomyces; species Streptomyces spiramyceticus. The sequence goes on from NZ_JARBAX010000001.1 coordinate 504,839, forward strand.
CGAGCTGGACGATGACGCCCGCGATCGGGCCCGCGAGGGACTCGGCGTGGACGATCTCCAGCACGTCTTCGAGCGTCAGAGGCTCGAAGTACAGGCGGTCGGAGGTGTCGTAGTCGGTGGAGACGGTCTCCGGGTTGCAGTTGACCATCACGGTCTCGTAGCCCGCGTCGCTGAGTGCGAAGGAGGCGTGGACGCAGGAGTAGTCGAACTCGATGCCCTGGCCGATGCGGTTCGGACCCGAGCCGAGGATGATCACGGCGGCCTTCTCGCGCGGCGCGACCTCGCTCTCCTCGTCGTACGAGGAGTAGAAGTACGGCGTCCTGGCGGCGAACTCGGCGGCGCAGGTGTCGACCGTCTTGTAGACCGGGCGGACGCCGAGTGCGTGCCTGACCTCACGTACGACGTCCTCGCGCAGGCCCCGGATCTCGGCGATCTGAACGTCGGAGAAGCCGTGCCGCTTTGCGTCCGCAAGCAAGTCGGGGTCGAGCTTCGGGGCGGCGGCCAGGCCGTCCGCGTGCTCCTTGATCAGGTACATCTGGTCGACGAACCACGGATCGATCTTCGTGGCGTCGAAGATCTCCTCGGGCGTCGCACCGGCGCGGATGGCCTGCATGACGGTGTTGATGCGGCCGTCCGTGGGGACCTTGGCGGTCTCCAGGAGCGCGGCCTTGTCACCGGGCTCACCGACGAAGGTGAACTGGCTGCCCTTCTTCTCCAGCGAGCGCAGGGCCTTCTGCAGCGCCTCGGTGAAGTTGCGGCCGATGGCCATGGCCTCGCCGACCGACTTCATGGTGGTGGTGAGGGTGGCGTCGGCGGCCGGGAACTTCTCGAAGGCGAAGCGCGGCACCTTGACGACGACGTAGTCGAGCGTGGGCTCGAAGGACGCCGGCGTCTTCTCGGTGATGTCGTTGGGGATCTCGTCCAGCGTGTAGCCGACGGCGAGACGGGCGGCGATCTTCGCGATCGGGAAGCCGGTCGCCTTCGACGCGAGCGCGGAGGAGCGGGAGACGCGCGGGTTCATCTCGATGACGATGATGCGGCCGTCGTCGGGGTTGATCGCGAACTGGATGTTGCAGCCGCCGGTGTCCACGCCGACCTCGCGGATGATCGCGATGCCGACGTCGCGCAGCCGCTGGTACTCGCGGTCGGTCAGCGTCATCGCCGGGGCGACGGTGATCGAGTCACCGGTGTGCACGCCCATCGGGTCGAAGTTCTCGATGGAGCAGACGACCACGACGTTGTCGTTCTTGTCGCGCATCAGCTCCAGCTCGTACTCCTTCCAGCCGAGGATGGACTCCTCCAGGAGCACCTCGGTGGTCGGCGAGAGCGTGAGGCCCTGTCCGGCGATGCGGCGCAGCTCCTCCTCGTCGTGCGCGAAGCCGGAGCCGGCGCCGCCCATGGTGAAGGAGGGGCGTACGACGACGGGGTAGCCGCCGAGCGTGTCGACGCCCGCGATGACGTCGTCCATGGAGTGGCAGATGACCGAGCGGGCGGACTCGCCGTAACCGATCTTGGCCTTGACGGCCTCGACGACGCCCTTGAAGAGGTCGCGGTCCTCGCCCTTGTTGATCGCCTCGACGTTGGCGCCGATGAGCTCTACGCCGTACTTCTCCAGCACACCCTGCTCGTGCATGGAGATCGCGGTGTTGAGCGCGGTCTGGCCGCCGAGGGTCGGCAGCAGCGCGTCGGGGCGCTCCTTGGCGATGATCTTCTCGACGAACTCCGGGGTGATCGGCTCGACGTACGTGGCGTCGGCGATCTCCGGGTCGGTCATGATCGTGGCCGGGTTGGAGTTGACCAGGATGACGCGCAGGCCCTCGGACTTGAGGACGCGGCAGGCCTGGGTGCCGGAGTAGTCGAACTCGGCGGCCTGGCCGATGACGATCGGACCTGAGCCGATGACCAGGACGGACTGGATATCGGTGCGCTTAGGCACGCTGGCCCTCCATGAGCTGTACGAAGCGGTCGAACAGGTACGCGGCGTCGTGCGGGCCTGCGGCTGCCTCGGGGTGGTACTGGACGCTGAATGCGGGCTGGTCGAGCAGCTGGAGGCCTTCGACCACATCGTCGTTCAGGCAGATATGTGAAACCTCTACTCGCCCGAACGGGGTCTCGGAAACCCTGTCGAGCGGGGCGTCGACGGCGAACCCGTGGTTGTGCGCGGTGACCTCGACCTTGCCGGTCGTACGGTCCTGCACGGGCTGGTTGATGCCGCGGTGGCCGTACTTGAGCTTGTACGTGCCGAAGCCGAGCGCCCGGCCCAGGATCTGGTTGCCGAAGCAGATGCCGAAGAGCGGAGTCTTGCGCTCCAGGACAGCCTTGATGACGGTGAGGTCGACGGTCGACGGGTCGCCCGGGCCATTGGAAAGGAACACGCCGTCCGGATTGAGGGCGTACACATCCTCAACACTGGCGGTGGCCGGCAAGACGTGCACCTCGATGCCGCGCTCGGCCATGAGGCGCGGGGTCATGCCCTTGATGCCCAGGTCGATGGCGGCGACGGTGAACTTCTTTGCACCGACCGCGGGGACGACGTACGGCTCCTCGGTGGCGACCTCGGCGGCGAGCGAGGCGCCCACCATCTGGGGCGCTTCCTTCACACGGGCGAGCAGCGCTTCCTCGTCGCCCAGTGCCTGGCCGGAGAAGATGCCGACGCGCATCGCGCCGCGCTCGCGCAGGTGGCGGGTGAGGGCGCGGGTGTCGATGCCGCTGATGCCGACGACGCCCTGCTGGACGAGCTCGTCGTCGAGGGAGCGCCGGGAGCGCCAGTTGGAGGGGACGCGTGCGGGGTCGCGTACGACGTAGCCGGCGACCCAGATCTTCCTGGACTCGTCGTCCTCGTCGTTGACGCCGGTGTTGCCGACGTGCGGGGCGGTCATCACGACGACCTGGCGGTGGTACGACGGGTCGGTGAGGGTCTCCTGGTAACCGGTCATGCCGGTGTTGAACACCGCCTCGCCGAAGGTCTCCCCCACGGCCCCGTAGGCGCGGCCGCGGAAGATGCGGCCGTCCTCCAGGACGAGTACGGCGGGAGACGCCCCCTTCCTCTGCGAGGCGTTCCCCGGCTTGGAGATCGTCATCGTGCGGTGCCTTCCGTCGAAATGCTGTGGTTCATGGAGTTGATGGCTTCGACCCATGCGGCGTGCTCCGCCGCGCGGTCGGAGCGGAAGCCGGAGTCGATCAGCTTGTCGCCGTGCTGCCAGGTGACGACCAGCAGGCCGCCCTCGGCGAGGACCTTGCCCGCGATGCCCTTGTCGAGGCGGGCCTCGCGCAGCGCCGCCGCTGGGACGAAGAAGTCGGCCGCCCCGGGTCGTACGACATCGAGACCCGCGTCGGTGAGCGTCAGCTCGGCCCGGCTGCGCGTGCCGAGACCGTGGGCAACGATCCGGTCGAGCCACTGCCCGGCGGTCGTCGAACCGTGGTAGCGCCCGCTCATGCTCAGCTTCGCCTCACCGGGCGCCTCGGGCGCGGTGGGGAGCTCCGGGAGGTCCGACTGGAGCGTGCCGCGCCACTTCCAGCCCTGGCGCATCAGCCAGTAGAGGAGCGCGACGAAGAGCAGCAGGCCGACGACCCAGCCGATCCGGGCGGCAACGTCGGTGACTTCCGCCGACTTCTGCTCCGCGGCGACGGCCTCGGCCGCCAGATGGATGAAAGGTGTCACGCCAGATTCCCGTCGACGACCGTTGCGCGGCCCCGGAGCCAGGTGTGGGTGACGCGTCCCGGCAGCTCGCGGCCCTCGTAGGGGGTGTTGCGGCTGCGGGAGGCGAAGCCCGAGGGGTCCACAGGTCCACGGTAAGCCGGATCGACCAGCGTGAGGTTTGCGGGCTCGCCTGCCGAGACGGGGCGGCCGTGGCCCTCCAGGCGGCCGATGGCGGCCGGACGGAACGACATGCGGTCGGCGACGCCGGCCCAGTCGATCAGGCCACTGTCGACCATCGTCTGCTGGACGACGGACAGGGCGGTCTCCAGGCCGACCATGCCCATGGCCGCGGCCGCCCACTCGCAGTCCTTGTCCTCGTGCGGGTGCGGGGCGTGGTCGGTGGCGACGCAGTCGATGGTGCCGTCGGCGAGCGCCTCGCGCAGGGCCATGACGTCGGCCTCGGTGCGCAGCGGCGGGTTCACCTTGTAGACCGGGTTGTACGTACGGACCAGCTCGTCCGTCAGCAGAAGGTGGTGCGGGGTGACCTCGGCGGTGACGTTCCAGCCCTTGGACTTGGCCCAGCGGACGATCTCGACCGAGCCTGCGGTCGACAGGTGGCAGATGTGCACGCGCGAGCCGACGTGGGCGGCGAGGAGGACATCGCGGGCGATGATCGACTCCTCGGCGACGGCCGGCCAGCCGCCCAGACCCAGCTCCGAGGAGACGATGCCCTCGTTCATCTGGGCGCCCTCGGTCAGGCGGGGCTCCTGGGCGTGCTGCGCGACGACGCCGTCGAAGGCCTTCACGTACTCCAGGGCGCGGCGCATGATCACGGCGTCGTCGACGCACTTGCCGTCGTCGGAGAAGACCTTCACACCGGCGGCGGAGTCGTGCATGGCGCCGAGCTCGGCGAGCTTCTTGCCCTCCAGGCCGACGGTGACGGCGCCGACGGGCTGGACGTCGCAGTAGCCGGACTGCTTGCCGAGGCGCCAGACCTGCTCGACGACGCCGGCGGTGTCGGCGACGGGGAAGGTGTTGGCCATGGCGTGTACGGCGGTGAAGCCCCCGACGGCCGCCGCCTTGGTGCCGGTCAGGACGGTCTCGGAATCCTCGCGGCCGGGCTCGCGCAGGTGGGTGTGCAGGTCGACGAGGCCGGGCAGCAGGACCTTGCCCTCGCCCTCGACGACGGTCGCGCCTTCGGCGCTCAGACCGGCTCCGACCGTGGCGATCGTCTCGCCGTCGATCAGTACGTCCTGGGGCTCGCCGCCCAGCACCTTCGCGCCGCGAATAAGGATCTTGCTCATGGTTACTTGGTCTCCTCGGTGCGGGCGTGGTTGGAGCCGGGGGTGGCGCTGGGGCTGATGGCGGGCTCGTTGCCGCCCAGAAGCAGATACAGGACGGCCATCCGGGTCGAGACACCGTTGGCGACCTGCTCGACGGCCGTGCAGCGGTCGGAGTCCGCGACCTGCGCGGTGATCTCCATGCCTCGGTTCATCGGGCCGGGGTGCATGACGATGGCGTGCCCGGGCATCCGGGCCATGCGGTCGCCGTCCAGGCCGTAGCGGCGCGAGTACTCGCGCTCGGTCGGGAAGAAGGCGGCGTTCATTCGCTCGCGCTGCACACGCAGCATCATCACCGCGTCTGACTTCGGCAGCACCTCGTCGAGGTCGTACGAGACCTCGCAGGGCCAGTGCTCGACGCCGATCGGGACCAGGGTGGGCGGCGCGACGAGCGTCACCTCGGCGCCGAGGGTGTGCAGCAGGTGGACGTTGGAGCGGGCGACGCGGCTGTGCAGTACGTCGCCGACGATCGTGATGCGGCGCCCGTCGAGGTCGCGCCCTATGCCGGCGTCCGCGCCGACCAGACGGCGGCGCATCGTGAAGGCATCGAGCAGCGCCTGGGTGGGGTGCTCGTGCGTGCCGTCGCCCGCGTTGACGACCGCGCCGTCGATCCAGCCGGACGTGGCGAGGCGGTACGGGGCGCCGGAGGCGTGGTGACGGATGACGACGGCGTCGGCGCCCATCGCCTCCAGGGTCAGCGCGGTGTCCTTGAGCGACTCGCCCTTGGAGACGGACGAGCCCTTGGCGGAGAAGTTGATGACGTCGGCGGAGAGGCGCTTGGCGGCGGCCTCGAAAGAGATGCGGGTCCGGGTCGAGTCCTCGAAGAAGAGGTTGACGACGGTTCGTCCGCGCAGGGTCGGCAGCTTCTTGATCGGCCGGTCGGCCACGCGGGCCATCTCCTCGGCGGTGTCGAGGATCAGCACGGCATCGTCGCGGGTGAGGTCGGCGGCCGAGATGAGGTGGCGCTTCATCTGGTGCTCCGTGGTTCGTGAAGGGGCGCTGGTGTGAAGGCGGGCAGGGCAGGCTCGGGTACGGGCCCGGTCTCGCTCTTCGGGTCCGTACGGGAAAGCGCTACTGCTCGCCGGCCGGAGCGGTCTGCTGGAGGCCGAGCAGTACGGCGTCACGGCCGTCCTCCTCGGACAGCTGGACCTTGACCGTCTCCCGCAACGAGGTGGGGAGGTTCTTGCCGACGTAATCGGCGCGGATCGGCAGTTCGCGGTGGCCCCGGTCGACCAGGACCGCGAGCTGTACGGCGCGGGGGCGGCCGATGTCGCCCAGTGCGTCGAGCGCGGCCCGGATCGTGCGCCCGGAGAAGAGCACGTCGTCGACGAGGACGACGAGCCGGTCCTCGATGCCGTCACCGGGGATTTCCGTACGCGCGAGGGTACGCGCGGGGCGCATGCGCAGGTCGTCGCGGTACATGGTGATGTCGAGGGAGCCCACCGGCATTTTGCGGCTGGTGATCTCTTCGAGCTTGGCGGCCAGCCGGCGGGCCAGGAAGACACCGCGGGTGGGAATGCCGAGGAGCACCACGTCGTCGGCACCCTTGGCGCGCTCGACGATCTCGTGGGCGATGCGGGTCAGTACCCGCTCGATGTCCGGACCCTCGAGGACGGGGCGCGGCGCATCGGAATTCATTGCGTCCATTGGAAACGGACCTCCTTCTCCGCCTCACGGGACGGACCTTAAAGGACGTCGGAATTGCGTCGTCAACGGTACCAGTACGTTTCCCGGGTCTTGCAGCCACCCCTCGGAAGGGGTGGCCCGGACTCATTCGGCTTGACGCACCCAAGTAACGCTGCGTAACCTCACAGTGAGTTACCAGCCGCGCGGCGGAGCCGCACGTATTCACAGCGTCCGGGGAGCCATATGTCCAGCGAATACGCAAAACAGCTCGGGGCCAAGCTCCGCGCCATCCGCACCCAGCAGGGCCTTTCCCTTCACGGTGTCGAGGAGAAGTCCCAGGGCCGCTGGAAAGCCGTCGTGGTCGGCTCCTACGAGCGCGGCGACCGCGCTGTGACCGTACAGCGCCTCGCCGAGCTGGCGGACTTCTACGGTGTCCCCGTGCAGGAGCTCCTGCCCGGTACGACGCCCGGTGGCGCCGCCGAGCCGCCGCCGAAGCTCCGTCTGGACCTGGAGCGCCTCGCCCATGTCCCGGCCGAGAAGGCGGGCCCGCTCCAGCGCTACGCCGCGACGATCCAGTCGCAGCGCGGCGACTACAACGGCAAGGTGCTGTCGATCCGCCAGGACGACCTGCGCACTCTGGCCGTCATTTACGACCAGTCGCCCTCGGTCCTGACCGAGCAGCTCATCAGCTGGGGCGTGCTGGACGCGGACGCGCGCCGCGCAGTTGCCCACGAGGACATCTGAGCAACGCAGCAGAAACGTAACGCCGGGGTCGGCGGAAGCTTTCGGGCTTCCGTCGGCCCCGGCGTTTTTCTGTCCTGAGGCTTTCCGCGGCGGCTCCGCATGCGGCGGGCACGGCAAAGGGCCCGGGGCACGCTCTGAAGCATGCCCCGGGCCCTTGAGCCGTAAGCCCTTGAGCTGTGATACGCAGAGCCGGTGGCTAGTCGCGACGCAGACTCGGCTTGAGGTCCTTGAAGCGGCCCAGCAGGCCGTTCACGAAGGACGGGGAGTCGTCGGTGGAGAACTCCTTGGCGAGTTGCACCGCCTCGTCGATCACCACCGCGTCGGGAGTCTCGTCCACCCACACCAGCTCGTACGCGCCGAGCCGCAGGATGTTGCGGTCGACGACCGGCATCCGGTCGATGGTCCAGTCGACCGCGTAGGTCGCGATGAGGTCCTCGATGCGGTCCGCGTGGTCCGCGTACCCCTCGACGAGCTGCATCGTGTACTCGCTCACCGGCGGCTGCCGGGTGTCGGTCCGGGAATGCCGCATCCAGTCCGCGAGGACCGTCTGCACGGACTCACCGCGCTGGTCGGCCTCGAAGAGGATCTGGAAGGCGCGCTTACGCGCCGTGTTCCGGGCAGCCACGGTTAGCTGTTCACCCGGCCGAGGTACTCGCCGGAGCGGGTGTCGACCTTGATCTTCTCACCGGTGGTGATGAAGAGCGGGACGCCGATCTCGTAGCCCGTTTCGAGCTTGGCGGGCTTGGAGCCACCGGTGGAGCGGTCGCCCTGGACGCCGGGCTCGGTGTACTCGATGACCAGCTCGACGGCAGCGGGGAGCTCGATGTAGAGGGGGCTGCCCTCGTACATCGCGACGCTGGCCTCGAAGCCCTCGAGCAGGAAGCGGGCGGCGTCGCCGACGACCTCGGGGGTGACGTAGATCTGGTCGTACGTGTCCATGTCCATGAACACGAAGCTGTCGCCGTCCTTGAACGAGAACTGCATGTCGCGCTTGTCGATGTTCGCCGTCTCGACCTTCACGCCGGCGTTGAAGGTCTTGTCGACGACCTTGCCGGAGAGAACGTTCTTGAGCTTGGTGCGCACAAAGGCAGGGCCCTTGCCGGGCTTGACGTGCTGGAACTCGACGACGGACCAGAGCTGGCCCCCGTCGAGCTTGAGCACCAGGCCGTTCTTGAGGTCGTTCGTGGAAGCCACGGTTGCGGAATCTCCTGGACTGAAGGCTGGTGGGGCTGGTGGAACCTCGGGGTCGCGATGCGGCACTTGGCTACAACGCGAGCAGCTCCTTGGTCGTAATGGTGAGTAGCTCGGGTCCGCCGTCCGCCTCGGGGCGCACGACGAGCGTGTCATCGATCCTGACACCGCCCCGGCCCGGGAGGTGGACCCCCGGTTCGACGGTGACCGGCACGCAGGCGTCCAGTTTACCCATGGCCGCAGGTGCCAGCTGCGGGTCCTCCTCCATTTCGAGTCCGACACCGTGTCCGGTCCGGGGTGCGAGGCCCTCGCCGTGGCCCGCGGCGTCCAGTACGTGGCGTGCGGCGCGGTCGACTTCGCGGTACTCGACGCCGGGGGCGAGAGCCTCCCTGCCCGCCCTCTGAGCGGCGAAAACGAGGTCGTACAGCTCGATCTGCCAGTCTGCGGGCGTAGTGCCGATCACGAACGTACGGCCGATCTCGCACCGGTAGCCGCGGTAATTGGCGCCGAGGCAGACCGAGAGAAAGTCACCCTCCTCGACTCGTCGGTCGGAGGGCCTGTGCCGGCTCAGACCCGAGTTCGGCCCCGTGGCCACCGAGGTGGGGAATGCGGTGCCGTCGGCGCCGTGGTCGACCAGGCGGCGTTCCAGCTCCAGCGCGAGGTGCCGTTCGGTCCTTCCGACCAGGATCGATTCGAGCAGCTCACCCAGCGCCTGGTCGGTGATCTCGGCGGAGATCCGCAAGCACGCGATCTCGTCCTCGTCCTTGACGATCCGCAGCTGTTCGACGGCGCCCGCGAGGTCGTTCAGGCGCAGTCCCGGTGCGACCGAGCTCAGCGCGCGGTGTCTGGCGACGGTCAGGTGGTGTTCCTCGACGGCGAGCGATGCGGCGCCGGACGCCGCGACGAGATCGGCCGCGGCGACGACGGTGTCGCCGCCGGGAACCGGCAGGACCTTGACCCGCAGCTGTTCGTCCGGGCGGCCGTCCAGGGGGTCGGTGGCTGCCGTACGCGGGCAGAGCAGTGCGTCCTCGCCGGGGCCGACCAGCAGCACCGAGCCGGGCGGCGCCCCGCCCGCGAGATAGCGGACGTTGGCCGGACGGGAAACCAGTGCGGCGGCGCTGCCGGAAGCGGCGCACCGGTCGCGCAGCCGTCCGCGGCGGACCGCATACAGCTCTGACATGTTTCGAGCGTACGAGCGGCGCCGCGGCCCGGCAGTACGAGCGCGTCCGACCGAGCCGCAGCATGGAGGGGCCGGGGCGGGGGGCCTACCAGGCCGGCGGGCTCGCGATGGAGCGTGCCAGCACCTCGTCCAGGACGCGGGCCGTGGTCGGCACGTCGTACTGCGAGTTGTCGATGATCGGCAGCCCCGAGCCGTACCAGCCGGCCATCCGGCCGTGGATACGGGCGACCTCCTCGTCCGACAGGCGGCGGTTCCCGCTGCGCTGGGCATTGCGCTCCAGCACGATCTCCAGGCCGGGGAGGATGACGACGGGCAGCAGCCCGGGACCGACGTGACGCTTCCAGCCGCCGAGCCCGACGACGGGACGGTCCGGGAAGACGGCGTCGTCGACGATGCACGATATGCCGTTGGCGAGGAAGTTACGGGCGGAGAAGCCGCAGGTGCGGCGGGCGAGCCGGTACTGGGCCTCGGACTGGTCGTTCCAGCCGGACTGGGGGTCGGCGAACCCGGAGCAGATCCATTCGCGTACGTCGTCGAGGCTGATGTGCGCGGTCGGCACCCGGCGGTGCTGTGCCCAGTACTTGGCGACGGTCGTTTTGCCCGCGCCCGCCGGCCCGATGAGCAGCACGGCCAGCGTCGTACTGCCGGTGTCGGTCGGCGCGGCGGCCGGCGGTGGCGCCGGAAGCGCAACGGGCCCGCCGGGAGGCAGCTGGATGTGCCCGGTGGTGTCCCGGGGCGGCGCCCCCTGAACATGCTGCGAAGCGGCCCCGCCCCAGCCGGAACCTTGGGCATGCCCTTGCGCGCCGCCACCAAGGCCCGTCCCAGAGCCGTGGGTGGCCTGTGGGGCGTGCGGTACGTGGGGTGCCTGGGGTGCTTGTGGTGCCTGCGGAGGCGCGGGGTGGCCACCGGGGTGCGGGGCGCCGTGGGCGGCTCCTGGGGCCTGCGGGGGGCCCTGGGGCGCAGGTGGCCCGTCAGAGTGTGGGGCACCGTAAGCGGGATGCGAGGCGGCGCCGGAGGCCTGCAGAGGCCTGTGGGGAGCCGGTGGTCCGGCGGGCTGCGGGGCTGCTCCGTGCTGGGCGTCGGGAGCGGTGCCCTCGACCTGCGAGTGCCTTTGAGGCGCCGGCGCCGTTGACCCTGTGCCGTACTGGCCGCCGGAAGTGGCTCCTGGGGCCTGCGGGGCCGGTGGCCCAGCGGGGTTCTGGGTGGGCTGCGCCCAAGCGGTGCCGGGCTGGTGGGGTGGTGGCAGCGGAGCCCCCACTGCGTGCTGCATCCGGTGCCACTCCGTCTCGTACAGGCGACTCGTGCTGGGCGGCCAGGGCGGACCGGGCCTACCGAACGGTACCTTCCCCGCCCGCCCTACTGTGAACGGCCGGGGACGGTCCAGAGTGCCCCGTCAGCCGTCGAGTTCGTCGGCGAGGGCGCGCAGAGCGAGCCGGTACGAGCCGATGCCGAAGCCCGCGATCGTCCCGCTGGCGACGGCAGCGACCACCGAGGTGTGCCGGAATTCCTCGCGTGTGTACGGGTTCGAGATGTGCACCTCGATCAGCGGAGCGGTGCGCTGGGCCGCCGCGTCCCTCATCCCGTACGAATAGTGCGTGAACGCACCGGGGTTGAGAACGACCGGAATTGACCCGTCCGCGGCCTCGTGGAGCCACCGGATCATCTCGCCCTCGTCGTTCGTCTCGCGTACGTCGACGTCGAAGCCGAGCCCTTTGCCGAGCCGCCCGCACTCCTCGACGAGCCCGGCGTACGAAGTCGCCCCGTACACATCGGGTTCGCGCGAGCCGAGCCTGCCGAGGTTGGGCCCGTTGAGGACCAGGACCCGTCGCGTCACTTGGACACCTCGCCGTACGCGGCCAACAGCACCGCCGGGTCGGGTCCTTCCAGCACGGTCGGCTTGGCGAGGCCGTCGAGGACGATGAAGCGCAGCAGGTTGCCGCGGGACTTCTTGTCGACCTTCATGGTCTCCAGCAGCTTGGGCCACTGGTCGCCGCGGTAGGTGAGCGGCAGCCCGACGGACTCAAGCACGGCTCGGTGCCGGTCGGCTGTCGCGTCGTCAAGCCGGCCCGCCAGACGGCCGAGCTCGGCGGCGAACACCATGCCGATGGAAACGGCCGCGCCGTGGCGCCAGTTGTAGCGCTCGTTCTTCTCGATGGCGTGCGCGAGCGTATGACCGTAATTGAGGATCTCGCGCAGACCCGATTCCTTCAGGTCGCTCGACACGACGTCGGCCTTGACCCGGATGGCGCGCTCGATCAGCTCGGCGGTGCGCGGCCCCTCGGGCGTACGGGCCGCCACCGGGTCCTCCTCGATCAGGTCGAGGATCACCGGGTCGGCGATGAAGCCCGCCTTGATGATCTCGGCGAGGCCGCTGATGTAGTCGTTGACCGGCAGCGAGTCCAGCGCCGCCAGGTCGCAGAGGACACCGGCGGGCGGGTGGAAGGCGCCGACGAGGTTCTTGCCCTCGGCGGTGTTGATGCCGGTCTTGCCGCCGACCGCCGCGTCGACCATGCCGAGCACGGTCGTGGGTACGGCGATCCAGCGCACCCCGCGCAGCCAGGTGGCCGCGACGAACCCGGCCACATCGGTGGTGGCTCCGCCGCCGACGCCCACGATCACGTCGGTGCGCGTGAAGTTGGTCTGGCCGAGCGCCTTCCAGCAGTACGCCGCGACCTCGACGGTCTTGGACTCCTCGGCGTTGGGCAGCTGGATGGCGATGGCTTCGTAACCCTGGCTCGCGAGGTCCTCGCGGATCGCCTCACCCGTGCCGGCGAGTGCCTCGGGGTGCAGGACGGCCACGCGCTGGGCCCGCTCGCCGATCAGCCCGGGGAGCTCGCCGAGGAGCTGCCGGCCGACCAGCACCTCGTACGGCTCAGCGCCCTCGCTGCCGCCGACCTGGATACGGGTGGGTGCCTGCTCGGTCATACGTCCTTCAGCTCCAGTGCGTCGAGGACCGCCTCTGCGACCTCTTCGGGGGTGCGGTCGTCGGTGTCGACGACCGCGGTGGCCACCTCGGTGTAGAGGTGACGGCGTGCTTCCATCAGCTGCTTCCACTGCTGGCGCGGGTTGACGGCCAGCAGGGGGCGTGCGGTGTTCAGCCCGACGCGCTTGATCGCTTCGCCCACGCTGATGGAGAGGTAGACGACGCGCACCCCGGCCAGCGCAGCACGCGTGCCCTCGTCCAGGACCGCGCCGCCGCCGAGCGCGAGCACGCCCGTGTGCTCGGCGAGCGCCGCCTTCACGGCCTCCCGCTCCAGCTCACGGAAGCGCGCCTCGCCCTCCTCGACGAAGATGTCGGAGATCTCCCGGCCCTCGGCCGCGACGATGTCCGCGTCGGTGTCGCGGTACGCCGTACCGAGCCGCTCGGCGAGCAGCTCGCCCACAGTGGACTTGCCGACCCCCATGGGCCCAACGAGGACGACCAGCGGGCCGGTCACCGTACGACCAGGTTGTCGAGGTAGGACTGCACGTTGCGCCGGGTCTCACCCACGCTGTCGCCGCCGAACTTCTCTGCGACCGCGTCCGCGAGGACCAGCGCGACCATCGCCTCGGCCACGATCCCGGCGGCGGGCACGGCGCACACGTCGGAGCGCTGGTGGTGCGCGGCGGCGACCTCGCCGGTGACGACGTCGATGGTGGCGAGCGCTCGCGGCACGGTCGCGATGGGCTTCATCGCCGCCCGTACGCGCAGCAGTTCACCGGTGGACATGCCGCCCTCGGTGCCGCCGGCCCGCCCAGTGGTGCGGCGTACGCCGTCCTCGGTCGGGACGATCTCGTCGTGCGCCTTGGAACCCGGCACCCTGGCCAGGTCGAAGCCGTCGCCGACCTCGACGCCCTTGATGGCCTGGATGCCCATGAGGGCGGCGGCCAGCCGGGCATCGAGCCTGCGGTCCCAGTGCACGAACGACCCCAGCCCGACGGGCACGTTGTACGCCAGCACCTCGACGACGCCACCGAGAGTGTCGCCGTCCTTGTGGGCCTGGTCGATCTCCGCGACCATCGCCTTCGACGCGTCCGCGTCCAGGCAGCGCACCGGGTCCTCGTCCAGCCGCGCCTCGTCGGCGGGCACGGGCAGCACGCCGTACGGCGCCTTGGCGGCGGCCAGCTCCACGACGTGCGACACGATCTCGACACCGGTGGTCTGCTTCAGGTACGAACGGGCCACCGTGCCCAGCGCGACCCTCGCTGCGGTCTCCCGCGCGCTCGCCCGCTCCAACACCGGCCGCGCCTCGTCCAGCGCGTACTTCTGCATGCCCGCGAGGTCGGCGTGGCCGGGGCGCGGACGGGTCAGCGGGGCGTTACGGGCCAGCTTGGCGAGCTCGTCGGGGTCGACCGGGTCGGCCGACATGACCTGCTCCCACTTGGGCCACTCCGTGTTGCCCACCATGATCGCGACGGGGCCGCCCATGGTCAGACCGTGGCGTACGCCGCCGAGGAAGGTGACCTCGTCCTTCTCGAACTTCATGCGCGCACCGCGCCCGTAGCCGAGCCGCCGCCGGGCGAGCGCGTCCGCCACCATCTCCGTGGTGATGGGGACGCCGGAGGGAAGACCCTCCAGCGTCGCGACGAGTGCGGGTCCGTGGGACTCCCCCGCCGTCAGCCAACGCAACCTGCTCAACGGTGCTCCTCGATGCTCGCGCCTGGGTCTGGATCGGCGCGGCCGGGTGCGCGGCCCTGGCCCGCCACCACTGATCCTCCCACGACCGGGCACCGATCCGGCCGCCGGTCCAGCAATCGGACGACGTCAGCCCCGACGTCTGTCGACGTCAGCGCCGGTCGCCGTCGCCGGGCGCGTACGAGCCGAGGTAGTCGGCGCCGCGTCCCTGGCCATACTGCGCGGCGGCGTGGACGGGCCGCCCGGAGCGCACCGCACGCCGGTACTCGATCTTCCGCTTGATCTTCACGGCCCAGCTCGCCAGGACCACGACCACGACCAGCACGATGAACGTGACCTGGACCCAGTCGGGCATGAAGGTCAGCAGACCGTCCAGAATCTTGCCGGCGCCGGCGGCTTGTGGCAGGCCGGATTCCATGGATGTTCTCCCCCCTCAGGTGTTCGACCGGCAGACCCTATCGGGCGGCCAGCGCCTGCTCCCCGGCCCCCCTCATAACGGCGAGCGGCGCGGCGGCGCAGCCCGTCATCTGCTCCACCTGGAGCACCGCCTGGTGCACGAGCAGGTCGAGCCCGCCGACGACCGAGCCGCCGTGCGCCGACCAGGCGGCGGCGAGTGCGGTGGGCCACGGCTCGTACAGCACGTCGAAGAGCGTGCCGGGCCGCTCGGGCACCGCCTCGGCGAGGGAATCGGTGGTGCCGGCGGGGGTGGTGGCGATGACGAGCGGTGCGTCGAACGCCCGCTCCGCCTCCGCCCAGTCGGCGATGCGCACGTCGACCCCGAGCCGCTCGCCCCACTGCCGCATCTCGTTGCCGCGGGCCGCAGTGCGTACGTACGCGGTGACCGGGCCCGTACAGAGGCGGGAGAGCGCGGCGAGCGCCGACGAGGCGGTGGCACCGGCGCCGAGGACGGCGGCGGAGGCGACCTTCTCGACGCCGCGCTCGCGCAGGGCGGCGATCATGCCGGGGATGTCGGTGTTGTCGCCGATGCGCCGGCCGTCCTCGGTGAAGACGACCGTGTTCACCGCCTCGACGGAAGCCGCCGTATCGCTGATCTCGTCGAGCAGCGGGATGACGGCGCGCTTGAGCGGCATGGTCAGCGAGAGGCCGGCCCAGGACGCGTCGATCTTCTCGAAGAAGCGGGGCAGGGCGGCCTCGTCCACCTCGAAGCGGTCGTACGACCAGTTGGTCAGGCCCAGTTCCTCGTACGCGGCGCGGTGCAGGACAGGTGAGAGCGAGTGGGCGATGGGCGACCCGAGTACGGCTGCCCGGCGTGCCTCAGTCACTTCCCTGGCTTTCATTGAACTTGTTCTTCAGCTCCTGGAACTCGGAGTAGGTCTTGGCGAACTCCGTCTTGTGCTGACCGTCGGTCGCCACGAAGTACAGCCAGCCGTCCGCGGTCGGCTTCAAGGCCGCGGCCAGCGCCTCGTTGCCGGGGTTGCCGATGGGCCCAGGGGTCAGGCCCTTCCGCGTGTAGGTGTTGTACGGGTCCTTGTTGCTGTTGATCTCGGACTCGCTGATCTCGATTTCACTCTGACCCATGAGGTAATTGAAGGCAGAGTCGAACTGGAGCAGCTGATTCGTTTGAGTATTGGTGGGCTTCAGGCGGTTGTAAACGACCTCGGCCATTCTACGGAAGTCCTTGTCCGTCTTACCCTCGGCCTGCACCAGACTGGCGACCGTGACCAATTCCCAGGGCCCGTCGAGCCCCAGCTTCTTGGCCTCCGCCTCCATGTCCTGCTTGCCGTATTCCTGGTTTGCGCGAGCGACCATCCTCTTGAGGACGTCCTCGGGCTTCGCGTTCTTCGCGACCGGATAGCTCGCGGGGAAGAGGAAACCTTCCAGCGGGTCCTTGACATTCGGGTGCCCAGCCGCCCACTCGGGCAGCCCGAGGTCCTTGGACTTCGCCTTGGCGACGTCCTCGGTGGTACCGGCCTTGAGGTCCAGGCGTTTGTCGATCATGGCGTAGACGCGCACATTCCGCCAGCCCTCGGGAATGATCAGAGCATTTCGGCTGCTGGGCTTGAGCATTTCCGTGACCGCATTGTCTGCGGACATCTTCTTATTGAGGGTGTACACCCCTGCCTGAATGTTCTTACCCTTGGGATTCTTGTTCTGGGCGGCGACGAAGGCACCCTGGCTCTTTACGACGCCCGCCTTCTCAAGAAGGCTGCCGATTTCGTAGCCGCCGGCGCCCTGCGGGATCTCCACCTGCGTGGAACCGGATCCAGCGCCCGTATAGTCCGGCGCCGCACCGAACTGCTCCTGCCAGAACTGATAACCGAAGTAGGCGACGCCGCCGCCTCCGCCCACCAGGACCAGCGCGACGAACAGGCACGCCGTGCCGTTGCGGCTCTTCTTCTTTTTGGTCTTTCCGCGGCGGTCACCGCCCCGGCCCCGACGCGGCTCTCGCGAGTCGTCGTACCCGTCGTCATCGTCGTCGTCGTTGCCGCCCGCGAAGAAAGGGTGCTCCTCCGGACCTTCGAGGTCGGCGTCCCACTCCGGCTCCGGCGCCTGCTCCGGCACCGTGCGGCGCTGGTTCGGGGGCTGCGGCGGGGGGTACGCGTCCGGGGCGGCGTAGTAGTCGGGGTGCTCCGCGCCGCCGTAGGCGGGCTGCTGGCCGCTGTAGGGGTCGGCGGGGTTCATGCCGTACGGCACGGCTCCCTGCTGCTGGCCCGTGTCCCAGCCGCCGTTGGCGTACTGCTGCTGGTCGTTGTACTGGGGCTGCTGGCCGCCGTAGTACGGCTGCTGCGGATGCTGCGGCTGTTGTTGCGGTTCCTGCTGGTAGTGCTGCGGCTGGCCGCCGTACGGACCCTGGCCCTGTACGGCCTGCTGTCCTGCCCATCCCTGGTCCCCGTACAACGGGTCCTCGGGATGCCACGGTTCGTGGCCTGCGCCCCGGCCGTACTCAGTCATGAAACCCCATAGTGTGCCGCGAGGCGGCGGCTACGCGCGCGTGGGGCACGGCATCCGGTCCGCCTCTTCTTTGTGCGGCAGTTGTTCGAACACCGCCGCATCGCGCGGAACGTTACCGTATCGCGATCAGACAACCACTTCGACGCCCTCGCCCGGGGGAATGCCTGAGACCCGTTCGGCCTCCAAAGCGTTCTGAAGAATGACAATTGCGGCCGCTTGGTCGATCACAGACCGGCCCTTCTTGGACTTCACGCCCGAAGCGCGCAGCCCCTGACTGGCCGTCACTGTGGTCATCCTCTCGTCGACAAGTCGCACCGGAGTGGGTGCGATGCCGCGAGCGAGCTCCTGGGCGAAGACCCGGACCTTGGCCGCCGCCGGCCCCTCGCCCCCACTGAGGGAGCGAGGGAGGCCGACCACGACCTCGATCGGTTCGTACTCCTCGACGAGCTGCTTCAGCCGCCGGTGGGCGGCCGGGACGTCACGTCCCGGCACGGTCTCCACCGGCGTGGCGAGGACCCCGTCGGGGTCGCACGAGGCGACCCCTATCCGGGCGTCCCCGACGTCGATCGCGAGGCGACGGCCGCGTCGCATCAGGCGATCTCGCCGACTGCGCGTTCGACGGCGGCCACGGCGTCGCCGATGGCGTCAGGGTTCTGGCCGCCGCCCTGGGCGACGTCCGGCTTGCCGCCACCGCCGCCGCCGAGGGTCTTGGCGGCCGTACGGACCAGCTCGCCGGCCTTGAGGCCGCGCTCGCGGGCGGCTTCGTTGGTGGCGATGACCGTCAGCGGGCGTCCGTTGGCGGTGGTGAACAGGGCCACGACGGCCGGGCGGTCGCCCGCCCCCGCCAATTGATTCAGTCGGCCGCGGACGTCCAGGACCAGCCTGCGCAGATCGTCGGCCGACGTGCCGTCCGGCACCTGGCCGGTGACGAGAGCGACACCGCGTACGTCCTGGGCACCGGAGGCGAGTCCGGCGGCGGCCTGGAGGACCTTCTCCGCGCGGAACTTCTCGATCTCCTTCTCGGCGTCCTTGAGCTTGGCGAGCATCCCGGAGATCTTCTCCGGCAGCTCCTCCGAGCGGCCCTTGACCAGCTCCTGGAGCTGCGCGACGACCGTGTGCTCCCTGGCGAGGAAGTTGTACGCGTCCACGCCGACCAGGGCCTCGATACGCCGTACGCCCGAGCCGATCGACGACTCGCCGAGCAGCTTCACCAGACCCAGCTGGGCGGTGTTGTGGACGTGCGTACCGCCGCACAGCTCCTTGGAGAAGTCACCGATGGTCACGACACGGACCCGCTCGCCGTACTTCTCGCCGAACTCGGCGATGGCGCCCTGCTTCTTGGCCTCGTCGATGCTCATGACCTCGGCCTGGACGTCGAGTTCCCGGGCGAGCACATCGTTGATCTTGTGCTCGACGTCGGTGAGGACCGTGCCGGGTACGGCGTTCGGCGAGCCGAAGTCGAAGCGGAAGCGGCCGGGCGAGTTCTCCGAACCCGCCTGGGCGGCCGTCGGGCCCAGCGCGTCGCGCAGCGCCTGGTGCGTGAGGTGCGTGGCGCTGTGGGCGCGGGCGATGGCGCGGCGGCGCTTCTGGTCGATGACGGCGTAGGCGGAGGCGCCGAGCGTCACCTCGCCGACCTGGACCGTTCCCTTGTGGACGGAGACGCCGGGGACCGGCTGCTGGACGTCGCGGACCTCGACGACGGCGCCCGAGTGCAGCTTGATGCGGCCGGTGTCGGCGAGCTGGCCGCCGCCCTCGGCGTAGAACGGGGTGCGGTCGAGGACGATCTCGACGTCGTCGCCCTCGGTGGCGGCCGGGGAGGGCACACCGTCGACGAGCAGGCCGACGACGGTCGACTCGCCCTCGGTGGAGGTGTAGCCGGTGAACTCCGTGGTGCCGGACTGGTCGGCGACCAGGCGGTAGGCGGAGACGTCGGCGTGCCCGGTCTTCTTGGCCTTGGCGTCGGCCTTGGCCCGGTCCCGCTGCTCCTTCATGAGGCGGCGGAAGCCGTCCTCGTCCACGGACAGGCCCTGCTCGGCGGCCATCTCCAGGGTGAGGTCGATCGGGAAGCCCCAGGTGTCGTGGAGCAGGAACGCCTTGTCACCGGCGAGGACCTTGCCGCCGGCGGCCTTGGTCTCCGTAACGGCGGTGTCGAGGATGTTCGTGCCGCCCTTGAGGGCCTTGAGGAAGGCGGCTTCCTCGGAGACGGCGACGGTCTCGATGCGCTTGCGGTCGGTCAGCAGTTCCGGGTACTGCTCGCCCATGGTCGTGATGACCACATCGGCCAGCTCGGCGACGACGGGCTGGGTGGCGCCCATCAGCCGCATGTTGCGGATGGCGCGGCGCATGATGCGGCGCAGGACGTAGCCGCGGCCCTCGTTGCCGGGGGTGACACCGTCGCCGATGAGCATCACGGACGTACGGATGTGGTCGGCGACGACGCGCAGGGAGACGTCGGAGGCGTGGTCGGCGCCGTAGCGGACGCCGGTGAGCTCGGTGGCCTTGTCCATGACGACGCGCAGGGTGTCGGTCTCGTACATGTTCTGTACGCCCTGCAGGATCATGGCGAGACGTTCGAGGCCCAGACCCGTGTCGATGTTCTTCGACGGGAGGTCGCCGAGGATCGGGAAGTCTTCCTTGCCCTCGCCGGCGCCGCGCTCGTACTGCATGAAGACCAGGTTCCAGATCTCCACGTAACGCTCGTCGTTGACGGCCGGGCCGCCCTCTTCGCCGAACTCGGGGCCACGGTCGTAGTTGATCTCCGAGCAGGGGCCGCAGGGTCCGGGGACACCCATCGACCAGAAGTTCGGTCCCATGCCCAGCCGCTGGATGCGCTCGGCGGGCACACCGATGACGTCGCGCCAGATCTGCTCGGCCTCGTCGTCCTCCTTGTAGACCGTGATCCACAGGCGCTCGGGGTCGAGGCCGAAGCCACCGTCCGCGACGGAGCTGGTCAGCAGCTCCCACGCGTACTTGATGGCGCCTTCCTTGAAGTAGTCGCCGAACGAGAAGTTGCCGCACATCTGGAAGAAGGTGCCGTGGCGCGTGGTCTTGCCGACCTCTTCGATGTCCGGCGTACGCACGCACTTCTGCACGCTGGTGACGCGCGGGGCGGGCGGCTTGACCTCGCCGAGGAAGTACGGCTTGAAGGGCACCATGCCCGCGGGGACCAGCAGCAGGGTCGGGTCGTCCGCGATGAGCGACGCCGAAGGCACGACGTTGTGTCCGCGCTCCTCGAAGAAGCGCAGCCAGCGGCGGCGGATTTCAGCCGACTCCATCAGTGGTCCTCATTCCGGTTGTACGAATGCTGTGTGTAATCGAGTGCGGCGATGCGTCGCTGCACGGGAAGCTCGGGGTCGTTGTGCGCTTCGAGGCCGAGGGCCTCGCTGAGTTCGGCCTCGCGCTGCACCATCCCCGCCCTGACGTCGAGCGCGAAGTCCTTGAGCCGGTGGCCTGCTTCGACCGCCTTGTCGGCAGCCTGCGCGGCGAGGCTCTCGGGCGTCAGCTGCTTGAGCTTGCGGTTGACCTTGGTGGTGGCCCACACACCGGCTGCGGCGCCTGCGGTGAACCAGAACGTACGGCGGAACATTGCGGCTTCAGCCCTTCCGCTTCCTGCGCCGGGGGGACGGTACGGTCCGGCCGACGATCACAGTGCGACGGGACGGTTCCGCCGGGGTGTCCTTGCTGCGGCCGATCGCCCGGCGGACGCCGTATCCGAAGGCCGCGACCTTGACGAGCGGGCCGCCGAAGGTCGACGCGACGGTCGTGGAGAGCGCGGACGCGTTGGAGGTGACTTCCTGGACGTCGGAAGCGATGGCGTCGACCCGGTCGAGCTGGGTCTGCGCGGAGCGCACGGTCGCGGAGGCGTCGGCCAGCAGCGGGACGGCCTGTTCGGTCACGTCCGCCACGAGCTTGGTCGTTGCCTTGAGCGTCTGAGCCAGCCTCACCAGCACCACGGCGAGAAAGGAGACCAGGATCGCCCAGAAGACGGCCACCAGGATGCCGGCCACCTCTCCACCGGACACTTTGCACCGCTCCCTGTACGTGAGAAAAGTCGTCCTGCGAGCCTATCGCGCCGGGGCTCGGGGTCCGTACCGCATTACGTGTGCGTGGAGCGGGAGTTGCGCAGCGTGATTGTACGGAGTGCTTACGGATGGGTACGCTCCGTGTCCCATGCGACGCACTCTTCATTCTGTGTCCCCCTCGTCCCCCTCTCCCGATCACGGCAATCTGCCCGCTGAGCTGAATCCGTTCGTGGGGCGGCGCGAGGAACTGGCGGAGCTCGGCCGCCTGCTGGAGGAAACCCGGCTGGTCACCGTGACCGGGGTCGGTGGGGTCGGAAAAACGCGATTTGCCCTGCGGGCAGGTGCAGGGCTGCAGGAACGGTACTGCGACGGAGTGTGGCTGGTGGAGCTGTCCGCCCTCGACGACGCCGACCTGCTGGAACAGGCGGTCGCTGAGGCGCTGGGGCTGACCGATCACACCAGCAAGCCGCCGCGCGATGCGCTGGTCGGGCATCTCGCCGAGCGTCAACTCCTGCTCGTACTGGACGGATTCGAGCATCTCGTCGATGCCGTCGCCGGTCTGGTGCGGGAACTGCTCCGGCGCGCGCCGGACCTGTGTGTGCTGGCCACGGGGCGGCTGCCGCTGTGCGTCGACGGCGAACAGACCTTCCCGCTTCCGCCTATGCCGGACTCCGACGCGGTCCAGCTCTTCGCCGACCGGGCCGCCGCGGGGCAGCCCGGTTTCCGGCTCACGGAGACCAACAACTCCGCCGTCCGGGAGCTGTGCCGTCGCCTGGACGGGATTCCGCTCGCCCTGGAGCTGGCCGCCGGGCGGCTGCGCGCCCTGTCCGTGGAGCAGGTGCTCGACCGGCTCGACGACCGGTTCCGGCTGCTGACCGGCTCCACCCGGGGTGCACTCCCCCGGCACCAGACGCTTCGTACCGCGATCGGCTGGAGCCATGAGCTGTGCACGCCGGCGCAGCGTGCGAACTGCCCAATCTGCGCAGGGCGATGGAGTACTCGCTGGAGAATCCGGAGGACGTGCATCTGGGCCAGTACCTGGCCGGCACGCTCTGGTTCTACTGGGTCGGCTGCGGACGCCTGTCGGAGGGGCGCCACTGGCTGGACCACGCGCTGGAGGCGGAGAGCGCGCACGAGGCGCACCGGCTGAAGGCGCTGTGGGTGCTCGGTTATGTGGCCGTGCTGCAGGGCGACGCGATCGGGGCGCTCGCCGCGCTCCAGGAGTGCCGCGAGGGCGCCGACCTCGCCGGTAACGCCGTGGCGGCGGCGTACGCCGTACACAGGTCGGGCTGTCTGGCGCTGGTGTCCGACGACATGCCGCGCGCGGAGGAGCTACTGCGTGAGGCGCTCGCGCGGTACGAGGAGATCGGCGAGCTCAACAGCAATGTGCTGATGGGGCAGGTCGAGCTGGCGATGGCGATGGCGTTCAGCGGCGACCTGGAGCAGGCCGTCGCGATCTGCGAGGAGGTCAAAGAGGTCTGCGAGGACCACGGTGAGCGCTGGGCACTCGCGTACGCGCTGTACGTCCTGGCCTATGCGGCATGGACGCACGAGCGGACCGACCGGGCCCGGGAGCTGCTCGAAGAGTGCCTCGCCATCGACCACGCCTTCCACGATCTGCTGGGCGCGGTGCTCGCACTGGAGCTGCTGGCTCTGGTCACGCTGGACCAGGGCGATCCGGCGGAGGCGGCCGTGCTGCAGGGGGCGGCCGAGCGGATTTGGCCGTCGGTGGGGCTGCCGCTGCTCGGTTCGGCGTACTACAACGCTCCGCACGCGCTGTGCGAGAAGCGGGCGCGCGAGCGCCTCGGCGACGGCCCGTACGAAAAGCTCCGGCGCGAGGGGGCTCGGCTGGGCCTGGACGCGGCGGTGCGGAGGGCCCTCGAAGGGCCGCCGACTCCGGCGGATCCTGCCCCGCCCCGGTCGCACACCGTGCGTTCCCCCCCCCCATTACCTTCTTGATCAGCCCCGCAATGGGGTTCCCGGCCTCCGGGACGGCATGACTGCTCCCCCCTGTAGTTCGCATGATCTGGGGGGTGGTGTCACCGCTCCCGGAGGCACTGGTAGACCGCTGATGAGGGGCATGACCACCGACTCCTCCGGGAGGTAGGGAGGTTCTTCGTAATGTGGATGCCGGCAGCTGGTGCCGCAGGTGAGGCCGGGACCGTACGACCGGAGAGAGCCTGTGATCGACACCAGTGACATCGGCGCCTTCCTCGGCTTGGACGTCGGCAAAGGCGAACACCACGCCACCGCCCTGACTCCGGCCGGGAAGAAAGCCTTCGACAAGCGGCTGCCCAACAGCGAGCCCAAGCTCCGCGAGGTCTTCGCCAAACTGATCGCGAAGCACGGCACCGTGCTCGTGGTCGTCGACCAGCCCGCCTCTATCGGCGCCCTGCCACTGGCAGTCGCCCGGGACGCGGGCTGCCAGGTCGCCTATCTTCCCGGGCTCACGATGCGGCGGATCGCCGACCTCTACCCGGGCGAGGCCAAAACCGACGCCCGCGACGCGTTCATCATCGCGGATGCGGCCCGGGCGATGCCCCACACGCTGCGGTCCATCGAGCTCGCAGACGAGACGGTCGCCGAGCTGGAGATGATCGTGGGATTCGACGACGACCTCGCAGGTGAGGTCACCCGGGTC
Organism: Streptomyces spiramyceticus; assembly: GCF_028807635.1. NCBI lineage: Bacteria > Bacillati > Actinomycetota > Actinomycetes > Kitasatosporales > Streptomycetaceae > Streptomyces > Streptomyces spiramyceticus. The sequence continues at coordinate 528,751 of NZ_JARBAX010000001.1, forward strand.
GCGAACCGGCTCCGCGGGCTGCTGACTCAGATCCACCCGCACCTGGAGCGAGTTGTCGGCCCGCGGATCCAGCACCCGGCCGTCCTGATGCTGCTGGAACGCTTCGGGTCCCCGGCCCAGATCCGCAAGGCCGGACGCCGACGGCTCGTGAACCTGATACGTCCCAAGGCCCCACGGATGGCCGAACGCCTGGTCGAGGACGTCTTCACCGCCCTGGACGAGCAGACCGTGGTCGTCCCCGGCACCGACGCCGCCGCACTGATCGTCCCGAGCCTGGCCGGCTCGCTCACCGCCGTGCTCGACCAGCGCAAACTCCTCGCCACCAGGATCGAGGAACTGCTGGCCAACCACCCTCTTTCAAAGGTCCTGACGTCCATGCCGGGGATCGGCGTCAGGACCGGAGCAAGGATCCTCATCGACGTCGGTGACGGCAGCAGCTTCCCGTCCGCCGCCCACCTCGCCTCCTACGCCGGCCTCGCCCCGGCCACCCGCAGCTCCGGCTCCTCCATCCGCGGCGAACAACCCTCCCGGCGAGGCAACAAACAGCTCAAGAGAGCTTTCTTCCTCTCCGCGTTCGCCGCCCTGGCCGATCCGGCCTCCCGCACCTACTACGACAAGAAGATCAAGCAAGGCAAGCACCACACCCAGGCCATCCTCTGCCTCGCCCGCCGCCGAGCCGACGTCCTCTTCGCCATGCTCCGAGACGGCACCTTCTATGAAACACGATCAGCCAAGGCGACTTGAGCCAACAGCCATTGCTCGTCAGCCGCTCAGGACTGGGCCAGACCAACCGCGAAGCTCACTATCGAAACAGCGGCGAGAACACCACAGGTGACCCTGACGGTCGCAGGCGTCAGGAGCCGACTGCCCCCCACCGTGTTCGCCGCGAAGCCGTGAATCCGCCACGCAACATCGCGGTAGTTAAACGCCACCATCAAAGTGGCGGCCCCAAAGACCAGATCCCGCCCAAGCTCAGCCCACGCACTCATCAGTTCTCCCCCAGAGACAGCCGATGCCCAGTATGCAGAGCCCGGGCTCCCACCAGACCGCGATCACCAGCCTGAGGCTGCCCGGGCCGCTTGACGAAACCCATAGGGGCACCCCCCCCGCAACGGGGACACGCAAACGCGCGAGCCCGCCGCCTCCCGTTCCGTACGGAACGCGGAGACGACGGGCTGAGGCACTTGCCCGACTACGGCCGCTGGATCAGCGGGCGTAGTACTCGACGACGAGCTGCTCGTCGCAGATGACCGGGATTTCCTTGCGGTTCGGGTCGCGGTCCAGGCGGAAGGCCAGGGCCTTCAGGTTCACCTGGAGGTAGCGCGGCGTCTCACCCTCGGTGTCGTAGCCACCCTCGCGAGCGACCTGGAAGGGGTGCTTCTCGCGGCTGCGCTCGCGGACCATCACGACGTCGTCGGGACGGACACGGAACGACGGCTTGTCGACCTTGCCACCGTTGACCTCGATGTGGCCGTGAACGACCATCTGACGGGCCTGGTAGATCGTGCGGGCGATGCCCGAACGCAGGATGAGCGCGTCGAGGCGGCGCTCAAGCTCGATGACCAGGGCCTCGCCGGTCTTGCCTTCGGCCTTCTTGGCGCGGTCGTAGGCGCGGGCCATCTGCTTCTCGCTGATGTCGTACTGCGCGCGCAGACGCTGCTTCTCGAGCAGACGGACCTTGTAGTCCGAGTTCTGCTTGCGCCCACGGCCGTGCTCGCCCGGCGGGTACGGACGGGCCTCGAAGTACTTGACAGCCTTCGGCGTCAGCGCAATACCGAGCGCACGGGACTTCTTGACCTTGGGACGCGACTGGTTAGGCACGTTCTCCAGACCTCCGTTGTAGGTTAGGTTAGGCTCACCTTACTCAAGGAGATCGCATGTCTCGCCCGGGGAACACCACGCACCTCACGGACAACACGAAGAAGGCCGACAGCGAAAGTGTCGACGCGACGGAGGTCCGATCAGATCGTGGTCAGCCGCGTCCCAGCGGACTTGAAATCGCGCGGATGCCGTCAGCAGCCGAGCGCACACGAACTCTCGTACAGAGTACCTGCTCCGCGGTGGTGCTTCTGCCGGGTCCTGCCGTGGCCCGTCCCGAGCAGCTGGTTCCCGAGGAGCGGAGCGTCGGCCCCGACGGCGAAGTGTTCCTGCTCTTCCCCGCGGATTCACCGGTCGTACGCGCCGCCACGCACGCCCAGGACGACGAGCTGGCCGTGACGCTGGAGATCACGGATGTCGCGCCGGTCTCGGTCCCCAACCGTATCCGGGGCCGCGCCTGGGTCTCCGGCTGGCTCACCTGCGTACGCGGGGTGGCCGAGCCCGGGCGCATGCTGGTGCGGCTGGAGGTCGGCGAGGCCAGTGTGGACGATCTGTGGGGCACCGGATCGGTCGAGCCGGAGGAATTCGCGACGGCGGCCGCGGACCCGATCGCGGAGCACGAGGCCGAGCTGCTCCAGCATCTGCACTCGGCGCACGGCGACCAGGTGCGGCAGTTGTGCGGGCTTGTGGGAGAACGGGCCGAGTCCGGCAACGGCGATGGGGCCACCGAGTACAGCACGGTGCCCGTGGCGCTGGACCGGTTCGGGCTTCGGGTGCGCTTCAGCAGCTCCGACAGGCACGGTTTCGACGGGCACAGTTTCGACGCACGGTTCGACTTCCGCGAACCGGTGCGCGACATCATCGGGCTGCGCCGTGCCATGCACCAGCTCTTCGAGGCCGCCGCCCACTGACGCCGGCGGCTGACACGGTGGGTCAGGGGCGTGCGTCCGACGGGCCGTCTCCGCGCAGCCTGCCGCGCACCTTGTCCACGACGTCGGCGTAGCGGGCTTCCGCTCCGTAGCGCGTGGGCTCGTAGTAGGTCTTGCCGTGCACGGCGTCCGGGGCGTACTGCTGCGCGGCGATCGCGCCCGGCACGTCGTGCGGATACACATAGCCCTGCGCATGGCCGAGCTTGGCCGCGCCCTTGTAGTGCCCGTCGCGAAGATGCGGCGGGACGGGGCCCGCCAGTCCCTTCCTTACGTCCTCCTGGGCGGCGAAGATCGCATTCGTCGCGGCGTTGGACTTGGGCGCGAGGGCCAGCGCGATGGTGGCGTGGCTGAGGGTGAGCGCGGCCTCCGGGAAGCCGATCATGGCCACGGCCTGGGCCGCCGCCACAGCCGTCGGCAGCACGGTCGGGTCGGCCAGGCCGATGTCCTCGCTGGCCGAGATCATCAGCCGCCGGGCGATGAACCGGGGGTCCTCGCCCGCTTCGATCATTCGGGCCAGGTAGTGCAGTGCGGCGTCCACGTCGGAGCCGCGGATGGACTTGATGAGGGCGCTCGCCACGTCGTAGTGCTGGTCGCCGTCGCGGTCGTACTTCACCGCCGCGCGGTCGACGGTCTCCTCGACCGTTTCGAGCGTGACTTCCTTGTCGCCCTTGGCCATGGCCGCCCCCGCGGCCGCCTCCAGAGCGGTGAGCGCGCGCCGGGCGTCGCCGCCCGAGATCCGCAGCAGATGCGCCTCGGCGTCGTCGGCCAGCGTGACCGCGCCGCCGAGACCGCGCTCTTCGGTGAGCGCCCGGTGCACCAGGGAGCGCAGATCGTCGTCGGTCAGCGATTCCAGCGTGAGCAGCAGGGAGCGGGAGAGCAGTGGGGAGATGATCGAGAAGTACGGATTCTCGGTCGTCGCGGCGATGAGAGTGACCCAGCGGTTCTCGACAGCGGGCAACAGGGAGTCCTGCTGGGCCTTGCTGAAGCGGTGGATCTCGTCGAGGAAGAGGACGGTCTCCTTGCCGAAGCCGCCCGATGCGCGGCGGGCGCCGTCGATGACGGCCCGCACTTCCTTGACGCCGGCGGTGATCGCGGAAAGCTCCACGAAGCGCTTCTGCGTGGCCTGGCTGACGACATACGCCAGAGTCGTCTTGCCGATCCCGGGCGGGCCCCAGAGCAGCACCGACGACGGGCCCGCGGGACCGCCGCTGCCCTCACCGACCAGTCGGCGCAGCGGCGCTCCCGGCTTCAGCAGGTGCTGCTGGCCGACGACTTCGTCGAGGGTGCGCGGACGCATCCGGACGGCCAGGGGGCTGCTGGACGGATCCTTCAGCTGGCGGTCTTCTGCGGCTGCGGTGAACAGGTCTGGCTCCACGCATGAAGCCTATGTCAGCCCACTGACAACGCCGACGGCTCAGCTCTGGCCGGTCCAGAAGTCCCACCAGCGGGTCAGGATCAGCATGCCGATGATCCCGATCCACAGCACCGGCGGCACCCAGTGGAATTCCACCAGTGCGCTGCGCAGGCCCTCGGGGGCCCGGATGATGCGGTGCTTGATGTTGTGCGTGGTGACGTAGCAGAACATCACGATGGTGGCGACCCAGGCCAGGCAGCACCACAGGCACAGCGAGCCGATGTTGTACAGCGACTGGTACTGGAGCCAGGTGCAGAAGCCGACGCCGAAGAGCGTGCCCGCGTTCAGGCCGAGCCAGAACCAGCGGCGGAAGCCTGCCCCGGCCAGCAGGGCCACGCCGATGCAGACGACCATCGCGTACGTGACAAGGCCGAGCATCGGGTTGGGGAACCCGAAGGCCTCGGCCTGCTCGCTCTTCATGATGTTTCCGCAGGCGACAATGGGGTTGAGGCTGCAGCCCGGTTCGAAGTTCGGATCTTCGAGCAGTTTGATCTTGTCGATCGTGATGATCCACGAGGCCAGCAGTCCGGCCAGACCGCTGATCACCAGCAGCAGGGCGAACCCACGGCCGCTGCCTGTCGTGCCCTTCGGATCCTCTCCCGCACGGTCGGAGGAGACGTCGTCTACCGCTGCAGTCGTCATATCGCCGTTCCATCGCTCAGTGGCCTGCCGGGCAGGGCCATTCTGCCGCACTACCACCCGTGTCCACCGTTCGATGGACATAAGGAAGTACGTATGTCCGCGCAGGTTGACGGCCGGCCGGCAAGGGCCCGGTAGTCCAGTGGACGGCCGGGCCCTTGCACGCAGGTCGGGCCGGGTCAGCCGAGGCGGCGCCGGATCTCGTCCGTCACCTTGTCCAGGGCGACGGCCTCCTGCTCGCCGGACTCCATGTCCTTGAGCTGGACCACGCCCTCCGCCAGGTCCCGTTCACCCGCGACGATCGTGAACCGGGCGCCGCTGCGGTTGGCCGCCTTCATGGCCGCCTTGACGCCCTTCCCGCCGTACGCGAAGTCGGCGGCGACACCGGACTTGCGCAGCTCGGTGACCGTACCGAACAGCAGCCGGCGGGCCTCCTCGCCGAGCGGCACCGCGAAGACACTGGTCGTCGCGGGCAGTTCGAGCTCGATGCCCTCCGCCTCCAGCGCCAGGACCGTGCGGTCCACGCCGAGCGCCCAGCCGACCGACGGCAGCGAGGGGCCGCCGATCATCTCGGACAGGCCGTCGTAGCGGCCGCCGCCGCCCACCGCGGACTGCGAGCCGAGACCGTCGTGGACGAACTCGAAGGTGGTCCGCGTGTAGTAGTCGAGGCCGCGCACGAGCTTCTCGTCGTCCTCGTAGGAGACGCCCGCCGCGTTCAGAAGCTCGCGTACCTGCTCGTGGTACGTCTTGCACGCGTCGCACAGGTAGTCGCGCAGCATCGGAGCGCCCACGAGCTGCTTCTGGACCTCGGGACGCTTGTCGTCGAGTACGCGCAGCGGGTTGATCTCGCTCCGGCGGCGGGTGTCCTCGTCGAGGTCGAGCCCGCCGAGGAAGTCCTGCAGCGCGGCCCGGTAGACGGGACGGCACTCCTTGTCGCCGAGCGAGTTCAGCAGGATGCGGAACTGGGACAGGCCGAGCGAGCGGTACGCCTGGTCGGCGAGGATGATCAGCTCGGCGTCGAGCGCCGGGTCCTCGGTGCCGATCGCTTCGGCACCGACCTGCGAGAAGTGCCTGTAGCGGCCCTTCTGCGGGCGCTCGTAGCGGTAGTACGAGCCGGAGTACCAGAGCTTGACGGGCAGGTTGCCGGCCTTGTGCAGGTTGGCTTCCAGGGCCGCGCGGAGCACGGACGCGGTGCCCTCGGGGCGCAGGGCGAGCTGGTCGCCGCCCTTGGTGGTGAGGGTGTACATCTCCTTGGTCACGATGTCGGTGGACTCACCGACTCCGCGCGCGAAGAGCTCGACGTTCTCGAAACCCGGCGTCTCGATGTAGCCGTAGCCGGAGTTCTTCAGCGGTGCGGCGATGGCCTCGCGTACCGCCAGGAACGTCGCGGACACCGGCGGGATCAGGTCGTACGTGCCCTTGGGGGCCTTGAAGGTACTCACAGGAAAGTCTCGTCACATTCCTCGTCGGGGAGCGGCGGCCAGACCGTTCAGATACGGGTTGGTGGCGCGCTCGCGGCCGATGGTCGTCTGGGAGCCGTGGCCGGACAGCACCACGGTCGAGTCGTCGAGCGGCAGGCACACGCGGGCCAGCGACTCGAGCAGCTCGGCGTGGTCGCCGCCGGGCAGGTCGGTGCGTCCGACGGAGCCGGCGAACAGCAGGTCGCCCGAGAAGAAGACCGACGGGATGTCGGTCTGCTCGGGCAGCCTGAAGGTCACCGACCCCTTTGTATGGCCGGGCGCGTGCGAGACGGTGAAGTCGAGACCGGCCAGCTTCAGCTCCGCGCCGTCGGTCAGCTCCAGGACGTCGTCGGGCTCGCCCACGGTCAGCTCGCCCATCAGGGGCATGCCTATCGAACGGCCCAGGGCCTTTTCCGGGTCGCTCATCATGTACCGGTCGGCGGGGTGGATCCACGCCGGTACGTCGTGTGCTCCGCACACCGGGACGACCGAGGCGACGTGGTCGATGTGGCCGTGTGTGAGCACGACGGCGACGGGCTTGAGCCGATGCTTGGCGAGCGTTTCCTCGACTCCCGCGGCGGCCTGGTGGCCCGGGTCGATGATCACGCACTCCTCGCCTGCGGCGGGGGCGACCAGGTAACAGTTGGTCCCCCAGGCCCCGGCGGGGAACCCGGCAATAAGCACGATCGTCCTCAATATGTCGTCCGGCGGGAGGCTGCTGTGGTGATTTGCAACAGGTCAGAGCCTACCGGCGCCGCTCAGCCCACAGCGAACCCATATACGGTACGGGCAAGCTCGGCTCGGCCGGACCAGTGACAGACGAGACGTACGAGGAGAACACCGGTGGTCAGCAACGATCAGCGGCGGCGCCAGCTCGCCCGGGAAAAGTTCGAACGGCAGCAGCAGCGCCGCGCCGCGGCCCGGCGCAAGTCGCGCCGCCGCAACGCCGTGATCGCCTCGGCGCTCGCCGTTGTGCTCGCGGCGGGAGCGGCGGCGTTCGCCACCGGCGCTCTGAGCGGCAGCGACGACGGCAAGCAGAGCGTCGCCGACTCGACGCCCAGCAGCTCGCCGTCGAAGGCGCCCGACCCGTGCGAGAAGCCCGGCGCCGGTTCGGTCAAGAAGATGTCGTTCAAGAAGGAGCCGGCGCTCACCGTCGACAAGTCGGCGTCGTACGCAATGAAGTTGCAGACGACCTGTGGCGACATCACGCTCGCCCTGGATGCGGCGAAGGCTCCGCGCACGGTGAACTCCTTCAACTTCCTCGCCGGGAAGGGGTACTTCGACCACACCAAGTGCCACCGCCTGACGACGGCCGGCATCTACGTCCTGCAGTGCGGCGACCCGACCGCCCAGGGTTCCGGCACCCCCGGCTACAAGCTGCCGGACGAGAACCTGAAGGACCCGAAGCTCAAGGGCGCCGTCTACCCGGCGGGCACGGTCGCGATGGCGAACGCGGGCCCGGGCACCGGCGGCAGCCAGTTCTTCCTCGTCTATCAGGACAGCAAGTTGCCTCCCAACTACACACCGTTCGGAACCGTCAAGAGCGGTCAGGACGTGCTGAAGAAGATCGCTGACGCCGGTGAGGCGACCGGGCAGGGCGACGGGACGCCGAATGCCACGGTCGTCATCGACAAGGCGACGGTCACCAAGTAAATCCGGCAGGGCGGGATGCGGACAGCCGCCCTGCCGTTCGCCTATGTTGGCGGTGTGCGGGGCGCCTGTGGCTCCGCGAAGAAACTGTGGACGATGCCCGGGGGTCTCAGGCCCTTCGCAGGCATCATGTGGAGGAGGCGCTGTGAGCAGCGACCCGTGGGGCCGTGTCGACGAGACCGGCACCGTGTACGTGCGTACGGCCGATGGCGAGAAGGTCGTCGGATCCTGGCAGGCAGGCTCTCCCGAGGAGGCTCTGGCCTACTTCGAGCGCAAGTACGAGGGCCTGGTTGTCGAGATCGGCCTCCTCGAGCGGCGGGTGAAGACCACCGACCTGTCGGCCAAGGACGCCCAGACCGCGATCGACCACCTGCGCAAGCAGGTCGACGAGCACCATGCTGTCGGTGACCTCGACGCGCTGAGCAAGCGCCTCGACGCGCTGGTCGCGACGGTCGAGTCGCGCCGCGAGGAGCGCAAGGCCGAGAAGGCGAAGCAGACCGACGAGGCGAAGCACGCCAAGGAGAAGCTGGTCGCCGAGGCGGAGGAGCTGGCGCAGAGCGAGCAGTGGCGGGCCGCCGGTGAGCGGCTGCGGGCGCTCGTGGACATCTGGAAGGGCCTGCCGAGGCTCGACCGGAAGTCCGACGACGAGCTGTGGCACCGCTTCTCGCACGCCCGCTCGGCGTTCTCCAAGCGGCGCAAGGCGCACTTCGCGTCGCTGGACGCCCAGCGCGAGGAGGCCCGTAAGGCCAAGGAAAAGCTGGTGGCGGAGGCCGAAAGCCTTTCGGGCTCCACCGACTGGGCTACGACGGCCGCGCGCTACCGCGACCTGATGACCGAGTGGAAGGCCGCCGGCCGCGCCCAGCGCGACGCCGAGGACGACCTGTGGAACCGCTTCCGCGGCGCCCAGGACGTCTTCTTCGCCGCCCGCAGCGAGGTCTTCGCCGAGCGGGACGCGGAGCAGTCCGAGAACCTCAAGCTCAAGGAGGAGCTCGCCACCGAGGCCGAGAAGCTGGTGCCGGTGAAGGACCTGAAGGCGGCCAGGGCCGCGTTCCGTTCCCTCAACGAGCGCTGGGAAGCCATCGGCCACGTGCCGCGCGACGCCCGCCCGAAGGTCGAGGGCCGGATGCACGCGGTGGAGCGGGCGCTCCAGGAGACCGAGGAGAACGAGTGGCGCCGTACGAACCCTGAGGCGCGTGCCCGCGCCGCGGGTCTGACGGGCCAGCTCCAGGACGCCGTCGACAAGCTGCGTACGCAGATCGACGCGGCGCGCGCCGCGGGCAACAACGCCAAGGCCGACAAGCTCGCCCGCGAGCTCGAAGGCCGGCAGGCGCTGCTCGACCAGGCGCTGAAGGGCCTGGAGGAGTTCGGCGGCTGATGAGCCGACGCGAAGGCCCCGGTACGGATCTCCGTACCGGGGCCTTCGTTCGTACCGCTCGTACCGCTCGTACGGCTACGGCCTGCGGGCCGAGGTCACCCGGTAGACGTCGTACACGCCCTCCACGCCCCGTACGGCCTTCAGGACGTGTCCGAGGTGCTTGGGGTCGCCCATCTCGAAGGTGAAGCGCGAGGTGGCCACCCGGTCACGGGACGTCTGGACGGCCGCGGACAGGATGTTGACGTGCTGGTCGGACAGCACGCGGGTGACGTCCGAGAGCAGCCGTGACCGGTCGAGCGCCTCGACCTGGATGGCGACCAGGAAGACCGAGGACTGGGTCGGTGCCCACTCGACGTCGAGGATGCGCTCGGGCTCCTTCGACAGCGACTCGACGTTCACACAGTCCGCGCGGTGAACCGAGACGCCGCTGCCCCGGGTGACAAACCCGATGATGGGGTCGCCGGGTACGGGCGTACAGCAGCGGGCCAGCTTGACCCACACGTCGTCGACGCCCTTGACGACGACGCCCGGGTCGGCGTTGGCGCGGCGCTTGCCGCGGCCGTGCGTGGGCGGTGTGCTCTCGGCGATGTCCTCGCTGGCGGCCTCCTCGCCGCCGACGGCCTGCACCAGCTTCTGTACGACGCCCTGCGCGGCCACATGGCCTTCGCCGATCGCCGCGTACAGGGACGAGATGTCGGGGTAGCGCATCTCGTGCGCGAGGGTGACGAGCGAGTCGCCGGTGAGGATGCGCTGGATCGGCAGGTTCTGCTTGCGCATGGCGCGCGCGATGGAGTCCTTGCCCTGCTCGATCGCCTCGTCGCGGCGCTCCTTGGAGAACCAGGCGCGGATCTTGTTGCGGGCGCGGGGCGACTTGACGAAGCCGAGCCAGTCGCGGGAGGGTCCGGCGCCGGCCGCCTTGGAGGTGAAGACCTCCACCAAGTCGCCGTTGTCGAGGGTCGATTCGAGGGGTACGAGCCGCCCGTTGACCCGCGCCCCTATGGTCCGGTGGCCGACCTCCGTGTGGACGGCGTACGCGAAGTCGACGGGTGTGGCACCGGCCGGGAGCGCTATGACGTCGCCCTTGGGCGTGAAGACGAAGACCTCGTTGCGGGACAGGTCGAAGCGCAGGGACTCCAGGAACTCGCTGGGGTCCTCGGTCTCTTTCTGCCAGTCGAGGAGCTGGCGCAGCCACGCCATGTCGTTGACGGTGTCCTGGCCGCGCCCGGTGTTCTTCGGTACGTCGGTACGCACCTTGGAGGCGCCTGCTACGGCCTCCTGCTTGTACTTCCAGTGGGCGGCGATGCCGTACTCGGCGCGGCGGTGCATGTCGAACGTACGGATCTGGAGCTCGACGGGCTTGCCGCTGGGGCCGATGACCGTCGTGTGCAGCGACTGGTACATGTTGAACTTGGGCATCGCGATGTAGTCCTTGAACCGGCCGGGGACCGGGTTCCATCGCGCGTGGACGGTGCCGAGGGCCGCGTAGCAGTCGCGGACGGTGTCGACAAGTACACGAATGCCCACCAGGTCGTAGATCTCGGCGAAGTCGCGGCCTCGCACGATCATCTTCTGGTAGACGCTGTAGTAGTGCTTCGGTCGGCCGGTGACGGTGGCCTTGATGCGGGCGGCGCGCAGGTCGGACTGGACCTCGTCGGTCACTATGGCGAGGTATTCGTCGCGCTTGGGGGCGCGCTCGGCGACGAGGCGCACGATCTCGTCGTACATCTTGGGGTAGAGGATCGCGAAGGCGAGGTCCTCCAGTTCCCACTTGATGGTGTTCATGCCCAGGCGGTGGGCCAGGGGCGCGTAGATCTCAAGCGTCTCGCGGGCCTTCTTCTCCTGCTTCTCCCGCTTGAGGTAGCGCATGGTGCGCATGTTGTGCAGGCGGTCGGCGAGCTTGATGACCAGGACGCGCGGGTCCTTGGCCATGGCGACGACCATCTTGCGTACGGTCTCCGCCTGTGCGGCCTCGCCGAACTTGACCTTGTCGAGCTTGGTGACGCCGTCGACGAGGAGCGCGACCTGGTCGCCGAAGTCACGGCGCAGGGTGTCCAGGCCGTACTCGGTGTCCTCGACGGTGTCGTGCAGCAGACCGGCCATCAGCGTCGCCGGGTCCATGCCGAGCTCGGCGAGGATCGTCGTCACGGCGAGCGGGTGCGTGATGTACGGGTCGCCGCTCTTGCGCTTCTGACCGCGGTGCCAGCGCTCGGCGACCTGGTAGGCGCGCTCGATCTGGCGCAGTGTCGCGGTCTCGATCTTGGGGTCGTTGCCGCGCACGGCCCGCAGGAGCGGTTCGAGGACCGGGTTGTACGGGCTGGAGCGCTGCACTCCGAGACGGGCGAGCCTGGCCCGTACACGGTTGGAGGAGCCGCCGCCGGTGCGCGGGGTGGAGCCCTGGACGGGCTTGGGCGCGGAGACGGGCGTGATGCCGTTGGCCCTCCCCCAGCCTTCGGCCGGGGGGACCCCCATCTCGCTCCGCTCGGGGGCGGCCTTGGGCTTGCCGGCCGGTTCGTCGTTCTTCGCGGGAGCCTTCGCGGGAGCGGCGCTCTTCGCGGGCCCGGCTGACGCGGCGGGAGGGGCGCTCTTCGCGGGCGGGTTGCTCTTCGCGGGAGCGGGGCCCTTCCCCGGAGCGGGGCTCTTCGCGGGCGCAGCCGAGCCTGCCGCGGCCTTGTCGGCCTGCTTCGGGTCGGGCTGCGCGGCTGCGGGTCCCCCCGGACGGGCGCTGGGGGAGAGTGGCTGGGCCTCGTCTGGCAAGAGCGCTCCTCGTGCGGGTCCGGGTCCCCCGGTCAGGCCCGGAAAGTCCATGGTATCGATCCCCGGGCTCCGGTTCGCCCCGGGCCTGTTACTTGGGGGAACGCGAGAGGCGGGCCCGGGAATTCCTCCCGGACCCGCCTTTCCCGTATGTCGATCCTGGTCAGACCGTGATCAGGGCCTCCAGCGGAGCGCCCTTGAGGGCCGGTTCCAGACGGGCACGCCCGTCGAGGAAACCGAGCTCCATGAGCACCGCGACCCCTGCGACCTGCGCACCTGCCCGCCGGATGAGCTCCAGCGAGGCTTCGGCGGTGCCGCCGGTGGCGAGGACGTCGTCGATGACCATGACGCGGTCGTCCGCGTTCAGGTCCTCGGCGTGGATCTCGATCTCGGCGGTGCCGTACTCCAGCTCGTACGCCTGCTTCAGCGTCGCACCCGGCAGCTTCCCCGCCTTGCGTACGGGGATGAAGCCGAGGCCGGCGCGGATCGCGACCGGCGCGGCCAGGATGAAGCCGCGCGCTTCCAGGCCGACGACCCGCGTGGCGCCGTACCGTACGCACAGCTCGGCGAGGGCGTCGGTCAGTGCGGTGAACGCCACGGGGTCCGCGAGCAGGGGGGTGATGTCCTTGAACATCACGCCCGGCTTCGGATAGTCCGGGACGTCCCGGATGCGGCTGAGCAGGAGCTCCTGCGTGCTCGTGCCCGTCATCGCCGCTTCCCCGAAGGCTTGCCGCGGCCACCACTGCGCCCACGGGGCCGGCCGACGACCGCACCGGCGGTCTCGGCGTCGTCCTCGAACCGGTCCTGCGGCCCGTCCGGGCCGTCGGAGTCCTCCGCCGACTCGCCCTTGGCGGCAGCGGCCGCCCGCTTGGCGAGCACCCGCTTCTTCAGGGCCTTCATCTGCGGCTCGCGCTCCTTCAGGTCGGCGACCAGCGGAGTGGCGATGAAGATCGAGGAGTACGCACCGGCGGCGAGGCCGACGAACAGCGACAGCGAGATGTCGTTGAGCATGCCCGCGCCCAGCACACCGCCACCGATGAACAGCAGGCCCGCCACCGGGAGCAGCGCGACGACGGTGGTGTTGATGGAACGCACCAGGGTGCCATTGAGGCTGCGGTTGGCGATCTCGCTGTACGTCCAGCGGGTCTGCTTGGTGATGTCCTTCGCGCCCTCCTTGAGACCGTCGAAGACGACGACGGTGTCGTAGAGGGAGTAACCAAGGATGGTGAGCAGACCGATCACGGTGCCTGGGGTGACCTCGAAGCCGACCAGTGCGTACACACCGACGGTGATGGTGAGGTCGTGGATCAGGGCGATGAGGGCGGCCACGGCCATGCGCCACTCGAAGGCGATGGCCAGGTAGATCACCACCAGGATCATGAAGATCGCGAGACCGGTCCAGGCCTTGTTGGCGATCTGCTCACCCCAGCTGGGGCCGACCAGTTCGGCGTTGATGGACTCTGCCGTGACGCCCAGTTCCTCGGCGAGCTTGTCCTCGACCGGACTGGAGCTCTTGGTGTCCAGACCACTGATCTGGATGCGCATGCCGCCGTTGCCGAGCTCCTGGACGATCGCGTCGTGCCCGGAGGCCTTTTCGGCCTCCTCCTGGACCTGCGCGACCGACACATCGGTCTTGGGCGTGGTGAAGACGGCACCGCCCTCGAACTCGATGCCCATGACCAGACCCCGTACCGCCAGGCCGACGATGGCCGTGATGGTGATCAGGATCGAGATGCCGTACCAGATCATCCGCTTGCCGACGAAGTCGTAACCGACCTCACCGCGGTACAGGCGGGCGCCGATGCTGCCGAGTCGAGACATCTCAGGCCTCCTTCGTGTCGATGGGGGCGGAGACGCGACGCGTGCGGCGCAGCGGGGGCTGGACGCCGAGTCGCTTCGGGTCCAGGCCGGACCACGGGTGGCCACGGCCGAAGAACTCCGTACGGGCCAGCAGGGTCATCAGCGGCTTCGTGAAGAGGAACACCACGACCACGTCGAGCAGGGTGGTCAGGCCGAGCGTGAACGCGAAGCCCTGGACCTTGCCGACGGTCACGAGGAACAGCACTGCGGCGGCGAGGAACGACACGAAGTCGGAGACCATGATGGTGCGCCGGGCACGCGGCCAGGCACGCTCGACGGCCGGCCGGAGCGTACGGCCCTCGCGGATCTCGTCACGGATGCGTTCGAAGTACACGATGAACGAGTCCGCGGTGATACCGATCGCGACGATGGCACCGCACACCGCGGGCAGGTTCAGCGCGAAGCCGATGCCCGGGCCGAGCAGCGTCATGATCGTGTACGTGAGGACCGCCGAGACCAGGAGGCTGACGATCGCAACGAACGCCAGGCCGCGGTAGTAGGCGACCAGGTAGATGACGACCAGGGCGAGACCGATCGCACCGGCGATCAGACCGGCCTTGAGCTGCTCGCTGCCGAGCGCCGGGCTGACGGTGGTGACGCTGTCCTCGTCGAAGGAGAGCGGGAGCGCACCATAGGAAAGGATGTTGGCCAGTTCCTGGGCGGATTCCTGGGTGAAGCTGCCGGTGATCTCGGCGTTGGCGCTCAGGGTCTGGTTGACCGTGGGGGCCGAGACGACCTCGCCGTCGAGGACGATGGCGAACTGGTTCTGCGGCTGCTGCTGCTGAGACAGCTTGCTGGTGATCTTCTGGAACTTCTTGGAGCCACCGTCGGTGAACTCCATGTTGACCTTCCAGAGGCCTCGCTGGGTGTCCAGCTGGGCACTGGCGTCGTCGACGTCCTTGCCGTTGACCTCGGCCGGGCCCAGGATGTACTTCTCCCATTGGCCTGCGGTGTCCTTGCCACAGGCGACCGCCGGGTCCTCGGGCCTGACGCCCTCACCGGCCTTGACGCGCTGGGCCTCCTTGGTGCAGTCGAGGGCCAGGAACTTCTCCTGAAGCTTGGTGACCTCGGGGTCCGCCGAAGGTGTGGGCGAAGGCTTGGTGCTCGCGTCCGGGCTCTTGGACGGGCTGCCCGTCGGAGTCGGCGTCGGGGCCTTGAGCGCGTCCGTGACGGCGCGGCCCTGAGTGGTGGGGCTGGTCGACGGGGTGGCGGTCGGCGTGGACTTGTCCTTGTCGCCGTCCTTGCCGCTCGTCGAGGCACTCGGGGAGGGAGTGGCCTTGGGGTCCGGCGTCGGGGTGCCGGCGGCGAGCGTCAGCACCGGCCGGAAGTAGAGCTGAGCGGTGGTACCGACCTGCTCCCGGGCCTGCTTCTCGTTCGTCCCCTTGGGGATGTTGACGATGATGTGCTCTTCGCCCTGGGTCTGAACCTCGGCTTCGGAGACACCCAGACCGTTGACGCGGCGGTCGATGATCCCGACCGCGGTGTCCATGTTGGTCTTGTTGACCGCGTTGGGCCTGCCGGGCTCGCTCTTCGCCTTGAGCGTGATGCTCGTACCGCCGGCGAGGTCGATGCCGAGGCGCGGTGTGAGCTCACCGGCCGCGAACATCCCGCCGGTGAGGGCGACCATGGCGATCAGGATCAGAGCCAGGGCACGCCCTGGCCTCCCCGGAGCGCCCGCGGGCCTGCGGCCCTTCTTCGGTGCTGCCACCTTCTCGTTTCTCCCTGTCCAACCGCCCCCGCGCCGGGTGAGCGCCGGGGGCGGCCACGAAGTATGTGGGGCCCAGCCCCGCAGAAGCAGAAGTCGGCACGGTCCGGGGACCGCGGTACGCCGGTGGGCGTCGCCGCGGTCCCCGTGCGTGACTACTTGGCGTCGCCCTCGCCGTCGGCCTTCTTGTCCTTCGGCTCGTCGCCGGCCGCGGCGACAACGTCGTCCGCCTCGTCGGCCTTGTCCGCCTCGGGCTTCTTGCCGAGGTCGATGCGCGCGTCGCCGTCCGCGTCCGCATCTGCGGCTTCGGTCAGCGAGGAGGCGTCGTCCGGGACGAGGGGAGCGTCGGTCTTGAGGTCGTCCGCGCCGTGGACGATGCGGTTGTACTCCTCGTCGCCGAGGACGGCGCCGACGGAGTTCTTCGCGTAGACGGCGTGCACGCCGGGCGCGACCTCGAGCAGGATCGTGTCGTCGTGGACTTCCTTGACGGTCGCGTACATGCCCCCGATCGTCCGGATGCCGGTGCCGGGCTGCATCTCGTTGCGCATCTGCGCAGCCGCCTGCTGCTTCTTCTTGGCGGACCGGGTCATCAGGAACATGGCCCCGATGAGCACGATGAAGGGGAGGAGGGTCACGATATCCACGGGACGAAATTCCTTCGCACGACCGCGCTGGGAGGCGGCCTGATCTACGGGGGTGGGCACGCCGACCTGGAAGGGCGGCATCGGCGGAGTCTAAGCGAGTCCGCATCAATGGAACAACGCCCAGCATCGCATCGTGGTTCCTTGCCGGGCGAGCCTCCCGCGCCGTCAGGCCCCGAAGAGGCCCTGTTGTCCGCTTCCGCCGGGTCCGTGCTGGGGCGGCACCAGCCCCAGATGCGCCCATGCTGCGGGCGTGGCCACCCGCCCGCGCGGGGTACGGGCCAGCAAGCCCTCCCGTACGAGAAAGGGCTCGGCCACCTCTTCGACGGTTTCCCGCTCCTCCCCCACGGCCACCGCGAGCGTCGACAGCCCCACCGGTCCGCCGCTGAACAGCTTCAGCAGGGCACCGAGGACGGCGCGGTCGAGGCGGTCCAGGCCCCGGGCGTCGACCTCGTACACCTTGAGGGCGGCGGCGGCGATGTCGCGGTTTATGACGCCGTCGGCCTTGACCTGGGCATAGTCCCGGACGCGGCGCAGCAGGCGGTTCGCGATGCGGGGCGTGCCCCGGGAGCGTCCGGCGATCTCGGCGGCGCCCTCCACGTCGATCTCGACGTCGAGGAGACGGGCGGAGCGGTGGATGACCCGCTCCAGCTCGGCCGGTTCGTAGAACTCCATGTGCCCGGTGAAGCCGAAACGGTCGCGCAGCGGGGGCGGCAGCAGGCCGGCCCTGGTGGTGGCGCCGACGAGGGTGAACGGCGGCAGTTCGAGCGGGATGGCGGTGGCGCCGGGGCCCTTGCCGACGATGACGTCGACACGGAAGTCCTCCATGGCCATGTAGAGCATCTCTTCCGCCGGGCGGGACATCCGGTGGATCTCGTCGAGGAAGAGGACCTCGCCCTCCTGGAGGGAGGAGAGGATCGCGGCGAGGTCGCCGGCGTGCTGGATGGCGGGGCCCGAGGTGATGCGGATCGGGGCGTTCATCTCGGCCGCGATGATCATGGAGAGGGTGGTCTTGCCGAGTCCGGGGGCGCCGGAGAGCAGCACGTGATCGGCGGTGGCGCCGCGTGCGCGGGCCGCGCGCAGGACCAGGTCGAGCTGCTCGCGGACCTTCTCCTGGCCGACGAACTCGTCGAGGTCCTTCGGGCGCAGCGCGGCCTCGACGGCCTGGTCCTCGCCGTCGGCGCCGGAGTCGACCAGGCGCTGGTCGATGTCGGGTCCGGTCTCGTCCCAGTTCATGTACGGATCTCAGTTCTCGCGGTCAGCATTCGTGCGGGCGGCGTTCATGCGGTCAGCGGGCGCGGTTGAGGGTCTGGAGCGCGGCACGCAGCAGTTGCGGTACGGGCGGCTGGTTGCCCCCGGCGAGGGCGGCCTCGGCCTGCGGTGTGACAGCGGCGACCGCTTCCTCCGCCTCGCGGGACGCGTACCCGAGGCCGATGAGCGCGGCCTGCAGCTGCTCCCCCCACGGCGCGGGCCCCGATGCGACACGCTGGGCGCCCAGGTGTGCGCCGGTGCCGAGCGGTGCGCCGAGGCGGTCCTTGAGTTCGAGGAGAAGCTTCTGGGCGCCCTTCTTGCCGATGCCGGGCACCGCGGTGAGCGCCTTCTCGTCGCCGGTGGACACGGCGACGCGCAGCGCGTCCGGGGAGTGCACGGCGAGCATGGCCTGGGCGAGCCGGGGGCCGACGCCGCTGGCGGTCTGCAGGAGCTCGAAGACCTGCCGCTCGTCGTCGTCCGCGAAGCCGTACAGGGTGAGCGAGTCTTCCCGTACGACCAGGGAGGTCGCGAGCTTCGCGTCCTGGCCGATGCGCAGCGTGGACAGCGTGTTCGGCGTGCACTGCACGGACATGCCGATGCCGCCGACCTCGATGACGGCCGTGGTCGGGGCGAGTGCGGCGACCGGGCCGCTGACGAACGCGATCATCGCGTGACCTTCCGTACGGGGATGCGGGGGGCGCGGGCCGCGGCGTGCGCCTGCTGGAGGCGGTTGAGCGCGGGAGCGCGCCAGATGTGGCAGATGGCGAGCGCGAGCGCGTCGGCGGCGTCGGCGGGTTTGGGCGGGGCGTCGAGTCGTAGCAGCCGGGTCACCATGGCGCCGACCTGGTCCTTGTCGGCCCGGCCGCTGCCGGTGACCGCCGCCTTCACCTCGCTCGGTGTGTGCAGGGCGACGGGCAGTCCGCGGCGGGCCGCGCAGAGCATCGCGACGGCGCTGGCCTGTGCGGTGCCCATGACCGTACGGACGTTGTGCTGGCTGAACACCCGCTCCACGGCGACGAATTCGGGCTCGTACTCGTCGAGCCACTGCTCGATGCCCCGCTCGATGGCGACCAGCCGCTCGCCGAGCTCGGCGTCCGCCGCCGTACGGACGACTCCGACGCCGGCCATCTTCAGGGGGCGGCCGGCGACGCCTTCCACCACACCGACACCGCACCGGGTCAGCCCCGGGTCCACGCCGAGTACACGCATCGCGCCCCTCCCCCCACTCGACCAACTGTTCCTGCGTCCATGCCTGATCAGCACAGTAGCGGCTGGCTCTGACAACGCACGGACGGGCCGCCGGGAGCGTGTCCCGTCGGCCCGTCCATGCTTCTTAAGGCACTGTCGACGTGCTGATCAACCCTCAGGCCGCGTCGACCTTCTCCATGACCTCGTCCGAGACGTCGAAGTTGGCGAAGACGTTCTGCACGTCGTCACTGTCCTCCAGCGCGTCGATGAGCTTGAAGATCTTCCGCGCGCCTTCCTCGTCGAGCTCGACCTGCATGGTCGGGACGAAGTTGGCGTCGGCCGAGTCGTAGTCGATGCCGGCGTCCTGGAGCGCGGTGCGGACCGCGACCAGGTCGGTGGCCTCGCTCAGGACCTCGAAGGACTCACCGAGGTCGTTGACCTCCTCGGCGCCCGCCTCCAGGACGGCGTCCAGGACCTCGTCCTCGGACAGCTCGCCCTTGGGGACGATGACAACGCCCTTGCGGTTGAAGAGGTACGAGACGGAACCCGGGTCGGCCATCGAACCGCCGTTGCGGGTCATGGCGACACGTACGTCGGAGGCGGCACGGTTGCGGTTGTCGGTGAGGCACTCGATGAGCACCGCGACACCGTTCGGGCCGTAGCCTTCGTACATGATCGTCTGGTAGTCGACGCCGCCCGCCTCAAGACCGCCACCGCGCTTGACCGCGGAGTCGATGTTCTTGTTGGGGACGGAGCTCTTCTTCGCCTTCTGGATGGCGTCGACGAGCGTCGGGTTGCCCTCGGGGTCGATGCCGCCGGTACGCGCGGCGACCTCGATGTTCTTGATCAGCTTCGCGAAGAGCTTGCCGCGCTTGGCATCGATCACGGCCTTCTTGTGCTTCGTCGTAGCCCATTTAGAGTGGCCGGACATCCGCCTGTCTCCTTCGCGTAACCAACTTCTGCTGCGTTCGCCAGAGATCCTACCGGGATACGGTCAGCGCCCGGCGCGCACCATGTCCGTAAAGAGCTGATGCACCCGGTGGTCACCCGTCAGTTCCGGGTGAAAGGACGTGGCAAGGGCGTTTCCCTGCCGTACGGCGACAATGTGGCCCTCGTGCTCGGCGAGCACCTCGACCTGGGCGCCGACCGACTCCACCCACGGGGCGCGGATGAAGACGCCCTCGACGGGGTCGCCCTCGATGCCGGCGACGTCGACGGTTGCCTCGAACGACTCGTTCTGACGGCCGAAGGCGTTGCGGCGCACGATCATGTCGATGCCGCCGAGCGTCTCCTGGCCCGAGCGCGGGTCGAGGATCTTGTCGGCGAGCATGATCAGGCCGGCGCAGGTGCCGTAGACGGGCATGCCGTCCTTGATGCGCTCGCGCAGCGGCTCCAGCATGCCGAACAGCACGGCCAGCTTGGACATCGTGGTGGACTCGCCGCCGGGGATGACCAGGCCGTCGATCTCCGCGAGCTCCTCGGGGCGCCGGACCGGCCTGGCCGTGGCGTCGGCCACGGCCAGGGCGATCAGGTGCTCCCGTACGTCGCCCTGGAGAGCCAGGACTCCGATCACAGGGTTGCTCATCACAGGTACTACCAGCCGCGGTTGGCGTAGCGCTCGGACTCGGGGAGGGTGTCGCAGTTGATGCCGACCATGGCCTCACCCAGGTTGCGCGAAGCGTCCGCGATGATCTTCGGGTCGTCGTAGAAGGTGGTGGCCTTCACGATGGCGGCGGCGCGAGCGGCCGGGTCGCCGGACTTGAAGATGCCGGAGCCGACGAAGACGCCCTCGGCACCGAGCTGACGCATCAGCGCGGCGTCGGCGGGGGTGGCGACGCCGCCTGCGGAGAAGAGGACCACGGGCAGCTTGCCCAGCTCGGAGACCTCCTTGACCAGCTCGTACGGGGCGCGGAGCTCCTTGGCGGCGGCGTACAGCTCGTTGTTGTCGTAGCCGCGCAGGCGGGCGATCTCGTTCTTGATCTGGCGCAGGTGACGGACGGCCTCGACGACGTTGCCGGTGCCGGCCTCGCCCTTGGAGCGGATCATGGCCGCGCCCTCCGCAATACGGCGAAGGGCCTCACCCAGGTTGGTGGCGCCACAGACGAAGGGGGTGGTGAACGCCCACTTGTCGGAGTGGTTGACCTCGTCGGCCGGGGTCAGGACCTCGGACTCGTCGATGTAGTCGACGCCGAGGGACTGGAGGACCTGGGCCTCGACGAAGTGGCCGATCCGGGACTTCGCCATCACCGGGATCGACACGGCCTCGATGATCTCTTCGATCATGTTCGGGTCGGACATCCGGGCCACGCCGCCGTCCTTGCGGATGTCGGCCGGCACGCGCTCCAGCGCCATCACGGCCACGGCGCCGGCGTCTTCGGCGATCTTCGCCTGCTCGGCGTTGACGACATCCATGATGACGCCGCCCTTGAGCTGCTCAGCCATGCCGCGCTTGACGCGTGCGGTGCCGGTCTCGGGGGCCTGGGTGGTGCTGGTGCTGGACACGGGTGGACCTCGCTGGGGAAGGGGAAGGCTCTTGCCTCCCCGAGGAAACAGTTGCCGACCAGTCCACTGCAAGGGCCAATGGATAGGCGGTGGCTCGTTTTGCTAGCTTCCGGGGCGGTCGGCCAGTGCCACAGGAGGCTCGTCGTCCATCTCGAACGCCAGGGGGAACGGGGCGTGGCCTGCCAGCCGGAACCAGCGGACCTTGCGGTGGCGGCGCAGTGCGCGGGCCGCGCGCACGGAATCGTTGTGGAAACGCCGTGCCATCGGGACGCGCCGTACGGCCGCTGCGAGCTCCCCTGCGGCCTCCTCGCCGCCGGGCGCCTCCTTTACCGCTTCGACCTGCGCGGTCTCCCCGAAGACCGCCCGTAGCGCCTGGCTGAGCTCGCTCTCCGCGACCTCGCGGTGGTCCTCTTCGGCCTGACGCGCGGCGTGCGCGGCCTCGTACAGGACGATCGAAGCGGCGGGGTCGAGCACGCCGGACGTTGCCAGCTCCTGGGTGACCGAGGCGCGGCGCAGCAACTGGGCGTCCAGGGCGGCGCGGGAGGCGTCGATACGAGCGTGCAGACGGTCGAGGCGGCCTGCGGTCCAGCTGAGGTACAGCCCGATCGCGACGAGGGCTACGACGATCCAGATGATCAGGGTTACGGTCACGGGCGGCAAGGTTACCGGGGTGCGGTGCCGGCTCTTGGCTTACGCAGCTTTGCCCGTGCGGGGTTTGGCTTGCGCCGGGTGGGCCCGTGCGGGGTCGGGCCGCTCCGGGGGCGCCATTCGGGACTGCATGATTTAGCTGCGGTGCGGGGGCTGCGTTCGCGAGACCAGTAATTCGCGCACAAATCACGCTTTACGTCCCGAACAGCGCCCCCTGCACGTCCCGCCCCCTCGCCGCCGTCCTAACCCCGTTCACCCGGTCCGCTACCGGCGCCGGTCGATGATTTGCGACGTACGGAGGGGGACGGGGCCGTAGGGAGTGGTGTTCGGGACGTAAAACGTGATTTGTGCGCGGGACGCCGGGAGGCTTTCGGTGACCCGGGATCGCAGCTAAATCATGCAGTCCCGAATGCCGCTCCCGTAGGCCCCGGCCCCCGGCACCACCACAGGCCCCGCACCCCGTAGGCCCCCCGCCCCCGGCACCACCACCGGCCCCGCAGCGCCCCCGGCCCCGTACCAAGGCCCCCCGCCCGCGTCAGCCGCGTGCCGCCAGGCCGAAGCGGGCGCGGAGGCCCGACCGGTCGTCCGCGGCCACCGAAGCCGCGCCGTCGGTCACCGTCTCGTACACCGCCAGGATGTCCGCAGCGACCGTCGACCAGTCGAACCGGCGTACGTGCGCACTCCCCCGCTCCCGCAGCTCCGCCAGCCGCTCCGGATCCGCCAGCAGCCGTACCGCCGCCGAGGCCAGCGCGTCGGCGTCCTCGTTGGCGAAGAGCTCGCCCGCCGCACCCTGGTCCAGGACCTGGGCGAAGGCGTCGAGGTCGCTGGCCAGCACCGCCGCGCCCGCCGACATCGCCTCGACCAGGATGATGCCGAAGCTCTCGCCGCCGGTGTTGGGCGCGACGTACAGGTCGACGCTGCGAAGCAGCCGCGCCTTGTCCTCGTCGCTGACCATGCCGAGGAATTCGACCCGGCGGCGCATCTCCTTGGGCAGCGAGGCGACGGCCTCCTGCTCGTCGCCGCGCCCCGCGACCAGGAGCCGCGTGTCCGGGCGCTCGGCCAGGATCTTAGGGAGGGCCCGCATGAGGACGGGCAGGCCCTTGCGGGGCTCGTCGATGCGCCCGACGAAGCCGATGGTCTGCCCCTGCCACTCGGGCTTGGCCTCGGCCTTCGCGAAGAAGTCGACGTCGACCCCGTTGGGGATGACGACGGCGTCGCCGCCCAGATGTTCCACCAGGGTCCGGCGCGCGTACTCGCTCACCGCGATGCGGGCGCTTATTTTCTCCAGCGCCGGCTGCAGGATCGGGTACGCAGCGATCATCGCCCGGGACTTCGGGTTCGAGGTGTGGAACGTCGCGACGATCGGCCCCTGCGCGGCCCAGCAGGTCAGCAGGCCCAGCGAGGGCGCGGTCGGCTCGTGGATGTGGATCACGTCGAAGGTGCCGTCGTGCAGCCAGCGCCGGACGCGGGCGGCCGAGAGGAAGCCGAAGTTGAGGCGCGCGACCGAGCCGTTGTACGGGACGGGAACGGCCCGCCCGGCGGAGACGACGTACGGCGGCAGCGGGGTCTCGTCGTCGGAGGGGGCCAGGACGGAGACCTTGTGGCCGAGCCCGATCAGATGCTCGGCCAGGTCGCGGATGTGGAACTGGACGCCGCCGGGCACGTCCCACGAGTAGGGGCAGACAATGCCGATCTTCACGAGGACTCCTGACGCGGCTCGAGGTCGGCGAGCCACAGCCGTTGCAGCATGTGCCAGTCCTCCGGGTGCTCGGCGATGCCGGTGGCGAAGGCGTCGGCCAGCGCTTGCGTCATGACGGACGTCTTCTCGTTGCGGGTACCCGTCTCGGGTACTTCGACGGGCGGATGGATCCGGCCCCGCAGCAAGGATCCGTCGTACGACAGGGTCGCAGGCAGCAGCAGCGCCCCTGTCTGCTGCGCCAGCAGCGCAGGCCCGGCGGGCATCCGCGCCGTCTCGTGGAAGAACTCGACCTCGACGCCCGAAGCCGACAGGTCGCGGTCGGCGACCAGGCAGACGAGACCGCCGTCGCGCAGCCGCCGCGCCAGCGTCCCGAAGGCGCTGCCGCCGTTGTGCGGCAGGACCTCCATACCGAGGCTCTCGCGGTACGCGACGAACCGGTCGTACAGCGTCTCGGGCTTGAGCCGCTCGGCGACGGTCGTGAAGGGGACGCCGAGCTTGGTGGTGACCCACGCGCCGGCGAGGTCCCAGTTGGCCAGGTGCGGCAGCGCGAGCACGACGCCCCGTCCCTCGGCGAGGCCCTCCGTCAGCCGGTCTATGTCTTTGACCTCGACGCCGCTCTTCACCCGCTCAGCGCTCCAGGCGGGAAGCCGGAAGGATTCCATCCAGTAGCGCATGTACGAGCGCATACCGGCCTTGGAGAGCTCTGAGAGGCGCTCGGGGCCCGCGTCCGGCACCACCCGGGCGAGGTTTGACTCCAGCCGCAGCACGCTCTTGCCGCGCCGCTTCCACACCGCGTCGGCGATGGTGCGCCCGAGGGCGACGGACACCGGCTCGGGCAGCTTCTTGACCGTGCCCCAGCCGAGGCCGTACAGGGCGTCGGTCAGCCGTTCCCTGCCACCGCTCACGACGTCGCCCCGCTTCCCGCCTCGGTGTCGGCCTCGGCCGACTCGCGGCGTACGGTCACGACCCGCTGCCCCAGCGTCACCAGGCTGCCCACGGCGACGACCCAAAGCGCGATCGGCAGCAGCACGTCGACCCCGGGAACGCCGAAGTTGTGCAGCCCGGCCAGCCCCGCGGCGACGAGCGTGATGACGAGCCGCTCGGCCCGCTCCACCAGACCGTTGACGGCCACCGGCAGGCCGATCGATTCGCCGCGCGCCTTCGTGTACGAGACGACCTGGCCGCTGGCCAGGCAGAAGATGGCGACGGCGCACAGGATGTTGTCGTTGCCCGTGCCCGCGTACCAGAGTGCGATCCCGCCGAAAATCGCGGAGTCGGCGACCCGGTCGAGCGTCGAGTCCAGGAAGGCGCCCCAGCGGCTCGAAACCCCTGCCTGCCGCGCCATATTGCCGTCGACGAGGTCGGAGAAGACGAACAGCGTGATGACGATCGTGCCCCAGAAGAACTCTCCCCGGGGGAAGAAGACCAGCGCGCCCGCCATCACTCCGGCCGTGCCGATGAGAGTGACCGCATCCGGGCTCACCCCGCGTCGGAGGAGAAATGCGGCGAGCGGTGTGAGGACACGCGTAAAGAATGCACGCGCGTACTTGTTCAGCATGGCCTTCCCGAGGGTCGGTGGCCGTGCGACCCCTTGCGGCCACCGGCTGGCCCATCGTAGCCACGACGGTGTACGTCCAGTGCCGGGGCCCGGCCACCCGTCGATCGGGTACGACGTATGGACGCAATGTGAGCCGAGTGCAAAGCTCGAATGACCGCGGGCGTCATCGGCGTCGCCTCGCTACTGCGGCTCCCAGATGTCCGCGCCCCCTCTCCTCAGCGTGCTCTCAGACTGGGAGGCACAGATCATGGGCGACAAGGCGAACGCACACCCCGGGGCCGCCGGCAGGGCAACAGCGGCCGACCGGCCCTCGTCCGTACGGAACGTAGTGCTGGTCGGCCCCAGCGGATCGGGAAAGACGACCCTGGCCGAGGCTCTCGCACTGGCGGCGGGAGCGGTCAACAGGGCGGGCCGGGTCGAGGACGGCGCGACCGTATCCGACTACGACGAGATCGAGCACCGGCAAGGACGGTCGGTCCAGCTCTCGCTGGTCCCCGTCGAATGGGGCGGCATCAAGATCAATCTCCTGGACACACCCGGATACGCCGATTTCGTCGGCGAGCTGCGGGCCGGTCTGCGTGCTGCGGACGCGGCCCTCTTCGTCGTCTCGGCGTCGGACGGTGTGGACGGCGCGACCAGGGCGGTGTGGGAGGAGTGTGCAGCGGTCGGTATGCCGCGGGCCATCGTCTTCACCCACCTCGAAGCGGCCAGGTCCGACTTCGACGAGATGACCCGGCTCTGCGCGGAGACGTTCGGGGGCGACGACCCCGACGCCGTACTGCCGCTCTATCTGCCGCTGTACGGGCCCCAGGGACCCGACGGGCACGCCCCCGTCAAGGGCCTCGTCGGCCTGCTCTCGCAGCGCATCTTCGACTACTCCTCCGGCGAGCGGAAGGAGGTGCCGGCCGAGCAGGACCAGCTGCCGCGCATCGAGACCGCCCGTAGCCGGCTCATCGAGGGGATCATCGCCGAGAGCGAGGACGAGACCCTCATGGACCGCTATCTCGACGGCGAGGAGATCGACTACAAGACCCTCGTCGAAGATCTGGAGAGGGCCGTCGCGCGCGGCACTTTCCACCCGGTCCTGGCGGCCGCCCCGGCGGCCGAGGGCTCCCGCGAGGGCATCGGCACGATCGAGCTCCTGGAGCTCGTCACGGGCGGCTTCCCGACCCCGTCCGAGCACGAGGCACCCGCGGTCACCACGCCGGAGGGCAGTCCGCGCCCGCAGATCACCTGCGATCCGGACGGGCCGCTGGTCGCCGAGGTCGTCAAGACCGCGTCCGACCCCTACGTCGGCCGGGTCAGCCTGGTGCGGGTGTTCTCCGGCACCCTCCGGCCGGACGAGACCGTACATGTGTCGGGGCACGGACTCACCGACCGCGGCCACGAGGACCACGACGTGGACGAGCGCATCGGCGCGCTCTCCTCGCCCTTCGGCAAACAGCAGCGCACCCTCAGCCAGGCAATCGCGGGCGACATCGCGTCCGTCGCGAAACTGATGCGCGCCGAGACCGGGGACACTCTGTCCGCCAAGGACGATCCGCTCCTGATGGAGCCCTGGGCCATGCCCGACCCGCTCCTGCCGCTCGCCATCCAGGCGCACAGCAAGGCGGACGAGGACAAGCTCTCCCAGGGCCTGTCGCGGCTGGTCGCGGAGGACCCGACGATGCGCCTGGAACAGAACCAGGACACCCGTCAGCTGGTCCTCTGGTGCCTGGGCGAGGCCCACCGGGACGTGGCGCTGGAGCGCCTGCGCAGCCGTTACGGGGTCCAGGTGGACGTCGTGCCGTACAAGGTGTCGCTGCGCGAGACCTTCGGCGAGAGGGCGGGCGGGCGCGGCCGCCATGTGAAGCAGTCCGGCGGCCACGGCCAGTACGCGATCTGCGAGATCGAGGTCGAACCACTGCCTCCGGGCTCCGGAATCGAGTTCGTCGACAAGGTCGTCGGCGGCGCGGTACCGCGCCAGTTCATCCCCTCCGTGGAGAAGGGCGTACGCGCCCAGGCGGCACGCGGCGTCGCGGCGGGCTACCCGCTCGTGGACGTACGCGTCACCCTCCTCGACGGAAAGGCGCATTCGGTCGACTCTTCCGACGCCGCGTTCCAGACGGCGGGCGCGCTGGCGATGCGGGAGGCTGCGGCCGAGGCGAAGATCCATCTGCTGGAGCCGGTCACGGAGATCGTGGTGATGGTGCCCGATCACTACGTCGGCCCGGTGATGAGCGATCTGTCGGGGCGGCGCGGCCGGGTGGTCGGCACGGAGCAGGCAGGACCGGGTCGTACGCTCGTACGGGCCGAGGTCCCCGAGATCGAAATCGGACGGTACGCCGTCGACCTCCGGTCGATCTCGCACGGCACCGGGCAATTCAACCGCTCGTACGCCCGCCACGAACCCATGCCGCCGCAGCTTGCGGGCAAGATCCGTGAACAGGCCGAAAAGGGGTCTTAGTTGACTGTGCCGTCCGCCCAATTGCCTTGCGGCGGGCGGCATTCCACTGTCCCATTACGGGCAGGGAACACCCGGATACGCTGTGTCCCAGCTCAGAAGGTGTGCCGGGAGCAGTAGTTGGGAACAGGCCGCAGGAGCGGTTGCGTGCGGCGATGGGGGCAGCAGTGGCGGACGACGGATACGACTTCTCACCCGGGGCGCAGATCCCGCTCCAGGGCTCGGCGGGGCAGACCGCGGCGACGCACGCGCTCGCATCGGCGGCGTACCGCGACAGCCCGGTCGACGAGATCCTCGGCGCCAACAGCGACTGGCACAAGTCCGAGGTCAAGAAGGGCAAGCTCTCCCTCTTCGAACCGAACCTGGGCGAGGCGTTCTCGCGGGCCGTCCAGGTACGCATGCTGGGCGGCGCCCGCAAGCCCCTCATCCAGTCCTTCGGCACTGAACCCCAGACGGTCGTCGAGCACTGCCTCGCGGCGACCCGCATCCGTAAGGAGCGCGACGCCAAACTCACCGGCGTCATGGTGGTCTTCGGCCTGGCCTTCCTGCCGGGAATGCTGATCTGGCTGGCCATGTTCCAGCTCCGACGTACGATCGCGGGCTCCAAGGACAAGCGCGCCGGGGCCCTCGCGACCGCCGCCCTGGTCGCCGCCGGCGGCCTCGCCGTGATCTTCCTGATCAGGCTGCCCTTCGGCGGCTTCTGGGCCATCTACCTGCGGGCGATGGTCGTCACCCCCGTCATCGGCTGGCTCTGGGCCAAGCAGATCAGCGAGACCACGGCCAAGGACATGCGGGCCCGCTGGGAGAGCCTGCTGGCCGGCGGCGGCGTCGGCGCCAAGATCCCCGAGGCCGTACCCCGCGACCCCAACGAGTCCGCCGCCGAGCAGCTGCGCCAGTCGCTCGCCAGGCTCACCGCCGAGCAGCACAGCAACGCGGTCTTCTACGCCGGCCCCAAGGGAATACTGGGCATGGGCACCCGCTGGGGCAGCTGGCAGCTCGCCGAAGAGCTCGTTCCGCGCGACTCCGGCAAGGAGATCCACGGCTTCCGCAGCTGGGACGTCGTACGCGCCATCCACGACCAGCTCCGCATGCTGGAGCGCGGACCGCTGCACACGGGCGGCTTCCCTACCCCCTCCGTGCGGCACTGGGTCGTCGCACCGGTCGGCGAGAACGCGGCCGAGGTGGCCAGGCCCGGCGGGCAGAACGTCGACGCGTTCCAGATCAAGGGCCACGAAATCCAGCGGATCTGCAACGAGCAGCAGTTCGGCGCCGGCAACCGCCACTATCTGGGCGTTCAGTTCACACTCTGGGACGGCCAGCTGGTCATCACCATGCTGATCACCGTCACCGTGCTGCACGAGACCCTGCGCATCGAGGTCACCGGCCACGCCCTGGGCCCGGTCCACTCGCTCTTCACCACCAAGCCCGCGCCCAAGACCGTCACGGTCAGCAAGACGGTCAAGTTCTGGGAAACCGTCGACAAGAATCAGCCACTCGTCGACGCCGACGAGGTGGTACGCCTCGCCGTCCGCGCCCCGCTCACCTGGTTCCCGCCGATCCTGGACTTCTTCGGCGGCAAGCTCGTTCTTCCCGAGCCGTTCGGTCTGCGGCACGCCTGGGCCGACAAGCCCTGGCGCCACCGCTTCATGGCCGACGACGCGCTGCGCGCGGCCACCCCCGTACTGCGCGTGGTCCACGCGGCGGCCATCCGCGTCCTCGACGACCACGGCGTGGACACGGACCGCTTCAGTAACCGCTCGCTCATCCTCAGCGGCCTGGTCCAGGACCCGGCGCCGAGGAACGCGGACCTCTACGACGCGTAGAGCGTCACGTAAGGCTTCAGGAGGTCAGACCGAGGCGGTGGGCGGCCAGGCGTCCGCCAGCATCTTGCGGGTGTCCCCCAGCAACTGCGGCAGCACCTTGGTGTGCCCCACGACCGGCATGAAGTTCGTGTCCCCGCCCCAGCGCGGCACGAGATGCTGGTGCAGATGCGCCGCGATACCGGCCCCCGCCACCGCGCCCTGATTCATCCCGATGTTGAAGCCCTGCGCCCCGGAGGCCGTACGCAGCGCGATCATCGCGCGCTTGGTGAACTCGGCGAGCTCGGCGGTCTCCGCCGCGTCCAGGTCCGTGTAGTCGGCGACATGGCGGTACGGGACGACCATCAGATGCCCGCCGTTGTACGGGTACAGGTTCAGCACCGCGTACACCTGCTCACCACGCGCGACGACGAGACCGTCCTCGTCGGACTTGGCCGGAATCGAGCAGAACGGGCAGCCGTCCTCGGCCCCTGGACCCGTCGGCTTGTTCTCGCCCTGGATGTACGCCATCCGGTGGGGCGTCCACAGGCGCTGGAACGCGTCCGGCGTCCCGACTCCGATCTGCTGTTCCGGCTCAATCGTCATGCGAGCCAGCATATTCGCTCAGGGTGAGGGAGCAGCAGCGAGGGGCGGCCCCTGACGGGACCGCCCCTGGGAACCCTGCTTTGCGCGGGGCCGGTGTCAGACCTGTACCCGGCGCTCCACCACGTCGACGAGCTCGGCAATGGCTTCGTCGCGAGGGATGCCGTTCTTCTGCGACCCGTCGCGGTAGCGGAAGGAGACCGTGCCCGCATTCATGTCGTCGTCGCCCACGATGACCATGAACGGGACCTTGCTGCGCTGCGCGTTGCGGATCTTCTTCTGCATACGGTCCGAGGAGGCGTCCACCTCGACCCGCAGGCCCTTCTTCTTCGCCTCGGCGGCGAACTCCTGCAGGTACGGGACGTGTGCGTCGCCGATCGGGATGCCGGTGGCCTGGACCGGGGCCAGCCACGCCGGGAACGCGCCCGCGTAGTGCTCGAGGAGCACTGCGAAGAAGCGCTCGATGGAGCCGAACAGCGCGCGGTGGATCATGACCGGCTGCTGCTTGGTGCCGTCCGCCGAGGTGTACTCCAGGTTGAAGCGCTCCGGCAGGTTGAAGTCGAGCTGGACGGTCGACATCTGCCAGGTACGGCCGATGGCGTCCTTGCACTGGACCGAGATCTTCGGGCCGTAGAAGGCGGCACCGCCCGGGTCCGGGACCAGCGGAAGGCCCTGCTTCTCGGCAACCTGGCGCAGGGTCTCGGTGGCCTCTTCCCAGATCTCGTCCGAGCCGACGAACTTCTCCGGGTCCTTCGTGGACAGCTCCAGGTAGAAGTCGGTCAGACCGTAGTCGCGCAGGAGACCGAGGACGAAGGTGAGCGTCTTGTCGAGCTCCTCCGCCATCTGCTCCTTGGTGCAGTAGATGTGCGCGTCGTCCTGGGTGAAGCCGCGGGCCCGGGTCAGGCCGTGCACCACGCCGGACTTCTCGTACCGGTACACGGTCCCGAACTCGAAGAGGCGCAGCGGCAGTTCACGGTACGAACGCCCGCGCGCATCGAAGATCAGGTTGTGCATCGGGCAGTTCATGGGCTTGAGGTAGTAGTCCGTGCCCTCGTCGAGCTGCATGGGCGGGTACATGCCGTCGGCGTACCAGTCCAGGTGGCCCGACTTCTCGAAGAGCTTCCCCTTGGTGGCGTGCGGGGTGTAGACGAACTCGTACCCCTCCTCCTCGTGGCGCTTGCGCGAGTAGTCCTCCATGACCCGGCGGATGATGCCGCCCTTGGGGTGGAAGACCGCCAGGCCCGAGCCGATCTCGTCCGGGATGGAGAAGAGGTCCAGCTCGCCGCCGAGCTTGCGGTGGTCGCGCTTCTCGGCCTCGGCGAGGAACTCCAGGTGCGCCTTCAGCTCGTCCTTCGACGGCCACGCGGTGCCGTAGATGCGCTGGAGCATCGGGTTCTTCTCGCTGCCGCGCCAGTACGCAGCGGCGTTGCGCATGAGCTTGAAGGCGGGGATGTTGCGGGTGGTGGGCAGGTGCGGACCGCGGCACAGGTCCTTCCAGCACAGGTCACCGGTCTTGGCGTCCAGGTTGTCGTAGATGGTCAGCTCGCCGCCGCCCACCTCGACGTCCGCGCCGTCGTCCGTCGAAGCGGAGCCCTTGATGCCGATGAGCTCCAGCTTGTACGGCTCGTCGGCCAGCTCCTCGCGGGCGGCCTCGTCGGTGACGACACGGCGCGAGAAACGCTGTCCGCGCTTCTGGATCTCCTGCATCTTCTTCTCGACGGCCTTGAGGTCCTCGGGGGTGAAGGGACGCTCGACGTCGAAGTCGTAGTAGAAGCCGTCCTTGACCGGCGGGCCGATGCCCAGCTTGGCCTCGGGGAAGAGCTCCTGCACGGCCTGCGCCATGACATGCGCGGTCGAGTGGCGCAGGATGTTCAGGCCGTCCTCGGACGAGATCTCGACCGGCTCGACCTCCTCGCCGTCGGCGAGGACGTACGCCAGGTCCTTCAGCTCGCCCGCCACGCGCGCGGCGACGACAGTGCGCTCGCCGGGGAAGAGCTCGGCCGCCGTAGTGCCCGTTGTCACCACGCGCTCTTCCCGCTCGGAATCGCGTTGGATGAACACACGGACGTCTGACACCGGTCTCTCCTGACTGAGGGGGACGCGCGCGATTTGCTACGCGCGCAATCACTTACTGTACCGAGCCCGGCGCCCCCATCGCGAAACGGTTATTCCCCGCCGCACGCCTCCTCGAAAAAGTCCAGGTTCTCGTGGAGCGACTTCATCAGCCGGTCCCGCTCCGCATCGTCCACCTGCACGGGCACCACACTGTTCGCCCCGGTCAGCCGCCGGAAGCCGCCCCGGCTCTCCAGCTGCCCGTGGACCCTGATGGGCAGCCCGACCAGGTGTGCGTGGCCCGCTATCCGGTACGCCTCCTCGTCGAGCACCATGCGTACGTGCGGCACCTCCACGCCCGCCAGGACGCGCATCCGTACCGTGCCCGCCCCGCGCGGACCCGAGCGCCGCATTCGTACCACCGCGCCCGTGATCCGTACGGGTACGGACGGCTCGTCCAGCATGTAGCGGGCGCCTGCCTCGCGCAGGGCCGGCAGGTCGCCGGGCGAGAACTCGACCGGCTCGGGGTGCACCGCGCAGCCTGCCGGTACGCCCGCGGCGGGCGACCAGTCCAGGGCGATGCGGGCGCCTTCGGAGCCGTGCACCAGCGCGATGACCGCGTCGGTCAGCTCGCGGCTCACGCCGGCCTCGACGGCGGAGTCGAAGGCCTCCATGCCGCCGGTCGCCCTCCGGTAGTCGGTGGCCTCGCGGGCGGCGTGCAGCGCGTGGTGCAGCCGTACGACGGCGTCGCGTCCGCCCTCGACCGGTACGAAGGCGGTGAGGGTGCGTCCGCCGGGCGAGGTCCCCACCAGTACGTCCTCCAGGGAGGTCTGGGCCTGCCGCCGGTGCCGCGCGCCGTAGTACCCGGCGCGGCCGCGGGCGGCGAGCGCGGCGGCGAGGAGCATCTGGCGTGCCGCGGACCGCAGTCGCTCCTGCGCGGTCCAGGAGGCTGCGCCCGAGGGACCGTCGGGGACGTCGCGCCACCAGCGGATCTCGTCGCTGGGCACGGCGAGGGAGACGAGCACTTCGCGGGCCGACGGGGCGGCGCAGCGGGCGAGTGCGGTCAGTGCCTCGCCGAGCAGGTCGTCGCTGTCGGGGAACGCCCTGCTCTCCGGTACGAGCAGGCTCGTACCGCCGCCGGAGGATCCCGGCAGGGTCCAGCGCGCGTAGCGCCCGGCCGCTCCTCCGCGCCGCTGCCAGCCGTGCCGGTCGAGCAGCGCGCCGAGTACGGCGGGGTCGACCTGGCCGGGGTCGGGGCCTTCCCCGACGTCCCAGATTCCGGATGTGTCGCTCGGGTGTGGTCGTACGGGCTCGTCGATCGGCCGGTGCATCAGGGTCTCCCTCCAACCCCGACCCGGGTCATGATCTCGCAGAGTGCTCGGTCGTCGAATATCCGCGAGGTCGGGATCCGCACGGTCGTCCTGCGCCTGCCTGTCACCGGGTGTCCGGCCAGGTTGGTCCAGTAGCAGCAGTGCCGCAGGTCGAGGCGGTCGTGGCTGGCGCGCAGCCAGTCGTCCTGGGTCCGCGGTACGAGCATCACGACCAGGATCTTGTGCACGGAGACCGGGCTGCGGGCGAGCTTCTCCAGGTGGGGGTTGTCGAGCGTGAAGGAGAAGGCGGGTCCTGCCGGGTGCGGCGGGATCTGGTACGTGCACTTGAGCTGCACTTTGATGGTGACTTCGTCGTCGACCGTGTGCCCGGGGGCGCTGTGGCTCACGTGCCAGTCGATGCCGTTGTCCGGAAAGGGCTGTGAGAGGGAGCATCCGGCGGCTGCCGCGACCGCGTGCAGGTAGCCCACCTGGAGTGTCTCCATGCAGGCGGTGGTGGCGAGAGCGCCGCGCAGTGACGTGGTCCGTCCGGGCAGCAGCCCTCCCCCGTGGCTCTGGGCACGGGACGTTCCCCCAGGTTCGGGCTGCGCGAGCGCCATGGCTGACGAGTGCCTTCCGGGCCGTGCCGGTCAGTTCCCCGCGACGCGCCGTCAACTGCGCGTCCCGTCAACTGTGTTGTCTCCGTACCACCTCGGCCGTAAACGGCGTACCGCACAAACGACCCGGGTATCACCGATTCGGGCAGGGGACGCACGCCATCTGCCAAGGTAGCAAGAGGAGTTCGCCATGACGTGCTGGTACGAAGGACCCTTGGCCGCGTTCGACACCGAGACGACGGGGGTGGATGTCGAGGAGGACCGCATCGTGTCGGCTGCCCTGGTCGTGCAGGACATGCCGGGCGCGCGGGTGCGGGTGACCCGCTGGCTGGTGAATCCGGGGATTCCCGTGCCCGCGGAGGCCACCGAGATCCATGGCCTGACGGACGAGCACCTTCAGCGCAACGGCCGCTGGCCGGCGCCGGTGGTGGAGGAGATAGCCCGGTCGCTGGCCGAGCAGAGCATTGCCCGTCGGCCGCTGGTCGTGATGAACGCCCCGTTCGATCTGACGCTGCTCGACCGGGAGTTGAGGCGGCATCGGGCGTCGTCGCTGGCGCGGTATCTGGACAACCGGCCGCTGTGCGTGCTGGATCCGCGCGTACTGGACAAGCATCTGGACCGTTACCGCAAGGGCCGTCGTACGCTCACCGATCTGTGCGCGCAGTACGAGGTCGAGCTGGACGGCGCCCATGACGCGGCCGCCGACGCGGCGGCGTCCCTGGAGGTCGTACGGGCGGTGGGGCGCCGTTTCGCGTCGCGTCTGGAGCGGCTTTCGCCCGCCGAGCTGCACACGCTGCAGGCGGTGTGGCACGCGGCGCAGGCGCGTGGTCTGCAGGCGTGGTTCGCGCGCAACGGGTCGGAGGAGGAGGTCGATCCGGCCTGGCCACTGCGCCCCGAACTCCCGGCCGCCGCCTGATCGTACGGTCGCTCAGCGGGCTGTCTTCTTCATCAGCACCAGGCCGGTGATCGCGCCGAGGCCGAAGACGCCGGAGACGACACTGAGCGCGATCTGCAGCCCGCTCTCGTCGACCATGAGGTTGAAGAAGAGATTGGCGGCCACGCAGGCGATCAGCAGCAGCCACAGAAGCGTCTTGGTCGCGGAGTTCATCGGGTGCCCCTTCGTCGAGCGTCTGGCGTTCTTCGCGTTCGTGGATCACGGTATAGAGAGCGGCACGGCCCCTACCATCCAGCAGGCACCCGAGTCATGGTGCAGTCGGCTGCACCCCGGCAGCGGCAGTGGGCTACCCGTGACGACATGAATCTCACCTATTGACAGCGGCTGGTTTCTTCATGGCGCCCTGTGGCGGCGGCGTACGGCGGCATGAAAAAAGGCCGGTCCGTCTGTGACGGACCGGCCTTTCCCGGTGGGCGATACTGGTTTCGAACCAGTGACCTCTTCGGTGTGAACGAAGCGCTCTCCCACTGAGCTAATCGCCCGGGAACGGACTGAACCATACAACCCCCTGCGGGTTTCGTTCAAACCGCGAGGGCCGCCGCAAGCCCGCGCCGCCCCGCCCGCATCATCAGCGCGTGGTTGGCGATGAAGACGGGACGTCCGGGGACGGCGAACCGCCGCACCAGGGCCTTGCGCACCTCCACTTCCTGCTCGTATACGGCGCGTGTGCCGGTGCCGTGCGGCCGCACGGTCCAGCGTGCCCAGCCGTCCATGTCGCCGGTCATGGCCGCTTCCAGTACGCCGGCGGCCGCGTCGCGGCGCGCCTGGCCGACCGTGACGACGAGTTCGTACGGCAGGAGGGAGCGGAACCGGAGTGTGCCGGTGCGATCGTCGATCCGGGTGGCCTCGCGCACCTGCGGCCACCACCTCGGGTACTCCTCGGCGCGTTCCAGCACGGCGAACACCGCGTCGGGGGAGGCGGTCAGATCCCATACGGTGCGGAAGCGGTAGTGGCACCAGTCCATGCCTGAAGTCTGCGCGGATCCGGGGGTACTCACACGGATCTGAGTATCCGAGCCCATGCCCCGGCGTGTGGCCTGAGCCACACTCCCGGCATGGAGAATGCGCCACCACCCGCCGAGGAACTGATCCTCCTCGACCGCGAGCTGGGTCAACTCGAGATCCGCCGCACGCAGTTGCTCACCCGAAGGGCGTGGCTGCTCAGCGCCATGCAGGCCGCGCAACCGGCCCCGCAGAACCCCTTCGCGGGCCCCGCCCCCGGCTTCGGCGGCGGGCACGTGCCGCGTGCGCCCATGACCGCCGCGTCGGCGCCGGACGCATCGCCGCCGAGTGCGCAGAACGTGCTGCTGGCGCTCGGCGGGATTCTGCTGACGATCGCCGCCATCGCGTTCACGCTGGTCAGCTGGGGTCACATGGGCATCGGCGGCCGCTCTGCGGTGCTGGGCGCCGTGACGGCGCTGGCGCTGTCCGCGCCGGTTGTACTGCTGCGCCGTGGGCTCGTCTCGACCGCCGAGTCGGTGGCCGCGCTCGGGCTCGTACTGACGGTGCTCGATGCGTACGCCCTGCACCGGGCCGCGCTGCCCGCCGCCGACGGCCTCGCTTACGCGGCGATCAGTTCGGCGGCGCTGGCGGCGCTCTGGGCGGCGTACGGTCTGGGGCTCGGCCGGCTGCGGATACCGCTGCCCGCCGCTCTGGTCGCCGTTCAACTCCCCTTCCCGCTCTGGGCGCTGGCTTCCGGTGCGGGCCCGCTGACACTGACCTGGTCGCTGCTGGCGACGGCCGCGCTCGACGTCGCCGTCGCTCTGTGGGGCAAGGGCCGTGGCGTGCGGCCGATGGCTTGTGGCGCCGCCTGGCTTGCGGGTGCCTGGGCGCTGCTCAGTGTCGGCGCCATGTCCGTGACCGCCGGTGACGCCGCCGACGCGGTGCGTCCCGGTGTGCTGCTTCTGGCGATCGCGGCCCTGGCCCTGTTCGCCGCCTGGCGCGCGCCGTCGCCGCACACGGTGGCGCCTTCGGTCGCGGCGGGGGTTGCGGCGATCGCGGCTGTCGGCGGCGTGGTCCGGCCTGCCGTGCCGGACGCGTGGGCGGTGCCCGCGTATGTGCTGTGCGCTGTGGCCCTGTTGGCCGTTGTACGGGTGAGCCTGCCGCGCCCCATGGTCCTCGGCCTGGCCAGTGCTTCGGGTGCGGTGCTCGCCGGAGGCACGCTGTGGGCGCTGCCGCCGCTGGCGGTCACGCTGCTGGGCCCTGTGGCGTGGGCGGAACGGGCGTGGTCCGGCGCCCCGGCCGGCGTCCGCGACGCGCTCTCCGCCGACCTCCCGTGGTCCTGGACGACGGCGACTCCGCTGGTCCTGCTGACGACCGCCGCGGTCCTGCTGGCGGCCCGCCGCCTGACCATCGCCGACCGCCCCTGGCACACCCCGGCGGCGTGCGCGGCTCTGGCCCTGACGTGGGCAGCGACGTTCGCGACCCCGGCGGCGCTTGACCTCCGCTACGCGGTGGCAGTTCCGCTGTACGCACTGCTGACGGCGGCCCCTCTGGCGCTGGCGGCACGCCCCACAGCGCTGACGCGCCTCTCCGGCAACGCCACCCGTCCCCCGGCCACCGCCCAACCCGGCCCTGGCTCCGCCCTCGCCCTCACCGGGCTCGGCTGCGCCCTTGCGTCGGCGGTTTCCGTTTCGCTCGTGGCCCTGGCCTCGCAGGCGGCCACCTTCGCCGTCCTCGGCTTCCTGCTGGTGCTGTTCGGCGCGGCCGCCGCGCTTGCCACCGGCAGCGTCGCGCCGCCTGTCTCCGCCTGTGCGGCCGTCGTGTTCGCGACCGGGCTGGCCGGAGCCGTAGCCGCAGCGTTCGAGCTCCCGGCCCATCAGGTCGCGTTGGCAGTACTGGCCGTCCCAGTGGCGGTGGCTGTCCTGGCCGTCCGCATCCGTGGTCACCTCACCGCTCTGCCCATGGAAATCACGGGTGCCGCCGCGGCCCTCCTCGCGGTCGGGCTCGCCTCCGGCGATGCGCCGGCCCTCGCGCTGGTGCTGGCCCTGTGCGGTGTCATCGCAGCGGGCACGGCCGTACGGCCCGACCGCCGGTTCGTCGGGTACGCCGCCGTGGCGCTCTTCGTGCTGGCCACCTGGGTCCGCCTCGGCGCCTCGGACGTCGCCACCCCAGAGGCGTACACCCTGCCCGTGACCGTCCCGGCGCTCGCCGTCGGCGTACTGCGGCGGCGGCGCGACCGCGAGGCGTCGTCCTGGACGGCGTACGGTCCCGGCCTGGCTGCGACCCTGCTGCCGAGCCTGATCGCGGCCTGGGGCGACGAGCACTGGCTGCGCCCGCTGCTGCTCGGGGCAGCGGCCCTGGCCGTCACGCTCACCGGCGCCCGGCAGCGGCTGCAGGCCCTCCTGGTGCTCGGCGGCTCGGCCCTGGCCCTGGTCGCGCTGCACGAGCTGGCGCCGTACGTCGTTCAGGTCG
Organism: Streptomyces spiramyceticus; assembly: GCF_028807635.1. NCBI lineage: Bacteria > Bacillati > Actinomycetota > Actinomycetes > Kitasatosporales > Streptomycetaceae > Streptomyces > Streptomyces spiramyceticus. The sequence continues at coordinate 567,029 of NZ_JARBAX010000001.1, forward strand.
TCGGCGTACTCCCCCGCTGGCTGCCGCCAGCCCTCGCGGGTCTCCTGCTGCTGGCGGTCGGCGCGACGTACGAGCAGCGGCTGCGCGACGCCCGCAGGCTGCGGGACACCCTCGGCCGGATGCACTGAAACGGCACACGACAACGACGAAGGCCCGGAAGACTTTCGTCTTCCGGGCCTTCGGTCCGGGTGGGCGATACTGGGTTCGAACCAGTGACCTCTTCGGTGTGAACGAAGCGCTCTCCCACTGAGCTAATCGCCCCGGCGCTCCGCAAACATTACCCCATGGCCGGGGGTCCCCCCGGCCGGAGGCTGGGGGAAGGTCCCCCGAACCGATCACGGGTCATTCGTCGATGTTCCACGGCATGGCCATGCCGAACTTCCAGACGTAGATCCCGACCAGCACAGCGATGATCACCAGGCCGACCGTGGTGAGGATGATGTTCCTCCGGCGGACCTTCGGATCGAGTGCCTTCACGGCCGCTTCGGTGACTTTCCGCTTCGTCCAGCGGAGCACCAGCTGCGCCCATACGAACTCGGTCGCCCAGATCGCCATGCCGCCGAAGATCACCAGCCACCCGGGGCCCGGCAGCGGCAGCATGACCACGCCCGCGGCCACGACGGCGAGGCCGATGACGAAGACGCCGACCTGCCAGCTCAGGTGCAGCGTTCTGTACCGCTTGATGATCTGCGGCGCCCGCGAACCCAGCTCGCGCTCGCCCTCGGTCGCGCCCCCCGTGGCGGGCTCTGCGGCCGCCGGTGCGACGACTTCTTCCCGCTCGTTACTCTCCGCATTCATGTGGCCCAACCTACCGGATTCGGCCGCATCACCGGAATGGCCGTATCGCATCAAGTGACGCTCCGCCGTACGAGCTATCTGAAGAGCCACAAAAAGGTCAGAGGGGTTTACAACGGCACCGTAGGTGGCATGTCGATTTCGCCGACGTGCGAATCCCCGAGCGCACACTGAGCGAAAGGCCCTGGCGCTTATGAACACCACGGTCAGCTGCGAGCTGCACCTGCGCCTCGTTGTGTCGAGCGAGTCATCACTGCCTGTACCCGCGGGCCTGCGGTATGACACGGCCGATCCTTACGCCGTGCATGCCACCTTCCACACCGGAGCCGAGGAAACCGTCGAGTGGGTGTTCGCCCGTGACCTCCTCGCCGAGGGCCTGCACCGGCCCACCGGCACCGGAGACGTCAGAGTCTGGCCGTCGCGCAGTCACGGCCAGGGTGTCGTCTGCATCGCCCTGAGCTCCCCGGAAGGAGAAGCACTGCTCGAAGCCCCGGCGCGGGCGCTGGAGTCGTTCCTGAAGCGGACGGACGCCGCGGTGCCACCCGGCACCGAGCATCGTCACTTCGATCTCGACACCGAACTCTCACACATCCTGGCGGAGAACTGAGCCAGCCCGAGAGCCCTCCATCGCCGTCCGACTCGGGGCGACGGCGAAGGACGGACAACCACATACGGCAGACACCGGCGCCGTCTCCGCGGAATCCACCGTGAAGACGGCGCCGGTGCGCTTTGCGCGCGAGCCGCTAAAGTCGGCCAGCATCGGCGGGCACCGGCCCGCAGCAGGCCAGGGAGCGAATCGTGCTGATCCCCCACGACACCCGGCGAGCACTCGACGTCGTCGTCGATCTGGTGAACACGGCGCCCGAGAGCGAGCCGGAGAGCGAGCAGACCGACCGGCTCGCGGACATCGAGGCGCTGTACGGCTTCGTACGGCTCCACAACGTCAGCGACGTGGGTGAACTCACCGAGAAGGATCTGAGGGCCGTACAGGACGTACGAGCCCGCTTCGCGGACGTGTTCTCGGCGCCCGACCCCCGTACCGGCGCGGAGCTGATCAACCAGCTGGTGGCGGCCGCCGGGACCACGCCCCGGCTGACCGACCACGACGGCTTCGACTGGCACGTGCACTACTTCGCGCCCGGCGCCTCCATCGCGGACCATCTCGCGGCGGACTGCGGGATGGCCCTCGCCTTCATAGTCGTCTCCGGCGAGCAGGAGCGGCTGCGGCGGTGCGAGGCGCCGGACTGCCGGCGGGCGTTCGTCGATCTGTCGCGCAACCGCTCCCGCCGCTACTGCGACAGCCGCACCTGCGGAAACCGGCTGCATGTGGCGGCGTACCGGGCACGCCGCAAGGAAGCCGCGGGCTGACGCCTCACAGCACCCCTCACAGCACGCTTCACAGCAGGAAAAGATCGTGCATCGCAGCCAGCAGCAGCAGGAAGCCGATCAGCCCGAGGAAGATCATCAGGGGTGGCTGGGAAAGCGCGAAGAGGCAGCCGCGCGATTCTTCGGAAGGCGCAGGGCCTTCGGTGGGTGCGGGGGCGTCGCCCCGGGATGTGTCCAGCATCTCGGGGTGATCATGGCGCAGTACGACCGCCCCCGATGACCAACACGCTCACCTGCGGGGGGAGTTCGTCGGATCCCGCCCATCCGTTACACGGCGGCAATCGCTTTCGTGTCCGAGATGCCAGGCTTTCGGGTCTCCCGCCCGGTGCCGGCTGTCAGATGCCGTGCTTCTTCAGGATGGCTTCGATGTCGCTGAAGTCCTCAGCCGGCGCGGCGGGCTTCTGCTTGGCCTTGCCCTGAGGGGCAGGGGGCTGCGCCTCCGCCTGACGGCCCGCCGCGAGTGACGGCGCGGACGCCTGCGGGGCGACGGCCTCGCGCTGGGCCGCCCTGGCGGCCTTGCGCTCCTTGCGGGTGCCGCCCTTGCGGCGCTCCACCGCCCTGGTCGTCATGAAGAGCAGCCAGGCGAGCCCGAGCAGAACGAACCCGCCCCACACACTTGGCTTGAAGGCGATTCCAGAAACCCACTCGACGACGCCGGTCATGACCAGGCCGACAGGGACGAGCGAATAGGCGGCGATACGCGTGGCAGCCAGGAATCGCTTGCGGTACGCGGTGATCGCGGCGATGCCCAGACCGGCCGCGGACACCGCGGAACAGACGGTCTCAGCCAGCATCCGGTCCTCCAGCCTCGTGGGTTACGTACCCCTCCATCCTGCACCGGCCGGGGGTGCCGGGGCCACGCCCCCGTACGACCTCGGAGAGATCTCCGGGAGATCTAGGGGGCGGGATCCTACCCAGGTCCTGGTTGGGAACCGGCCGGTGTGGCTGGGACACTGGCCCCATGAGCGACTCCATCCCCGCCCGTCCCGTCGTCCTCGACATCTGGTGCGACCTCCAGTGCCCCGACTGCCACTCCGCGCTCGACGACGTGCGCGCCCTGCGCGAGCGGTACGGCGACCGTCTGGAACTGCGGCTGCGGCACTTCCCCCTCGAAAAGAACAAGCACGCCTACGCCGCCGCCCAGGCCGCCGAGGAAGCGGTCGACCAGGGCAAGGACTGGCCGTACGTGGAGGCGCTTCTCGCCCGTACCAAGGACCTGGCGGCGAAGGGTGAGCCGGTGCTCCTCGATGTGGCACGCGAACTGGGTCTGGACACCGAGGAGTTCGACACCGCCCTGATCGACGGCCGGCACCTCCTGATCGTCGACGCCGACCAGGCCGAGGGCAAGGCCATCGGCGTCACCGGCACCCCGACGTACGTCATCGACGGGGAGCGGCTGGACGGCGGCAAGAGCCAGGAGGGGCTGCGCGAGCGCATCGAGGAGATCGTCGACCGTCTGCTCGCCCGCTCCTGACCGTCTAGAGCAGCTGCTTGTAGAGGTGGTACATCACCGGCTCGTAGCCGAGTGATTCGTACAGCCGCAGGGCCGGGGTGTTGTCCGCGAAGACATCGAGCCCGATGCGCTCGGCCCCGGCCGCCAGCGCCTCGCCCTCGGCGAGCCGCATCAGGGAACGTCCGTGCCCCTGACCTCGGTGCCCCTCGGCCACTTCGACGTCGAAGACGAAGGCGCCGCTCCGGCCGGGGAGCGGGTGCCGCAGCGACAGCCAGAGCGTGCCCACGACCGTGTCGTCGCGGGTCAGGACGCCGAGGTACGTGCCGGGGGTGGCGGGTCCGACGAGAGCGGCGTGATCGGCATCGGCCTTGGCCTGCGCCGCCTCCTCGGGGAGTCCGCGCTCGGCCAGGGTCCGTGCGTAACGGGCCTTGGCGTGGGCGAGCCAGGCGTCGTACTCGCTCCCGGTCATCGGTCTGCCCGCGACGCCTTCGGGCAGCGCGGGGGCCTGCGCGGGCAGCGTTTTGAACATGTTGCGGCTGCGTTCGGTGTAGCCGAGGGCGGCGGCCAGGTTCAGCGCCGCCGTCGCCTCCGGCGGCACGGAGACGTCCACGCGGTCGCATCCCCAGCCGCGCAGTACTTCCTCGGCGGCGAGCGCGGCAACCGTCGCCCGCCCGCGGTGCCGGTCGGCCTCGTTGATGTGCAGTGCGGTGATGCGGCCGGCCCCTGACCCGTAGCGGGGATCCGTCGCGAGCTCGATCGTGCCGACCGGGCGGCCGTTCACGCACACTTCGTACGTACGTGACTTGGCGCCGTCCGGGCCCTGCTGGAGCGGCGCGGTCGGCCGCAGAGTTGTGGTCATCACGGGAGTTGTACCCGCAGGGCCGCCGCACGTCATCCAATTTCACGGCGTCTTACGGCCCCGGGTCCGTTTTACGGATCCAGGTCCGACGCGGCGCGCTCGTCGAAGACGCGCATGGCCTTGGCCGTCACGGGTCCGGGGGCGTCCGGCAGCCGGCGCCCGTCGATCCGGTGCACCGCCTGGACATCGCGCAGGGTGGACGTCAGGAAGACCTCCTCGGCCCGCTCCAGCACGTCCAGCGGCAGGTCGGTCTCCTCGGCGCCGGTCCATTCGACGGCCAGGGCCCGCGTGATCCCGGCGAGGCAGCCGGACGAGACGGGCGGGGTGAGCAGCCGGCCTTCGAGTACGACGAAGACATTGGAGCCGGTGCCCTCGCAGAGCTGTCCGACGGTGTTCGCGAACAGCGCCTCGGAGGCGCCCTGTTCGCGTGCGCGGGCGAGTGCGACCACGTTCTCGGCGTACGACGTGGTCTTGAGTCCGGTGAGGGCGCCGCGCTCGTTGCGCGTCCACGGGACGGTGATGACAGCGGTGCTGTCGGGGCGGCGGGCGCACTCCCCCAGCGCCACGACCAGCGTGGGACCGGCGTCCCCGCGCTCGGAGCCGAGCGGCGAGGTGCCGCCGGTGTAGGTGATGCGCAGGCGGCCGAGCTCCATGGGGTTGGCGTCCAGGACGGCGGCGCAGGCGCGGCGTACCTCGTCGAGGTCGGGCTCGGGCAGGCCGAGGCCGCGGGCGGACCGGGCCAGCCGCTCCAGGTGCCGGGTCAGGGCGAAGGTCCGTCCCCGGGTCGCCTTCACGGTCTCGAATATGCCGTCCCCCACGGTCAGACCGTGGTCCAGTACGGACACCCTGGCGGTGGCCGCGTCCTGCAGCCCGCCGTCGACCCAAAGCTTCATGAAACGGTCCTTTCCGTCGCCCGGTACGTGCCCGACGCTACCGCGAGCAGCCTGGAGGCCTTGAGTTCGGTCTCGTCCCATTCCCGCTCGGGGTCGGAGCCCCAGGTGATGCCCGCGCCCGTACCGAAACGCAGGACCGGGCCGCCGGGGACGGTGCGGTCGATCCAGAACGTACGTATGCCGACGGCCAGCTCACCGGTGCCACGGTCCGCGTCGACCCAGCCGATGCCCCCGCAGTACGGACCGCGCGGCGCGGTCTCCAGCGCCTTGATGATCGTGAGGGCGCTGGCCTTCGGTGCGCCGGTCACCGAGCCCGGCGGGAACGTCGCCGCGAGCAGCCCGGCCCATCCGGCGCCGGGCGCGAGCTCGGCGCGCACGGTGGAGACGAGGTGGACGAGGCCGGGATGCGGTTCGACCACGCACAGCTCGGGGACGGTCACCGATCCGGTGGCGGCGACTCGGCCCAGGTCGTTGCGGACGAGGTCCACGATCATGACATTCTCGGCGTGGTCCTTCTCCAGGAGATCGTCCGCCGTACGCCCGGTTCCCTTGATCGGCCCGGACTCGACGGTCCGCCCGTCCCTGCGCAGGTAGAGCTCGGGCGAGGCGGTGGCGATCTCCACGCCGTGCGCCGGCAGCCGGATCGTTCCTGCGTACGGCGCCGGGTTGCCGCGGGCGAGCAGCGCGGTGAGCGCGTCGACGTCGGCGCCCGCCGGGTCGGGCAGCGGCGCGGTCAGGACGCGGCAGAGGTTGGCCTGGTAGACATCGCCTGCGGCTATGTGCTCGCGGATGCGGCGTACGCCCTCGGTGTACGCGGCGCGGTCCATGGAGGACGTCCAGGCACCGGCGGCGGGCCCGTGCCACTTGCCCGGCACAGGGGCGGGAACCGGCTCCTTGCGTACGTCGCCGAAGCGGGCGCAGACGAGACGGCCCTCGAAGTCCGCTGCGACGGCCCAGAAGCCGGCGGAGTCGAGAGCGGCGGGGTCACTGGTGACATCGCGCAGGTCAGAGGCGACAAGGCCGCCGAAGCGGGCCAAAGGGGGAAGGTCGTGCACGGCCCTGAGTCTAGAGCGGGGCGTCATGACCTGCGCCGGGGCGAACGCAGCGCAGCACGCTGCACAAACGCGTTTTTGTACTGGCCCGGGAATCCGCTAGAGTTCAACACGTCGCCGGGACGTGGAAGCGCCCCGGAAGACAAGCGGACGTGGCTCAGTTGGTAGAGCATCACCTTGCCAAGGTGAGGGTCGCGAGTTCGAATCTCGTCGTCCGCTCGGTGTGGGGGATCTTCCCGAACCCCCGATTTCACTCCTGGTGGAGTGGCCGAGAGGCGAGGCAACGGCCTGCAAAGCCGTCTACACGGGTTCAAATCCCGTCTCCACCTCCAAGGACGATTAGCTCAGCGGGAGAGCGCTTCCCTGACACGGAAGAGGTCACTGGTTCAATCCCAGTATCGTCCACTGGAACCCCCGGCAACGGGGTGTCCGTCCCGCGCGATTAGCTCAGCGGGAGAGCGCTTCCCTGACACGGAAGAGGTCACTGGTTCAATCCCAGTATCGCGCACGCAGTTCGCAGCATCAGCGGTACGTAGTGCCGGCAGTACGCAGGATCATCCCCGCGCGATTAGCTCAGCGGGAGAGCGCTTCCCTGACACGGAAGAGGTCACTGGTTCAATCCCAGTATCGCGCACCAGCAAGAAGCCCCCGGCCGTCTCGACGGCCGGGGGCTTCTTCGTGCCCTGGTCCTGTTCCCGTCCTGGGGTCAGGAGGAGAAGAGCATCCGGCCGAAGCCCTTCTGCCTGTGGTGGCCGCCGTGGTGACCGTGGTGGCCGTGCTGCGGGGCGCCCCAGGCGGGTGCTTGGGCGGCGGGGTAGGCCTGCGGGGCCGGTGGCGCGGGCGGCGCCTGCTGGGCCCACTGGGATTCGAGACGGGTCAGCGACTCGAGCTCCCCGTAGTCGAGAAATATCCCGCGGCAACCGCTGCACTGCTCGATCTGGACACCATTGCGGTTGTACGTGTGCATGGGCGCATGGCACTTGGGACACTGCATGGTCGGCTCAACTCCTCGCCGTTGGTTCGGCATCGCCGGAATGTATGCCCGGCGGCGGTCCGCTCACCCTACGGCGTCGCTTCGCACTCCAACTCGGGCCGTAGGGCCGAGATTCGGACGCACGCCTCGATCAGCATCTCCTCCACCTCGTCCAACGGCCGGTTCTCGGCCGCCGACTTGGCGAGGGCGAGGGCCGCGGTCTGGACCGTCAGGGCTCGGGCGGGCACGTCGAGCTGCGGCCAGGGGTCACCCTCGGGGCGGACGGCCGTACCGCCTGCGGCGCGGTACGAGCCGAGGAAGCGGTCCCAGACGTCGGGCGCGAGCAGGCCGGCTGCGTACCAGGCGGCGGGGCGGGCCAGGTCCCAGGCAGGGTCGCCGATGCCCATGTCGTCCACGTCGATGAGCAGCCAGGGGCCGTCGGGGGCGGGGTGGCGGACGAGTTGGCCGAGGTGCAGGTCGCCGTGGCAGAGGGCGGTGCGGTTCTTGGGGGCGGGGGCCTCGTCCCGGGCCCAGGCCGGGAGGCCGGCCCAGGCGCGGAGGATGGACGCCGTGGCGGGATGGGTGCCCGCCACTGCCCGCATGCGGGCGATGGCCCGGGCTGCCTTGGCGGGGCCGCGCATGGGTGGCAACGGCTCCGGGGGCCGGAGCTCGCCCGGGGCGACCGCGTGCAGCCGGGCGAGGAGAGTTGCCGCGTCCTCCCAGGGGGCCGCGTCGGGGTCCTCCGGGTCGACCGGGGATCCGTACGGCCAGAGGCTCAACGGCCGTCCGTGCAGCAGCGTGGTGAACCCGGTCTCAGCGGCCGGTACGGGCAGCGGTGGCAGGAGGATGCCGGCGAGGGGCGGGGCGGCGGCCGTGGCGATGCGTGCGGTGAGGGCGGCGAGGCCGGTGTCCGGGGCGTGGGATTTCGCGACGACGTCTCCGTGGCGTACGACCGTGCCGTCCGGGCGGTCGGCGAGGACATCGGGGTGCGGGCAGGCGCAGGGGTCCGCGGGGCGCTTGCGCGGGCGGCGCGGTGGGGGGAGCTGCGCCACGTCATGCGCTACGGCGCGCAGCGCTTGCGCGACGGTTACGGTCACGGGCTCCCCGGAGTGCGGTGCGGTCGATGCCGCTGGGGAGCCTACGCGGTGCCACCAGCGGTGCCCTGTGGGCCTGTCCTCAAACGACGGACGGGCTGACCCGGGTCGGGAAAAGGCGTTGCCCGGACAGCTCCCCAGCTGTCCGGGCAAACGCAGCCGTCCGCCGCACCCCCGTCCCCACGGGGTTTTGAAATGGCCGGATGTCCTGGCCCGGTCCGCTCTACCGGGGCCGTGGGCGCCGCTCAGCGCCCGAGCATCACACCCACGGACGACGCCTGTGTGACCACTGCTTCCCAGCCTCCGAAGAGGACGACGAGCAGGGCCGCGAGGGGAAGAACCATGGCCGTCGCCACCAAGGGGTGGCGCGTGCCGGACGGGCGGCCGCCGAACGAGGCGAATGCCCTGCGTCCCTGCGTGCGGATTATCGTCCGCGATGCCGTGTCCGCCATGGTCCCTCTCCTGTCATGTATGGGCAGCGGCGGGTGTCTGACCTCGGGGGACGAGTGCTCCACCCGCCGCTTGACCTCAACATTAGGGGCGCGTCAGGACCGGGTCGTCATGCCCGCGTACCGATTGGCGGGCCTCCCGGAGGATGAGCCGCCACCCCCGGCGTACTCCCCAGGGTGGAGAGGCGGTCCTAGGTCTTGGGGTCTTCCCGGAGGGGGCGCTCCTGGCGTTCGGACCGTTCGGATGCTTCCTCCCTCGGGACCGGCTGTTCGACCAGAGCCAGCACCCTGGTCGCCATGAAGCGTGCGGTGCGTACCACGGAGCCGGTGGGGGCACCTCCCATGCCCTTGAGGCTATGGGGGAGCGTGACTTCACTCACTTCCACCACTCCCCTGCGGACCGCTGTCTCCACCCGTCGGCCTGCCCTGCCGGCCACCACCTCGTACGCACGGGTCGTGTCTCCCGCGTCCACGACTATCTCCACGCGATCGCCCTTCATTGATCCAATCCCCCTTCTGCGACGGACCTTTGAGATCTCGCACGGGCCGGGGACGGCGGATCGGCCGCCCCCTGACCACTCTTCAAGTTTCCCACCCGGCACTGACAATCGATCGATTCGCGAGGGCGCGGCCTATGAGCACACCGGGCCGCAGGTACGTAAGCTGTGCCACGTCGAACGGACCGGTCAGCAGCAGGGGTGGGGGAGGCCCCCACCGGAGGTAGGGGACGGACATGGCGATGATGCGGCTCCGGCGCGAGGACCCGCGTGTCGTCGGCTCGTTCAGGCTTCACCGGCGGCTGGGGGCGGGCGGCATGGGCGTCGTCTATCTGGGCTCCGACCGGCGTGGCCAGCGCGTCGCGCTGAAGGTGATCCGGCCGGACCTGGCGGAGGATCAGGAGTTCAGGTCACGCTTCGCGCGCGAGGTGTCGGCGGCGCGGAGGATCCGGGGCGGCTGTACGGCGCGGCTGGTGGCGGCCGATCTGGAGGCGGACCGGCCGTGGTTCGCGACCCAGTACGTGCCCGGCCCCTCGCTGCACGACAAGGTCGCCGACGAGGGTCCGCTGGCCGCCTCCGAGGTGGCCTCGATCGGTGCGGCGCTGTCGGAAGGACTCGTCGCCGTGCACGAGGCCGGGGTCGTCCACCGAGACCTCAAGCCGTCGAACATCCTGCTGTCGCCCAAGGGGCCCCGGATCATCGACTTCGGCATCGCCTGGGCGACCGGCGCGAGCACCCTCACGCATGTCGGTACGGCCGTCGGGTCCCCCGGCTTCCTCGCGCCCGAGCAGGTGCGCGGCGCGGCGGTCACTCCGGCCACGGACGTCTTCGCGCTGGGCGCCACCCTCGCGTACGCCGCAACCGCGGACTCCCCCTTCGGGCAGGGCAGTTCGGAGGTCATGCTGTACCGGGTGGTGCACGAGGAGCCGCAGCTGCTCGGGGTGCCCGACGCGCTCGCGCCGTTGGTACGGGCCTGCCTCGCCAAGGATCCGGAGGAACGGCCCAGCACGCTCCAACTCTCCATGCGGCTCATGGAGATCGCGGCACGGGAGGCGCAGGGCGTCGCGGAGGTCCGGCCGCCCGCGCAGCGCGGGGAACACGACTGGCCGACTGGGCGGCACGCCGATCAGGACGCCGAGCGTGGGCGCGCGACGGGTACGCCCGCGCCCCGCGCGCAGGTCCCGCGCGCCTCGTCATCGCGTACGGGTGCACGCCCTACTGCGGCGCCGCGCAGTACGACGCGTTCCGGCGCGCGCACGAACGGACGGCCCGGGACCAGGCCGGGGACCAGGCCCGGGGCGCGGACCACATCGACCGGGCGGCGCCCCGCGAACACGAGGCTTCTGCGGCAGCGCATCGTCGTCTTCGTCGTGGTGACGCTGCTGGTGGCGCTGGGGATCGCGGCGGCGCAGGGCTGTCAGGGGCCGGCCAGAAGTCTCGGCGCAACTCTCGACGGCCGGGACGCGGCTGCCATCGGTGCCGCTGGTACCGCTCTCGACCTCGACGTGACGCGACAGAGCCGCTGAGCCACCGGGGCCGTCAGGACTCCGGGCGGCCCGTCGCCACCGCGTAGAACGCGACCGCCGCCGCGGCGCCCACGTTCAGCGAGTCGACGCCGTGCGCCATGGGGATGCGCACCCACTCGTCGGCCGCGACCAGCGCCTGCCTCGACAGCCCGTCGCCCTCGGCGCCGAGCATCAGCGCCACCCGGCCGAGGCGGTGCGGGGCGGCGTCCTCGATCGCCGAGGCCTTCTCGTCGGGCGTGAGGGCGAGGAGCTTGAAGCCCGCCTCGCGCACGTTTTCGAGATCCTTGGGCCAGGATTCCAGGCGTGCGTACGGCACGGAGAAGACCGCGCCCATGGACACCTTGACCGACCGGCGGTAGAGCGGGTCGGCGCTGTCCGGGGAGAGCAGTACCGCGTCCATGCCGAGCGCCGCGGCGCTGCGGAAGATCGCGCCGATGTTGGTGTGGTCGTTGACCGCCTCCATGACGACGACCCGGCGGGCCGTCGCGAGCAGGTCGTCGGCGGTCGGGAGCGGCTTGCGCTGCATCGACGCGAGCGCGCCGCGGTGCACGTGGTAGCCGGTGACGCGCTCGGCGAGGTCCGGGCTCACGGCGTACACCGGAGCCGGGACCTCGTCGATGACGTCGCGCATGACGTCGACCCACTTGGCGGAGAGCAGCATCGACCGCATCTCGTAACCGGCGTGTTTGGCGCGTCTGATGACCTTCTCGCCCTCGGCGATGAAGAGGCCCTCGACGGGCTCGCGCTTGCGTCGGAGTTCTACGTCCGTCAGGCCCGTGTAGTCGCGCAGGCGCGGGTCGTCGGGGTCGTCGATGGTGATGAGATCGGCCACAGGGTGATACTGCCTTGTCGTGGGTGCGGTGCCAACGGCTAGGCCGCCGTGGGTTACCGGGGGTTACTGATTATTTCGACTTGGTCCGGCCGGCCTCGACGTACTCGGCTCGACCTACTTCGACCCTACGGTGACGACCTCGCCGATGACGATGACGGCCGGCGGGCGTACGTCCTCGGCCCTGGCCCTCTCGGCGACCGTCGCGAGCGTCGCGTCGACGCGGCGCTGCGCGGCCGTCGTGCCCTCCTGGATGATCGCCACAGGCGTCTCCGGCGAGCGGCCGTACGCCGTCAGGGCCTCCGCGATCGCGCCGATCCGCTCGACCGCCATGAGGAGCACCAGCGTGCCGCGGAGTCCCGCGACCGCCTTCCAGTCAACGAGCGAGCGCGGGTCCTCGGGGGCGACGTGGCCGCTGATCACCGTGAACTCGTGCGCAACTCCCCGGTGGGTCACAGGGATTCCGGCCGCGCCGGGGACGCTGATGGAGCTGGAGATGCCCGGGACGACGGTGCACGGGATGCCCGCCTCGGCAAGTGCCTGGGCCTCCTCCATGCCCCGGCCGAACACGAACGGGTCGCCGCCCTTGAGGCGTACGACGGCCTTGCCCGCCTTGGCGTGCTCGATGAGCGCGTGGTTGATGGCCTCCTGGGCCATGAAGCGGCCGTACGGGATCTTCGCGGCGTCGATCACCTCGACGTGCGGCGGGAGTTCGTCGAGGAGGTCGCGCGGGCCGAGGCGGTCGGCGATGACGACGTCCGCCTCGGCGAGGAGGCGGCGGCCGCGGACCGTGATGAGGTCCGGGTCGCCGGGTCCGCCGCCGACCAGGGCGACGCCCGGGGTGCGGGTGCGGTGGTGGGGGGCGACGAGGGTGCCGTCGCGCAGGCCCTCGACGATGGCGTCGCGGACGGCGGCGGTGCGGCGGGGGTCGGGGCCTCCGCTGGTGAGGACGGCTACGGTCACGCCTTCGGAGCGGCCGGTGGCCGGGGTCCAGGCGGTGGCCGCGTCGGCGTCGTCGCTGCGGACGCACCAGGTGCGGGTGCGGTCGGCTTCGGCGGATGCGGCGTTGTTGGCGGCCGTGTCGCTGGACGCGATCAGGGCGTACCAGGCGTCGGCCAGGTCCCCCTCGGCGTACGGACGGCGCTCCCAGCGGATCTCGCCCGCCTCTGCCATCGCCTCCACGGAGGGGGTGGCGGTCGGCGATACGAGAACGATGTCGGCGCCGGCCGCGATGAGCGCGGGGAGGCGGCGCTGGGCGACTTGGCCACCGCCGACGACGACGACGCGCCTCCCGGCGAGGCGGAGGCCGACGGGGTAGGCGGGATGCGGGTCGCCTGCGGCGGCGTGCGCGGTCATGGCGTGCGGCTCCTCTGGCGGGGAGTGGTTACGGCTCTGTACCGCTGCGACGGCGAAGCGGCTGGTGGGGCGAGGTTTCGACACCTCGCCAATACCTTACGGGCCGGGGGCGGGAGGTCGGTGGGCGGCTGGGGGCGGGGGGCGGGCGGGTGTGTCGGGTGCAGGTTGTGCTGCGAGTGTGGCTGCCGTGCCGGTGCGGGTTGTGCTGCGGGTGCTGTACAGGTGCGGCGGTCAACGGGTGCGGTGCGGTTGTCGTGCGGGCGGAGGGGGCTGCTGCGCGGAGCTGTCCCCTCCCCTTCCCCAAGCTCTCAACTTCGTTCGAGCAGGGGAGACCCCATTCTTCCCGAAACTGGGGCGGGCCCCCAGACCCCCGGAGGGATGGGCGGTGGTGGGTGCGGGGCACCCCGGCTCATGGATGCGGCAGCTTCGCAGCGCGGGTGTCCCGTGTGCGGAGCACAGCACCCTCGTACAGGGAGGCATAGCACCCTGCGTGCGGAGGCACAGCCCCGTCGCCTGAGGTGCAGCCCGCCTGCATTGATTTGCGGAACAATCCCCTGCGGGATGCAGCACTGTGTGACGGGTTTGCGCAGCAACAGCCTGCGGGGATGCGGCGCCGCGTGCCGGGCTGCATCAACCGGGTGCCCGAAGGGCCCCAGCGCCTGTGTCCGGCCAAACAGCAACGCGCGAGCGCACGCAGGACCCTTGTGTGCCCCGCAGGAACCCACCTCTGTCGAGGGCGCAGGCCCCGGCCCAGCGGCTCGGGCGGCACGGCGCGTACGGGCCCGCCCCTCCCCGAAGCCGGGCCGCGCCCCCAGTTTCGGGGTGGGGTGGGGTGGGGGAAGCCGGGTGTGGCGCCCGCCGCCCCCGTTACTTCTCCGTGACGCCCGCCGAGTCGAACGTTGCCACCTCGTGCATCGCCCTCGCCGCGCTCTGCACCACCGGGAGCGCGAGCAGTGCGCCCGTGCCCTCGCCGAGGCGGAGGTCGAGGTCGACCAGTGGGCGCAGGCCCAGCTTGTTGAGGGCGGCCACGTGGCCCGGTTCCGCGCTGCGGTGGCCTGCGATGCACGCAGCCAGCGCCTCAGGGGCGATGGCGCGGGCCACCAGGGCCGCTGCCCCCGCGCTGACGCCGTCCAGGATCACCGGCGTACGCAGAGACGCTCCGCCGAGGATGAAGCCGACCAGGGCCGCGTGTTCCAGGCCACCGACCGCCGCCAGGACGCCGACGGGGTCCGCCGGGTCCGGCTGGTGGAGGTCCAGGGCGCGGCGTACGACATCGACCTTGCGGGCGTGCATCTCGTCGTTGATGCCCGTGCCGCGCCCGGTGATCTCGGCCGGGTCCTGGCCTGTGTAGACCGCGATGAGCGCGGCGGACACCGTGGTGTTGGCGATGCCCATCTCACCTGTGAGCAGCGCCTTGTTGCCCGCGGCGACCAGGTCGCGCGCCGTTTCGATGCCCACCTCGATCGCGGCGAGCACCTCCTCGTGGGCCAGGGCCGGGCCCGTGGTGAAGTCGGCCGTACCCGCACGCACCTTGCGGGGCAGCAGGCCCGGCGTGGCGGGGAGTTCGCCCGCTACGCCCACGTCCACGACGCAGACCTCCGCACCGACCTGGTTCGCGAAGGCGTTGCAGACCGCGCCGCCGCCGAGGAAGTTGGCGACCATCTGGGAGGTCACCTCCTGCGGCCAGGCCGTGACGCCCTGGGCGTGCACCCCGTGGTCGCCGGCGAAGATGGCGACGGCCGCGGGCTCCGGGATCGGCGGCGGGCACATCCGGGAGAGGCCGCTGAGCTGGGCCGAGATGATTTCGAGCATCCCGAGCGCGCCGGCGGGCTTCGTCATGCGCTTCTGGCGTTCCCAGGCCTCGCCGAGCGCCTTGGCGTCCAGCGGGCGGATGTTGGAAACGGTCTCCTGGAGCAGGTCGTGCGGCTCTTCGCCGGGCAGCGCGCGGCGGCCGTACGTCTCCTCGTGGACGACCCACGACAGCGGGCGGCGCTTGGACCAGCCCGCCTGCATCAGCTCGGGCTCCTCGGGGAATTCGTCGACGTAACCCACGCAGAGGTACGCGACGACTTCGAGGTGCTCGGGCAGGCCGAGGGCACGGACCATCTCGCGCTCGTCGAAGAAGCTGACCCAGCCGACGCCGAGGCCCTCGGCGCGGGCCGCGAGCCAGAGGTTCTCGACCGCGAGCGCGGAGGAGTACGGCGCCATCTGCGGCTGGGTGTGCCGGCCGAGGGTGTGACGGCCGCCGCGGGTGGGGTCGGCGGTGACGACGATGTTCACCGGGGTGTCGAGGATGGCCTCGATCTTCAGTTCCTTGAACTGCTTGGCCCGGCCCTTGGGCAGCGACTTCGCGTACGCGTCGCGCTGGCGGGCGGCCAGTTCGTGCATCGACCTGCGCGTCTCGGCGGAGCGGATGACGACGAAGTCCCAGGGCTGGGAGTGGCCGACGCTCGGCGCGGTGTGCGCCGCTTCGAGAACGCGGAGGAGGACCTCGTGCGGGATGGGGTCGCTGCGGAAGCCGTTGCGGATGTCACGGCGTTCGCGCATCACGCGCAGGACTGCCTCGCGCTCGGCGTCGTCGTAGCCGGGGGCGGGGGCGGTGGCGTGGGCGCCGGTGTCCGCGCTGGTGTCGGCCTCGGGGGCCGCTGCCTCTGCGGCCTCGGGCTCTGTGGCCTCGGGCTGCGACTGCGCCGGGAGCTCTGCGGCGCCGCCGCCGTCGCGCTGGGCGGGCACGGTGACTACGGCCTCAGCCTCGGCTTCGGCGGGCTCGGTCGGCTCGGCCACGGCCTCCACCTCTGCCAACGGTTCGGCCACCGGCTGCTCGACCGGGGGCTCCGCGGGCGCCTCGGCGGCGACGGGCTCGGCCTCGGGCGCCGGGGTCTCGACGGGTGCCGGTACGGCTTCCGCTTCCGCTTCGGGGGCGGACTGTTCCGCCACGACCTCCACCTCTACGGATTCGGCCGCCGGGGCCGGGTGCGGGGTGCTCGGGAGCGAGCCGTCGACCGGCACGAACTCGCCGACGGGCTGCGGCTCCTGCGCCGGCTGCGGCTGCTCCGGCTCGGGGGCTACGGCCTCGGCGGGCTCGGTCGGCTCCGGCGCCACGGGTTCTATAGCGATCGGCTTCGGCTCGGCCGGGACGCTCACAACTTCCTCCGCAACGGGTTCGGCCACCGGCTCGGCCACCGGCTCCGACACCGGCTCCACCTCGGGCGCGGCCTGCGTCTGCGGCTCCGGAGCCACTGCCTCCGGAACGACCGTTTCTGCTGCGGCTTCCTGCGCAGCAGCCTCAGGACCCTGCAGCTGCACGTGCGGCGTCCAGGGCGTGGCCACCTGCGACGGGATCGCGCCGAGCTGCGGCCCGGGCAGCGCGGCCGCCTCGTCCCCCGGAATGTCGAGGTACTCGGGGCCTGTCGTCACGGGCACGACGTTCCGTACGGGCACGGGATTCGGCGGCGTAGCACTCGCGCCGACACTCGCCCCCGCACCGGCAGGACCCCGGTCGGCCAGCGAGCGTACGACTCCGCCGGTCGCTTCGGGCATCGGCGGGCCGAGGTGCAGCGGGCGACGCGCAGGCTGCGGCGTCTGAGCAGCGGCGGCAGCGGCGGGAGGCATGCGTACGCCGCTGAGGTCGACGGACCCTGAATCGCGGCCACCGGCCTCGTGCGCGCCGGGCTCCGCGCCCTGCGGCGGCTGACCGCCCCGAGAATCGTGGGGACCCTGCGGCACTTGGGACATCTGGGCACCGTGCTGCGGCTGGGACGCGTCGGCCTGCTGCGCCACGGGCTGCATCTGCGGCATCTCGGACCCCTGCGGCTCCTGCTGCGCCTCGGACATCTCAGCCACCGGCTGCATCTGCGGCGCCTCGGACAGCTGCGGGCCGGCCTGCTCCGCCTGCGGCATCTCGGACGACTGCGGGAACTGCTGCGCGTCCGGCAACTGCTGTGCCTGCGGCACCTCGGACAGCTGCGGCATCGGCTGCATCTGCGGTACTTCCGACGCCTGGGGCACGGGCTGGGCCTGGGGCACGGGCTGAGCCTGGGGCATCTCCGAGACCTGCGCCACCGGCTGCGCCTGCGGAGCGTGCTGCTCCTGCACCGCCGCCTGCATCTGGGGGGCCTGCTGCACCGGCTTCATCTGCTGCACCGCCTCGGGCTGCGGAGCCCCGATTACCTGCCCAGGCTGCTGCACCTGCTGCGCCACCTCGGGCTGCGGAGCCTCCATTACCTGCCCAGGCTGCTGCATCTGCCGCACCGCCTCGGCCTGTGCAGCCTCCCGCACCGGCTCCGCCTGCTGCTGCATCTGCGGCGCCGCCGACGGAACGACCTGCGGGTCGCTCCACGCGCCCTGCGCGCCCGGCATCAACAGCAGGTCGTCGTCCTCGGCTGCGTTCTCGGAGGGTTCGAGGAAGGTGTACGCGCCCGGAGCGGGGATGCCCGGCTGCGCCACCATGCCTGCGTCCTCCGGCAGTCCCTCGCCCGGGACCTGGCCGGTGTCAGTCATGCGTACCCCTCGCCCATCGCTTGTGCTCCTTCGGCCTTCGCCGGGACGCCCGCTCGCGGCACAAATCGGTGCCCACTCATCAACAACGAGCGTCCCTGCCACGCGGCACGAAAGGCCCGCGGACACCATGCATTCTCGCGGCCGTTCGCCGCCAGGGCGAGTACTCCCGCCACGGCTCGCTGTGGGCTGCGCCACGTTGCGGAGCCCCCCGGCTGCGCCGTACCACATAGAGCTCCAAAACGGGCCCCTTTTCCGGACATTGGCGAACGAAGCGCCGAACACCCGGCTGCGGTACAACGATCGGCCAGCCTACCCCGCGACGCGCAGCGGCATCGTCACGGGGCGCGATCCAGTGGTTTCGCCGAGAGCAGGAAGACCACCGAACGGTCGCGCTCCGACCAGGCGCCGGTGTCGAGTTCGGTGTCGAGTTCGACGGACTGCAGCAGCGCGCATTCGACGGCGTAGCCGCTCTCCGCGAGCGCGCGGCCGATCGCCTCCGCCTCGTCGCGGGTGAACGCGTGCGTCACGATGCGCTCGGGCCTGCGGTCGGCGCACGCCGAGACGACGGGGACTCCCCCGCCCCCGATCCGTACGACATCGGGCTCGGGCAGGTCCTCAAGGACATGCGGCGCGTTCCCGTGGACGACTTGCAGCTGTACGCCGAATCGCCTGGCAGCCGCTGCCGTACGGTCGCACGCGCCCGCATCGCTGTCGACGGCGATCACGGCGGCGCCGAACCTGGCGGCCTCCACGGCGAGCGCGCCGCTGCCGGAGCCGATGTCCCAGACCAGGTCGCCGGTACGCGGCCCGAGGCGGGCCAGCTGGGCGGCGCGCAGTCCGGCGGACTCGCCCTCCCCCAGCACCGCCGCTCCCTCGCCGTACTCCTGCGCGGGTAGCGCCCAGCCCCGTACGGGCGGCGGGTATGCGGGGTCGCGGGCGGCGATCCAGCCGCCGCCGGGGGCGGCGGGGGCTGCGTGGCCCGGGGGGCCTGCGCTGCCGCCGATGACGATGACGACGTTGGGGTCGCGCCAGACGTGGTCGGCGGCCTTGTCCGAGGTGAGGACGGTGACCTGCTCGCGCTCGGTGCCCAGTTCCTCGCAGATGACGAAGGTGCGGTGGACGCCCTGGAGGAGGAGCGCGAGTTCGGCGGGGCCGGCGCCCGGGGAGGTGAGGACGGCGACCTTGGTGTGCGCCCGGCACACATTGACCGCGCGGCGCAGCGTACGGCGGTGGGCGACGACGATCTGGGCGTCGTCCCAGGGCATCCCGGCGCGGGCGAAGGCGGTGGCCACCGATGAGACAGCGGGCACGACTTCGACCTCCAGGCCGTGCTGTGGCGCGCGGAGGGTGCGTACGACGCCGAAGAAGCCGGGGTCTCCGTCGGCCATGACGACGGCGGTGCCCCGGTGGCCCGCGATGCGGCGGGCGGCCAGGTCGACGCTGCCGAGACGGACACGTTCGGCCCCGGGCGGTACTTCGGGGAGCGCCAGGTGGTGGGCGGCTCCGGCGACGAGCGTCGCGGCCGCGAGAGCGGACCTGGCCGCAGCGGTGAGGGGCGAGCCGTCCCAGCCGATCACCGTGACCCGGTCGGCCATCGTTGTCAGTCTCCTGGAGTTGTCGCAGGTCGCGGCAGCCTTGGGGCGGCGGCGCGGGCAGGGTGAGAGTACCTGGTACGGACCGCGGCCGTGCGGGCGCGGGGGGGGCGGATCCAGGGGGCGGATCCGGGGGAGTCAGTTCCGGGGGGGTCAGTTCCAGTCGCCGTACGAGCCGTAGCCGCCGGCGTCGGCCATCCGGTCGGCGACGCCTTCGAGGTCCTCGGGGAGGAGGCTCCAGACGATCAGGTCGGTGCGGATGTCGGTCCAGCCTCCGTCCGTGCCGTTCTCGGTCCGGGTGCGCGCTATCCAGGCGTTGCGCAGGACACCCTCGCTGATGCAGCCGATCTTCTGGGCGACCTGCTGGGCGGCGGTGTTGTCGGCGGCCGTGCGCAGTTCCAGGCGCTCGAACCGCAGGTCGCGGAAGATCCATTGGGCGACGGCGAGCACGGCCTCTGTGGCGTAGCCCTCGCCGCGCGCCCAGGGGGCTGTCACATAGGCGACTTCAGTGGCCTTGGTGCGCCAGTTGGTGTGCTGGAGATGGACGGTGCCGACGAGGCGCTGGGTGAGGAACTCGGTGACGGCCAGGGCGATTCCGCGGCCCTGGGTGCGCTCGGAAGGAGCGATCCTGCGTACCCAGCGTTCGGCGTCGAGGGTGGTGTAGGGGTGGGGCGCCGACGTCCACGCGGTGACCATCTCGTCGTTCATCATCTCGGTGAGCGCCGGGATGTCGGACTCCTCGAAGGGGCGCAGCACCAGCCGGTCCGTGCTGATGGAGATGTCCGGGAGGGTGGTAGTCATGCTCAGCTCCATGCCGTGGACCGTCGTAAGGACGTAGAGGCTAAAGGCACAGCATGCAGCATCGAGCACGTGGCGTGCATGGCCGGGTGGCGGCGCCCGGGAGAGGGCGAAGGCCCCGCGCACCTGGTGGGGGTGGGCGGGGCCTTCGTTCACAAGGGCCGTACGGGCGTCAGGACTTGACGTCGCCGAAGGCCGGGATGACCGAGCCGGCGTACTTGTCCTCGATGAACTTCTTGACCTCGGCGGAGTTGAGGAGCTTGGCAAGCTTCTCGACGCGCGCGTCCTTCTCGTTGCCCTTCTTGACCGCGAGGAAGTTGGCGTACGGGTTGCCTTCCGCCTTCTCGATCGCGAGGGAGTCCTTGGCGGGCTCCAGGTCGGCTTCGATGGCGTAGTTCCCGTTGATGACCGCGGCGTCGACGTCGTTCAGGGCGCGGGGCAGCGTGGCCGCCTCCAGCTCCTTGAACTCAAGGCCCTTCTTGTCCTTGATGTCGGTCAGCTTGGCGTCCTGGCCCGCGCCGTCCTTCAGCGTGATGAGCCCGTTGTCGGCAAGCAGCTTGAGCGCGCGGCCCTCGTTGGTGGTGTCGTTGGGCACCGCGACCGTCTGGCCGGGCTCGATGTCCTTGAGGTCCTTGGCCTTGTTGGAGTAGAGGGCCAGGGGCTCCAGGTGGACATCGGCGACGGGCACGATGGTGGTGCCCTTCTTCTTGTTGAAGTCGTCCAGGTACGGCTTGTGCTGGAAGAAGTTGACGTCGACCTCGCCGCTCTGGGTGGCGGTGTTCGGCAGGACGTAGTCCGTGAACTCCTTGACTTCGAGCTTCAGGCCGTTCTTCGCCGCCAGGTTGTCCTTGACGTAGTTGAGGATGTCGGCGTGCGGCGTCGGGGACGCCGCGACGACGAGCGCCTTGGACTCGTCCGCCTTGCCGCCCGACTCGGTCTTGGCGCCCGGGTCGGAGGCGGTGCCGCAGGCGGTGAGGCCGAGGGCGAGGGCGGCGGCGGCAGCAGCCGCGGTGATCTTGATGTTCTTACGCACGAAAAGTGCCTCTTTCTGGTGTTGCGGTGGTGTCGCCCGGACAAGGAGTGCGGGCTTCTTGGGGCAGAAAGTTCTAGGAGGCGCTGCGGCCGCGACGTGCCAGGAGCCGGATCGCGCCGTCGCCGACGAGCTGCACCACGGTCACGAGGGCGATCAGGATGACCACGGTGACCAGCATGAACTCGGTCTCGAAGCGCTGGTATCCGTAGGTGACGGCCTTGCTGCCGAGGCCTTCGCCACCGACCGCGCCCGCCATCGCCGAGTAGCCGACGAGCACGATGACGGTGGTGGTGACGCCGGAGATCAGGGACGGCAGGGACTGCGGCAGCAGCACCTTGAAGACGACGGTCGGTACGCCGCCGCCCATCGACTGGACCGCCTCGACGAGTCCGTGGTCGACCTCGCGGATCGCGGTCTCGACGAGCCGGGCGAAGAAGGGGATGGCGCCGATGGCGAGCGGCACGATCATCGCGCTGGGGCCGATGAAGGTGCCGACGACCAGCGTGGTGAAGGGGATCAGGGCGATCAGCAGGATGATGAACGGCAGCGAGCGGCCGATGTTCACGATCACGCCGATGACCTTGTTGACCGCCACGTTCTGGAGCAGTCCGCCCTTGTCCGTGAGGACGAGGAGGATGCCGAGCGGCAGGCCGCCGATGATCGATACGACAGTGGACCAGAGCACCATGTAAAGGGTGTCGATGGTTCCCTGCGACAGCAGCGGCTGCATCTCCGACCAGGTCACTTGGTACCTTCCTTGGCCAGTGCGGGAGTCTGCGCGGGTACGGCCGCGGCTCGGTCTGCCGGTACGTCTGCGGGCACGTCCTCGTCGACGACTTCGACCTGGAGCCCCTGCTCGCGCAGGAAGCCGACGGGGACGACGTTCTCCTCGTACGGACCGGGCAGCTCGATGCGCATCCGTCCGATCTGCTTGCCGCCGACGGTGTCCATCGCGGCGCCGAGTATCGAGATGTCGATGTTGTACGTACGGGAAAGCTGGGAGATCACCGGCTGCGTCGCGGCCTCACCGTGGAAGGTGACGTCGATGACGGTCCGTCCGGGACCCGACGCCTGGCCGCCCACCGGGAACAGTTCCTGCGCCAGCTCGGAGCCGGGCGTCGCGAGCAGTTCGCTCACCGTGCCGGACTCGACGATCCGACCCTTCTTCATCAGCGCGGCCGAGTCGCAGATCGTCTTCACGACGTCCATCTCGTGCGTGATGAGCAGGACGGTCAGGCCGAGCTGCCGGTTGAGGTCACGCAGCAGCTGGAGGATCGAGCGGGTGGTCTCGGGGTCGAGGGCCGAGGTGGCCTCGTCGGAGAGCAGCACCTTGGGGTCGCCGGCCAGTGCGCGGGCGATGCCGACGCGCTGCTTCTGGCCGCCGGAGAGCTGGGCGGGGTAGGCCTTGGCCTTGTCGGCGAGGCCTACGAGGTCGAGGAGTTCCAGTGCCTTGCGGCTGCGAGCCTGACCGGAGACGCCGAGGATCTCCAGCGGCAGCTCGATGTTGTCCTTCACGGTGCGTGAGGACAGCAGGTTGAAGTGCTGGAAGACCATCCCGATCCGGCTGCGCGCCTCGCGCAGCTCCTTGCCGGCGCGGCGGCCGCGTCCGGCGAGTGCGGTGAGGTCCTGGCCGTCGACGGTCACGGTGCCGGCGGTGGGGCGCTCAAGCAGGTTGACGCAGCGGATAAGGGAGGACTTGCCGGCGCCGCTCTGGCCGATGACTCCGTACACCTCGCCCTCGCGGACGTGCAGGTCGACGCCGTCCAGGGCGGTGATCTCGCGGCCTCGCGATGGGTAGACCTTGGTCAGGCCCGTAGTGGTGATCACAGGATTTCCGTCACTGTCGAGTGCGCGGCGAAGTGTCCGCCGGGCACGGGGCATTCGTCTTGTGGACGTGGCACGGCTGGGTCGGTGGGTACCGGAAGGCAACGCGTGCGCGGGGCAGGCCCGGTCCGTCGAGTGCGTACGTACTCGGGTGGACACGGGGCGGCTGTCGGGTCTCGCTTCGGGGCGCGAGGCTCAGGCAGGGGCCCTCAGAAGGCGCACATTCGACACATACAACGAGCACCGGGCGTCATCGTCGCCTCGGTCGCAAGGGTGCGGCTGCTCGTCGTGGTCATGCGATGAGTAAACCAGACATGAGTACGTGCCGATCATTCGTGTCCGAATAGCGGACGTCGGCGTCTCACTATGAGTACGCGTCAGTCCGCCGCGGTGATCTCCACGCCGTCGTGCGTGGCCAGGGCGGACACTGCCGAGAGGTCCCTCACGACAATGTCCGCCACCAGCTCGGAGCGGTCGTGCGTTGTGGCCAACGCCACGGTCTTCATGCCCGCCGCGCGCCCCGCCTGAAGTCCGGCGGGAGCGTCCTCGAAGACGACGCAGCGCGCCGGGTCCACGCCGAGCGTGCGGGCCGGCAGCGATACGGGCCACCGCGCCCGGCACCACATCGGCGGGCAGCAGATCGGCGGCGATTTCCGCGGTGGGGCGGCCGTGCAGCTCGATTTC
Source organism: Streptomyces spiramyceticus (assembly GCF_028807635.1). NCBI lineage: Bacteria > Bacillati > Actinomycetota > Actinomycetes > Kitasatosporales > Streptomycetaceae > Streptomyces > Streptomyces spiramyceticus. The sequence continues at coordinate 590,622 of NZ_JARBAX010000001.1, forward strand.
GTGGTGCCCGACCCTGCGCCCCGTCGCTCACCTCTCTCGTAATACGCTCGTCGTCATGCTTGACGCCCTGACGGTCGCGGTCTCCGCGGCCGCGCTCGTACTCGCCGCGTGGTGCGGTTACGCCGCCTTCCGCGATCAGCCCACCAAGGACTGGCACTTCATCGGCATGGCCGTGGTGTCGCTGCTCGTGCTCGCCCAGTTGGTGGTCGGCATCGTGCAGCTGTCGCGCGGCGAGAAGCCGGACCAGGGTGCGGTGATCTTCGTCTCGTACCTGGTCGGGGCACTGACGGCGGTGCCCGCGGCCGGTTTTCTGTCGCTGGCCGAGCGGAGCCGCTGGGGCTCGGTGACGGTCTCGGCCGGTGCGGTCGTGCTGGCTGTGCTCGAAGTGCGGCTGCACGACATCTGGGGAGGCTGACGATGGCCGGTTCCGTCGCCGGGAAGCAGGGCCGTACCCGGCTGGTCAAGGGGCCCGGTCTGCTGCTGGTCTGGCTGTACGGCGTGATGTCGGTCGGCGCGGTCTCCCGCTCGATCTACCAGATCGCCACGGAGTTCGACCGCGCGCCGCTGGCGTACGCACTGTCCGCTGTCGCGGCCGTGGTCTACGCGTTCATCACGTACACGCTCGTGCGGGGAGGGGAGACGGCGCGCAGAGCGGCGCTGGTGTGCTGTGCGGTGGAGCTTGCCGGCGTGGTCGTTGTCGGGACGTGGACGGTGATCGAGCCGTCCGCTTTTCCGGATGCGACGGTCTGGTCGGCGTTCGGGAAGGGCTACCTGTTCATCCCGGTGCTGCTGCCGGTCACGGGCATTCTGTGGCTCCGCCGACGCCGGACGAGCTGACTTCCAGCCCGTCCGGCGAAGGGGATCCCCCTACGCGCTTGCTACGTACGCCTGCACCGCGGTCTCCTTCTGGAGGGTGACCAGGTTGAAGCCCGGGCCGATCTCCTCCGTGGCGACCGGCGCGTAACCGTGGCTGCGGTACAGCCGCAGATTGCCCTCGCTGCGGTGGCCGGTGAAGAGCTGGAAGCGCTTCGCGGCCGGCTCCCCCGCGAAGTGCTCCTCGATCGCGGCGAGCAGCCGGCCGCCGAGGCCGTGCCGCTGCATCCGGGGATGGACGATGAGCTTCGCGATCCGCGCGGTCCCCGCCTCGTCGACCGCGGCCCGCACCGAGGCGACCACCTCGTCACCGAGCCGCGCCACGAGCGCGTGGCCGCGGCCGAGTTCGGCCCGCAGGTCGTCGAGCGACTGTGTGAGGGGCTCGATGGTGTAGTCGCCGTAGAGCTCGGCCTCACTCTGATAGCACAGGTACTGCAGTTTGAGGATGTGCTCGGCATCCTGCGCCGTTGCCGCTGAGATGGTCACGCTCATGCCCATGTGTGCATGCCTCCCGCTCGCCTGTTACGCCGGTTGCTTACCGCTCCTTTCCCCTTTGCCCAGGAGCTGCAACCTCCGCCGCCAGCATTCTGCGCAGGCATCCCAGGCAACGGGAACGCATGGGCCCCAAACTCCCTTGTGACATTCCCAACGCCCCTGCGATTTCGCGGTAGGTGGGGTCGGTCGGCGACAACATCGCAGCCAGGAGTCCCGGGCACCGGCCGGGCAGCCTGCGGACCGCGTCGCGCAGAGTGCGTCGCCACTCTTCGGTGAGCGCCGCACGTTCCGGGCAGGCGGCGTCCCCCGTGGCGGCCTGCGGGGCGGGGTGCGGCAGTTCGCGCCACGTCCTTCGCCGGGCCAGGCGCGCTTCTGCCTGTACGGCGCGGCGCAGCCAGCCCGCGGGGTCGGCCGGCGGTCCCTCCCCGTCCAGGAGTTCCAACAGCCTCAGCCATACGGCCTGTTCGAGGTCGCCCGGATCGACTCCCTCACCGGCTGCCTCGGCCCTCGCCTCGGCGGCGAGGAGTGGGCGCAGCGCTCTGAAGAGGTCGGAGGCGGTCCTGGACGGGGCGGTGGGTACGGAGATGGTCATGCCACGCGGGACGTGGCGCCGGCGGCCGGCGGTTGCCGCGCGACGCCACAGTCACCCGTCCGTGGTCATCTCTTCGCGAAGGTCACGGCCTCGCGAAGGTCACGGCCTCGCGAAGGTCACCGGCTCGCCAAGGTCACCGCTTCGCGAAGTCGGCGGCCGCCAGCAGCGCGGTGTCCGGGTTGTCGGAGAAGATCCCGTCGATGCCCTGCTCGAAGTACGCCTTGAAGGCGCCGAAGGCGTCCCCGTACGCCGCCGGGTCCGTGCCGCGCCTGAAGTCGGCGGGCAGGAAGGTGTTCTCGTTGCGCAGGGTGTACGGGTGGAGGATCAGCCCCTTCGCGTGCGCGTCCCGTACGAGCGTGGTCGGCTTGCCCAGCTTGCCCGCCGCGTCCTTGGGAATGATCAGGTCCGCCAGCGGGCCGATGCCCTGGGCGAACGACGCGATCCACTTCAGGCCCTCGGGCGTGATCAGATCGGCGACCGTGCGCGGGTCGCCCGACTCCTTGAAGTCCCAGGGGCGGTCGTCGGCGGTCCACAGCAGCACCACGCGCGGGCAGGAGACGAGCTTCGCCATCCGCTGCATGCTGGTCGGCTCGAACGACTGCAGGAACATGGGGGAGTTCGCGCGGTGGCGCCCGTAACGGCGCAGGAGCTTGGCGAGCGGCTCCTCCAGGCCGAGGCCGAGCTTCCGGAAGTACGAGGGGTGCTTGGTCTCGGCGTGGAGCCAGACGGGGCGCCCGCGACGGCGGCCCTCCTTGTCGGCCCAGCGCAGCACCTCCTCGAAGGTGGGTATCTCCCAGCGGCCGTCGTACAGCGTGTTCTCCTGCCGGGTGCCGGGGATCCGCTCCTTGGCGCGCAGTGTCTTGAGCTCGGCGAGCGTGAAGTCCTCGGTGAACCAGCCGGTGATCGAGACGCCGTCCACCGACTTGGTCGTCTTGCGGGCGGCGAATTCGGGGTGCGCCGCGACGTCCGTCGTGCCGGTGATGTCGTTCTCGTGGCGGCAGACGAGGTGGCCGTCCTTGGTGGGGACCAGGTCCTGCTCGATAACGTGCGCGCCCATGTCCAGGGCCAGTTGGTACGCGCCCATGGTGTGCTCGGGCCGGTAGCCGCTGGCGCCGCGGTGCGCCACGACGGTCGGCACGGGCAGACTGCGGTACCCCTCGCGCCCATCACCCCTGCCGCCGTCGGCTCGCGCCGTACCCGGCAGTCCGAGAGTGACGCCGCCCGCACCGAGCACCGCCGCCCCGAGTACGGTCCGCCGCCCGGGGTTCGCCTGTCCGCCCTGTGTCATGAACGCTCCTTGTGTCATGTCCAGCACCTGCCCGAATCAAGGCCCGATCGTAGGCGTCTACGCATGACGCAGACGAGTCCGTGGACGGAACGCGGTGGAAACACAGGTCAACACTGCGTATCGAAGTGATGAACCCGATGTGCGATCAGGAGGAGCCCGCGAGTATCGTCCTCACCTGCACAGACTTCATCCGATCAGCCCCCGCCCAGCACGACACCGGAGGAACCGTTGTCCCGTCTAGCGCTCATCAAGGCAGTGCTCGGACCGATCATGCGCCTGATGTTCCGCCCGCAGGTGGAAGGCGCCCAGAACATTCCCGGGACCGGTCCGGTCATTCTGGCGGGGAACCACCTGACGTTCATCGACTCGATGATCATGCCGATCTGCTGCGACCGGCAGGTCTTCTACATCGGCAAGGACGAGTACGTCACGGGCAAGGGGCTCAAGGGCCGTCTGATGGCCTGGTTCTTCACGAGCTGCGGCATGATCCCGGTGGACCGGGACGGCGGCCGCGGCGGTGTCGCGGCGCTGATGACCGGCCGCCGGGTGCTCGAAGAGGGCAAGATCTTCTCGATCTACCCGGAGGGCACCCGCTCCCCCGACGGCCGGCTCTACCGCGGACGTACGGGCATCGCGCGCCTCACACTGATGACGGGCGCTCCGGTGGTGCCGTTCGCGATGATCGGTACGGACAAGCTGCAGCCGGGCGGCGCGGGACTGCCGCGGCCGGGCAAGGTCACGGTCCGTTTCGGCGAGCCGATGGAGTTCTCGCGCTACGAGGGCATGGACCGCGACCGCTATGTGCTGCGCGCGGTGACGGACTCGGTGATGGCCGAGGTCATGCGGCTGTCCGGCCAGGAGTACGTGGACATGTACGCCACGAAGGCGAAGGCCGCCTGAGCGCTGCCCGACGGCCGGAGGCCGGCGCAGCCGTCCGAAGCTGTAAGGCGCCCCCGGCGCCGCGCCCGCGAGGACGGCAGACAGAGCCGCGCCACGAAGGCGAAGGCCGCCTAAGCACTGCCCGACCGGCGAAGGCCGCCTGAGCAACCGCAGACGCAACGTGGGAGGGGCTTGTGCCACCGGCCGGTGGCACAAGCCCCTCCCACGTTGCGCTCAGTGCTCGACGCCGTCTTCCAGCTTCTGGCCCCGCAGCATGAACCACGCCGCGGCCGCCGTCGCGAACAGCACCGCCGAGCCTGCCATGGCCGCCGTCTGGAAGCCGTCCGTGAACGCGTCCCGCGCCGCCGCGAGCAGTGCCGCGGCCTGCTCCTGCGGCAGCGCCGACGCCGATTCCACGGCGCCGCCAAGCGAGTCGTGCGCCGCGGCGGACACGTCGGCGGGGATGCCGGCGGGGGCAGCGAAGTCGCGGTAGATGCCGGTCACGATGGACCCGAGCAGTGCGATGCCGAGCGCCGCGCCCAGTTCGTACGCCGTCTCCGACACGGCCGACGCGGCGCCCGCCTGCTCCTTGGGGACACTGGACAGGATGACGTCCGCCGTCACGGTGAACGCCAGGCCCGCGCCCATTCCGCCCACGAACAGGGCCGCGCCCAGCACCACCACGCCCGTGTCGGCCGCAATCAGTGTGCAGGCCGCGAGGGAGAGGCCGAGCGCCACAAGGCCGCCGGACACCGTACTGCGGACCGACGCCCTGCGCGCCGCAAAACCGGCCATAAGGCCTGCTCCGACCGCGCCGATCGCGGCGGGCAGTTCGATGAGCCCCGCTTCAAGGGGTGAGCGGTCCTGGACGAGTTGCAAGAACTGCGAGAGGAAGAAGACCAGGCCGGACAGTCCGAGGATGGTCAGCAGATCCGCGAGCACCGCGCCGGAGAACCCCCGGTGGTGGAACAGCCGCATGTCCAGCAGCGGCGCGGGAAGCGTGAGTTGGCGTCGTACGAACCAGAAGAGTGCACCCAGCCCGAGGACCGCCGCCGCCGCGATGTCCCAGCGGAAGCCGTGCACCGCCGCTTCCTTGACGGCGTATACGACGGCGACCATGCCGACCAGCGAGAGGGCGACGCTGGTCAGGTCCCACGGGCCCGGCGCCGGGTCCTTCGACTCGGGCAGCAGCTTGATGCCGACGAGGACCAGGATGGCCATGACGGGCAGGTTGATCAGGAAGACGGAACCCCACCAGAAGTGTTCGAGCAGGAAGCCGCCGACGACCGGGCCGACTGCCGCTCCGGCGGAGGCCGCCGCGCCCCAGATGCCGATGGCGACGCTGCGTTCCTTGGGGTCGTGGAAGATGTTGCGGATGAGCGCGAGGGTCGACGGCATCAGCGTCGCACCGGCCACACCGAGCAGCGCCCGGGCCAGAATCATCATCTCGGGGCTGGTGGCGTAGGCGTTGAGCACGGAGACCGCACCGAATGCGACCGCGCCGGTGAGCAGCAGTTTCTTGCGGCCGATCCGGTCTCCGAGGCTGCCCATGGAGACGAGCAGGCCGGCGATGATGAACGAGTAGACGTCGCCGATCCACAGCAGTTGGGTGCCGGACGGCTTGAGGTCCTCGCTGAGGAAGGGTGTCGCGAGGCCGAGCACGGTCGCGTCGACGGCGACCAGCAGCACGGCGAGGACGAGGACGGACAGCGCGAGCCAGCGGCCCGCGCGGTGCCCGGCCCTCGGTTCGGTCTCGGGCCGGGCGGTACTGGTCATTGCTCCACGCTCCGTCGGGCGCCGCCGAGCAGCAACTCGACGATCATGTACTGGAAGTCCTTCGCGGCGACCCGCCCGTCCTGGACGGCCCACGCGGCGGTTCCGATCAGCCCGTACAGGGCCTCGGTCAGCCAGGCCGGGGTGAGGTCGATCCGGAACTCGCCCTGTTCCTGTCCGCGCCGGAAGTGCGCGGAGACGCGGGCGTCCAGCCGGCCCCACCCCTCGTGCACCTGGGTGCCCTCGAAGAGCTGGTTCTCGGTGACGAGGAAGGCGAGCAGGCCGGCGGCGGGCTCGATCTCCGCGACGAGGCGGCGCAGCCCCGCGGCGGCGGTTCCCTCGTCGAGCCCGGCGGCGTCGAGCGCCGCCTCGAACTCCCGGATGCCCAGGTCTTCGAGGGCCTTGACGAGAGCTTCGCGGCCTGCGAAGTGCCGGTGCAGGGTGGCCCGGCCGATGCCGGCCGCCTTGGCGACCTCGTCCATGGTCGCGGTCGCCTTGCGGGAGAGGAGGGCGGCGGCGGTGCGGAGCACCTGCTCGCGGTCGACAGTCATGAGACGACCATAACCCGAATGAGACATTTACGTCTCGAAGTGCCTCTTAATGCAGGTCTCGAAATGCGCGACGCGCACGGCGTACGCCCCGTCCCTCCGGAGCCCGTGCGCGTCGCCAGGGTCATACGCCTCGCGCTCCGCGTCAGGAGATGATCCGGCGCTCACAGGTCGGGTCGAGGTAGTCGCCGGGGTTACCGGCGGCCCAGTCGGTGCCCCCGCCGCAGCTGGTCACTGTGTCGTTGTTGTTCACGCCGTCCCGGACATCGATCACGTCGTTGCCGCCCGAGGTCTCCACCACGTCGGAACCGGGTCCGGCGACGACCGAGCTGGGTTTGTCCACTCCCACGAACAGGTTGTCCGTGCCGTCACGCAGCTGCGCGACGATCCGCGTGACCGACTGGACGGCCCCACACACGGCAACCAAGTCGGTCGCCTGCTCACATCCCTGTCCGGCGCGGATACCCTCCTTGTCCTCGACAACCAGAGTGTTGCCGGGGCCGACGCCGACGGTGACCTTGTTGTTCTCGCCGCTGTACGCGGAGTACGCGACGGTCCCGAAAATACGGAACACCGTGGAGGCGGGGCCCGGCTGCTGCGCGCCGGCGGACGTGGCGAGGGCCAGGGGCAGTGCCATGCCCATGACGACGGCCGGGACGGCCACACGCTTCAGGATGCCGCTCGTGATCTTCATACTGCTTCTCTCTCCTTCACGCCAAGAGGGCGCCGCGACCGGCAGCCCAGCGACAGTGAAACAGAGAGTGACCACTTATGTCCGTATTGTCATTTAGTGTCCTGTGGCCGTGTCAGCTCCAGGGCAGCCCCGCGCGGTGCTTCCAGTACGCCGCGGGCTCCTCCCGCATCTCGGCGAGGCGGGCCAGTTGGTTGTCGTCGAGGTCAACCACCGCCGCGTGCAGGTTCGACGCCAGCTGGAGCACCGTCGCCGCGCCCGACAGGAGAACCCCGGCCCACGGCAGCCGCAGGATCACGGCGAGGGCGACGGCGTCGCAGGTGGCGCCGGTTTCCCCGGCGACGGCTCGCAGGGCCGGCGGGGCCGCGTCCGGGCTCAGGCGGCCGTTGGCCAGGGCCTCCTTCACGATCACGGTCAGGCCCGCGTCGTGAGCCTCCGCCAGAGCCTCCGCCGCCGACGTATCCAGCAGGTTGTACGTGGCCTGCACCGTACGGAACAGGGGCTCCCCGCCGACCACGACGCCCAGGGCCGCCCTGATCGCGTCGGCCTGGGCGGGGCCGCTCGTGGAGATGCCGACGGTCACCCCGGAGGCGGCGAGGTCGGCCAGGCGGGCGTGCAGCGCGGTGTCGGTGAGGGCCGGACTGTCGGGCGTGACGGAGTGGATCTGGTACAGATCGAGCCGCTCGCCGAGCAGCTCACCGGTTTCGGCGCGCTGCCTCTCGAACGCTTCCACGCTGTGGTCCTTGACCTCGTGCACCTCGGCGTCGGTGCGCCAGTCGGCGGTGTACGCGTAGCCCCACTTGCTGCCGATCACGACGTCCTGGACGTCGGGGTGGTCCCGCAGCCAGCCGGCGAGGAACTCCTCGGCGCGGCCGTAGGACCGGGCGACGTCGAAATACCGGACGCCCTGCGCGTAGGCGGCGTCCAGCAGTTCGTGGGCGCGCTCGCGCAGGGCGTCGGGGGTGCGGTCTTCCGGCAGGTCACGGTCCCGGCCGAGGGTGATGTACCCGGGGCGGCCGACGGCTGCGAGGCCGAGCCCGACATGGGCGGTCGCAGTGGTCGCCTTGGCCAGACGGGCAAAGGGCATCGGGGCCTCCGCGCGTATTCGATCGAGTACGGTCCAGTACGTCCTTCCCCACCGTACTCAATCGGACACGCGGCTTACTTTTTGGCGGTGGCCCAGGCGTGTTGGGCGGCCAAATCGTCCTTCACCTCGGCCAATTGGACCGCGACCGCGGAGGGCGCGGTGCCGCCACGGCCGTTGCGGGAGGCGAGGGCGCCCGCGACGTTCAGGACCGAACGGACCTCGGGTGTCAGGTGCGGGGAGATCTTGGCGAACTGCTCGTCGGTGAGCTGGTCGAGCTCGATGCCGTGCAGCTCGCACTCCTTGACGCACTCGCCCGCGACCTCGTGCGCCACCCGGAACGGCACACCCTGCTTGACCAGCCACTCCGCGATGTCCGTGGCGAGCGAGAAACCGGCCGGGGCCAGCTCCTCCATGCGCTCGCGGTTGACGGTGAGCGTGGCCATCATTCCGGTGAAGGCGGGCAGCAGGACTTCGAGGGTGTCGCAGGAGTCGAAGACCGGCTCCTTGTCCTCCTGGAGATCGCGGTTGTACGCGAGCGGGAGGGCCTTGAGGGTGGCCATCAGGCCGGTCAGGTTGCCGATGAGGCGGCCGGACTTGCCTCGCGCGAGCTCGGCGATGTCCGGGTTCTTCTTCTGCGGCATGATCGACGAGCCGGTGGAGAAGGCGTCATGGAGGGTGACGAAGGAGAACTCCTTCGTGTTCCAGATGATGATCTCTTCCGCGATCCGGGAGAGATTGACGCCGATCATCGCGGTGATGAAAGCGAACTCGGCGACGAAGTCGCGCGACGCCGTGCCGTCGATGGAGTTCGCGGACGAGCCGTGCTCGAAGCCCAGGTCGGCGGCGACCGCCTCCGGGTCCAGGCCGAGGGACGAACCGGCCAGGGCCCCCGAACCGTACGGCGATACGGCCGTCCGCTCGTCCCACTGACGCAGCCGCTCCGCGTCCCGCGACAGCGACTGGACGTGGGCCAGGACGTGGTGGGCGAAGAGGACCGGCTGGGCGTGCTGGAGGTGCGTACGGCCGGGCATGGCGACGTCCGGGTGCGCCTCGGCGAGGCCGACGAGCGCGTCCTGGAGTTCGGCGATGAGGCCGCCGATGATGCGGGCGTGGTCGCGCAGGTACATCCGGAAGAGCGTGGCGACCTGGTCGTTGCGGGACCGGCCCGCGCGCAGCTTGCCGCCGAGGTCGGCGCCGAGGCGCTCCAGGAGGCCACGCTCCAGGGCGGTGTGCACGTCCTCGTCGGCGATGGTGCCGACGAAGGTGCCCGCCGCAACGTCGGACTCCAGCTGGTCGAGACCGGCCTGCATGCGCTGCAGCTCGTCCTCGGTGAGCAGCCCCGCCTTGTGGAGCACGCGGGCGTGGGCGCGGGAGCCCGCAATGTCGTACGGCGCGAGACGCCAGTCGAAGTGGACGGACGCGGACAGCTTGGCGAGGGCCTCGGCCGGTCCGTCGGCGAAGCGGCCGCCCCAGAGCCGGACGTCACCGTTGTTGCTGCTCACAGCTACTGCTCCTCATGGGTGGGGATGTGCGACCGCCTCCCCGAGGCGAAGAACGGGGAGGCGGGCTGTCGAACGAGTCGTGATCAGGCGAGGTCACGTCAGGCTATGCCTGCAGATCACGCCGTGCGGCGATCTTCGACGACAGGCCGAAGATCTCGATGAAGCCCTGCGCCTTGGACTGGTCGAACGTGTCGCCCGAGTCGTACGTTGCCAGGTTGAAGTCGTACAGCGACTCGTCGGACTTCCGTCCCGTGACGACGGCGCGGCCGCCGTGCAGCGTCATCCGGATGTCACCGGTGACGTACTGGTTCGCCTCATTGATCAGCCCGTCCAGGGCCCGCTTGAGCGGCGAGAACCACAGACCGTCGTATACCAACTCGCCCCAGCGCTGCTCGACCTGCCGCTTGTAGCGGGCCAGCTCGCGCTCGACGGTGACGTTCTCCAGCTCCTGGTGGGCGGTGATCAGTGCGATCGCGCCCGGTGCCTCGTACACCTCACGGGACTTGATGCCCACGAGCCGGTCCTCGACCATGTCGATCCGGCCGATGCCCTGAGCCCCGGCACGTACATTGAGTTCCTTGATCGCCTGGAGGACGGTCACGGGCTTGCCGTCAATGGCGACCGGGACGCCCTCCTTGAAGGAGATGACGACCTCGTCGGCCTCGCGGGGGACGGCCGGGTTCGAGGTGTACTCGTAAATGTCCTCGATCGGGGCGTTCCAGATGTCCTCCAGGAAGCCCGTCTCGACAGCGCGCCCGAAGACGTTCTGGTCGATGGAGTACGGGGACTTCTTGGTGGTCGCGATCGGGAGGTTCTTCTCCTCGCAGAACGCGATGGCCTTGTCCCGGGTCATCGCGTAGTCACGGACCGGCGCGATGCACTTCAGGTCGGGGCCCAGAGCGGAGATACCGGCCTCGAAGCGGACCTGGTCGTTCCCCTTGCCGGTGCAGCCGTGGGCGACGATGCCGGCGTTGTGCTTCCTGGCGGCGGCGACGAGGTGCTTGACGATCGTCGGCCGGGAGAGGGCGGAGACCAGCGGGTAGCGGTCCATGTAGAGGGCGTTGGCCTTGATCGCCGGGAGGCAGTACTCGTCGGCGAATTCGTCCTTGGCGTCCGCGACCTCGGCCTCGACGGCACCGCAGGCGAGAGCGCGCTTGCGGATGACGTCCAGGTCCTCGCCACCCTGGCCGACGTCCACGGCAACGGCGATGACCTCGGCGCCCGTCTCCTCGGCGATCCAGCCGATGGCGACGGAGGTGTCCAGGCCGCCCGAGTAGGCGAGTACGACGCGCTCGGTCACGGGTTTCTCCTTACGATGCATGCGGTGATGGGTATAAGTATGCAGTGGTCCGTATGTTTCGTCAACCTCGCTCTGCGTGGTACCGCCGGGCGTCGCGGACAACCGGACGCAATGGCACAAACTTGGACAGAGGTCTAGCCTTGAAGTGCGGCAAGGCGATCGGGCCCATCGAGGCACGGTGCCCGCGCCGCAAGGCTGACGACGCCCCGCAGTTGAGTGCATAAGTGACTGCGTCAGTACGTACGGGTGTCAGGCCAAGACCTCTCAGGTTCAAGGTTCCTTTGCCCTCATGCGATTTAGCCTGCGCGAGAGGCGCACGCCGTGAGGAACGAGAGCGAGAGGAGGTGTACCGAGATGCGCAGCTACGAGCGCCCGACCCTGTCTCCGGTGGGTTCCTTCCGGAAGATGACCGGCTTCGTCAAGCGGACAGGGCCTCCGGACATTCTGGGCCGTCACCGTCTCATCGGCTGACTGGAAGCTGACTGGAAATCAATCCCGAGCAAATCGGAAATTCTGGTGGCGGCTGTGATTGCCGCCGCCAGGCTCGTTCAGTACTCGTCCAGTACGTCCAGTACGTCCAGCAAAGGCGGCGCACCTATGGCGGGATTCACCGGACTCACTTCCGTTCCCTCATGGTTCGTCGTTCTTCCCGATTGCGCAGCAGCCGGATCTCTTGAATCGGCATTGCGCGATGTCGCAGAGAACAGAATTCATCATCCGTCAGGCCGACCCTGGATGCTGGGGCGGTGGGCCCCGGAAGAGGTGGCGGTCGGGGAGGCGGGGCGTAACAAAATCGTGGTGCTGGGCGAGCACGCGGTCGTCGGCCGCCGGCTGGCGGATACGGCTGCGCGCGTGCGGACGCCCCGCGATATCGACGGGCCTGCCGGTGAGTTGGCCGGAAATTCGCATCTGGTCGCTTCTACAGACGGGAAAGTACGCGTTCAGGGAACGGTCACCGGGTTCCGGCGGGTGTTCTCCGCCGAAATCAACGGAGTCGCGGCCGCATCGGACCGGGCCGATGTGCTGGCGTTCCTCCTCGGTTCCGTCATGGACGAACGGCGACTTGCGGTTCATCTGCTGGTGCCGTCCCTTCTTCACCCTCTGACGAACGAACCGGTGTGGCGCGGTGTGAGCTTCCTGCCCACCGATCGCTTTCTGCTGCTCGACGAGAACGGGCAGGCACAGCAGGTCCGTTGGTGGACGCCACCCGAGCCCGAGCTGCCGTTGGCCGAAGGCGGGCGAAAGCTTCGGGCGGCGCTGACGGCCGCCGTGGACGTCCGGACCGGGGGCCACGAGCTGGTCAGCTGCGATCTGAGCGGGCTGGACTCGACCTCGGTGTGCAGCTTGGCGGCCCGGCGTTCCAAGGTGGTCGCCTGCACCGCTGCGAGCCCCGATCCGCTCGACGACGACGTCCTCTGGGCAACCCGCACGGCCGCCGCACTGGACAGCGTGGAGCACCACGTCATCGCGCAGGACGAGATGCCGCTGATCTATCACGGGCTGCTGGACATGGACGAGTTGCTGGACGAGCCGTGCGGGAGCATCGCGGACTACGCACGCTGGCTCACGATCGCCCGCCGCGGCGCGGCCCGCGGATCCCGGTTGCATCTGACGGGCTTCGGCGGAGACGAGCTGCTGGCCTCCTCGACGTCTCACCTGCGTACGGTGGTGCGCACGCGTCCGGCCGTTGCCCTGCGGCAGCTCAATGCCCTCGCGGCGAAGCACCGATGGTCCCGCAGGCAGATGCTCCGACAGCTCGCGGACAGTCGTCCGTACCACAGCTGGCTGATGGGAACGGCGGACCGGCTCACCACACCGGCGCCGGAGGGAGGGCCCGTACTCGGCTGGGGCCCCGCACCCAGCCTGCCGCCGTGGGTGACCGCGGAAGCGGTGGATTCCGTACGGGAGTTGATCCGCGCCGCAGCGCCCACCAGCGAGCCGCTGGCCGAACGCCAGGGGCAGCACCTGGAGATCGAGGGAATCCAGTACGCGGCCCGTCCCGTCCGTCAGATCGGCCGGCTCGCCGCCCGGATCGGGATCACCCTCGCCGCGCCCTATTACGACGACCGGGTGCTCGAAGCCGGCCTCGCCGTCCGTCCGGAGGAGAAGGACACCCCCTGGCGGTACAAGCCGCTGATCCTGGAGGCGATGCGCGGCATCGTCCCGGCGGAGAGCCTGACGCGGCAGACCAAATCGGGGGGCATCTGCGACCTGAATGTCGCGCTGCGGTCGAACCGGGCGGATCTGCTCGCCCTGTGGGACGACTCCCGGCTGGGCCGGCTCGGACTGATCGACGCGGCTGAACTGCGCAGGCTGTGCACGCGCCCGCTCGACCCGCACGATCCCCACGACCTGCACGGCGGGCTCTACCAGACCGTGGCCTGCGAAGTGTGGCTGCGCGCCTGGGAACGGGCCACCACCCACCCGAAGGCGGGAGCGAAGCCATGACACTCAAGCTGCGTACCGGCGTGTCCTGTGCCGATACCGAGTACGGGATCGCCCTGCTCGACGAGGACAACGGCGAGTACTGGGAACTGAACCCCACCGGTGCCCAGGTTCTGCGGAGCCTGCTGGCCGGCAACACGTCGGAGGAGGCAGCGCAGGAGCTGAGCGGTGCCTGTGACGTCGATGCGGCGACCGCGCGCGAGGACGTACAGGATCTGGTCGAGGCGCTCGACTCGTCCGGGCTGGTGGAGCGGTAGCGACTGGTCAGGCCGGTGAGAGGAGAGTTCCGGTGCCCCTTCCCGAAGCTGTCACCCACGAACCGCGCACGGTGCCGCTGGGTCGCCGGATCGAGGTGCGTCTTGTCGTCGTACTGGCCCGGCTGCTGGCCGGCCGCCCTCCGCGACGTATCCGCGCAGTGCTGCGCAGGGTGAGCCACGGTGCCCGTCCGGCTCGTTACGACGAAGCCCGGGCGGCCCGCGATGCGGTGGTCGCGGTCAGCCTCACGTGCGCGGCGCCGGAGGGCTGCCTGGCCCGGTCACTGGCCACCGCCATGCTGTGCCGCCTGCACGGGCGGTGGCCGACCTGGTGCGTGGGCGCGCGGAGGCTGCCGCCGTTCGCCGCGCACGCCTGGGTGGAGGCCGAAGGCGTGCCGGTCGGCGAGGGCGTCCCAGCCGACTACTTCCGGGCCTTCTTCACCGTGCCATGAGCAGCGCGAGCGGCGTGAGCGGCGGACGTCTCACCGGACCCCGGGAAGTCCTGCGTGTACTGCGCGGGCACCGGCGGTGGGTCGCCGGCGCGGTGACGCTGACGCTGGTCGCCTCGGCGCTGGGCCTGGCCCAGCCGCTGGTGGTCAAACGTGTCATCGAGTCGTCCGCAGCGGGGACGGGCATCGCCGGCCCTGTCGGCCTGCTGATCGCACTGTTCGCCGCCCAGGCGCTGGTCCAGGCCGTGGCGGGCTACGTCCTTGCGCGTACCGGCGAAGGGGTCGTACTCGGCGTGCGCCTCGACCTCATCGACCACCTGCTGCGGCTGCCCATGAGGACGTACGACCGGCATCGGATCGGCGACCTGATCTCGCGTGCGGGCACCGACAGCACAGCCCTGCGCCTGCTCATCGCCCAGGGCTTCACCGACGCGGTCACCGGCAGCATCGGCCTCGTGGGTGTGATCGCCCTGATGGTCTGGCTCGACTGGGCTCTCTTCCTCGTCGTCATCGCCCTGGTCACCTTCGGCGCGCTGATGATCGCCTCGGTGCTGCACGGAATCGCCCGCGCCTCGCTCCGCGCCCAGCAGGCCACAGGCGCCATGACCGCGGAACTGGAGCGGGCGCTGGGCGCCATCCGCACCGTACGGGCGAGCCGCGCCGAACGACGGGAGGCTGACCGCATCGGCGCAGAGGCCAGGTCCGCCTTCTCAGCGGGCGTACGGGTGGGAAAGCTGGACGCCGTGGTCGCACCGGCGATCGAACTGACGATCCACGGTTCCTTCCTGGTGGTCCTGCTCATCGGTGGCGTACGGGTCGCGGGCGAGGGGGGCTCCGTCGCAGACCTGGCGGCTTTCCTGCTCTACATGCTCTATCTGGTGGGCCCGGTCGGTGCGGTCTTCCAGGCGGTGAGCACCATGCAGCAGGGCGCGGGCGCGCTACGACGGATCACCGAGATCCTCGACCTGCCGAAGGAACCGAACGCCGAGCCCGCCCAGCACCACAACCACCTCACCTCCCCGCCGGACGTCGACGCCCGCAGCCGCCCACCGGTGCTGGAGTTCCGGGACGTGTGGTTCGGCTACGACCCGGACCGGCCGGTACTGCGTGGGGTCTCCTTCCAGGTGCCCCCACGCGGCCACGTCGCCCTGATCGGCAGCTCCGGCGTCGGCAAATCGACCGTCTTCGCGCTCACGGAACGCTTCTACGACCCCGACGACGGCCTCGTCCTGTTCGAGGGCGGCGACGTACGAACCCTCACCCGCGCACAGCACCGCGCACGGATCGGCCTCGTGGAGCAGCACGCCCCGGTGCTGTACGGCACACTGCGCGAAAACCTGCTCTACGCCGCCCCGGACGCAGGGGAGGCGGAGCTCGAACGCGTGGTGGAGCTGGCCCAGCTGACCGACCTGGCATCCCGGCTGCCCCGCGGGCTCGACACCGACGCCGGCGAACACGGCATGGCGCTCTCGGGCGGCGAACGCCAGCGCATAGCCATAGCCCGCTCCCTGCTCACCCGCCCCAGCCTCCTGCTGCTCGACGAGCCCACCGCCCACCTGGACGCGGTCAACGAGGCAGCACTCCGCCGTTCGATCAGCCAGACCTCCGCCGAATGCGCGCTGCTGGTCATCGCCCACCGGTTCTCGACCATCCGCGCCGCAGACCTGATCGTGGTCCTCGACGGGGGCGAGGTCGTGGCGACGGGCAGCCATGAGGAACTGCTGGACACCAGTGACCACTACCGGTCCCTGTGCCGTGCCCAGCAGGTGAAATATCCTGCCGACGCCGGGAGTTGACACGCATAATCCGTGGCATGGGAAAGCTTTACGAACGCATAGACGGCAGGATTCGCACGTTCATCGAGAATCAGCCCGTCTTCTTCACAGCCACTGCTCCGCTGGCCGCCGGCGGGCATGTCAACCTTTCGCCCAAGGGCCGGGCCGGGACGCTCGTTGTGCTGGACGAGATGACGCTCGCGTATCTGGACTTCGGTGGCAGCAGCGCCGAGACCGTCGCGCATGTGCGGGAGAACGGGCGGATCACTCTGATGTGGTGCGCGTTCAGCGGGCCGCCGAAGGTGTTGCGGGTGCACGGTGAGGGGGAGGCCGTGTTCCGGGACGATCCTCGGTGGGCGGGGCTCATCATGCGGTTCAAGGATGCGGGCGTCGACGGGCCGAGTGCGCGTGCCATTGTCGTGGTTCACGCCCGGCGCATCAGCGACAGCTGCGGGTTCGCCGTCCCCTTCATGGAGTATCAGGAGGAGCGGACGCAGCACGCCGAGCACTTCGCCCGTAAGACGGACGAGGAGTTCGCGGCGTACTGCGAGAAGAAGGGCACCGTCGGCGTGAGCCTGGACGGGCTGCCTGCGCTGCCGCTTCCGCTGCCGATGCGTACGGATTGAGCCGAACGGCGGTTTAGGAGGTCGTCGTCGGCCATTTACGGTCGCCGCATGCGAATCGTGCGTACAGCGGCTCTCGCACTGGGTGCCGCGTTCCTGTCCGTCTGCTCCGTCGCCGCCGCGCCCGGCTGCGACGAGCTGTTGCCCGAGCGGATGGCCGACACGGGCGGCGGCACCCAGCTGATCACGGCCGAGGCGCCGCGCACCGGCTCCACCACGGGGCGGGTGACGTGGTGGGAGCGGCGGGGCGGTCGGCGGTACGGGCGGTGGGTCGCCGTCGGGTCCTCCGAGGCGAGGTTCGGCGAGAAGGGGCTCGTGGCGGGCAGCGCGCGCGAGCAGGGCACGAACACGACGCCCACCGGGCTCTACGACCTGCCGTACGCCTTCGGGATCAAGCCGGCGCCGGCCGGGACCGAGATGGAGTACCGCCGGGTGACCGACAAGTCGTGGTGGTGCCAGGACAATCAGTCGCGCCACTACAACCGGTGGTCGGAGCCACTGTCCCCCGACTGCCGGGCGAGCGAGTCCGAGCACCTGATCACGTACGGCAAGCAGTACTCCCGTGCCATGGTCATCGGGTTCAACTACGACCGGCCAGTGCGGGGGCGGGGCGCGGGCATCTTCCTGCACGTCAATGGGCCTGGGTCCACGGCGGGCTGCGTGTCCGTGCCGGCGTGGGCGATGGCCCGGGTCCTGGCGTGGGCCGATCCGGACCGTGATCCGCACATCGCGATCGGGACGCGGGCGGGGTCGATCGCGATCACCCGCTACTGACCCGCTACTGACCTGCGGCGACGGACTGAATTCAGCCCGTCGCCGCAGGCGCGCTAGCGGTCGTTCTGGGCCAGGCGCAGGAGGTGGTCCGCCAGCGCCTGGCCGCCCGCCGGGTCCCGGCTGATCAGGAGCAGCGTGTCGTCGCCCGCGATCGTGCCGAGGACCGCGTTCAGCTCCGCCTGGTCGATGGCCGAGGCCAGGAACTGCGCGGCGCCCGGCGGCGTACGCAGGACAACGAGGTTCGCCGAGGCCTCCGCGGAGATCAGCAGCTCCCCGGAGAGGCGCCGCATCCGCTCCTCCTTGGCGGACTCGCCGAGCGGCGCGTGCGGGGTGCGGTAGCCGCCCTCGCTCGGGACGGCGTAGATCAGCTCGCCGCCGGTGTTGCGGATCTTCACCGCGCCCAGCTCGTCGAGGTCGCGGGAGAGCGTCGCCTGGGTAACGCTCAGCCCGTCGTCGGCGAGAAGCTTGGCCAGCTGGCTCTGCGAGCGCACCGGCTGCCGGTTCAGGATGTCCACGATCCGGCGGTGCCTGGCGGTGCGGGTCTGCGGTACGGCAGGGCCGCCGTGCTCGTGGTCCTGCGCCTGCGCCTCGGTCATCGGTGTCATTCTCCGGATCGTTGGTCCCCGTGTGCGGTGTCGAGAACGCCGGGGATGGCCTGGAGGAACGCTTCCACCTCTTCGTCGCCGATGACGAACGCCGGCATGAGGCGTACGACATCGGGGGCGGGCGCGTTCACCAGGAGACCGGCGTCCTGAGCCGCTTGCTGCACCTGGGGAGCAAGGGACTCGGTGAGCACGATACCCAGGAGCAGTCCCGCACCACGGACGTGGGAGACGAGAGGGTGTCCCAGTGACTCGATTCCGTCGCGCAGTTTCTCCCCGATCCGCTTGACGTGGTCGAGGAGTCCGTCGGCCGCGATGGTGTCCAGTACGGCGAGTCCGGCGGCGCACGCGACGGGGTTGCCGCCGAAGGTCGTGCCGTGCTGGCCGGGCTTGAGTAGGTCGGCGGCCGTGCCGAAGGCGAGGGTCGCACCGATCGGCAGTCCGCCGCCGAGGCCCTTGGCGAGGGTGACGATGTCGGGGTCGACGCCGTCGTGCGCCTGGTACTCGAACCAGTGTCCCGTGCGCCCGATGCCGGTCTGGACCTCGTCGAGTACGAGGAGGGTGCCGGTGGCGCGGGTGATCTCGCGAGCGGCCTTCAGGTAGTCCTTGGGCGGGACAACGACGCCGATCTCGCCCTGGATCGGCTCGATGACCAGCAGCGCGGTGTCGGTGGTGACTGCGGCGCGCAGAGCTTCGACGTCGCCGAACGGGACGTGCGTGACATCGCCGGGGAGCGGCAGGAACGGGGTCCGCTTGGCAGGCTGGCCGGTGAGCGCGAGGGCGCCCATGGTGCGGCCGTGGAAGCCGCCGTCGGTGGCCACCATGTGCGTACGGCCGGTGAGCCGCCCGATCTTGAAGGCTGCCTCGTTGGCCTCGGCGCCGGAGTTGCAGAAGTAGACGCGGCCGGGGCGCCCGGAGATCTGGATCAGCCGCTCGGCGAGCGCGACGGGCGGCTCGGCGACGAACAGGTTCGAGACGTGGCCGAGGGAGGCGATCTGGCGGGACACGGCTTCGACGACGGCCGGGTGGGCGTGGCCGAGCGCGTTCACGGCGATGCCTCCGACGAAGTCGGCGTATTCCTTGCCGTCGGCGTCCCAGACCTTGGCGCCCTCACCGCGTACGAGCGGCAGTCTGGGCGTGCCGTAGTTGTCGGTCATGACGCCCTGCCAGCGCTGCGTCAGCTCCTGGTTGGCGGCCTGGTTCTCGGTCACTTCGATCCCCCTTCGTGCTCGTCGGGCACGACCATCGTGCCGATGCCCTCGTCGGTGAAGATCTCCAGCAGGATCGAGTGCTGGACACGGCCGTCGATGACGCGGGCGGTGTTGACCCCGTTGCGTACGGCGTGCAGGCAGCCCTTCATCTTGGGGACCATTCCGCTGGAGAGGTCGGGCAGCAGCTTCTCCAGCTCCTTCGCGGTGAGCCTGCTGATCACTTCGTCGCTGTTGGGCCAGTCCTCGTAGAGGCCCTCGACGTCGGTGAGCACCATCAGCGTCTCGGCGCCGAGCGCGGCGGCGAGCGCGGCCGCTGCGGTGTCGGCGTTGACGTTGTAGACGTGGTGGTCGTCGGCGCTGCGGGCGATGGACGAGACGACCGGGATACGGCCGTCGTCGAGCAGCGCCTGAATCGCACCGGTGTCGATCTCGGTGATCTCGCCGACCCTCCCGATGTCGACGGACTCGCCGTCGATCTGCGGGAAGTGCTGGGTGGCGGTGATGGTGTGCGCGTCCTCGCCGGTCATGCCGACGGCGAGCGGCCCGTGCTGGTTGAGCAGCCCGACGAGCTCGCGCTGCACCTGCCCGGCCAGGACCATGCGTACGACGTCCATGGCCTCGGGCGTGGTGACCCGCAGGCCCGCCTTGAACTCGCTGACCAGGCCGTGCCGGTCGAGCTGCGCGCTGATCTGCGGGCCGCCGCCGTGCACGACGACCGGCTTGAGACCGGCGTGGCGCAGGAAGACGACGTCCTGGGCGAAGGCGGCCTTGAGGTCCTCGTCGATCATGGCGTTTCCGCCGAACTTGATGACGACGGTGCGGCCGTGGTGGCGGGTGAGCCAGGGCAACGCCTCGACGAGGATCTGCGCCTTGGGCAGTGCGGTGTGCTTACGAGTGCTCATGAGCTGTACGCGCTGTTCTCGTGGACGTAATCGGCGGTGAGGTCGTTGGCCCAGATGACGGCCGACTCGGTGCCTTCGGCGAGGTCTGCGGTGATCTTGACCTCGCGGTAGCGCATGTCGACCAGGTCGCGGTCCTCGCCGACGCAGCCGTTCTTGCAGACCCAGATGCCGTTGATGGCGACATTGAGCCTGTCGGGGTCGAACGCGGCCTGCGTGGTGCCGATCGCTGAGAGGACACGCCCCCAGTTGGGGTCCTCGCCGTGGATGGCGCACTTGAGGAGGTTGTTACGGGCGATGGAGCGGCCCACCTCGACGGCGTCGTCCTCGGTCGCGGCGTTGATGACCTCGATCCGGATGTCCTTGCTGGCCCCCTCGGCGTCGCCGATGAGCTGGCGGGCGAGATCGTCGCAGACGGTGCGTACAGCCGCGGCGAACTCGTCGTAGCCGGGGGTCACTTGGGACGCGCCGGAGGCGAGCAGCAGCACGGTGTCGTTCGTCGACATGCAGCCGTCGGAGTCGACGCGGTCGAAGGTCTGGCGGGTTGCGTCGCGCAGCGCCCTGTCGAGTACGTCCGCTTCGGCGTCGGCGTCGGTGGTCAGCACGACGAGCATCGTGGCAAGGCCGGGTGCGAGCATGCCCGCGCCCTTGGCCATGCCGCCGACGGTCCATCCTTCGCCGCCCGCGACCGCCGTCTTGTGCACCGTGTCGGTGGTCTTGATGGCGATGGCGGCCTTCTCGCCGCCGTGGGCGGAGAGCTCGGTGGCGGCCTTCTCGATGCCGGGGAGGAGCTTGTCCATGGGGAGGTTGATGCCGATGAGGCCGGTGGAGGCGATGGCGATCTCGCCGGCGCTGTGGCCCTCCAGGCCCCCCTTGTTCAGGCCCCCCTTGTTGAGGCCCCCCTTGTTGAGAACCTGGGCGGCCTTCTCAGCCGTCGCGTGGGTGTCCTGGAAGCCCTTCGGGCCCGTACAGGCGTTGGCACCACCGGAATTGAGGACGACGGCGGAGATCCGGCCGCCCTTGACGACCTGCTCGGACCAGAGGACCGGGGCGGCCTTCACACGGTTGGAGGTGAAGACGCCCGCGGCGGCCAGACGGGGCCCGTTGTTGACCACGAGGGCCAGGTCGGGGTTGCCGCTGTCCTTGATCCCCGCAGCGATGCCCGCCGCGGTGAATCCTTTTGCTGCCGTGACGCTCACTGCATCTCCTCGTTCGCTTCTCCGCCCGCGCAGCGCAGCGGCGCGGCTTTCGTCATTGCCTGCAGCCCGGCGGCTGCGCGTGCGTCGCTCACGGAGCCACTCCCGTCGTGGAAAGTCCGGTGTCCTCGGGAAGTCCGAGGGCGATGTTCATGCTCTGCACCGCGCCGCCGGCCGTGCCCTTGGCAAGGTTGTCGATGGCGCTGATCGCGATGATGCGGCCTGCCGCCGCGTCGTACGCGACCTGCACCTGAACGGCGTTGGAACCGTAGACGGACGCCGTCGCGGGCCACTGCCCCTCTGGGAGGAGGTGCACGAACGGCTCGTCGGCGTACGCCTTCTCGTATGCGGCCCGTACGCCCTCGGGCGTCGTCCCCGGCTTCGCCTTGGCGCTGCACGTGGCGAGGATGCCGCGGGACATGGGGGCGAGGGTCGGCGTGAAGGAGACGGTGACCCGCTCTCCTGCCGCCGCGCTCAGGTTCTGGATCATTTCGGGGGTGTGCCGGTGGCCGCCGCCGACACCGTACGGCGTCATCGAGCCCATCACCTCGCTGCCGAGCAGGTGCGGCTTGAGCGCCTTGCCCGCACCGGAGGTGCCGGTGGCGGCGACGATCACGGCGTCCGGCTCCGCGAGCTGGGCGACGTACGCCGGGAAGAGGGCGAGCGAGACGGCGGTCGGGTAGCAGCCGGGCACGGCGATGCGCTTGGAGCCGGCCAGGGCGGCGCGGGCGCCGGGGAGCTCGGGGAGGCCGTACGGCCAGGTGCCGGCGTGCGGCGAACCGTAGAACGTCTCCCAGTCGGCGGCGTCCGCCAGCCGGAAGTCGGCGCCCATGTCGACCACGAGCACATCGTCGCCGAGCTGCTCGGCTACGGCGGCGGACTGGCCGTGCGGGAGCGCCAGGAAGACGACATCGTGCCCGGCGAGCACCTCCGCGGTGGTCGGCTCGAGGATCCGCCCGGCGAGCGGCAGCAGGTGCGGCTGAAGTCCGCCGAGGCGCTGACCTGCGTTGGAATGGCCGGTCAGGGCGCCGATCTCGACCCCGGGGTGAGCGATGAGCAGGCGGAGCAGCTCCCCGCCCGCATACCCACTCGCTCCAGCCACTGCTGCACGTACCGTCATCGAGTTCCTCCTCGTCGATGGCATGACTATACGCAGCACCGCACTTTTATGCAATGAGATCGAGGAAGGGTTCACTCAAGTGGCACCGTTTGAATGATCAAAATGGCGGGGGGTTAGCATATGAGCGCCGCCTAGCTCGAAAGATAAACCTGTGACTGTCAATGACGACTCGTTCACCAATTGGAAGACCCGCGAGGAGATCGCGGAGTCGATGATCCCGATCATCGGGAAGCTGCACCGGGAGCGGGACGTCACCGTCCTGCTTCACAGCCGCTCCTTGGTGAACAAGTCGGTGGTCAGCATCCTCAAGACCCACCGATTCGCCCGGCAGATCGCCGGTGAGGAGCTCTCGGTCACCGAGACGCTGCCGTTCCTGCAGGCCCTCACCACGCTCGATCTCGGTCCTTCCCAGATCGACATCGGCATGCTCGCCGCGACGTACAAGACCGACGACCGCGGTCTGTCGGTGGAGGAGTTCACCGCCGGGGCCGTCGTCGGCGCCACGGGTGCCGACAAGATAGAGCGCCGCGAGCCGCGCGACGTCGTCCTCTACGGGTTCGGCCGCATCGGCCGCCTCGTCGCCCGCCTGCTCATCGAGAAGGCCGGCTCCGGCAACGGACTGCGGCTGCGCGCCATTGTCGTCCGCCCGGGCGGCGGCCGGGCCGCCGAGGATCTCGTCAAGCGCGCCTCGCTGCTGCGCCGCGACTCCATCCACGGCCAGTTCCAGGGCACGATCACCGTCGACGAGGCGAACGGCACCATCATCGCCAACGGCAACGAGATCAAGGTGATCCACGCCGGCGACCCGTCGGAGGTCGACTACACGGCGTACGGCATCAAGGACGCCATCCTCATCGACAACACCGGCAAGTGGCGCGACCGCGCGGGCCTGTCGAAGCACCTGCGCCCCGGCATCGACAAGGTCGTCCTGACCGCTCCGGGCAAGGGCGACGTCCCCAACATCGTGCACGGCGTCAACCACGACACGATCAAGCCGGACGAGCAGATCCTGTCCTGCGCCTCCTGCACCACCAACGCGATCGCCCCGCCGCTGAAGGCGATGGCGGACGAGTACGGCGTCCTGCGCGGCCACGTGGAGACCGTCCACTCGTTCACCAACGACCAGAACCTGCTGGACAACTACCACGGTGCCGACCGCCGCGGCCGCTCGGCGGCGCTCAACATGGTCATCACCGAGACCGGTGCCGCCTCCGCCGTCGCCAAGGCGCTGCCCGACCTCAAGGCAAAGATCACCGGCAGCTCGATCCGCGTTCCGGTGCCGGACGTCTCGATCGCGATCCTCAACCTGCAGCTCGCGCGCGAGACCAACCGCGAGGAGGTCCTCGACTACCTCCGCGATGTGTCGCTGACCTCGCCGCTCAAGCGCCAGATCGACTTCACCACGGCACCCGACGCGGTGTCGAGCGACTTCATCGGCTCGCGCCACGCCTCGATCGTCGACGCCGGCGCCACCAAGGTCGAGGGCGACAACGCGATCCTCTACCTCTGGTACGACAACGAGTTCGGCTACTCCTGCCAGGTGATCCGCGTCGTCCAGCACGTATCCGGGGTGGAATACCCGACCTACCCGGCCCCGGCGGTCTGATCTCGGCGGACGCCCTGACTTCGCGACGAGCGCTGTAGTCGGCCGGCCCGGCCGACTACAGCGCTCAGTCACAACCGGTAGTCGTCGGAGCATTCAGCCCCGGTCCATACCCCCCACGGCTAACCTGCATCCCATCATGAGCACTCGCATCCACTGGAACACGCGCGCCGAGACCAGCGCCGACATCCCCGCCGTCCGCGAGATCGTCCTGGCGGCCTTCGAGACGGCGCTGGAAGCCGATCTCGTCGACGCTCTGCGTACCGACAGCTCCTGGATCGACGGTCTGTCCATCGTCGCCACCGACCAGGACGGCAAGCTCGTCGGCCACGCGCTGCTGACCCGCTGTCACATCGACGACACCCCGGCGCTGTGCCTGGCCCCCGTGTCCGTACTCCCCGAGTACCAGAAGACCGGCGCCGGATCCGCCGCCATCCGCACCGCACTCCAGGCCGCCAAGGACATGGGCGAATACTTCGTCACCGTCCTCGGACACCCGGCCTACTACCCGCGGTTCGGCTTCACCCGCGCCTCCGCCCACGGCATCGGCCTCAGCATCGACGTCCCGGACGAGGCCATGATGGCCCTCACCCTCGACGCCGACCACCCGCTGCCCAGCGGCACCGTCCGCTACGCCGCACCGTTCGGTATCTAGGCCCCGGGAGCCCGGCGGACCAGGGGCCGCGGGGCCGGTGTGTTCACAGGTCGCGGCGGCGTACGACGACCATGGCGACGACAGCCGATACGAGTGACCAGGCCGCGAAGACCATCCACGACCCGGTGATCGTCGCCGGGTGGCGGTCCGGCATGAAGGAGTGGTCGCCGACCTCGGTCAGCTGCTCCCACGCCCCTTGGGGCAGGGCGTGCAGGACGGTGGCCGAGAAGTGATTGCGGGCGTTGAGGAGGGACGGCAGCACCAGGAGCACGAAGGTGAGCGTGACGACGGTGGCCGCGGTGTGCCGGACGACCGCGCCGAGAGCCATGCCGGTCAGCGCGCACACAGGGGCGAGCAGGGCGGACGCCGCCATGACGCGCAGTGCGCCGGGGTAGTCGAAGGGCAGACCCACGTGCCGCCCGGACAGGACGGCCTGGGTCACGCCGAACGACGTCACCGCGAGGACAGTGCCGTACACCAGCATGATCACCGTCACGACGGACATCTTGGCGGCCACGACCGAGCCACGGGCGGGGACGGCCGCGAAGGTCGTACGGAACTGTCCGGTGCTGTACTCGCTGGCGATCGTGAGCGCGCCGATACTGCCCGCAGCGAGCATGAGGACCATGGAGGCTCCGGCCGTATATGCGTCCCGCATGGCCCAGATGGGCACGAAGAGGGCCTTGATGCCGTCGGGGTAGCCCGGCCAGTTGTTGTGGTCGGCTACGGCGGCGTTCACATTGATGCCGATGACGATCAGCGCGCCGACCGTGAAGGCCCAGGGGGTCGAGCGCAGCGACCAGAGCTTGATCCACTCGGCTGCGAGGAGGTCGGTGAAGCGGGCGCGGGGCTCGGTCGAGAGTATGGTCATCGGGGTTCTCCGGCGAGGTATTCGACGCTGTCGGCGGTGAGTTCCATGAATGCCTCTTCCAGCGAGGAGGCGCGGGTGGCCAGTTCGTGAAGCAGGATCCGGTGGTGGAGGGCGAGTTCGCCGATACGGGCCGCGGTCAGGCCGGTCACCGTGAGGGCATCGCCGCGGTCCGGATGCCCGTCCGGTTGTACGGATGCTCCTTCCGCCGTCAGTACGGCCGTCAGCGCAGCGCTCTCCGGCGTACGCACGGTGACGCTCGTACGCGTACCGCGGGCCGCGAACTCCGTGACGCTCTCCGCCGCGATCAGCTCGCCCCGGCCGATGACGACCAGATGGTCGGCGGTGTGCTCCATCTCGGTCATCAGGTGGCTGGAGACGAAGACCGTGCGTCCCTCGGCGGCCAGTCGGCGGAACAGGCCCCGCACCCACAACACGCCTTCCGGGTCAAGGCCGTTGATCGGCTCGTCGAACAGCAGCACCGGTGGGTCGCCGAGCAGCGCGGCGGCGATTCCGAGGCGCTGCCTCATGCCGAGAGAGAACCCACCAATGCGGCGCCGCCCCGCCTCGGCAAGACCGACCTCCCGCAGGACCTCGTCCACCCGGCCGCGCGGGATGCGGTTGCTGCGGGCCAGGGCGTGCAGGTGAGCCCGAGCGGTGTGCCCGCCGTGGACGTCGCCCGCGTCGAGCAGCGCGCCGACGTGACGCAGGCCGCGCGGGCGGTCGCGGAACGGGCGGCCGTCGATGGTGGCGGTTCCGCCGGTGGGGTCGTTCAGGCCGAGGAGCAGCCGCAAAGTGGTGCTCTTTCCGGCGCCGTTGGGTCCGAGGAACCCGGTGACGTGCCCGGGGTGCACGGTGAAGGTGAGGCCGTTGACGGCGGTGGTTGCGCCGTATCGCTTGGTCAGTTCGTTGACTTCGATCACCCGGCCAACGGTGCCGGGAGCTGTGCCCGTACGGCATCGGGCCGTCGGCCACACTCGCGGCGGCCGTTGTAGCCCGTGGGCGTAGGTCCACGGACCAATGCTCTGCCGCAGGTCAGGCGGTTACGATCCCCTCATGCCCACTACGACGACGAGTTCTCGACGCCCTGCGCGGGTGAGGAGCGTGGGGCCGCCCGTCGCGTGGACGGTCCTGGCCTGGGCCGGGGCTGTGGCGTACCCGTTCGTCCTGTTCTTCTCGGTACAGGCCGGGCCTTATCGCTCCGTTGCCCTGCGGGTTGTTCTGTCGGGCGTCGCTACCGTCCTGTTGATCGGTCTGCTGCGGCGCAGTCCGCTGCCTGCGGTGGCGCTGATGCTCGTCGGTACGTTCGCCGCGGCGACCACGTGGCCGTACTGGGAGATCGTCTATGTGCTGGTCCTGGTGAACGATCTCGCCGTCGGCTTCCTCGTGGCCAACCGCACGCGCCGCACCGCGATCGCGGCCGCCGTTCTGACGCTCGGCGCGCAGATCGGCTCCGTCCGCTACTACACGAACGGGTCGGGCGAACACACCAACGCGGTTGTGTTTCTCGTACTGGCGGTCCTCGCCGCCTGGCTGGCGGGTTACTCGGTCCGCGAGCGCCGCGAGCACGCCGCGGCGCTGCGCTCGCAGACCGCGGCTCAGGCCGTCACCGCGGAACGGCTGCGCATCGCCCGCGAGTTGCACGACATGATCGCGCACAGCATCGGCGTCATCGCCATCCAGGCAGGGGTCGGCAGCCGGGTCATCGACACGCAGCCGGACGAGGCGCGCAACGCGCTCAGCACCATCGAAGCCACCAGCCGGGAAACCCTCGCGGGGCTGCGGCGGACGCTGGGTGCGCTGCGCCGCACGGAGCCGGGCTCCGAACCCGGCTCCGAACCGGGCTCCGAATCCGGGCCCGGTCGCCGAGCCACGCCGCTCGACCCGATGCCCGGGCTGGCCGACGTGGGCCGGCTGGCCGCGTCGACGTCGGACGCAGGCGTACGGGTCGATGTGCGGTGGCGGGGAGAGCGGCGGCCGCTGCCCGCCGACATCGACCTGGCGGCGTTCCGGATCCTTCAGGAAGCGCTCACCAACGTGGTACGCCACGCGGGCACCCCCGACTGCCGGGTGACCGTCGACTACCGGGACGCCGAGCTGTCCATAGAGGTCGAGGACGACGGCCGCGGCGGCCCGGTCCCCGGCACCGGCGGCGACACCGGCTGGGGCATCGTCGGCATGCGGGAGCGGGTCGGCCTGCTGCGCGGACACTTCACCGCCGGGCCCCGGCCCGAAGGCGGCTTTCACGTGGCGGCCAGGCTGCCCCTCTCCGAAGGAGCCGGATGACGGTCCGTATCGTGCTCGCCGACGACCAGCCGCTGGTACGCGCCGGCCTGCGTGTACTGATGGCCGACACCCCGGACATCGACGTCGTGGGAGAGGCCGGAACGGGAGCGGAGGCGGTCCGGCTGGCCGGGGACGTACATCCCGATGTGGTGGTGATGGACATCCGCATGCCGGGTATGGACGGCATCGAGGCCACCCGGCTGATCACGGCGGGCTCGGATGCGGCGCGCGTCCTCGTCCTCACCACGTTCGACGACGACGATTACGTCTACGGCGCGCTCCGCGCCGGGGCGAGCGGGTTCCTCGTCAAGGACATGGCCCTGGAGGACATCCTCGCGGCGATACGCGTGGTCGCCGCCGGGGACGGCCTGATCGCGCCGAGCGTCACGCGCCGCCTCATCGAGGAGTTCGCCGCCCGCCCCGAACCGGCCCGGCCGCCACGGTCGGTCGAGGGCATCACCGGGCGGGAACGCGAGGTGATGACCCTTGTCGGACGCGGCCTGTCGAACAGCGAGATCGCAAGCCACCTGTGCATCAGCGTGGCCACCGTAAAGGCGCACGTGGCGCGGCTGTTCACGAAACTCGGCGCGCGCGACCGGGTTCACCTTGTGATCATCGCGTACGAGACGGGGATGGTGGCGCCGCCGAGGTGAGCGGTGCAAGGGCGTACCCAGGGCTGCCCTTCTGGGGCCCCCACGCCCGCAGGGCGTAGGGGAGCACCCTCAAACGCAGGACGGGCTCAAGTACGGCCGGTGCCTACCGCACGTCGATCATCGGCAGGCGCGATCTCGCGGCCAGTGCGGCCGTTGAGTACCAGACCCTGATCAGGCCGATCAGGCTGCTGGGGTCCGAGACTTCGCACGTCACCGTCGTCTCGTCGAGCCGCACCGCACCCGGCACGTCCGCCGCGGACTCGGCCGCCGTCGGGATCTGGAACCCGGCGGTCAGCACGAGCCGGTCGGGGATCGCCACCGGCCGGAGCGCGCCGGCGTTCTTCACCGCCTCGGCCGCCGCGGCGCGGACCAGGGCCTGTGCCCGGCGGGGGTGGAGGCTGTCGGCGGCGGTGTAGCCCTCGGCGCGCTTGACCGTGGCGGTGACCACGCCGGGGAACCGGCGTTGCGCCAGCGCGCAGATCTGGTCGTCGCCGGTCACCAGGCCGACGGGAACGCCGTGTTCGGCGGCGAGGAGCGCGTTGATCTCGGCCTCCGACACGATACGGTCGCCCAGTTTCAGCCAGGCGAAGAACGACGAGAAACTGTGGGCGAGTACGCCGGGGCAGCCGCCCGCCGCGTGGTAGCCGACGAACAGCGCAACCCCGTGGTCGCCGCCGATGCCGTGCGCCATGCACTGCGCCTTCGGGCTGCCGGTGATCAGGCGGGCCCGCTCGTCGAGCCTGTCCTGCAGGAAGTTGTCCATGGTGCCGTGGCTGTCGTTCACCGCGACCGAGTCCGCTCCGGCGTCGAACGCCCCCTCGATCGCCGCGTTCGCCTCGGCGGTCATCAACTGCTGGGCCCGCGGGTATCCGTGGCCGCCGCGCGCGATCTGGTCAACGGTCGCGATCCCCGAAATGCCTTCCATGTCGACCGAGATGTAGACGTCCATGGGTCTCCTCTCCTGTGGCCTCCGGCATCATCCGACCCCGGCGATCGGGCGTCATCGGACGTACGCACAGGTCCCGGGCGCCTTTTTCGTCTCCCACGACGATCCGGCGCTGCCAGGCCGGCGCCTACTGT
This sequence comes from Streptomyces spiramyceticus, assembly GCF_028807635.1. NCBI lineage: Bacteria > Bacillati > Actinomycetota > Actinomycetes > Kitasatosporales > Streptomycetaceae > Streptomyces > Streptomyces spiramyceticus. The sequence continues at coordinate 620,143 of NZ_JARBAX010000001.1, forward strand.
GCCCTCACTGCTCTCCACGGAGGTGGTCATGGTCAACACCGAAGATCTGCGGGCACGCCTTGCCGAACTGGCCGAGAGGCATCGCATCCCCGGCGCGACCGTCGCCGTCCAGCGCGGCGACGAGATCGTCGAGGCGGCGTACGGCGTGCTCGACAAGGAGACCGGCTACCCGGCGACCACCGACTCGATCTTCCAGACCGGGTCCGTCACCAAGGTCTGGACGGCGACGCTGATCATGCAGCTCGTCGACGAGGGCCTGGCCGACCTGGACGCGCCCGTGGCGCGCTACCTGCCGGACTTCCGGGTCACGGACGAGGCGGTGAGCGCGGCTGTCACCCTGCGCCAACTCCTGTGCCACACCGGTGGTTTCGAGGGCGACATCTTCGACGACCACGGGCCCGGCGACGACGCGGTCGAGCGGTTCGTGGCCGGCCTTTCGGGTCCTTCGCGGCAGCTGTTCACGTGCGGTGAGCTGTGGTCGTACTGCAACAGCGGCTATGTGGTCCTCGGCCGGATCGTCGAGGTGCTCACCGGTCTGACCTGGGAGGCGGCGCTCCGCGAGCGCATCGCCGTCCCGCTCGGCATGACGGAGCTCGCGACCTCGCCGGGCGAGGCGATCCGGCACCGGGTGGCGATGGGTCATGTGCCCGGCCCGGACGGCGAGCCGGTCAAGGCGCCGCTGTGGAACATGCCGCGTTCCAACGCGCCCGCCGGTTCGACGCTGACGCTCAGCGTCCGGGACCAGCTCCGCTTCGCGAAGATGCACATCAGCGGCGGTGTGGCCCCCGACGGCACGCGGGTGCTCTCCGAGGAGAGCGTCCGGGCGATGCGGGAGCCGCAGGCGGCCGTGCCGGGCGTCGGGCCGCTCGCGGATCACTGGGGGCTCGGCTGGGAGCTGTTCGACTGGAAGGGCGGCCCGGTCATCGGGCACGACGGCGGCACCATCGGCCAGTCCGCGCTCCTGCGCATCGTGCCGGAGCAGGACGTGGCCGTCGCGATCCTCACCAACGGGGGCGGGTTCTTCGGCCTGCACGTCCTGGTCACCGAGCTGCTGGCAGACCTGGCCGGAGTGAGCGTGCCGCCGCTGCCGGTCCCGCCCGACGAACCGCCGACGGTCGACCTACGCTTCTTCACCGGCCGGTACGAGTCGGTGACCTGCGAGGCCGAGGTCGTGCAGGTCGGCGAGGCCCTGTCCGTGGTGGTACGGCCCCTCGGCCCGGCCGCCGCCCTGCCCGGCGAAGACGCCCCGAACAGCACGGTCATGGTGCCGCTGGACGCCCGCACACTGGTCGCTCTAAGAGAGACGGACGGCCGGTACCAGACGTACACCTTCCTCGGCGACGGCGACAAGGCTCGCTTCCTGCACCTGGGCCGCGCCGTCCCACGCGCCTGAGCCGCGCACCTGAACCACGCGCCTGACCAACGCGCCGCTCCAACACCCCCACGCCTGAAGTGCCTGAATCCCCCGTCCCCTCGCGCAGGCCGGCAGAGGAGCAGATGAGATGAGAAGCACCACGACCACCGGTGCGGCAGCCGCGGCGATCGCGGCGATCGGACTGGCCACGACCGGGTGCAGCGGCGGCGTGACCGGAGGCGGCGGCAGCGGAACCGTCACCATCGCGATCGCCTCGGACCCCGGGACCCTCAACCCGCTGGGAACAGTGGCCTCTTCCGCGCTGTCCATGAACAGATTCGCCTACGACACCCTCGTGCACCAGGGCCCCAAAGGCTCCACGGTCTCGGGCATCGCACAGCGCTGGTCGGCCACCCCCACGTCGGCCACTTTCACCTTACGCAAGGGCGTGACCTGCCAGGACGGTTCGGCGCTGACCGCGTCGGACGTGGCGGCCGTGTACAACTACGTCGCCGACCCGAAGAACCAGTCGCCGCTCCTCGGGGTCGCCGTACCGCCGACGGCCGCCGCCGAGGCCGACGACGCGAGGCGCACGGTCACGGTACGCACCAAGCAGCCCGCACCCTTCTTCGTGGAGATGGCCCAACTCCTCCCCCTCACCTGCAAGAAGGGGCTGTCCGACCCGAAGGCGCTGGCCCGCGCCTCCGACGCGACCGGCGCGTACCGGCTGAAGGAGGCGGTGGCGGGCGACCACTTCACGTACGTCAAACGCAAGGGCTACACCTGGGGCCCGGACGGCGCCACTGGCGACGAGATGCCCGACACGGTGGTCTTCAAGGTGGTGGCCAACGAGTCCACGGCCACGAACCTGCTGCTCGCGGGCGAGGTCAACGCGGCCCAGATCAACGGGACCGACCGGGACCGTCTCAAGGCGGCCAAGGTCATGTCGCGGAGCACCCGGCTCCTCTTCGGTGAGCTGATCTTCAACGAGGGTTCCGGTCACGCGACCGCCGACCCTGCGGTGCGCAAAGCCCTGGTGGGCGCGCTGGACCTGAAGCAGATCGGTTCCGTCGCGACCGGCGGAACGGGCAGGCCCGCCACCAACCTCGGCGAGATCGCCCCCACTCCCTGTACCGGCGACACCGTCACCGGGAACCTGCCCGCGCACGACACCGCCCGGGCTGCCGAGGCCCTCACATCCGCGGGGTGGACGAAGACCGGCAAGACCTGGACCAAGGATGGAAAGCCGCTCAGCATCACCGCTCCGTACCCGTCGACCCAGGGGCCGCGGGTGAGCTCCGCGATGGAACTGGCCACCCAGCAGTGGACCGAGTTCGGGGTGAAGGCGACCACCAGGACGATGGACCAGGCGACCGTCGTCTCCACGCTGAGCGCGGACACGTGGGACGTGGCCTGGTCGCCGATCGGTGTGTCCCTGCCCGATCAGCTCACCAGGTTCTTCAGCGGTCCCGTGCCGCCGCGCGGCACCAACTTCGGCCGCGTCGACAACCCCGAGTACGAGCGCCTCACCGCCGAGGCATCGACCAAGCCGGGCAAGGCGGGATGCGACCTGTGGGACGCGGCGGACGCCGCGCTGATCAAGCGCGTCGATGTCGTCCCGATCGTGACCAACCCGCAGACCGTGTACGGCAAGGGCGTCACCTTCAGGTCCGACGGCGGGATCGTGCCGTCGAGTCTGCGAAGGACGCTGGGCTGATGGCGGCCCTGGCACTGCCGGCCCGGCTCGGCGTACGGGGGCCGTGGGCGGGGTTCGTCGTACGGCGGGTCGTGCGGCTGTTCGTGTCGCTGGGCGTGCTGGTCACCGCGTCGTTCGCGATGATCCACCTGGTTCCCGGGGACCCGGTGCGGGCGGCGCTCGGCCCGACCGCCGATCCGGCGCTGGTCGACGCCCGGCGCCACGCGCTCGGGCTCGACCAGTCCCTGCCGGAGCAGTACGGGGCCTTCGTCAGCGGCCTGTTGCAGGGCCGTCTCGGCCAGTCGATCACCGCCGACCTGCCGGTGTCGCAGATCATCTCCGGCCGTCTCCCCGCGACCCTGGAGATCGCCGTACCGGCATTCGTCCTGATCATGCTCATCGCGATCCCGGTCGGGATGACGGCGGCCGTGCTGACCAGGGACGGGAAACGACGGCGCGGTGAGCTCGCGTTCACGGCGGTCACCGGAACGCTCGGTGCGGTGCCCGAATTCCTGCTGGCCGTGGGGCTGGTCGCGCTGTTCGGTGTGGCGTTCCCGGTTCTGCCGGTGGCGTCGCGCGGCGGGCCTTCGTCGTACGTCCTGCCGGTCCTCGCCCTCGCGATCATCCCGGCGGTGGTGCTGGCCCGGATCGTACGGGTGGAGACGCTCCGGGTGCTCGGCGAGGACTACATGCGTACGGCCAGGGCCAAGCGGCTTCCCGCGCGGCTGCGTTATCTGCGGCACGCGCTGCCGAATCTGCTGACGTCCTCGCTGACGCTGGGCGGGCTGCTGTTCACCTCGCTGATCGCGGGGACCGTCCTGATCGAGAACGTATTCGCCTGGCCGGGTCTCGGCACCACCATCGTCCAGGCGATCACGCAGAAGGACTACCCGCTGGTGCAGGGCGTGGTGCTGGTCTACGGGGCGGCGGCGCTCGTCATCACCTTCGCCGTCGACGTGGCCGTCGCCGTCGCCGATCCCCGTTCCACGATCCGCGGGAGCTGATATGTCGTTCGCGGGCCGGCTCCGCCGTACCCTCAGGACCCCACTCGGCATCGCGGCGCTGGCCGCCCTCACTGTGCTCGTCCTGGTGGCCCTCCTCGGCCCGCCGCTGTTCGGCTCCGCCGCGAGCCGCGTGAACACCGACGCGATCAACCAGGGCAGCAGCGCCGAACACCTCTTCGGCACCGACAACCTCGGCAGGGACATCGCCGCCCGTGTGGTGGTCGCGACCCGGCTGACGCTCCAACTCACCTTGCTGGCGACGGCGATCGGCGTCGTGGGCGGACTGCTCCTCGGCCTGGCCCCGGCGGTGCTCGGCAGGCGGGCGGGCCGTCTCGTCACGGCGGCCGTGGGCGTTCTTGTGGCGTTCCCGGGGCTGCTCTTCGTCCTCTTCCTCGCGACGATCTTCGGGGTGGGGACCACCGGCGCGGTGGTGTCGGTCGGCCTCGCGATGGTCCCGCCGTCGGCCCGGCTGGTGCAGAACCTGACGGCTGCGGTGGCGGGTTCGGACTACGTCGCGGCCGCGAGGATCCTGGGCGTCGGCCGGTTCCGTCTGGTGCTGCGCCATGTGCTGCCGAACATCGCCGAACCGGCGGTCCTGTTCACCGCGCAGGCGGCGGCCGGGATCGTGGTGGCCTTCTCGGGCCTGTCGTTCCTCGGACTCGGCGTGCAGTCGCCCAGTTACGACTGGGGACGCCTCCTCAACGAGGAGCTCGACCGCATCTACGTCAACCCGGTCGCCGCGCTGGCCCCCGGCGTGGCCGTCGTACTGACCGGGATGGCGTTCAGCCTGGCCGGCGAGGTCGTCGCGAAGGCCAGCGGGCACAGTGCACCACGCGCATCCGCCCATGAAGTCCCGGTCCCCGAGCCGGTGGCGCCGCGCGACGTCCTGCTCCAGGCCGACGACCTGCGGGTGTCGTTCCCGGACGGTCAGGCGGCGGTACGCGGGATCTCCCTGGCCATCGCCGAGGGCGAGGCCGTCGGCCTGGTGGGCGAGTCCGGATCGGGCAAGAGCCTCACGGCCCTGGCGCTGGCGGGCCTGGTCCCCCACCCCGGCCGTGTCTCGACCGGAACGCTCCGCTTCGACGGCCACGACCTTCGCGCGAACCCGAGACTCGGTACGTCCCTGGCCATGGTGTTCCAGGACCCCATGGCTTCCCTCAACCCGGCGCTGCGCGTGGGCCGCCAGCTCGCCGAGGTCGCGGAGGTCCACCTCGGCGCCTCCCGCTCGCAGGCGGCGGCCCGCGCGATCGACCGGCTGACGGCCGTACGGATCCCCTCACCGGCCCGCCGGGCCGGACAGCGGCCGCACGAGTACTCCGGCGGTATGCGGCAGCGCGCCATGATCGGCATGGGGCTGATGGGCGAACCCAAGCTGATCATCGCCGACGAGCCGACCACGGCACTGGACATGCTGGTCCAGAAGCAGGTCCTCGACCTGCTCGCGGAGGTACGCGTCCGGTCCGGGGCCGCGCTGCTGCTGATCTCCCACGACATCGCGGTCGTCGCGCAGGTCTGCGAGCGGGTCCTGGTCATGTACGCGGGACACGTCGTCGAGGAACTGCCCGTCGACGACCTGCTCACCCGGGCCGCGCACCCCTACACCCGTGCACTGGTCGGCGCGGTCCCGACCATGGCCACCGACCGCGAACGCCGGCTGGCGACCATCCCCGGCCGGCCGCCCGAACCGACCGAACGGCCCGAGGGGTGCCCCTTCGCGCCGCGTTGCGACCGGGCCAGAGACAGGTGCAGGAGCGCGGCTCCCGGCCTCGCCGAGCACGGGCCGCACAAGCGGGTCGCCTGCTGGTACCCCGTGACGGCTCCGGCCGGACTGGAGGTGGCGAGGTGAGCTCGCTCCAGATGCGCCGGATCACCGTGCGCTACGGCCGCTTCACGGCCGTGCGGGACGTGGACCTCGACGTTCTCGACGGTACGGTGACCGGCCTGGTCGGCGGGTCGGGGTCCGGCAAGTCGACGCTCGGCAAGGCCGCCGTGGGGCTCGCACCGGTCGCGTCCGGCCGGATCCTCGTGGACGGCAGGCCCATCGGCAGGCGTCCCGGTCGCGGCCCCGTCCAGCTGGTCTTCCAGGATCCGTACGCGTCACTCGATCCCCGTATGAGCATCGGCGCCGCTGTCGGGGAAGCCCTCCCGCGCACCGGCCGGGCGGCCAGGACCCGGGAGGTGGCACGGTTCCTTGAGCTGGTCGGCATCGACCCCGGCCGCGCCCCCCTCGCTCCGGCGGCGCTCTCGGGCGGTCAGCGGCAGCGGGTGGCGCTGGCCCGTGCGCTGGCCGCGCGGCCCGACGTACTCGTCGCCGACGAGATCACCTCGGCGCTCGACGTGTCCGTACAGGGCGCCATCCTCAATCTGCTGCGCGGGCTCCAGCGCGAGCTGGGCTTCGCACTGCTCTTCATCTCCCACAACCTGGCGGTCGTCCGCTATCTCGCCGACCGGGTGGCCGTGATGGACTCCGGCCGCGTCGTGGAGAGCGGACCCACCTGCGACGTGCTGGAGCGGCCCCACCACGAACTCACCAAGACCCTGCTGTCCTGCGTGCCGACCCTGGAGGAGGCCCCGTGACCAGGCCACTGACCATCGACGATCTGTACCGGTTCGCGATACCCGCGGACCCGGTCCTGTCGCCCGACGGCGACCGGGTCGTCTACACCCTGACCACCCAGGACGCCGAACACGACCGCGCCGCCTGCTCGCTGTGGGAGGTCCGCACGGACGGCGGCCCCGCACGCCGCCTCACCCGCGGGCCCGCCGATGCCGCGCCGCGCTGGTCGCCGGACGGCACGACGGTGGCGTTCCTGCGCGAGGGCCGGATCCATCTGCTGCCCGCCACGGGCGGCGAGGCCGCGCCGCTTGCCGACGGGGAGCCGGAGCACGGTGGCGGGGTGCCGGTCTGGAGCCCGGACGGGACCCGGATCGCCTTCGCCGCACCGGCGTGCCGGCCCGACCCGGCGGCGCCCGTCGTCATCGACCGGCTCGGCTACAAGGCAGACGGCGACGGGGCGTTCGGCCCGGTCCGTACGCACCTGTTCGTGGCGGACGTGGCGACGGGCGAGAGTCGGCAGCTGACCCACGGGGACTTCCACGCGGGCCCGCCCGCCTGGTCGCCCGACGGCTCCCGGCTCGCCTTCCCGGCGTCGATCGGCGGCGACACCGACGTGACCGGGGCTTCGGCCGCCTATGTGATCGACGTGGACGCGGACGGCGCGATGCCTCGCCTCACCGGGCCCGCCACCGGCCTCATAGGTCCCGTCGACTGGTTCGCCGACGGGACCGCGCTCCTGGTCGTCGGGCGGACGACCGTTTCGGCCGGTCATCTGGCCCTGCTGCGACAGCCGCTGGACGGTGGGGCGCCCGTCCCGCTGACCGGGGCTCTGGACCGTAACGTGATGCCCGGCGGGCCCGGCTACCCGGGCGCACTGCCGCAATTCCGGGGCGCCGACATCGTCTTCTGCGCCCGGGACCGCGGCGTAACCCGCCTCTACCAGCTGGCCGCGGACAAAATCACCGAGTTCCCGCTGGCCGAAGGGACCGGGGTCGGCGGCTGTTCGGTCGCCGCGAAGGCCGGACGGGCCGCGCTGCTGGTGTCCGACCGGTCGAGTTTCGGCGAGATCGCGCTCCTCGACCTCGACACCGGCAGCACCACCCGCCTCACCGAGCACACGGCGGAGGCCCTCGCCGGCGTGACGCTCCACCCCTCCACCGAGCGGGAGTTCACCATCTCCGACGGCACCAGGGTGCACGGTTTCGTCGTACGGGACCCCAAGGCGCCGTCGCACGGCCCACTGCTGGTCGACGTGCACGGCGGACCGCACAACGCCTGGTCGCCGCACGCCGACCCCGTGCACCTCTACCACCAGGAACTCGCGTCACGCGGCTGGACGATCCTCGCCCTGAACATCCGGGGCAGCGACGGCTACGGCGAGGCGTTCTACACCGCCGCGATCGGGGCCTGGGGCGACGCCGACGAGAAGGACGTACTCGAACCGGTCGCCGAGCTGGTCGCCGAGGGCCTCGCCGACCCCGGGCGGATCGCACTGACCGGCTACAGCTACGGCGGCTACCTGGCCTGCTGGCTGTCGGCCCGCAGCGATGTCTTCGCCGCCGTCGTACCGGGCGGAGTCGTCACGGACCTGATCAGCATGGCCGGCACCTCCGACACCGGCCACGACCTGTTCACCACCGAGATCGGCGACCGCGACCGGCAGGTCGCGCTGTCCCCGCTCAGCCACGTGGACGCGGTGCGCGCGCCGACGCTGATCCTGCACGGGGAAGCCGACGACACTTGTCCCGTCGGCCAGGCCGAGCAGTGGTTCCACGCGCTGCGGGTCCGGGACGTACCCGTCCGCCTGGTGCGCTATCCGGGGGCGTCGCATCTGTTCGTCCTCAGCGGCAGGCCCTCCCACCGCGCCGACTACTCCCGCCGCCTCGTCGGCTGGGTCACCGGTCACACCGCCCTCCGTACGGCAGGAGCTGATCATGACTGAACAGACCGCGGGCCACTGGCAGGCCCGTCTCGCCGAGCTGGCAGCCCGTCACGGAGTGCCCGGCGCGAGCCTCGGCATCCTCTCCCACGGGCAGCTGACCGAGGCTGCCACCGGGCTGGCCAACGCGAGCGCCGGGATCGAGGCGACCACCGAGACTCTGTGGCAGATCGGCTCGATCTCCAAGGTGTGGACCACCACGGTCGCCATGATCCTGGTGGACGAGGGCGTACTGGACCTGGACGAGCCCATCGTCTCGGTGCTCCCCGAACTGCGCCTGGCCGACGAGGCGCTCACCAAAGGCGTGACACTGCGTCACATCCTCACCCACACCAGCGGTATCGACGGAGACTTCTTCGCCGACACGGGCCGGGGCGACGACTGCCTGGAGAAGTACGCCGCCCTGCTCCCCGGCGTCGCCGCCAACCACCCGCTCGGCGCGACCATGTCGTACTGCAACGCCGGGTTCTCGCTGCTCGGCCGGGTCCAGGAGCGGGTCACCGGCGTCCAGTGGGACGAGCTGATGCGTGAGCGCCTGTACCGCCCGCTCGGTCTCACCCACACCGTGACCCTCCCGGAGGACGCCCTGCGCTTCCGGGCCGCCGCCGGGCACGTCGGTGAGCCGCTCGAAGTGGCGCCGCGCTGGATGCTGATGCGCTCGGCCGGACCCGCCGGGCTGATCTGCTCGACGCCCAGGGACGTGCTGGCCTTCGCCGCCCTGCACCTCAGCGGCGGGCTCGCCGCCGACGGCAGGCGGCTGCTGTCGCCCGGGAGCACCGAGGCGATGCGCAGCCCCCAGGTGAAGCTGCCCGACCCGTACCTGTTCGGCGACGCGTGGGGACTCGGCTGGATTCTGTGCGAGTGGGACGGGCGGCGGCTGTACGGGCACGACGGCGACACCATCGGGCAGTCCGCGTTCCTGCGCGTGCTCCCCGACGCGGAGCTCGCGGTCTGCCTGCTCACCAACGGCGGCGACACGATGGGCCTTTACGAGGACCTCTTCCGGGAGATCTTCGCCGAGCTGGCGGGCGTCACGATGCCCACGCCGATCGCGCCCGCGAAGGAACCTGTGCCGGTGGACCCCGCGGACTACATCGGCGTGTACGAACGGACCTCGGCCCGCATGGAGGTCCTGGAACGGGACGGCAGGCTCGTCCTGAACAACCGGATCACGGCCGAGCTGGCCGACCTCGTCGACCATGTCGAGCCGGAGGAGGAGCACGAGCTGCACCCGGTGGAACCCGGCCTGTTCGTCGTACGGCGGGACGGCCTGAAGGAGTGGTTCCCGGTGGTCTTCTACGCCCTCGCCGACGGCTCCCGCTATCTGCACCACGGCGGCCGAGCGACCCCGAAGGTGAGCTGACGTGCGCGGCATCGGCGCGGCGTTGGAGGCCCGGTTGCCGGACATCCTCGCCGACATCGAGGAACTGGTCACCACCGAGTCCCCCACGGCCGACCCGGCGGCCGTCGCCAAGTGCGCCGAGGTGGTCGCGAGCCTGGGCGCCCGGCTGACCGGCTCGGCGCCCGAACGCCTCACCGCCGGAGGACGACCGCATCTGCGGTGGCGGTTCGGCTCCGGCGACCGGGTGCTGCTGCTCGGCCACTTCGACACGGTGTGGCCGGTGGGGACGCTCGCCACCCATCCGTACGGCGTCACCGGCGGGCGGCTCACCGGGCCCGGCTGCTTCGACATGAAATCCGGTCTCGTTCAGCTCTTCCATGCCCTGTCGGTGCTCGACGACCTCGACGGGGTGACCGTGCTGGCGACCAGCGACGAGGAGACGGGCTCGGCGACGTCGCGCGAGCTCATCGAGGCCGAGGCACGCCGTACCGGCGCCGTCCTTGTCCTTGAGGCCAGTGCGCAAGGCGCCCTGAAGACCGCGCGCAAGGGCGTTTCGACGTACGACCTGCGGATCACAGGCCGGGCGGCGCACGCCGGTCTCGAACCGCACCGCGGGGTGAACGCGAGTGTCGAACTCGCCCACCAGGTCCTCGCGATCGCCGCGCTCGCCGATCCGGGCGCCGGTACGTCGGTGACCCCGACCGTGCTGACGTCGGGCACCACGCGCAACACGGTCCCCGCCTCGGCGGAGGTGCTCGTGGACGTCCGGGCATGGACCACCGACGAACAGGCCCGCGTGGACGCGGCGTTCCGCGGCCTGCCGCCGGTGCTCGCGGGCGCCACGCTCAGCCTCTCCGGTGGGCCGGCGCGGGCGCCCCTGCAGCACGAGTCGTCGGCGGCGCTGTTCGGACGAGCCCGCAGGCTGTACGACGCGCTCGGGTACGGGGACCTCCAGGGCGTATCGGTGGGCGGCGGCTCCGACGGGAACCTCACGGCCGGGGCCGGGGCACCGACCCTGGACGGGCTCGGCGCGGTCGGCGGAGGAGCACACGCCGACGACGAGCATGTGGTCGTGGCCGAACTCCCGTGCCGCGCCGCGCTGGTGGCCGCTCTGGTCGACGAACTGGCCGGGGAGCGAAGGTGACTGACCCGAATCCACAGAGCGTGGTGCGAGACGCGGTGTCGGCGGCGGGCCGGGCCGCCGCGGTCGCCGGCGTGCGTATCCGCGAGCTGCACGAGCTGACGGAGATGCGCGAGGCGTGCCTGCTCCTCGACCGGGTGTGGCGGCCCGAGCCGGACAACCCGCTGATGACGCCGGAACTGCTGCGCGTAGTGGCGCACTCGGGCAGCTACGCCGTCGGCGCCTACGAGGACGGCCGGATGGTCGGGGCGTGCCTCGGCTTCCTCGCGACGGCCGGGCTGCATTCGCACATCGCCGCCGTGGAGGGCGTGACGCGGGGCCGGAATGTGGGCTTCGCGGTCAAGCTGCACCAGCGGGCGTGGTCGTTGGAGCGGGGCATTACGACGGTGACATGGACGTACGACCCGCTGGTCGCCCGCAATGCCTACTTCAATCTGGCGAAGCTGGGCGCCACTCCCTCCGAGTACCTGTCGAACTTCTACGGCGCGATGCGCGACGAGGTGAACGCGGGCACCGAGACCGACCGGCTGCTCGTCCACTGGGAGCTGGCCGGTGAGCGCTCCGCACGCGCCTGCGCGGGGCTGCCGGCCGCGTTGGACCTCGCCGGGCTGGGCGCGGAGCCGGTGGTCGGCCTCGACGCCAAGCCCGACGGGCGGCCGGTGGCGGGCCGGGGGGACGGCGAAGTCGTCCTGGTCCGGGTGCCGTCGGACATCGAGGCGTTGCGCCGCGCCGACCCGGAGGCCGCACGGGACTGGAGATCCGCGGTTCGGGAGGTGCTCGGCGGGCTAATGTCCGAAGGGCGGGCCGTTACCGGCTTCGTCCGGGACGGCTGGTACGTGATCGAACGACCCAGGGAAGGCCGGTCATGAAGCCTGTCGGTGTGGAACTGCGCCGAATCGCAATGCCGTTGGTGTCGCCGTTCCGTACGTCCTTCGGGACGCAGACGACCAGGGACATTCTGCTGGTCAGGATCGAGACCGCCGACGGCGAAGGCTACGGCGAGTGCGTGACGATGACCGACCCGGTGTACTCGCCGGAGTACACCGACGGGGCCATCGACGTACTGCGCCGCTTCCTGGTCCCCGCGCTGCTGGGGCCGCCCGAGCTCGACCCGCGGGCGGTGGCGCCGGCGCTCGTCGCGTTCAAGGGCCACCGGATGGCCAAGGCGGCCCTGGAGACGGCGGTGCTCGACGCCTGGTTACGGGCGCGCGCGCTGTCGTTCGGGGAGTGGCTCGGGGCCACGGCCGACCGGGTGCCCGCCGGCGTCTCGGTAGGGATCATGGACTCGGTGCCGGAACTGCTCGACGCGGTCGAGGGCTATCTCGCCGACGGTTACCTGCGGATCAAGCTCAAGATCGAGCCGGGCTGGGACGTGGAACCGGTCCGTGCCGTCCGCGAACGCTTCGGCGACGACGTACTCCTCCAGGTGGACGCCAACACCGCCTACACCGTGGCCGACGCACAACACCTTGCTCGCCTCGACGAGTTCGGGCTGCTCCTCATCGAACAGCCGCTGGACGAGGAGGACATCAGGGGCCACGCACAGCTCGCGCGACTCGTGCGCACCCCGATATGCCTCGACGAGTCGATCGTCTCGGCGCGGGCGGCTGCGGACGCCATCGCACTCGGGGCCTGCTCCATCGTCAACATCAAGCCGGGCCGGGTAGGAGGCTACCTGGAGGCCCGGCGCATCCACGACGTGTGTGCGGCGCACGGGGTCCCCGTCTGGTGCGGCGGGATGCTGGAGTCCGGGCTCGGCCGGGCCGCCAATGTCGCGCTGGCCGCACTGCCCGGATTCACTCTGCCCGGCGACACCTCGGCCTCTGGGAGGTACTACATGACCGACATCACCGAGCCCTTCGTCCTCCAGGACGGGCATCTGCTGGTCCCGCAGGGCCCGGGGATCGGGGTTTCGCCCGTCCCCGAACGGCTCGCCGAAGTCACCGTGTCCACGGAGTGGATAGGCCGGTGAGCGAAGTCGACGAGGCGGGCGGTGCGACGCCCGCCGACGACCGCTTGACCGGCACTGCCGCCGCCGCCCGGATCCCGGTCGACATTCCCGGTTCATGACGGCGCCGCCGAGGTCCGTACTTGGCCGCATCCTCACCGACCTCGGGTCGACTTTGGTCGAGGTCGTGGCGGGCGAGCCGGACCCGACGCGGCCCGTCGGCGGCGTACTCATCCACGACCCCCAGGACGAACCGACCCGGCTGCCCGACGCGGTGGTCCTGGGCGTCGGGGTCTACGGCGCCGACCAGGTGGCCGCGCTGGTCGAGCGGGCGGCGGGTCTCGGGGCGGCGGCCGTGATCGTACGGTCCCCCGTCGCGGTGGACGGCGCGGTGAAGGACGCCGTCACCCGTACCGGCATCCCGGTCCTCGGCCTGACGCCGGGCGCGTCGTGGGCCCCAGTCGCCACGCTGCTGCGGTCGCTGCTCGCCGTGGACGGGACGGGCGAGGCGGACGACCCGGGCGAGCCGCTCGCCGGGGATCTGTTCGCCCTGGCCAACGCGGTCGCCGCGCTGCTCGACGGCCCGGTGACCGTGGAGGACCGCAACGGCCGGGTGCTGGCCTTCTCCAGCCGGCAGGAGGAGGGCGACGAGGCCAGGATCGCCACGATCCTGGAGCGGCAGGTGCCGGGCGAGAAGCTCCGCATCCTGGAAGAACGCGGCGCCTTCCACGCCCTCTACCGGAGCGACCGGCCGGTCTATGTGGAGGGCGTCGCGGAGAAGCCCCGGGTGGCGATCGCCGTGCGGGCCGGCGGGGAAATCCTGGGCTCCATCTGGGTCGTGGTCCGCGAGCCGCTCACCGAGGACCGGGAGCGGTCCCTCGCCGAGGCGGCGAAGGTGGCCGCCTTGCATCTGCTGCGCCGAAGGGCGGGGGAAGACGTCGAGCACCGGCTCCAGGCCGACCTGCTCGCGACGGTTCTGGAGGGCGGTGCGGGGGCGCCGGACGCGGCGGTACGGCTGGGGCTCTCGGATCAGCCCGCGTGCGTTCTGGCGCTGGCGGTGACCGGCGGTTCGTCCGCCCCCGACCGCGTGGCGGTCGGCCACCGCGTCTCCAAAGCCCTGGCGCTGCACCTCGCCGCCATCCACCCGCGAACGGCCACGGCCTCGCTCGGCGGCGTCGCGTACGCGATCCTGCCGACCGCCTCCGACGAGCCCGCGCTACGGGTGGCGGAAGCGTTTCTCGGCCGGATCGGCACGCGCGTCCCCGCGGTCATCGGCATCGGCAGGCTGGCGATGCGGCCGGCCGAACTGCGCAGGTCGCGCTCGGACGCGGACCGGGCGCTGCGGGTGCTGCGCGACGGACGCTCCCCGCTCAGGGCCGCGCGGCTGTCGGACGTGTACGTCGCTTCCCTGCTGGTCGAGCTGGGCGACCGGATGGCGGCGGAGGACGACCTTCCCGACGGTCCCGTCGTACGCCTGCGCGCCTACGACGCCGAACACAACACGGCGCTCACGGAGACGCTGGCGGCCTGGCTGAGCACGTTCGGGGACGTGATCGCGGCGTCTGCCGCGGTGCACGTCCACCCGAACACGTTCCGGTACCGCCTGAAGCGGCTGGCAGAGGTGGCGAGCCTCGACCTCACGGACCCGGAGGCACGATTCGAAGCGATGCTGCAATTGCGGCTGGGGCCGGGGCCGCGGTAGCCGGGGGAGGAGTCGCGGCCGGAGGCACGACCGGTGCCGCATCCGAATCGCCGTACGGCCGCACGGCGGAGATCACCTACCCCTCCGGCACTCACTTCAGCGTGATCGCGAGGCCCGTGACCACGGGGTGAGCGGGTCGGGGGCTCGGTTAGCCTGAGGGCACAATGAACCATTTGACGACGTCACTGGGCGAGTTCGCCCTCGCCCGTTTCCCCGAGGACCCCCGCGACAGGCTTCGCGCCTGGGACGCAGCCGACGAGTATCTGCTGCGGCATCTGGAGGGAACGGGCGACGGTCCGGCGACCGACCTGTCCGGCACCGTCGTCGTGGTGGGCGACCGTTGGGGCGCGCTGGCCACCGCGCTCGCCGGGTCCCGCCCCGTGCAGATCACCGACTCGTACCTCACCCAGCGGGCGACCGGGGCGAACCTGGAGCGCAACGGCATCGACGCCTCGGCGGTGCGGCTCCTGTCGACGCGGGAGACGCCGCCGGACCGGATCGACGTACTGCTGATCCGCGTACCGAAGAGCCTCGCGCTGCTGGAGGACCAGCTGCACCGCCTCGCGCCGCGCATCCACGCGGACACCGTCGTCGTCGGTACGGGCATGGTCAAGGAGATCCACACCTCCACGCTGAGGCTGTTCGAGCGGATCCTCGGCCCGACGAGGACCTCACTGGCGGCGAAGAAGGCGCGTCTCATCTTCTGTACGCCGGACCCCGGGCTCCCCCGGGGCGGCAACCCGTGGCCGCACAGCTATGCGCTGCCCGCCGACGTCGGGGTGGTGTCCGGGCGGATCGTCACGAACCACGCGGGCGTCTTCTGCGCCGAGCGTCTCGACATCGGTACGAGGTTCTTCCTGCGCCACCTCCCGCAGCGCCGGGGCGCCGAGCGGGTCGTGGATCTGGGCTGCGGCAACGGCGTGGTCGGTACGGCGGCGGCGCTGGCCAACCCGGAGGCGGAGACGCTGTTCGTCGACGAGTCGTTCCAGGCGGTGGCGTCGGCGGAGGCCACGTTCCGGGCGAATGCCGGGGCGGACGCCAAGGCGGAATTCCTGGTCGGGGACGGCCTGTCGGGCGTACCGGCGGGGTCGGTGGATCTCGTACTGAACAATCCGCCGTTCCACAGCCACCAGGCGACGACCGACGCGACGTCCCGGCGGATGTTCACCGGCGCGCGGGCGGCGCTGCGTCCCGGTGGCGAGCTGTGGGTCGTGGGCAACCGGCACCTGGGCTATCACGTGACGCTGCGCCGGATCTTCGGCAACAGCGAGCTGGTGGCGAGCGACCCGAAGTTCGTAGTGCTGCGAGCGGTCAAGCGCTGACGTCGGATCCCACCGCTCAGATCCCCGCTTCGAGGCAGAGACTCCACCGCCCCGGCTGCCCGCTGAGCCGCACGGTCGAAAGGGGCCGGACGTCCACGTTCCAGTACGCGGACGGCGGCGCCTTGAGGGAGTACACCAGCGCGGCCCGTACGACGGCGGGCTCGGCGACCGCGACGACGGCGCTCCCGTCGTCGGCGGGCCGGGTGTCCAGCCAGCGGCCTATGCGCGAGATGAAGGCCAGCAGGGACTCGCCGCCGTGCGGGGTGGAGCGGGGGTCGGAGAGCCAGAGGTCGACGGCGTCCGGCTCGTACGCCGCGACCTCGCCGAGCGTACGGCCGCGCCAGCGACCCATGTCGCAGTCGCGCAGCGCAGGCTGGACGAGGGGCCAGAGGCCGAGGGCCTCGCCGGTGGCACGGCTGCGGGCGCTGGGCGAGCAATAGCGCAGGTCGGCCGCGGCGAGCGGCACGAGGGTGTGCGCGACGAGCTGCACCTCCTCCCAGCCGGTCCGGTCGAGCGGCCGGTCGTCCTCGAAGCGCTCCGCAAGCCGCGCGGAACTGCGGGCGGCGGCGACGAGGGTGACCCGAATGTTCATGGCGGCGATCGTGGATCGGAAAGCGCGGCAGGTCAAGGCTTTGCCGACCTGCGGCGCTTTTCCCCTACCCGCCCCGTCCGGACACCGGGTGTCCGCCCCAGACCCCGCTCCTCAAACTCCCCCAAGGACTTCGTCCAGGGGGACCCTCAGGGGCCGAGATTTTTCGGCCGGGCCGGAAATCCAGCCCGTCCGGCGTTTGAGGACCACGCCCGAAGGGCGTCCGGCGAACTGGGGCTCCGCCCCAGACCCAGGCGGGTAGGGGAACGCGCCGCAGGCACCCGCGCACCGCACCACCCGCACCGCACCACACACCGCAACCGCCCTACCTCCCCAGCAACCCCTCCCCCGCGCCGCGCAGCCTCCGCACCCCCTCCGCGATCTCCGCCACCCCCGCAACCCCCGCAAAGCTCAGCCGGACATACCCCGCCGTCGGCTCCGCGCTGAAGTACGCGCGGCCCGGGGCGATTGCCACCCCCGCCCGGAGCGCGGCCGAGACCACCGCGCCCTCGTCCGCCCCGTCCGGCAGCCGCAGCCACAGGTGGTAGCCGCCCGCCGGCACATGCGGCAGAGCAAGCTCCGGCAGGTTCAGCCGCAGCGCGGCAGTCATCGCGTCGCGCCGCGCCCTCAACTCCGCCGCCACGCTCCGCAGATGGCGCGGCCACGCCGGCGAACCGACCAGTTCGACGGCAGCCTCCTGCAGAGGCCTCGGCACGAAGAAGCTCTCGACCACCTGAATCGCACGCAGCCGCTCCAGCACAGGCCCCCGCGCGGCGAGCGCAGACACCCGGAAGCTGGGCGAAGTGGCCTTGGTCAGCGAGCAGACGTGCACCACCACACCGTCGTGATCATCAGTGGCGAGCGGCCTCGGCAGCGGCCCCGCATCGTCGTGCACCAGGCGCCGTACGAAGTCGTCCTCGACGACGAACGCCCCGGCCTCCCGGGCGATCCGCAGCACCTCCGGCCGGCGCTCGGCGGAGAGCACCGCGCCGGTCGGGTTCTGGAAGAGCGGCTGGCAGACGAAGACCCGGGCGCCGGTGGCCTTGAAGGCCGCCGCGAGGAGGTCCGTACGTACGCCGTCCGAGTCCACCGGTACCGGTACCGGCCGCAGCCCCGCCGCCCGCGCGATCGCCAGCATGCCGGGGTACGTCGGCGACTCGACCAGCACCGGTGCGCCGGGCGGAGCGAGCGCGCGCAGCGTGGTGGTCAGCGCACTCTGACCGCCCGCTGCGATCAGCACTTCGGCGGCCGTCACGGCGCCGCCGATCCCACGGGCGAACCATTCCCGCAGCTCGGGGACCCCGTCGACGGGCGGCCGCCCCCAGGCGCCGGGCCGCCGCCCCGCGCGGGCGAGAGCTGCGGCCATGGCCCGCTCGGGCTGGAGGGAGGCGTGGAGGTAGCCGCTGTTGAACTCGATGACGCCGGGCGGCTGTGCGGCCAGCGTGACGAGGACCCCCGACGCGTCGACCGAGCGCGGTACGAGCTCGATGGCTCCGTCGGCGCTGAGCGACACCTCCTGCCAGGACGTGTCACCGGGCGCGGCATCGGCGGCGTCCGTACGCGGCTGCGCCCGGAAGGCACCGGCGCCGGGCCGGGTGACGACCAGGCCCTCGGCGGCGAGCTGGGCGAGTGCGCGGGAGACCGTCACCGGGCTCACCCGGTAGCGCTCGACAAGTACCCGGCTCGACGGCAGCTTTCCACCCGGTGAGTAGCGGTTGAGTTCTTGCCGGAGGGATTTCGCCAGTTCGGCCACACTGCTACGCTCGTACATGACAGCACAGAATAGCGCTACCGACGGAATCACAGTAGCGGTCAACGGCAGCCCGGCCACCGGGGCCCGCAGCGACAGCCCGGCTACCGGCACCCGCAGCGGCAGCCGCGCCGGCACCCTCCTCGCCGCACTGGGCGTCACCGCCTTCTCCCTCACGTTTCCCGCCACGGCCTGGGGCCTCGAAGGCTTCGGCCCCTGGTCGCTCGTCGCCGTACGCAGCGTCCTCGCCGCCGTCATAGCCGGCGCAGCCCTGATCGCCCTGCGCGTCCCGCTGCCCGCCCGCCGTCACTGGGCCGGTCTCGCGGTGGTCGGCGGCGGGGTGGTGCTCGGCTTCCCGATGCTGACGACGCTCGCCCTCCAGACCTCGACGACCTCGCACGCCGCCGTGGTGGTCGGCCTGTTGCCCCTGACGACCGCCGCCCTCTCGGCGCTGCGCACCGGGGCCAGGCCGTCCCGCGCCTTCTGGCTGGCGGCCCTGGCCGGCGCCGCCGTCGTCATCGCCTTCACCGTGCAGCAGAGCGGCGGTGCGCTGTCGACAGGCGACCTGTATCTCTTCGGTGCGCTGCTGGTGTGCGCGGCGGGCTACACCGAGGGCGGCAGGCTGGCCCGTGAGATGCCCGGCTGGCAGGTCATCGGCTGGGCACTGATCTTCTGCCTGCCGCTCGCCGTACCCGCGGCGGCCGTTGCGCTCACCTTCGAGCCGGTGCACCTCACGGCGCACAGCGTCGCGGGACTCCTGTGGGTCGCCGCGGGCTCGCAGTTCCTCGGCCTGGTGGTCTGGTACCGCGGCATGGCCGAGATCGGCGTGTCCAAGGCGAGCCAGCTCCAGCTCGCCCAACCGCTGCTGACCCTGTTCTGGTCGGTCGCCCTGCTCGGCGAGCACCTCTCCCCCGCCGCCCCGCTCGCCGCCGTCGGCGTGCTGGTCTGCATCGCGGTCACCCAGCGGGCACGGGCCTGAACGCGCGCGGACCTGAACGGCTGAACAGGACAGGCCCAACTCCCATCCCCGGTCTTAGACTGGCCTTATCCAGAGACGGCCTCGAGAAGGGCACTCCCGATGCAAGCAAGCGTGGGCGACCAGCTGCTGGTGCACGGCAGGACCGTGGGTCACGAGGACAAGGTCGCAAAGATCGTCGAGGTGATGGGCGCCGAGGGCAACCCGCCGTTCCGTGTCCGCTTCGACGACGGACACGAGGCGGTGGTGTCGCCGGGTCCGGACGCTGTCGTACAGCACAAGGGCCCGACAAAGTAAGCACCGAGCACGAGCACCGAGCACCTTCTGCAATAAGAGTCAGCGGGGCGGTTTAGCCCTGTCCGGGTAGTGGTCCGCCACTACCCGGCCCATTGCCCCGATGCGGTCCGCCGCGACCTCCTTCGCCGAGAAGAAGACATGGCCGCGCACCTCGGCGTAGTTCTTGGCGAGCGTGAGATGGCGTGAGAGTTCCGCCGGATCCTGCCAGGCGGCGGGCTGGGCCGGGTCGCCGGCCTTGTAGAGGGCCTCGCCGATGTACAGGTCGACGCCTGTGTCGCGTGCGACGTCCGACCACCAGGGCAGCAGCTTGGCGTAGTCGGCGGCTGCGAGGCCGATGTTCCAGTACAGCTGGGGCACGACGTAGTCGAGCCAGCCCTCCTTGACCCATTTCCTGGTGTCGGCGTACAGATCGTCGTACGTCTGCGCACCGGCCCGGGTCGGCGAGCCCAGCGGGTCGGTCGAAGCATTGCGCCACACCCCGAAGGGGCTGATCCCGAAGCGCACATCTTTCTTGACCTGCTTGATCCGGGTGGCCATCTCGCTGACCAGACGGTCGGTGTTGTCGCGCCGCCAGGCTGCCCGGTCCGGGAATCCCGCTCCGTAGCGGGCGTACGCCTCGTTGTCGGCGAAGGTCTGGCCCGCCACCGGATACGGGTAGAAGTAGTCGTCCCAGTGCACGGCGTCGATGTCGTAGCGGCTCACCGCGTCAAGCATCGCGTCCTGGACGAAGCGCCTGACCTCGGGCAGCCCCGGGTTGTAGTAGAGCTTCCCGCCATACGGCAGCACCCAGTCGGGATGCACGCGCGCGGGGTGGTCGGCCACCAGCTTCGAGGGATCCGTGTGAGTCGCCACCCGGTACGGGTTGAACCAGGCGTGCAGTTCAAGACCGCGCTCGTGCGCCTCCCGCACCGCCGTCCCGAGCGGATCCCAGCCGGGGTCCTTGCCCTGGACGCCGGTGAGGTACTGGGACCACGGCTCGTACGGCGAGGGCCACAGGGCGTCTGCCGTCGGCCGCACCTGGAGGACCACCACGTTCAGCCTGCGCCGTACCGCGGTGTCCAAATGAGCCAGGAGCTCGGTCCGCTGCTGGTCGGCGGTGAGGCCCGGCCTGGACGGCCAGTCACGGTTGACGACGCTCGCCAGCCACATGCCGCGGAACTCGCGCTTCGGGTCGCGGCGACGCCCGGCGGCCGCCGCTGCGTCTCCCGAAACCGCGAGCACGGACAGTGCCCCGGCCGCGCCCATCAATAGCCCTCTTCGCCCGATATACCCCATGCTTTGTCCCTCGGTCGGTGTGTACGTCCCGTCGTGCCCGCAGAGCATTCCCGCCCCGGCCCCTCACGCACA
Source organism: Streptomyces spiramyceticus (assembly GCF_028807635.1). NCBI lineage: Bacteria > Bacillati > Actinomycetota > Actinomycetes > Kitasatosporales > Streptomycetaceae > Streptomyces > Streptomyces spiramyceticus. The sequence goes on from NZ_JARBAX010000001.1 coordinate 641,107, forward strand.
CGTAGGTCCGGAGTAACGTCGGGGGCCGAGGCGGGCACCGTAACCACACGGTATGCCTGCCGAACTGTTGATCAGCGAAAGGCACGATGTGACGGACTCCATGGCGGATGTGCAACGCGTCGGAGTGGTGGGCTGCGGCCAGATGGGCGCAGGCATTGCCGAGGTGTGTGCCCGCAGCGGCCTCGAAGTGAAGGTTGCGGAGACCACGGGCGAGGCCCTGGAGATCGGCCGCACCCGGCTCTACAACTCCCTCTCGAAGGCCGCCGAACGCGGCAAGATCACCGACGAGGAGCGCGACGCCACGCTCGCCCGCCTCAGCTTCACGACCGACCTCGGGGAGTTCGCCGACCGCGACCTCGTCATCGAGGCCGTCGTCGAGAACGAGGCGATCAAGACCGAGATCTTCCAGGTCCTCGACCAGGTGGTGACCCGGCCTGACGCGATCCTCGCCTCCAACACCTCCTCGATCCCCCTGGTGAAGCTGGCCGTCGCCACCTCCCGCCCGGACCAGGTCATCGGCATCCACTTCTTCAACCCGGCCCCGGTGCAGAAGCTCGTCGAGCTGATCCCGGCGCTGACCACCTCCGAGGAGACGGTCAAGCGCGCCGAGGCCGTCGTGCAGAACGTGCTCGACAAGCACGCGATCCGCGCGCAGGACCGCTCGGGCTTCGTGGTCAACGCGCTCCTCATCCCGTATCTGCTCTCGGCGATCCGGATGTTCGAGTCGGGCATCGCGAGCCGCGAGGACATCGACAACGGCATGGAGCTGGGCTGCGCCCACCCCATGGGCCCGCTCAAGCTCGCGGACCTCATCGGCCTCGACACGGTCGCCTCGGTCGCCGACTCGATGTACGCGGAGTTCAAGGAGCCGCTGTACGCCGCGCCCCCGCTGCTGCAGCGCATGGTGGACGCGGGCAGGCTCGGACGTAAGACGGGCTCCGGGTTCTACCCGTACTCCTGATTCGCACGGAGTGTGCGGGGCGTACACGCATATGCCCCGCACACACGCTCCCACCATGGGCACAGGGCGAGTTGACTCTGCGTCACATGCACGAGGACGCCGGACGGCCTTGTTGAAAAGGAGCGGATCGTGAGTATCGACCCCGATCAGACCGTGGTCGTAGAAGAAGTCGCCGAGTTACGGCGCCACCTGGACGTCGGTCTCGTGAAGATCGACGGCCGGCTGGCGCTGCTGGCCCAGCGGAGCGGTCAGGCCGACAACGACCTGACCGGCCTGGCCGCACGCGTGACGGCGCTGGAGCACACCCGCTGGCCGCTGCCCACCGTGGCGGCGCTGAGCGCGGTCGGAGCTCTGACGGTGACTGTCTGGCAGGCACTCGGCCACTAGGGGGACACCCCTGGGGGCTGCCCCTCTAGCCGAGGCGCAGATGGTGCAGCATCAGCAGTCCGGCCGCCATATTGGCGGCAGGGACTTCCCCGCGGGCCACCATGTCGGGGACCAGCTTGAGCGGGACCCACTCGCGCCGCGAGGACTCGAAGTCGTCCTCGGGATGGCCGGTGTACGTCGCGTCCTCGGCCCAGTAGAGGTGGTGCCGGGCGTCGGTGAGGCCGTTCGACGGCTCGACGGTGAGCAGATGGCGGAGCGGACCGGGCCGCCAGCCGGTCTCCTCCTCCATCTCCCGCGCCGCCGCGTCCCGTACGTCCTCACCGTCCTCGACGACACCCGCCGCGAGTTCCCAGCCCCAGCTGTCGGTGATGAAGCGGTGCCGCCACAGCAGCAGCACCTCGTTCGCTTCGTTGACCACCGTCGCCACGGCCACGGGGCGCAGCCGGATGACGAAGTGGTCGAGGTGCCGGCCGTCGGGGAGTTCGACATCCGCGAGGTTGACCCGGAACCAGCGGTTTTTGTACACACTTTGTTCGCTTAAGTTCGTCCACTGCACTGTTCTGCCACCTTCCGACAAGTCGATGGCAACATCGCAGCAGGAGCACGGTCGCAGGGGAACGGTCACAGGGGAACGCGCAGCGCCCCGTCGATCAGTTCGGCCGCCTCTTCGGCACCGGCGCACCCGCTCCCCACCAGGTGCTCGCGCACCGCCCGCAGGCGGTCGCGCAGCCGCTGCGACTCCATCCCCCGGGCCCGCTCGGCCATCTCCGTGGCGATCTCCACGGCCCGGTCGGCCTTGCCCTGGCGCAGCTCGATGTGGGTGAGCATGGCGAGCCGGTGGACGCGCCCCCGGTCGTGCGCCGGACTGCCCACCGCCGCGTCCGCGTGCTCCCGCGCGGCCGGCAGGTCACCGAGGCTGAGCAGTGCCTCGGCCACCTGTACGTTCACCAGGCCCGGCTGTACGTACCCGGTCTCGTCCGGCTCGCTCCCCGGCCTGATGCACTCGGCTTCCGCCTCCGCACGCCGGATGCACGACAACGCCCCCTTGCCGTCGCCGAGATGGGCGTACGCCTTGGCCTGCATCGCATGCAGGTCGGCGGCCAGCGCCGGGGTGGTCTGGCTGCCCGCGGTGCGCAGGGCCGCCTCCGCGAAGGCCACCGCCTGCCGGTATTCGGCCATGAACAGCGACTGGTTGACGAGCAGCGCGATGATGTACGCGCCAAGTCCCCTGTCTCCGCTGGCCTTCGCGAGCCGCAGGGCCTGGTGGAAGTAGCGCTGGGCGAGCCCCTGGGCGTCCGAGTCGTACGCACAGATGCCGGCCACCGCCACGAGACCGCCCGTGGCGCGGTGCAGATGGCGTCCCATGGCGTTGGAGTAACTGCCGCGCAGCAGCGGGGCGGTCTCGGTGTTGAGGAAGCACACGATCCGCGACCTGGTCGCGACGCCGCCCGCCTTGCGGTACATCAGCTCGTAGTGCGCCCTGGCGGCGCGCAGCATCTGTATGTCGGCGACGCTGACCCGCGTCTGGCCCTTGCGCGAGACGTCCGAGTCCTCCGGCGGGTTCTCCCACTCCCATACGGGCATCACGGCAGGCGTGCCGGTGACGGCGGGTGCGCCGAGGACGTGCGGGCGCTGCTGTTCGTCGGAACGCCACAGCGCGGTGGCCCGCTCCACGAATCCGGTCAGCGGCGATCCGTGCTGCATGACCGTTTTGCCTGGCACCCCGAAGCCGATGTCGTCCAGCGTTATGGGGCGGTGCAGGCGGGCGGCGAGGACCTCACAGATCAGGTCGGGCACCTGGCCGCGCGGACGCTGGCCCTTCAACCACCGGGCCACGGCGGTGTGTTCGTACCGCAGCGCGAGTCCTCTCGCGCTGCCCGCCTGGTTCACATGGGCGGCGAGACCGGCGTTGGAGATCCCCGCCTCGTCGAGCAGGGCATCGAGCAGAGTGTTCGGCTGCATGGCCTCTCCGGTGGCTCGGTGGGCGCCGTACGTCAGGGTAGTGGAGCTGCTTTCACACGGGGTGTGAACCAAGTGCCCGCACTCGTACCCCGCGTGCTCTCCCGCGCCACACGATGCGCGCGCTTAACTGAAGCGCCTCTCACAGGAGGCGGCCGGGCCGCCGGCTCCCCCTCGTACAGTGCGGCGGCCCGATCCCGCACCGTCCGTCCTGTTGGTCTGCCCGACACTCCGCAGCAGGACGGACGGAGTCGCGGCCGGAACGACGACACCGGTCACCGATTGGAGGGTTCCGCGCGGGAGCGGCGCAGCGCCGGGTCACCGGGCTGCGCCGGAACCCGCCTGCGGTCGTTGCGCAGCACGAGCAGGGCGACGTCGTCGGCGAGCCGCCCGCCCGTGTGGCGCAGCAGCGCCGTGTGAACGCGCTGCACCACGACGGCCGGTGAGACCGGCGAGCCGAGCGCGGCGGCCTCGGTGAGCGCCCGCTGCAGGCTGAAGAAGTGCCCGTCTGCGTTCCTGGCGTCCTCGGCGCCGTCGGTGTGCAGCACCAGCGCCTCGCCGGGAAGCAGGCGCGTACACCGGTGTGCGGACAGGTCGGCGGGGAGCGGAAAGGGGCCCAGCGGCGGCAGCGGGTCGCCGCCCGCGAGCGGCTCGGCTGTCCTGCGCAGCCGGTAGGGCCACGGGTGCCCGCAGTTGAGCGCGAGCACCTCTCCGTCCTCGTGGATCTCCAGCAGGAGTACGGTGACGAATTCCTCGGCCAGCGGATTGTCCGGGTCCGCGCCGTTCACCGCCGGGTGCTCGGACCTCGACCTGTCCCGCAGATGCCGTTGCAGCGCCCGTTCCAGCCGCCGCATGACGTTCTCCAGGGTGTCCTCGTCGTGCGCCGCGTCCCGGAAGCTGCCGAGGATCGCGGCCACCGCCCCGATGGCGGCCAGCCCGTGGCCCCGTACGTCGCCGATGACGACGCGTACCCCGTGCAGGGTGGCCACGGCCTCGTACAGATCACCGCCGACCGTCGCACCACGGCTGGCGGACAGCTGCCCCGCGGCCAGGGCGAGCCCGTCGAGCCGGGGTGGCAGCGGGCGCAGCAGCACCTGCTCGGCGGCGCGCGCGACCTCGCGGATCCGGCGCAGCTCCCGCACCGGGCCGAGCCGGACGCCGGTGAGCAGATACGCGACCAGCGCGAGGAAGGCCGCGCAGGTCACGAAGCGGGGTGCCATCCCGTCGTGGGAGGAGAACGGGCAGGCCAGCTCCCAGGCGGTGGCGGCGACGAGCCAGACGGTGGGGAGGCCGAAAACGAAGGCACGCCGGGTGTACGGAACACCCGCGCATCCACCCCGTCGGGTCGTCTTGGTACGGATCATCGCGACGGCCCCCTAGGCCCTGGCCCCTGTACAACACTGGCCCTCACGGCCGGAATGATTGTGTCGACCGTCCGTACCTGTTTGCGTACATCGCCCGCAATCTCACCCGAATGAGTGAGGGGCGCGTCCGTAACTCCGGACGCGCCCCTCACTCTGCTTGACCAGGCGTTACGCCCCGCGCAGCACCGCTCCCGTGCGCTCGGCGGCGAGCGCGACGGCGGCGTCGCGGGCGGCGGATGCCTCGTCGACGGTCAGCGTGCGGTCGGGTGCGCGGAAGCGCAGCGCGTACGCGAGGGACTTCTTGCCCTCGCCGAGCTGCTCGCCGGTGAATACGTCGAACAACCGCAGCGATTCGAGGAGTTCACCGGCGCCTTCGCGCAGCGCGGACTCGACGTCCGCCGAAGGAACATCGGCGGGTACGACGAGCGCGACGTCCTGGGTCGCCACCGGGAAGGTGGAGATCCGCGGCGCCCGCACCACGCCGTCGCCGGCCTGCTCCAGTACGTCGATCTCGACCTCCATGGCGCAGGTGCGCTCGGGCAGGTGGAGCTCCTTGACGACGCGCGGGTGCAGCTCACCGGCGTGCCCGACGAGGGTCTCCTCGCCGTTGACCGTGACGAACAGCGCGGCGCAGCGGCCCGGGTGCCACGGGGCGTGCTGGTCGTTGCGCACGGTCAGCTCGACGCCGGCCTCGCGGGCGAGCGTACGAGCAGCCTCGACGGCGTCCGCCCAGTCGGCCGGGCGGCCCTTCCCCCACCAGCCGGCCTGCTCGCGGGCGCCCGCGAGGACGACGGCGGCGCGGCGCGGCTGACGCGGCAGCGTGGAGTTGAGACCGGCGATCTCCTCGTCGGTCGGGCGGCGGTCGACGGGGAGGCGCGCGGCCTTGTGCTCCTCGCCGGTCAGTGGGGTCTCCCCTGCTCGAACGGAGTTGAGAGCTTGGGGAAGGAAGACGAGGCCGGTCTCGAAGAGCGCCAGGTCGTGCGAGCCGCGGCCGTCGTTGCGGCGCAGCGCGCCGAGGAGGCCGGGCAGCAGCGTGGTGCGCAGCGCCGGCTCCTCGTCGGAGATCGGGTTGACCAGCTTGACCGTACGACGGCGGGCGTCGTCGGCGTCCAGACCGAACTGGTCGAGCACGGCCTCGCCGATGAACGGGTAGTTCAGTGCCTCGACGTAACCGGCACCGGCCAGCGCACGGCCGATGCGGCGGTACAGCCGCTGCCGGTCGGTGAGCCCGCGGCCCGAGGGCGGCGTCGGCAGGGTCGACGGCAGGTTCTCGTAGCCTTCGAGCCGGATGACCTCTTCGGCCAGGTCGTTCGGGAAGGCCAGGTCGGGGCGCCAGGACGGCACGGTGACGATGAGATCGTCCTGCCCGTACACGTCGCAGCCGACCTCCTGCAGGCGGCGTACGACGGTCTCGCGGCCGTAGTCGACGCCTGCCACGCGGTCCGGGTGGTCCGCGGGCATGGCGATCGTGCGCGGCGCGGAGGGCGCGACGACCTCGGTGACGCCCGCCTCTGCCGTGCCGCCGGCGAGCAGCACCAGCAGGTCGACGGTCCGCTGGGCGGCCGCGGACGCGGCCTGCGGGTCGGTGCCGCGTTCGAAGCGCTTGGACGCCTCGGAGGACAGCTTGTGGCGACGTGCGGTACGGGCGATGGACAGCGCGTCGAAGTGCGCCGCCTCGATGACGATCTCCGTGGTGCCCTTGACGGCGCCGGTCTCGGGGTCCGTCTCCGAGTCGGCGATCTCGGTGTTGGCGCCGCCCATGACGCCTGCGAGGCCGATGGGCCCGCGGTCGTCGGTGATGACGAGGTCCTCGGAGTCGAGGGCGCGGTGGGCGCCGTCGAGGGTGACGAAGTGCTCGCCCGGCTCGGCCCGGCGGACACCGATCGCACCTTCGATGCGGGAGCGGTCGTACGCGTGCAGGGGCTGGCCGAGCTCCAGCATCACGTAGTTCGTGATGTCGACCGCGAGGGAGATCGGACGCATCCCGGCCTTCTGCAGCCGACGCCGCAGCCAGATCGGGGAGTGGGCCTCGGGGTCGAGCCCGACGACCGTACGGGCGGTGAAGCGGTCGCAGCCCTGCGGGTCGGCGATGTTCACCGGGTAGCCGTACGAGTTCGGCGCGGGCACGTCGAGCAGCGCCGGGTCTCGCAGCGGCAGCCCGTACGCGGTGGCGGTCTCGCGGGCGACGCCGCGGATCGACAGGGCGTAGCCGCGGTCGGGCGTGACGGCGATGTCGAGCACCTCGTCGACCAGCTCCAGGAGCTCGATGGCGTCGGTGCCGACCTCGTACTCGGGCGGCAGCACGATGATGCCGTGCGTGCCGTCGTCGCCCATGCCCAGCTCGTCGCCGGAGCAGATCATGCCGTGGGAGGTCTTGCCGTACGTCTCGCGCGCGGCGATCGCGAAGTCGCCGGGCAGGACGGCGCCCGGGAGGACCACGACGACCTTGTCGCCGACGGCGAAGTTGCTGGCGCCGCAGACGATCTCCTGCGGCTCACCGGTGCCGTTGGCGGTGCCGACGTCGACGGTGCAGAAGCGGATGGGCTTCTTGAACTCCGTCAGTTCCTCGATGGTGAGGACCTTGCCGACGACCAGCGGGCCCTTGAGGCCGGCGCCGAGCTGCTCGACCGTCTCGACCTCCAGGCCCGCGGAAACGAGCTTGGCCTGTACGTCACGGCCGGTCTCGGTGGCGGGGAGATCGACGTACTCCCGCAGCCAGGAAAGCGGGACCCGCATCAGATCTCCATCCCGAAGGGCCGAGTGAACCGGACGTCACCCTCGACCATGTCTCGCATGTCTTCAACGTTGTGGCGGAACATCAGCATCCGCTCGATGCCGAACCCGAAGGCGAATCCGCTGTACTTCTCGGGGTCGACGCCGCAGGCGGTGAGCACCTTCGGGTTGACCATGCCGCAGCCGCCCAGCTCGATCCAGCCCTCGCTGCCGCAGGTGCGGCAGGGACGGTCCGGGTTGCCGACGGACTCGCCGCGGCAGACGTAGCAGACCATGTCCATCTCGGCGGACGGCTCGGTGAACGGGAAGTAGTTCGGGCGCAGCCGGGTCTTCATGCCCTCGCCGAAGAGTGCCTCGACCATGTGGTCGAGGGTGCCCTTCAGGTCGGCCATGGTGAGGCCCTCGTCGACGGCGAGCAGCTCGATCTGGTGGAAGACCGGGGTGTGCGTGGCGTCCAGCTCGTCGGTGCGGTAGACGCGCCCGGGGCAGACGACGTACACGGGCGGTTCCCGGTCGAGCAGGGCGCGGGCCTGGACCGGCGAGGTGTGCGTGCGCAGTACGACGCCGGACTCGTCGCCCGTGGTGGGCTTGCCGTCGGGGGTGGCGCCCTGGACGAAGAAGGTGTCCTGCATCTGGCGCGCGGGGTGGTCGGGCACGAAGTTCAGGGCGTCGAAGTTGAACCACTCCGCCTCGACCTCGGGGCCCTCCGCGACCTCGTAGCCCATGGCGACGAAGACGTCCGAGACGCGCTCCATGAAGCTGGTCAGCGGGTGGCGGGCGCCGGCCGGGGTGCGGTCGTAGGGCAGCGTGACATCCACCGCTTCCTCGACCAGGACCCGCTCGTCGCGCTCGGCCTCCAGCACCGTCTGGCGGGCGGCGAGGGCCTTGTTCACGGCGCCGCGCGCCATGCCCACAAGCTTGCCGGCCGAGGCCTTGGCCTGCGGGGGCAGCGCGCCGATCTCCCGGTTCGCGAGGGCCAGCGGCGAGGTGCCTCCGGTGTGCGCGGTCTTCGCGTGGGCGAGCGCGTCGAGGTCGCCTGCGGCGGCGAAGGCGGCGAGCGCCTCGTCCCGCATGCGCTCGATCTCTTCCGGTTTCAGCGCCTCGACCTCAACAGGGTCGTACGACTTATTGGGTGCGGACATCTCTTCCCGTACTTCCGATTGGCTGGTGGCGCGGCCCCGCTCGACCACTGAGGACGCAAAGGTGCCAAAGGTCGAGTCTAAAGGCCGTGAGGGGTGAAGAAGCCCGTGGGCTGCTCAGGCCAGGTAGGCCGGGGCGCCGACGGGCAGAATAAACCGGAACTCGGCGCCGCCGCCGGGTCCGCGGCCGACGGTGATCGATCCCCCGTGCGCCTCGACGATGCCCTTGACGATGTACAGCCCCAGGCCGGTTCCGCCGCGCTTGCTGCCCCGCCAGAAGCGGGTGAAGACGCGGCCCATCGAGTCCTCGGGGATACCGGGGCCTTCGTCGGTCACGGTGACGGCCGTTCCCTTCGCTGGATTCTCGGCGTTCTTGGTCTGGGCGGATGCCACCTCGATGGTGACGGTTCCCTCGCCGTGCCGCACCGCATTTTCCAGCAGGTTGCCCAGCACCTGGTCGATCTTGTCCGGGTCTGCCCAGAGATCGGGCAGCGGCTGCTGGATACGGACCAGGAAGCGGTCCGGGGCCTGCCCGTTGGAGGTGTGTGCGTGGATGTGCCGTCCGACGGCCGCCGGTATGTCCACGGGCTGGCGGCGCACTTCGAGGCGCCCCGAGTCGATGCGGGAGATGTCGAGGAGCTCGGCGATGAGCCGGGTGACGCGGTTGGCGTCGGCGTCGACGGTCTCCAGCATCAGCCGCTTCTGATCGTCGGTGAACCGCTCCCATTTGGCGAGCAGCGTCGCCGTGAACCCCTTGACGGAGGTCAGCGGGGAGCGCAGCTCGTGAGCGACGGTGGCGATCAGCTCGGCGTGGCTGCGCTCGGTGCGGCGCCTGGCCTCGGTGCCGCGGATGGTGACGACGACCCGGCGTACGGGCCCGGTCGGCTCGCGGCGTACGTACCGTGCGGAGACGAGCACCTCGCGGCCGCCGGGCAGCAGCAGATTGCGTTCGGGCTGGCCGACGCGGATGGCGAGTCCGCCGTACGGATCGGTCAGCGTCCACCAGCGGCGGCCTTCGAGGTCTTCGAGCGGCAGCGCGAGCTCCAGGGGCCTGCCGAGTGCGGCGTCCTTGGCGATGGCGGTGATCCGGGCGGCTGCGGCGTTGAAGCAGATGACGCGGCCGTTCTCGTCGGCGACGGCGAGGCCGTCGGGGAGATCGTCGGGATCGATCCCGCAGCAGTCCGATCCGCCGGACCGACTCTCCGTGGAACCGCCCACCTGTGACGGACCGCTCGTGCCGACAGACATCCCCGTATCCCACCTCTCGGACTAGCGGTGGGGGTACCTCCCTGCTCAGGGGCCGCTCCCTGCTCGACCGAAGCCGAGACCGTGGTACGCGAAGGGGAAGCCGAGAGCTTTGGGGGAGGGCCCCCGAGCCCGCCACACTACTAGCTGGAGGTGACGCTGCGGCACCCTCCGGAAGCACGCTGCGCACGCGCGGACGCGTAGAGGCACACTGCGGCGGCGGTGGCGAGGTTGAGGCTTTCCGCCTTGCCGTGGATCGGAACGCGCACCACGGCGTCCGCGAGCGCGCGGGTCTCCTCCGGCAGGCCCCAGGCCTCGTTGCCGAATACCCAGGCGGAGGGGCCGCCCATGGTGCCCGCGTCGAGCTCGTCGTCGAGGTCGTCGTCGCCCGCGCCGTCGGCTGCGAGGATGCGTACGCCTACGCCCTTCAGCCCGCTGACGGCCTGCTCGACGGGGACGCCGACGGCGACCGGCAGGTGGAAGAGCGAGCCGACGGACGCCCGGACGGACTTGGGGTTGTACAGGTCGACGGAGGCGTCGGTGAGGACGACCGCGTCGGCTCCGGCGGCGTCGGCGCAGCGCAGCACCGTGCCGGCGTTCCCGGGGTCGCGGACGTGCGCGAGGACGGCGACGAGCCTGGGCTTCGCGGCGAGGATCTCTTCGAACGGCGAGTCCAGGAAGCGGCAGACGCCGACGATGCCCTGCGGGGTGACGGTCTGCGAGACCTCGGCGAGCACCTCGTCGGGCGCGAGGTGGACGCGGGCGCCGGCTGCGCGGGCGGCGTCGACGATGTCCGCGTACCGCTCGGCGGCGTCGACGGTGGCGAACAGCTCGATCAGGGTCGGTTCGCCGTCGCTGCGGTGCTCGACCGCCTCACGGACGGCCTGCGGCCCCTCGGCGATGAACCGGCGCTCCTTGCCGCGGAAACTGCGCTTGGCCAGCCGCTTGGCGGCGGTGACGCGCGGGGATCGCGGGGAGATCAGCTCGGGGGTGCCCATGGTGTCGGCGGCTCACTTCTCTGCGTACGGCGAAAGGGGTCGAGCACATGGTCGTGCAGCACGTGATGGAACACATGGTGGTGCACAACGCACCGGACCCGCAGGCGGCGAAGGCCTGCGGGTCCGGTCGGGAAGACGGTGTTGCCTGAGATCAGGCAGCGGTCTTCGGAGCGTTGACGTCGCTCGGGAGCGCCTTCTGAGCGACCTCGACGAGCGCGGCGAACGCGTTGCGGTCGTTGACGGCCAGCTCGGCGAGGATCTTGCGGTCCACCTCGATGTTGGCGGCCTTCAGACCCTGGATGAGGCGGTTGTACGTCATGCCGTTCTCGCGGGCAGCGGCGTTGATGCGCTGGATCCACAGCTGACGGAAGTCGCCCTTGCGCTTCTTGCGGTCGTTGTAGTTGTAGACCAGGGAGTGGGTGACCTGCTCCTTGGCCTTGCGGTACAGACGCGAGCGCTGACCGCGGTAGCCCTTGGCCGCCTCGAGAATTGCCCGGCGCTTCTTGTGGGCGTTGACTGCCCGCTTGACGCGTGCCACTTGTTAACTCCTTGTAGCGGGGCCGTGGTGGTACTCACACGACCCGGAAGTGAATTGGTCTCGGTCTTCGACGTCGCGCCCCGGTCACCCGGAGCCGCGACATCACTTGCCGAGAAGCTTCTTGATCTTCGGGGCGTCGGCCGGGGACACGACGACCGCACCCGTCAGGGAGCGGGTCTTCTTCGACGACTTGTGCTCGAGCAGGTGGCGCTTACCGGCGCGCTCGCGCATGACCTTGCCGGAGCCCGTGAGCTTGAAACGCTTGCTGGCACCGCTGTGCGACTTGTTCTTCGGCATCGCGCCGTTCTCTCCTCGTCAGTGACGCTCCCCCGGTGCGAGCACCGGACTGCGGGAGCGTCAGATCTTTGGTGTGGGTTTCCGGGCGGGACCCGGGGCCGCCTGGGTGGCAGCCCCGTGCATCACGCCTCGGAAGGGGTCTCGGACTGTGCCTCGGCCGGAGCCTCGGCAACCTCGGTGACCTCGTCCGTCGACACGGTGTCGTCGGTCGCGTAGCCCTGGCGCTCGGCCTTGCGGGCCGCCTGGGCCTCGCGAGCCTCGGCCATGGCCTCGGTCTTCTTCTTGTGCGGGCCGAGAACCATGATCATGTTCCGGCCGTCCTGCTTGGGATTCGACTCGATAAAGCCAAGGTCCTCGACGTCCGACGCCAGACGCTGCAGCAGTCGGAAGCCAAGCTCGGGGCGGGACTGCTCACGACCACGGAACATGATCGTGATCTTGACCTTGTCGCCCTGCTTGAGGAACCGAACGACGTGACCCTTCTTGGTGTCATAGTCGTGCGGGTCGATCTTCGGCCGGAGCTTCATCTCCTTGATGACCGTGTGCGCCTGGTTCTTGCGCGCTTCACGGGCCTTCATGGCCGACTCGTACTTGAACTTCCCGTAGTCCATGAGCTTGCACACGGGCGGACGGGCTGTCGCCGCGACCTCGACCAGGTCGAGGTCGTACTCCTGTGCAAGCTCCAGGGCTTTGGCAAGCGGCACAATGCCGACCTGCTCGCCGCTGGGTCCGACAAGTCGCACCTCGGGAACGCGAATCCGGTCGTTGATGCGGGGCTCGGCGCTGATGGATCCTCCTCAGTAGCACCACACGACTGTCTGGCAGGCAGCCGCGTAACGTCTGTTTCCTGGGACCAACCGTGGGGAGCCATGAAAAATGCCCCGGACGGGACACAGGCGGGGCTCCTGGAAATACCGGAGCACACCACGTATCAACCGCGGGGCGCATCGGACGGTTCCATCGTCCGTACGGAACGATGGGGACCGTCTGACCGGTGACCCGCCGTCCGCGAGGACAGCCAGGTGGGAGATCGGAGCCTCCACTTGTGGGCCGGGCACACACGTGTCCGGCCGGTCGTTACACAAGGCTATCAGCTCTGCCGGGGAGCGGCGAACGCACGGGCGGGGCGGTGGGCGGGCCCCGCAGGCCGGGGGACCGGGTGCCGCGGGCCGGGGCATATCGTGTGCGTCATGAGTGACGCGACCTCCCCCAATGAATCCCCCGACTTCGACGCCATGACGCGTGACATCGCGGAAGTCCCCGCAGTCGAGGTGATCGTCACGGTCGCGGTCAACCTGATGAGTGCGGCCGCCGTGAAGCTCGGGTTGACTGAGGACGGCGACGAGCACAAGGACCTCGACGAGGCACGGAAGCTGGTGCACGCACTGGCCGGTCTGCTGGACGCCAGCGCGACGGAGGTCAGCTCCTTCCACGCGGCGCCGCTGCGCGACGGCCTGAAGTCACTGCAGTTGGCCTTCCGTGAGGCGTCGACCGTGCCGGACGAGGTGGGCCAGGGTCCCGGCGAGAAGTACACCGGTCCGGTTTACGGCTGATTCAGCGACTTACGGCTGATCCAGCGACTTTCCCCGTACGAACAAGGGCTCGCCCGGAGGCGTGGCATCGGCCGGCAGCAGTGCCAGGTCGAGACCGCGCACAAGGCGGGCCCTCAGTGTTTCGTCGGCGGCGAGAGCCCCTGCGACGCGGCGGGCCGCATCGGCAGGCTCCGCGCCGGGAGCAAGAACCAGCGCGAGAGTGCCGTCGGCCTGACCGGGGCCAAGGTGGGCGCGGAGCACCGTGGGCTCTGCGGCGACGGCGGCTCGTACCGCCTCGGTGACGGCCGGGTCGTCGAGCGGCGCCGCACTGGTGCGGCCCTCGGCGGCGGCGAGCAGCGCGGACCCCGTGAGCTGGAACGGGACGGGACCGGCCAGGTCGAGGACGAGCGTGTCCGCCTTCTCGTGCGCCACGGCCTGGAGCGCCTGGTGCAGGGGTACGGCGACGGGGCGGGCCTCGGGATTCCAGAGCGCCAGCGAGGCGATCGAGGTGAAGGCGGGCAGGGCGCGGCGGTCGCCCGCCTGGAGGGTCGGCACGGCCATGTCGCTGGTCTTCTCGCGGCGCAGGCCGTTCTCGTCAGTCTCGACCTCGCCGAGTACGGCGACGACGGGGACCAACAGCCGGGCGCCCTTGAGTGCCCGGAGGACCTGCGGTTCGGCCGACCGGTCCGTTGACCAGGCGGCGAGGGCCGCGGTCAGCTGCGGGTCGGCGGTGCCGTCGTCGTCGGAGAAACCGGGGTCCGGGATGTTCTTTAGCGCCACGCGCCGAGCCTAGCCGCCGGGCGGTGAGGGTTTTCTCACCGGGGTTTAACCTCCGGCACAGCCGACGCCAAGTTTGCGTTCCTAGCGTCCGGCGCATGCCTCGACAGAGAGCATCCTTGCTGACGGCCACGATTCTGGTGGCTTGTACGGTCGCCGCGAACACGAACCTCGTGGACCGGAAGCCGCCGGATCCGGTGTCGGCGGCGGCGTCTGCATCAGAGTCGGAGCCGGAGTCGGACTACTTGCCCCAGACAGAGCGGATGACTGTGGAGCCCGAAGAAGAGCCCCGGGTGGCGCCCGTGGACGAGCCAGTGGACGAGCCGGTGGAGGAGCCGGTCGAGGAGCCCGCGGTGGATCTCGATGCGGTGCTGGCCAGGGCTGTCGGTCCGGTCGCGGCGGCCACAGACGCGTCGGTGGCGGTCGGCGTACTCGACCTGGAGAGCGGCAACGCGGCGGCCTACGGCAAAGACGCCTACGACACCGCGAGCATCGTCAAGGTCGACATCCTGGCGGCGCTGCTGCTGCGGGCGCAAGACGCGGGGCGGGGACTTACCGCGCAGGAGCAGGCGCACGCCAGGAACATGATCGTGAACAGCGACAACACGTCGGCGACCGCCCTGTGGAACGCGATCGGCGGGAGCGGGGGCCTCGATGCCGCGAATGCACGGCTGGGGCTCACCTCCACCCAAGGCGGCCACGGCGAGCGGTGGGGGCTGACGCAGACCACGGCGAAGGATCAACTCGCCCTGCTGAAGGCCGTGTTCGGCGATGAGTCGGAACTGAGCGAGGACTCGCGTACGTACGTCCAAGGCCTGATGAAGCGGATAGCCGCTGGTCAGGACTGGGGTGTTTCTGCGGCCGGGGACGGCTGGGCACTCAAGAACGGGTGGCTGCCGCGCAGCGCCACCGGTCTGTGGGACATCAACAGCATCGGGCGGGTGACGGTGGACGGACGGGTCTGGCTGATCGCCGTCCTGTCGGACGGCCACACCACCAAGGAGGCGGGCATCGCGCTCGTCGAAGACGTGGCGCGTACGGCCGTCAAGGCTGTCGGCGGGGCGCGCTGACCCGGGCGCCCCTCCAGAGGGCCACGGCGCCGGCCAGCAGGATGACGCCGAGGCCTCCGGCGACCGGGGCGAGCCAGCCGGCCGGTTCGCCGTCCGCGCGCTTCGGGTCCGGTCCGGTGCCGAAGTATTTCTTGCCGTACGCCGCCGAGCTCGGGCGCAGGCCCGCCGGGCGCAGCTTGCCGCCCGCCTTGACCGCGGCCGCCGGGTCCACGAAGCCGTAGCCGCGCGAGTCGTCGCGGCCGCCGTCGGGGGCGTTGCGGGCGGTGTCCATGAGGAGCTTCTTGACCTGGGCGGGGGTCAGGCCGGGGTGCGCGGAGCGTACGAGGGCGGCCGCGCCGGAGACGAAGGCGGAGGCTGCGCTGGTGCCCCAGCCCTCGTAGTACCGGCGGTCCGGGTCCGCGATGATCACGTCCACGCCGGGGGCGGAGACGGTGGCGTACCAGCGGCGGGTGGAGAAGGCGGCGTGCGTGCCGAACTCGTCGACGGCCGTCACCGCGATCACGCCGGGGTAGGCGGCGGGGTACGAGATGTGGTCGCCCTTTTCTCCGCCGTTGCCGGCCGATGCGACGACGACGGCGCCTTTGGAGAGGGCGTACTGGACGGCGGCGTCCTCGGCGGGCTCGGGGTGGGCGGACTTGCTGTCGTCGCCGAGGGAGAGGTTGATGACGTCCGCGCCGTTGTCGGCGGCCCAGCGGATGCCGTCGGCGAGGGCGTTGCCGCGGGTGGTGCGGGCCTTCTTGCGGGCCGCGTCGCCGCCTTCGAGGATGACGCGTACGGGGAGGATCTTCGCCTCGGGCGCGATGCCGAGTACGCCGTCGCCGCGGCCGGGGCCGTGCCCGTGACCGGCGATGATGCCGGCCATCGCGGTGCCGTGGCGGGCCCAGGCGCGGTCGCCCTTCTTGGCGCCGAAGCCGATGAGGTCCTTGCCGGGGAGCACCTGTCCTTCGAGGTCGGGGTGTGACCCGTCCACGCCGGTGTCGAGTACGGCGACGGTGATGCCCTCGCCCTTGGTCGTACGCCACACCTGCTCGGTATGCATCGCGTCGAGCCCCCACTGCTGTGGCCGGATGGCGTCGGCGCGGGCGGTGGCGGCGGGCAACAGGAGGAGAGCCGTGGCCGCGAGGGTGGCGACGGCTCGGGTGGGGGTACGGCCGGGGGTGCCGGTGGGGCGGCGGGTCATTGGGGCTTCTCCGTGGCCGCGGGGCCTGCGGCCGTCTTGCGCAGGGTGCGCTCGACGCGGTCGGCGACACCCTTCGCCTCGTGGCCGAGGCCGGACTGGGCGGGGGCGGTCGTCGCACCCTCGGCGGTGGCCTCGCCTGCGGGCTGCGGGTCGGGGACAGTGCGGCCGTCGGCGAAGCCGGAGACGGCGTACACGACGACGGGGACGTCGGTGAGCACGCTCACCGTCCAGCTCGCGCGCTGCCGGTCGCCGAAGCCCGCTGCCACAGTGCCCTTGGCGGGGTAGGTGCGGGGCATCAGGTCCGCGCGCTCGGCGAGGCCCTCGCGGGTGAAACGGGTGCGCAGGGCCTCCATGGCCGGGGCGTCGGCCTCGGTGAACACCATCCCGACGGTGATGACGCTGCTGCTGGTCGCGTCGGTGTAGGTGGCGCGGAGGAGGCGCACGCAGCCGACCGGTTCGAGTGCCTTGTGCAGCAGCGGATCGAGGGCTTTGGTGCAGCCGCTGTCGGGGGCGACGGCGACACGCGTCCATACCCGGTCGGCGCCGCCCGGTCCCGCTCCGTCGCCGGTCAGCGTGCGCGGGAAGAGCGTGTCGACGGCGGCGCTGTGCCAGAGGCCGCGTGCCTCGGCGTATCCGCTGGGGGTGGTGGCCTCCGCGTCGGGGGCCCCGGTCAGCCAGCTCCCGGTGACGGCGCCGCCGATGAGCCCGATCCCGAGTACGAGACAGGCGGCGGCGCCCACGACGCGGGCGGGGCGGCGGGTGCGGACTGGGCGCAGCCGCGTGGTGGTCTCGACGGGCGTCTCCGGCGGGGGCCAGTGCTGCTGCCGCTGCGCGGCGAAGGCGGCGGGGGGCCGGGGTGCGCCGGGCCGGGGCGTCATGTCGACGGCGCCGACGGGCCGACGGCGCCCGGAGCTCGCCGGGGGGCCTGCGGGAGGGCCTGCCGGAGGCGGCGGAACCTCGGCGGGGAGGGGGCCGGGACCGGGGGCGACCAAGCGGCGTACGGGGATGGGGCGCAGCCGCGCGGTGGTCTCAACGGCCGGCACGCCGGCCGCTCCCGGAGCGGAGGACCTCTGCGCCGCGGAACCGGTGCCCGAAGGCCCGGCCGCGGTACCGGTGCCCGAAGGCCCGGCCGCAGAA
Organism: Streptomyces spiramyceticus; assembly: GCF_028807635.1. Taxonomy (NCBI): domain Bacteria; kingdom Bacillati; phylum Actinomycetota; class Actinomycetes; order Kitasatosporales; family Streptomycetaceae; genus Streptomyces; species Streptomyces spiramyceticus. The sequence goes on from NZ_JARBAX010000001.1 coordinate 658,424, forward strand.
CCGCCGTCGCGCGGATCGGACGCCGCCGCGAACGGCTGCGCGGCGGAACCCGGCACCGGGGCCACGGGGCCGCTGGGCTGCTGCTGCGATGCGGACGGCGAAGCCGCCGGGGCGGAACCGGTGGCCGAAGGCCGCGCCGGGGTACCGGCGGCGTCTCGCGGGTTGGACACCGGTGCCCTGAACGGCTGCGCGGCGGAACCCGGCACCGGGGCCACGGGGCCGCTGGGCTGCTGCTGCTGCTGCGATGCGGACACGGGAGCCACCGGACCGGCCAGTTGCTGCGGTGGGGAAACGGGGGTCGCTGGGCCGTTGGGGCGCTGCTGCGACGCCAATGCCGGAGTCGTTTGCTCGGCCGGCGTCTGCTGCGGGGCAGTGGGCGGGGCGGGCGGTGGCCCCGGGGGCGTTGCCTGGGCAGGGGGTGGGACCGGGGGTGCGGCTGGGGGTGGTGTTTTCGGGCGTGGGGGCGTGGGGGCTGCTCTCCATGCCTGAGGGAGCGGGGGTGTCTGCGGGTGGGGCAGGGCACCGTGCGCTTCGGTGCTCATCCGCCCCCCACTACTCGTGATTCTGCTCGTCCCGGACCTGTTCTCCGGGGTGCCCGACAGCCCTCCGGGGCAGGTCCGTTCGTACTCTACGGGCTGTCGCGAGCCCCGCGGGAACCAGCCCGCAGGCTCGTGGGGATCTGACCGGATGATCCCCCTACCCAGCGGTAAACCACTCTGGCAAGCTCTGGCCATGACACCGCGCGCTGCCGACCGGGCCAGGTACGACCGGGCCACTGCCCATCTCGACGCTCCCGTCGCCGTCGTCGATCTGGAGGCCTTCGACGACAACGCCGCCGATCTGGTCCGCCGGGCGGCGGGCAAGCCGATCCGGGTGGCGAGCAAGTCCGTACGCTGCCGGGCGCTGCTGGAGCGGGTGCTGGCGCGGGACGGATTCGCAGGCGTCATGTCGTTCACGCTGGCGGAGTCGCTGTGGCTCGCGCGGTCGGGGTTCGAGGATGTGCTGCTCGCGTATCCGTCGGCGGACCGTGGCGGGTTCGCAGAGCTCGCCGGGGACCCGAAGCTCGCCGCCGCCGTGACCGTGATGGTCGACGACCCGGCGCAGCTGGAGCTGATCGACCGCGCCCGCGACGGCGGCCGGGAGGAGATACGGGTCTGCCTGGAGCTGGACACGTCGCTGCAGCTGCTCGGCGGCCGCATACGGATCGGCGCGCGCCGGTCCCCCCTGCGCGAGCCCGCCCAACTTGCCGAGCTCGCCCGCTCGGTGGCCCGCCGGCCCGGGTTCCGGCTGGTCGGCATCATGGCGTACGAAGGCCACGTCGCCGGGGTCGGCGACGCCGTCGCGGGGCGGCCCGTGCGCTCCCGCGCCATCCGGCTGATGCAGAACGCCGCCCGCAAGGAGCTGGCCGCCCGGCGTGCGGCTGTCGTGCGGGCGGTGCGGAGCGTGGCGCCGGACCTCGAATTCGTCAACGGCGGCGGTACCGGCAGCGTCCAGCACACGGCCGCCGAGCACGCGGTGACCGAGATCGCTGCCGGGTCCGGGCTCTACCTTCCCCGGCTCTTCGACAACTACTCGTCGTTCACGGGCCGCCCCGCCGCCCTCTTCGCACAGCCCGTCGTCCGCAGGCCGGGCGTGGGAGTGGTGACGGTGCTCGGTGGTGGATACCCCGCTTCCGGTGCCGCCGGTCCCGACCGGGTGCCCGTCCCCTACCTCCCGGAGGGGCTGCGGTACGACCCCCAGGAGGGGGCCGGTGAGGTGCAGACGCCGCTGCTCGGGTCCCCCGCCGACGATCTCCTGATCGGAGACAAGGTGTGGTTCCGGCACGCGAAGGCGGGCGAGATGTGCGAGCGGTTCGACGAGCTGCAGCTGGTGGAGGGCGACCGGGTGACGGCCACCGTCCCGACGTACCGCGGTGAGGGCCGTACGTTCCTCTAGACGCCGTACGTTCCTCCAGTCAGCGTGCGCCCCCGGGTCCCGTCCCCCGGCGTTCCGGGGGACGGGACCTCGGGTCGGACACCTCTAGAGAGGGGTGACGTACGCCCCGGCGATCCCTCCGTCGACCAGGAAATCGGTCGCGTTGATGAACGACGAGTCGTCGCTGGCCAGGAACGCCACCGCGGCGGCGATCTCCTCCGCCTCCGCGAAACGGCCGCCCGGGATGTGCACGAGGCGCCGCGCGGCCCGCTCCGGGTCGCTCGCGAACAGCTCCCGCAGCAGCGGGGTGTTGACCGGCCCCGGGCAGAGCGCGTTGACGCGGATGCCCTCGCGGGCGAACTGCACACCCAGCTCGCGGGACATCGCGAGGACGCCGCCCTTGGACGCGGTGTACGAGATCTGGGAGGTGGCCGCGCCCATGATCGCCACGAAGGACGCGGTGTTGATGATGGAGCCGCGGCCCTGGCGCTGCATGTAGGGGATGGCGGCCTTGCAGCAGAGATAGACGGAGGTGAGGTTCACGTCCTGGACGCGCTTCCACGCATCGAGGCCCGTGGTCAGGATCGAGTCGTCGTCGGGCGGCGAGATGCCCGCGTTGTTGAAGGCGATGTCGACCGAGCCATACGTGTCGTACGCCGTCTTGAAGAGCGCGTCGACCTGCTCGGCGTCGGTGACGTCGACCCGTACGAACCTGCCTCCGACCTCTTCGGCCGCGGCCTTGCCCGCGGTCTCGTCGATGTCGCCGCAGACGACGTTCGCGCCCTCGGAGGCGAGACGGCGGGCGGTGGCAAGGCCGATGCCGCTGCCGGCGCCGGTGATGACGGCGGTACGGCCGACCAGGCGGTGGCAGACTACGGCGTCGGTCCGGGCGGTCTCGGTCCGGTCAGTCTCGGTCATGGTCTCAGGCCTCCGTGCTGATGAAGATGTTCTTGGTTTCGGTGAAAGCGGTGAGGGCGTCGGGGCCCAGTTCGCGTCCCAGGCCGGACTGCTTGTAGCCACCGAACGGGGTCGAATAGCGCACGCTGCTGTGGGAGTTGACGGACAGATTGCCTGCCCGTACCGCCTGGGAAACGCGCAGGGCGCGGCCCACGTCACGGGTCCAGATGGAGCCCGCGAGCCCGTACTCGGTGGCGTTGGCGAGACGGATCGCGTCCGCCTCGTCGTCGAAGGGGATGACGACGGCGACGGGGCCGAAGACCTCCTCCGTCGCGACGGCCGAGCCAGGATCGACGCCGACGAGTACGGTCGGCGGGAACCAGAAGCCGGGGCCCTCGGGGGCGCTGCCCCGGAGGGCCGTCACGCCCTCGGGGACGTACGAACGTACGCGCTCCAGCTGGGACTTGGAGATCAGCGGTCCCATCTGCGTCTTGCCGTCCAGCGGGTCGCCGACCACCACGGCCTCGATCGCGGGGGCGAGGAGCTCCACGAAGCGGTCGTACACGGTGCGCTGGACGAGGATGCGCGTACGGGCGCAGCAGTCCTGGCCCGAGTTGTCCAGGAAGGACATGGGGGTGGCGGTGACGGCGGCCTCGATGTCGGCGTCGGCGAAGACGATGTTGGGGCTCTTGCCGCCGAGTTCGAGGGTCACGCGCTTCACGCGGTCGGCGCACTTGGCCATGATCTGCTTGCCGACGCGCGTGGAGCCGGTGAAGACGATCTTCGCCACGCCGGGGTGCTCGACGAGTGCGTTGCCCGCGACGTCGCCCGCTCCCGGAAGTACCTGGAAGAGGCCTTCGGGAAGCCCGGCTTCGAGGGCGAGTTCCGCGAGGCGCAGGGCGGTCAGCGGTGTGGTCTCGGCGGGTTTGAGGACGACGGCGTTGCCCGCGGCGAGCGCGGGAGCCGTGCCCCAGGCTGCGATCGGCATCGGGAAGTTCCACGGCGCGATCACGCCGATGACGCCGAGGGGTTCGAGGACGGTGACGTCGAGGCCGCCCGCGACGGGGATCTGGCGGCCGCTGAGCCGTTCCACTCCCCCGGCGGCGAAGTCGAGGAGATCGCTGACGTTGCCCGCCTCCCAGCGGGCGTTTCCGAGGGTGTGGCCGGCCTCGCGGACCTCCAGCCGGGCCAGTTCTTCGGCGTGCTCGTCGACGACGGCGGCGAAGCGGCGCAGCAGGCGGGCGCGGTCGGCGGGGGCTGCTGCCGCCCACTCACGCTGCGCTCCGGCCGCTCGTACGACCGCCGCGTCGACATCGGCGACGGTCGAGGCCGCGACGGTGGCGACGACCTCTTCCGTAGCCGGGTTGAGGACCAGGTGCTCAAAGGGCTGCTCAAGGGACAAGGTCGGCCTCACATGCGTTCGAAGGAGCGGCGGAGCTCCCAGTCGGTCACCGCGGAGTCGAAGGCGTCCAGCTCGACCCTCGCCATGTTGCGGTAGTGCGCGACGACTTCGTCGCCGAAGGCCGCCTTGGCGATGGGGCTGTTCTCCCAGAGCTCGGCGGCCTCGCGGAGAGTGGTGGGTACGTGCTCGTAGTCGCCGGTGTAGGCGTTGCCCGTACAGACCTCGGGCAGTTCCAGCTTGTGCTCGATGCCGTACAGGCCGGCGGCGACCAGGCCCGCGACGGCGAGGTGCGGATTGACGTCGCCGCCCGGCAGCCGGTTCTCGAAGCGCATGGAGCGGCCGTGGCCGACGACGCGCAGGGAGCAGGTGCGGTTGTCGATGCCCCAGGCGACGGCGGTCGGGGCGAAGGAGCCAGGCCGGAAGCGCTTGTACGAGTTGATGTTCGGGGCGTAGAGCAGGGAGAAGTCACGCAGCGCGGCCAGCTGACCCGCGAGGAAGTGCCGCATCACAGGGGACATGCCGTCGGGGGCGTCGCCCGCCATGGCGTTGTTCCCGTCCGCATCCTGGAGGGACAGGTGGATGTGGCAGGAGTTGCCTTCGCGCTCGTTGTACTTCGCCATGAAGGTGAGCGAGACGCCCTCCTGGGAGGCGATCTCCTTGGCCCCGGTCTTGTAGATGGCGTGCTGGTCGCAGGTGACCAGGGCCTCGTCGTACTTGAAGACGATCTCGTGCTGGCCGGGATTGCACTCGCCCTTGGCCGACTCGACGGTCAGGCCGGCCGCCGTCATGTCGTTGCGGATGCGGCGCAGGAGGGGCTCGATGCGGCCGGTGCCGAGGACCGAGTAGTCGATGTTGTACTGGTTCGCGGGTACGAGGTCCTTGTAGCCGCGGTCCCAGGCCTGCTCGTAGGTGTCCTTGAAGACGATGAATTCGAGCTCTGTGCCGACATGCGCGGTGTAGCCGTGCTCGGCGAGGCGCTCCAGCTGGCGGCGCAGGATCTGCCGGGGCGCGGCGACGACGGGTGAGCCGTCGTTCCAGGCGAGGTCGGCGATGAGCATGGCCGTGCCGTCGTTCCAGGGGACGCGGCGCAGCGTGGAGAGGTCGGCGTGCATGGCGAAGTCGCCGTAGCCGCGGTCCCAGGAGGACATCTCGTATCCGTCGACGGTGTTCATCTCGGTGTCGACGGCGAGCAGGTAGTTGCAGCCTTCGGTGCCGTGGTCCAGGACGTCGTCGAGGAAGAACTGGGCGGCGAACCGCTTGCCCTGGAGGCGACCCTGCATGTCGGGGAAGGCCAGGACGACTGTGTCTATGTCGCCACTCGCAACCAGGGCACGGAGCTCCTGGATCGCGAGAGGGGGTGTGCGGTCTGCCACGGAAATTTCCTCCTTGGGTCAGCCGGAAGCCATAAGGTATTGCTGAAGACCATTGCTTGGGAAGGGGAAACCGCAAGTGGCGAGTGAAATCGATGCTGCGGACTCGGCGGACCGGGCGGACCCGGCGCCTCTGACGAACCCGATGAACCCGACGAACCCTGCGGACAGCCTGGCGCCCGTACTGCGGCCGGTGCGGGCGGGGAACGGATTCGAGGAGGCACTGGAACAGATCCTCCAGATCCTGCGCCTCGGCCTGGTGCCGGTCGGCGAACGGCTGCCCGCCGAGCGGGAGCTGGCCGACCGGCTGCGGATCAGCCGGGTCACGCTGCGCGAAGTCCTGAAGGTCCTCCAGGACCAGGGGCTCGTCGACAGCCGGCGCGGCAGGTACGGCGGTACGTTCGTGCTGCCGCGCCCCGACGCCTCCGGGGAGGGCGAGCTGCGCCGGCGCGTCGAGTCCGTCGACGTCGAGGACACGCTGCGCTTCCGTGAAGTGCTGGAAGTCGGCGCGGCCGGGCTGTGCGCGGCGCACGGGCTGACCGACGACGGCGCACAGCGGCTGCGGGCAGCCCTCGCGGCGACGCACGACGCGCCGCTGGCCGACTACCGCAGGCTCGACACGCTGCTGCATCTCACGCTCGCCGAGCTGTCCGGATCGCCGACACTGACCGCGCAGTACGCCGCCGTACGGGCGACGGTGAACGGCCTCCTGGACTGCATCCCGCTGCTCGTACGCAACCTGGAGCACTCCCAGCAGCAGCACATCGCGCTGGTCGAGGCGGTGCTCGACGGCGACGCGGACGGTGCGCGCGAGGTGATGCGGGAGCACTGCTCGGGCACGGCCGCCCTGCTGCGGGGCTTCCTCACGTGACGGAGCGGATGAGGAGAACCGTTACAACGGCTTAACGCACGGGTCTTGCGCTGGGACCGACCCGACCACAAAGGTATGGCCACCCACCATTAACCCGAGGCATTAACCCGAGGCAGGAGCGGCTCATGGCCGACAGCACCGACGCGATCACCCCACCACCCGCACCGGGGTCCACCGACACCGCAGCCTCCCCCGACGCCGACGCCGCCTATCTCCAGCGGCGCACCCTGCGCCGCGGCAGCGCCGGCTGGCTGCTGCTCACCGGACTCGGCGTCGCGTACGTCGTCTCCGGAGACTTCTCGGGCTGGAACATCGGCCTCGCCGAGGGCGGCTTCGGCGGCCTCGCCATCGCCACCCTGCTCATGGGCGTGATGTACGCCTGCCTGGTCTTCGCACTCGCCGAGCTGTCCGCCATCCTGCCCACGGCGGGCGGCGGCTACGGCTTCGCCCGGCGCGCGCTCGGCACCTGGGGCGGCTTCCTCACCGGCACCGCCATCCTCATCGAGTACATCCTGGCGCCCGCCGCCATCTCCATCTTCATCGGCGAGTACGTCGAATCGCTCGGCCTGTTCGGGCTCACCGCGGGCTGGCCGGTCATCCTCGCCTGCTTCGCCGTCTTCATCGGCATCCACCTGTGGGGCGTCGGCGAGGCGCTGCGCTTCAGCCTCGTCGTGACCGCCATCGCGGTGGCCGCGCTGCTGATCTTCGCGGTCGGCGCATTCACCGAGTTCAGCGCGGACGGCCTCAACGACATCCCCGTCGACAAGGACGCCTTCGGCGCCAACTCCTGGCTGCCGTTCGGCCTGCTGGGCATCTGGGCCGCGTTCCCGTTCGGCATGTGGTTCTTCCTCGGCGTCGAAGGGGTGCCGCTGGCCGCCGAGGAGGCCAAGGACCCGGTGCGTTCGATGCCGCGCGCCCTGTCCATCTCGATGGCCGTCCTCGCACTGCTCGCCCTGATCACCTTCTTCGCCGCCACCGGCGCACGCGGCTCGGCCGCCGTCCAGGACGTGGGCAATCCGCTGGTCGTGGCGCTCCAGGGGGACGGCGATCCGACGCCGCTCAGCCGGTTCGTCAACTACGCGGGCCTGGCGGGCCTCGTCGCCTCCTTCTTCTCGCTCATCTACGCCGGCTCCCGGCAGCTGTTCGCGCTCTCCCGGGCCGGCTATCTGCCCCGCTTCCTGTCGCTGACCAGCCGCCGCAAGGCCCCGTATCTCGGGCTGCTGATCCCCGGTGCGATCGGCTTCGCGCTGGCGGCGGGGACCGGCAACGGCGCTCGGATGCTGAACATCGCGGTCTTCGGAGCCACCATCTCGTACGCCCTGATGGCGCTCTCCCACATCGTGCTGCGGCGCCGCGAGCCCGGGCTGCACCGCCCCTACCGGACGCCCGGCGGCGTCCTCACCTCGTCCGTGGCCTTCGTGCTGGCGCTGTCCGCGCTGGTGGCGACGTTCCTGGTGGACAAGGACGCGGCATTCACGGCGCTCGGCGTCTACGTCGTCGCTCTCGCCTACTTCGCCCTCTACAGTCGGCACCGGCTCGTCGCCTCGGCTCCCGAAGAGGAGTTCGCCGCGCTGGCCGAGGCCGAGGCCGAACTCGAACGCAGCTGACTCGAACCCGACCCTGATCTGACCTGACCTGACCTGACCTGACCGGAGGATCTGTGTCCAAGCCGCTCATCGGCATCAGTACCTACCTGGAGCGCGCCAAGTGGGGGGTCTGGGAGATGCCCGCCGCGCTGCTACCGGCCGGTTATCCGCGTCTCGTACGGGCGGCGGGCGGGCTGGCGGCGATGCTGCCGCCGGACGCGCCGTCGTCCGCCGCCGATGTGGTCGCCCGCGTCGACGGGCTGGTCGTCGCGGGCGGGGCCGATGTCGAGCCCGTACGGTACGGAGCCGAGCCCCACCCGCGCACCGGGCCGCCCGCGCGGGAACGGGACGCCTGGGAACTGGCCCTGATCGAGGCGGCGTTGGCTTCCGGTACGCCGCTGCTCGGCATCTGCCGCGGCATGCAGCTGCTGAACGTCGCTCTCGGCGGCACACTCGTCCAGCACCTGGACGGCCACACCGGCGGTGTCGGCGTACTCGGCGAGCACGCGGTGAAGCCGGTGCCGGGCACGCGCTACGCGTCGATCGTGCCGGAGGAGGACGGCGTACCGACGTACCACCACCAGGCGGCCGACCGGCTGGGCGAGGGCCTGGTGGTATCGGCGTACGCGGCGGACGGGACGCCCGAGGCCGTCGAACTGCCCGGCGAACACTGGGTGCTGGGCGTCCAGTGGCACCCCGAGATGGGCGAGGACCTGCGGGTGATGGAGGCCCTGGTGGCGGCGGCCGCCGCCGGGCTGCCTGCGCACCGTGAGCCGCAGCTCCAGACCTGAGCTGCGCCGCGGACTCAGATACGGCCGGCCAGCAGGCGGGTGAGCGGCCCCCTGCTGCGCTGTTCGACCCTGCGGCCGGCCACGAAGGAGGCGGCGCCGAGGGCTACGGCGCCCGCACCGGCGCCCGCTATGGCGGCTTTGCGCGCGTTGAGCAGCACCCAGGCGGTGGACGCGGTCGCAGCGACCTTCCCGGAAGCGGCCTCCAACGCCTGGCGGCCCGCCTCGACTCCCTTGATTCCGGCGCCCTTTGCCGAGTCGGCCGCGTCAGCGGCGCGGCCGGTGGCTTCGGTGGCGGAGGTGCGGGCGGCTGTGGCGTTGGTCTTGGGCTTGGTGTTCTTGCTCTGTTCAGTCATGGCCCCCGGGTATCCGCTCGCGGCCATGACAAACGGCCGTGAGGACGGGCCGTGAGGAATGGGCGTGAGGGACGGGCGTGAGGGACGGGCGTGAGGGACGGCCATGAGGGACGGCCGCGACAAGGGGCCATTCCAAGTGGTCAGGCTCTCTCCGGCGCCGGGCGCGTGAGCGACAGCAGGTCGCGGGCCGGTCCCGTGGGGCGCGGCCCCGTCGGCCACACGGCGCGCAGGTCGCGGCGCAGCCGGACGCCTTCGACGGGGATCTCGACGAGGCGGCGCGAGCCCAGTTCCTCCCCCACCGCGAGCTCGCTGAGCACGCTGGGGCCTGCGCCGCTGACCGCAGCCGCCTTCACCGCGGTCGTGGAGGCGAGTTCGAGCAGCGGGTCGGCGAGGCCGCCGTACCCGGCGAGCGCGGCGTCCAGGACCTGGCGGGTGCCGGAGCCCTGTTCGCGCAGGATGAGCGGGGCTCCGGCCAGTTCCCCGGCGCCGACCGGCTTGCGGCGGCGTGCCCAGGGGTGGGTCGGGGCCGCGACCACGACGAGGCGGTCGTGGCCGATGACGACGCCGTCGAGCCCCTCCGGTACGGCGAGACCCTCGACGAAGCCCAGGTCGGCCTCGCCCGCCAGCAGCCGCTGCGCGACCACGGCGGAGTTGCCGGCGAGCAGCGACACCGCTGTGCCGGGGCGTTGACCGCGCAGGGCGATGAGCCACCCGGGCAGGAGGTACTCGGCGATCGTCATGCTGGCGGCGACCCGCAGCCGGGAGTCCCGCCGACCGCGCAGCGCCTGCGCACCCGCGTCGAACGCCTCGGCCGCTTCCACCACGCGCCGCGCCCAGTCGGTGACGAGCGCACCCGCTTCGGTGAGCTGGGAGCCGCGGTGCGAGCGGTCGACGAGGGCGACCCCGAGCTGCCGCTCCATGCTGCGGATCCGGCTGCTGGCGGCGGGTTGCGTGATCCCGAGCTCGCGCGCGGCCCGGCCGAGACTGCCGAGCCGGGCAACGGCGAGCAGCAACTCCATGGCCCCGAGATCCGGCACGCGCTGCGCGAGCGGCGCCCTGTCGCCATGGACGGGGTGGCCGGAACCGGAAGCAGAAGCGGACTGCGTCATAAGGTCAGTTTATGGCCCCATACATAAATCATCCCTGGTGGGGGCTCCGGCTTACGCGGAAGGTGGGCGTATGGCCACCTGTGCGCAGCCCCGCCCCCTCCTTGTCGGCCCCCGGCTCCCCGCGCTGCGCCATCTCGGGCCCAACTGGTACGCCACGGTCATGGGCACCGCCATCGTCGCCAATGCCGGCGTCACCGTACCCCTCGCCCTCCCCGGGCTGCGCCCCGCTTGCACCGTAGTGTGGGCGCTGTCCGCCGTGCTGCTCTGCGCGCTGCTGCTCGCCCGCGCGGGCCACTGGGCGTACCACCGAGATCAGGCGGGCGCGCATCTCCTCGACCCGGCGGTCGCCCCCTTCTACGGCTGTGTCGCGATGGCGCTGCTCTCGGTCGGCAGTGGCACGGTGGCGGTCGGCCGGGACGTCATCGGGCCGGAAGCCGCCCTGGCGGGCGGTGCGGTGCTGTGGTGCGTCGGGACGGTCATCGGGCTGGCGTGCGCGGTCGCGATCCCGTATCTCATGGTCGTACGGCATCGGGTCGAGCCGGGCAGTGCTTCTCCCGTGTGGCTGCTGGCCGTCGTCGCGCCGATGGTGTCGGCCGCGATCGGGCCGCAGCTGATACCGCATCTGCCCGGCGGCCAGTGGCAGGAGTCGATGCTGCTCGCCTGCTACGCGATGTTCGGCGTCAGCCTGCTCGCCACCCTGGTGATGCTGCCGCTCATATTCGCCCGGCTCGTCCACCGGGGCCCGCTGCCGCTCGCGCTGACGCCGACCCTCTTTCTCGTCCTCGGACCGCTCGGCCAGTCGGCGACCGCGGTCAACACGCTGGCTGATGTGGCGCCCGACGCGATCGGAGCGCCGTACGCGAGCGGACTCGGCGCGTTCGCCGTCCTCTACGGCGTGCCCGTGATGGGCTTCGCGCTGCTGTGGCTGGCGCTCGCCGCGGCGATGGTGGTCCGCGCGGCCAGGGACGGGATGCCGTTCGCCATGACGTGGTGGGCGTTCACCTTCCCCGTCGGTACGTGCGTCACGGGCGCCGCCGGCCTCGCGCGCCACACCGGGCTCGACGCCTTCAGCGCCCTCGCCGGCGCCCTGTACGCCGTGCTGGTGGTCGCCTGGGCGGTCGCCGGATTCCGTACGCTGCGAGGCCTGGTCAGCGGAGCGCTGCTCGCAGCACCCCGGGTGCCTCGGCCAGTGACGGCCCGTACCAGGTGAGGTGGCGGCCGCTGACGAGTGCGACGGGCAGCCCGGGGAAGGCCTCGGGGCCGTCGTCGGCCGTGAAGAGGTACGGCTCGTCGGGGAGGACCACCAGATCGGCCCCGGCCTCGCGCAGCTCGTCGACCGGGATGCGCGGATAACGCTCGGCGTGCCCTGCGTAGAGGTTGTCGACGCCGAGCCGGGCCAGCAGGTCCCCGGCGAAGGTGTCGCGGCCCAGCACCATCCAGGGCCTGCGCCAGATGGGCACGACCGCCTTCAGCCGGGGGCCCGGCCGCTCGCCGCCCCACGCTTCCTCCGCCGCGTCGAGCCAGGCCGGGCGGGCGCTCAGCCCACAGCCCTCGACCAGAACCCGTTCCAGCTCGGCGAAGGCCTCGGGCAGGTCCCGGATCACCGTGACCATGACTGTGAGTCCAGCCTGCCGCAGGGCGGCGAGGTCGGGTTCGCGGTTCTCCTCCTCGTTGGCGACGACCAGGTCGGGCCGCAGCCGGACGATGGCCTCCACGTCGGGGTTCTTGGTGCCCCGGATCCGTACGACGTCGAGATCAGCCGGGTGGCTGCACCAGTCGGTCGCCCCGACGAGCAGCCCCGGCGCGCTGACGGCGATCGCCTCGGTCAGGGACGGCACGAGCGAGACGACGCGCAAGGCGGGCCCGTTCTCAGGCTTCGTGGCCGACGCTGCCGGAGGCTTCGTGGCCGACGGTGCCGGCCGCCGCGACGACGAGAATCCGGGTGCCGGGCACGGTGGCCCGCCACCGGTGGCGTACACCGCCGGACAGGAACAGCGTGTCGCCGCGCTCCAGCCGGTACGCACGCCCTTCGGCCTCGACCTCGGCCGCGCCGTCCGCGATGTACATCAGTTCGTCACCGTGGTGCTGGAACTCGCGTCCGGTGTCCTGTTCCCCGGTGTACTCGGTGGCGCGCAGCTGATGCCGCCCGCGCACCACGCACCGCACGCCCGTCGCGTCGCCGTCACGGGCGCCGTCTTCCTCCGTGGCCCGTACGACGTCCACCGTGCGGCCGGAGTCGGCGGCCGCGATCAGCTCGGCCGCGGTCGTCTCCAGGGCCTCGGCGACGCGCTCCAGGGAGCGCGTGCTGGGCCGGGCCCGCTCGTTCTCGATCTGGCTGAGGAAGGGCACCGAGAGTCCGCTGCGGGCCGCGACCGTGGCGAGGGTGAGCGCCATGGACTTGCGACGCCTGCGGACGGCCGTACCGACCCGGAGTGCTTCCTTGTCGTCCATCGCTCCGCCTCCCTCCGTGTCTCGTGGTCCTCAGACGGCTGTGTGCAGCCTACGCAGCTTCACACGACGGTTTCGTACATACGTCAGGGAAGGTCCCCTCGTCTGTTCAGCCGGACAACATGAGGAGCGTACGGGCCGCAGTGTGTCCCAGTACAGCAGCTGCGCCGCCCCGCGGGCGCGGCGTCCGCGCGTATGCGCAGGTCATTGGCGTGCGGACGGCGCAGCTGGGGCGGACAGTGGTGGGGCAGCTGCAGCGACAGCCGTAGCCCTTCAGGACCTCGCCCTGACTCGGTCCGGAGGTCGATCCGGCCTCGGCCTGGCCGGAGCCCCGGCGGCTTTCACGGCGTACGGCATGATCGGGGTGTGACGCGACGCCTGATGCTCCTCGACACCGCTTCCCTCTACTTCCGCGCGTATTTCGGAGTCCCGGATTCCGTGCGGGCGCCGGACGGTACGCCCGTCAATGCCGTCCGCGGGCTGCTGGACTTCATCGCCCGGCTCGTCCAGGACCACCACCCCGACGACCTCGTCGCCTGCATGGACGCCGACTGGCGCCCGCACTGGCGGGTCGAGCTGATCCCCTCGTACAAGGCGCACCGCGTCGCGGAGTTCACCGCGACGGGCCCGGACGAGGAGGAAATCCCGGACACGCTCTCGCCGCAGGTGCCGATCATCGAGGACGTGCTCGATGCGCTCGGGATCGCCCGGGTCGGCGTCGAGCCGTACGAGGCCGACGATGTGATCGGCACGCTCGTGAGCCGCGCCACCGGCCCCGTCGACATCGTCACGGGCGACCGCGACCTTTACCAGCTGGTCGACGACGCCCGCGCAATTCGCGTGCTGTACCCGCTCAAGGGTGTCGGCACGCTCCAGGTCACCGACGAGGCGTGGCTCCGCGAGAGATACGCCGTGGACGGCCCGGGGTACGTCGACCTGGCGCTGCTGCGCGGCGACCCGAGCGACGGGCTGCCCGGCGTCCCCGGCATCGGCGAGAAGACGGCGGCGAAGCTGCTCGCCACGTACGGCGACCTGGCCGGGATCATGGCCGCTGTCGGCGACCCGGCGTCGAAGCTGACGCCTTCGCAGCGCAAGCGGCTCGACGAGGCGCGGGACTACATCGCGGTCGCACCGAAGGTCGTGCGCGTCGCCTCCGACGTACCCCTGCCGGACTTCGACCCCGCACTGCCCACCGAGCCGCGCGACCCGGCGTCGCTGGACGAACTGGCGGCACAGTGGGGCCTCGGCGGAGCACTGCAGCGATTGCTCACCACTCTGCAGGACTAGACTGTTAACTTAGGTAAGCCTAAGCAGCACATGCCTATGCAACACGACAGTCAGGGGAGAGCGCCGTGGCAGAACGACCGGCCCGCAAGGCACCGAAGGCCCGCGAGGCTCAGGTGATGCGCACCGAACGGATCACTCCGCACATGGTGCGCATCGTCCTGGGCGGTGACGGCCTGGACGGCTTCGTGGCGGACGAGTTCACCGACCACTACATCAAGGTGCTTTTCCCGGCCGCGGGCGTGACCTACCCGGAGCCGTTCGACATGGCCCGCATCCGGGAGGAGTTCCCGGCGGAGCAGTGGCCGGTTACCCGGACGTACACCGTGCGCAACTGGGACGCCGTGCAGCGCGAGCTGACCGTCGACTTCGTGGTGCACGGCGACGAGGGCCTGGCGGGACCGTGGGCGGCCGGCGTCCAGCCGGGCGAGACGATGCGCTTCCTCGGCCCGGGCGGCGGCTATGCGCCGGACCCGGCGGCCGACTGGCACCTGCTGGTCGGCGACGAGAGTGCGCTGCCCGCGATCGCCGCGTCGGTGGAGCGCATGCCGGCGGGGGCCCTCGTACACGCCTTCGTCGAGGTGGCGGGCCCCGAGGAGGAGCAGAAGACCGTCACACCGGACGGTGTCGCGATCACCTGGCTGCACCGGGGCGACCGCCCGGTGGGCGAGGCGTTGATCGCCGCCGTGCGCGGCCTGGAGTTCCCGGCCGGGGACGTACACGCCTTCGTCCACGGCGAGGCCGGCTTCGTGAAGGACCTCCGCCGCCATCTGCGGATGGACCGGGGAATCGCGCGCGAGCGCCTCTCGATCTCCGGCTACTGGCGCCTCGGCCAGGACGACGACGCGTGGCGCGCGGTGAAGCGCGAGTGGAACGAGCAGGTGGAGCGCGAACAGGAGCCGGCCGCCTGACAGTCCGGTCCAAGCACCGGACCCGGTGGTCCACGGTGCTCGCGCCGGACTGGCACCCGGACCACGCGACCAAGTTCAACGGCGCGGTGTGGCCGTGCCTGGGCTCTGCCCTGTGGGCACTGCGCACAACCGGCCGCTTCGAGGAAGCGCTGTGCGCCGTGATCGACCTCGGCGGGGACACGGACACCGTGGCCGCGGTCACCGGCGGCCTCGCTGGGGCGGTGTACGGGGTGTCGGCCGTCCCTGAGCGGTGGACCGGGCCACTCCACTCCCCGGATTCGGGGGCCGGGTCCTCCGTACGCCCGAACTCGCCGGCCTCGCGGAGCGACTGGAGCAAGCCGGGCCGCACGACCGGCACGCGTGATCAGGCGGCCGGGGACACCGGGCGCTCCGTGATGCCGGCGATGCGCAGGGCCGCGTCCGCCGTGGCCGTCGCGAAGGCGTCGGACGGGCGGTCCGGGTCGCAGCGGTGGATCAGGATCGCGCCCTCGATGAGGCCGAAGACCAGGTCGGTACGGAGCGCGAGTTCGCCCTCGTCCAGTGCTCCGCAGGCTTCCGTCGAGGCCAGCAGCTGCCCGTAGGCGTCCTTCAGACCGGCCCGTGCCCGGTGGAAGCCGGCGAACGTCCGCGTGCGTACCTCGGGCAGCAGATAGAGCGCACCCAGGTTGTACGGCCCGGCGCACAGCAGCTCGACGTCGGACCGGCAGAGCTGCCAGAGCCGGGCCTCGGCCGATGCCGTGTCGTCGGCGAGCAGCCGCAGTGCGAGTGCCAGGGAGGGCGTGACGGTGGACTCCAGGAGGTCGGCGAGGAGCTCCTCCTTGCCCGCGACGTAGTGGTACATCGTCGCCTGTCGCATTCCCGCCCGCTCGGCGACGGCGCGGGTGGTCGTCGCCGCGTATCCGTGGGTGGTGAACAACTCCGCTGCCGCCGTGAGGAGTTCCTCACGGGGTGAAATCCCGCTGTCCGGCCGCTGATCGGCGCGCGGCCTTCCGACCCGCCTCACTGTGGTGCTCATGGCGCTGATCGTCGCATATCCGTCCACCGCCATTACCGCGCCCGGACGGTCGCCAGCACCTCCCTGTCCGGCTGAAGCGTGAGCGCAGGCACGGGCCGTATCTCACCGGGGTCGACGTCCAGCTCGAACCGCCGTGCCAGGACGGCCAGTACGAGCACCGACTCGACCATGGCGAACCGCGCCCCGAGGCACACGCGAGGCCCGCCACCGAACGGGAACCACGCGTACTCCGGCATCTCGTCGCCGCCTTCGGCGTCCCACCGCCCGGGCCGGAACTCCTCCGGCTGCGGGAACCACCGGGCGTCGCGCTGAGTGACCCACTGGCTGCTCCACACCCGGGTCCCGGGTGTCAGCGGCAGCCCACCGATCTGCGCTCCCTCCTTGGCCACCCCTGTGATCAGCCAGATCGTCGGATACAGCCGCAGTGTCTCCTTCACCACTGCCTGCGTATAGGTGAGTCGCGCATAGTCCTCGAAGCCCGGTTCGCGGTCGCCGAGCACCCGGTCCAGTTCCCCGGCGAGAGCTTCCCGCACCCATGGGTTGCGGGCGAGCAGGTACCAGGCCCACACCAGGGTGCTGCTGGTCGTCTCGTGTCCTCCGATGTAGAGGGTGACGGTCTCGTCGCGTATCTCCTCGTCCGAGAGCCGTGCTCCGGTCTCGTCCTGCGCGGTGAGCAGCCGGCTCAGCAAGTCGGGGCGCTCCCTGTCGCCCTGCCTGTGCCGGGCGACGACCCGGGCGACCTCGGCGTCGATGACCGCTGCGGCCCGTCTGATCCTGGACCGGCCCCGCGTCGGCACCCAGTCCGGCAGCAGCGCCCCGATACCGCTGAACTCCGCGCCTATCTCCCGCTGCGCGACATCCATCGCCCTGCCGATCGCTTCGGCGTCGGCGTCGGTGTCCGCACCGAAAATGGTGCGGACGGCGATCCGCTGCGTAAGGGCAGCCATCTCCCGCTTGATGTCGACCCGTTCACCGTCCGACCACCGGTCGGCGAGCTCCACCGCGCACTCCGCCATCGTCGAGGCGTAGGACCGCACCTGCTTCGGCCGCACGGACGGCTGCACCAGCGACCTCTTGCGCCGCCAGTCCGGTCCACGGGCCACGACCACCCCATTGCCCATCACCGTGCGGAACGCGATCCCCAGCTCCGGCTGGTCGAAGGTCCGCTCCGTCTCGGTCAGCAGCTCACCGATGTGCCGCGGGTCGGCGAGGAACAGCGACGGCTTGGGTCCGAACCGCCAGCGCACCAGGTCCCCGTGCTCCCGCAGCCGCTCGAAGAAGGCGAGCGGATCCTTCCCGAACTGAGGCAGATTCCCGAGGAACGGCACCCCGCGCGGACCTGCCACAGTGGTCCCCCGCCCCTGTCGCTGTGCCTCGACGGCCGCACCGGTGTCCGTGGTCATGACGGGTCCCCCCTGCTCAGGTGGCGCGCTCCGAGTCGTGCGCTGCGCCTGACCCCATGGAAGCGCACAGGTCCGACACTGCACCACCCCTGTGGATAACCCCCAAAGGCCTGTCACACGAGCGCCATTGACCCCACATGCACCACCCCCACACACAGTGCGCCGCCCCCGCGAGGGGAGCGACGCACTGGTAAAGCCCGGTTACTACGTACGGGCGTACGCCGGTCAGCCCACCGACGAGTACGCCACAACGCCCCGCAGTACCGCATCCATCGCCTTGCGCGCGTTCTTCGCGACCGTACTGCCGCCGGGCGTGGACGGCGCGGCCGCCGCGATCTGCCCCAGTACGTCGATGACCTGCTTGCACCAGCGGACGAAGTCGCCGGCCGGCATCTCGGCCTCGCGCAGCACCTCGTCGAGCCCCTTGCCCGAGGCCCACATGAACACCGCCCAGGCGAAGCCGAGATCGGGCTCGCGCTGCCCGACACCCTCCGCCTGGTTGATCTTGAAATCCTCCTCCAGGGCATCGAGCCTGCCCCAGATGTGGACCATCTCGCCCAGCGCGGCCTTGGCCGGCCCCGTGGGCAGCTTCGGCGCGACCGCGTCGTCGGACTGCCGCGCCTCGAACACCAACGCCGAGACGCAGGCGGCCAGTTCGGCCGGGCTGAGCCCTTCCCACACACCCGCGCGCAGGCACTCGGACGCCAGCAGGTCGAGCTCGCCGTACAGCCGGGCGAGCCGCTTGCCGTGTTCGGTGGCCTCGTCCCCGCGCAGATAGTCGAGCTCGGTCAGCAGCGCGTAAATCCGGTCGAAGGTACGGGCGATGGTGTTCGTCCGCCCCTCGATGCGCCGTTCCAGCTGCTTCGTGTCGCGCTGCAGCCGGTGGTAGCGCTCGGCCCAGCGGGCGTGGTCCTCGCGCTCGTCACAGCCGTGGCACGGGTGCGCCCGCAACTCGGCGCGCAGCCGGGAGATTTCACGATCGTCGGCCGCGGCCGCCCGCTGCTTGCGGTGCCGCTCGGGCGCGATGTGCCCCGCCTTGGTCCGCAGCGCGGAGGCCAGGTCGCGACGCGACTGCGGGCTGCGCGCATTGAACGACTTGGGGACGCGCATCCGCTCCAGTGCCTCGACCGGCACCGGGAAGTCGATCGACGCGAGCCGCTTGACCTGCCGCTCGGCGGTGAGCACCAGGGGCCGCGGGCCGTCGTGCTGATCGAAGCCCCGGTGCCCGTTGGCACGCCCGGCCGGCAGCCCCGGGTCGAGCACCAGCGCAAGCCCGGCGAACTTGCCGGTGGGTACGTGGATGACATCGCCGGGCTTGAGCTTCTCCAGCGACGCTGCCGCCGCGGCCCGGCGCTGGACCGCGCCCTGCTTGGCCAGTTCGGTCTCGCGGTCCTTGAGCTCGCGGCGCAGCCGCGCGTACTCCTCGAAATCCCCGAGGTGGCAGGTCATGCCCTCCCGGTATCCCGCGATCCCCTCTTCGTTCTTCTGGACCTGCCTGGAGATTCCGACGACCGACTTGTCGGCCTGGAACTGCGCGAAGGAGGTTTCGAGCAGCTCACGCGACCTGTGCCGCCCGAACTGCTGCACCAGGTTCACCGCCATGTTGTACGACGGTTTGAAGCTGGACCGCAGCGGATACGTACGCGTCCCGGCCAGTCCCGCGAGCGCGCCCGGGTCCATGCCGCGCTGCCACAGCACGACCGCGTGGCCCTCGATGTCGATGCCACGCCGCCCGGCCCGGCCGGTCAGCTGGGTGTACTCGCCGGGTGTGATGTCGGCATGCTGCTCGCCGTTCCACTTGACGAGCTTCTCCAGGACCACGGAGCGGGCAGGCATGTTGATGCCGAGCGCCAGCGTCTCGGTCGCGAAGACGGCCTTGACCAGTCCCCGGACGAAAAGCTCTTCGACGACCTCCTTGAAGGTCGGGAGCATGCCCGCGTGGTGCGCGGCAATGCCCCGCTCCAGGCCTTCGAGCCATTCGTAGTACCCGAGGACATGCAGGTCCTCGCCGGGAATCGACGCCGTCCGCTCCTCGACGATCTCGCGCACCAGCCGGCGCGCGTCCTCGTCGTTGAGCCGCAGTCCCGCGTACAGACACTGCTGTACGGCGGCCTCGCAGCCGGCCCGGCTGAAGATGAAGGTGATCGCGGGCAGCAGTCCCGCGTTGTCGAGCCGCTCGATGACCTCGGGCCGCGAAGGCGTCCAGATACGCGTGCGCTCTCTGCGCTCCCGCTCCCGGTCGGCCTCCCGCATGTTCCTGCCGCGGCGGCGATCGCGCGACTGGTGCGGGCTGCCGCTCTCCATCCGCGCCATGCGCACCAGGTCGGGGTTGACCTCGCGCCTGCCGCCCCTGCCGTCGTCGGACTCCTCGAAGAGGTCGTGCATCTTGCGTCCGGCGAACACGTGCTGCCACAGCGGCACGGGCCGGTGCTCGGAGACGATCACCTCGGTGTCGCCGCGGACGGTGTCCAGCCAGTCGCCGAACTCCTCCGCGTTGGACACGGTCGCCGACAGTGATACCAGCGTCACCGATTCGGGGAGGTGGATGATCACCTCTTCCCAGACAGCGCCCCGGAAACGGTCGGAGAGGTAGTGCACCTCGTCCATCACGACGTAGCCGAGCCCGATCAGGGCCTGCGATCCCGCGTACAGCATGTTCCGCAGGACTTCGGTGGTCATGACAATGACCGGGGCATCGCCGTTGACACTGTTGTCACCGGTGAGCAGGCCGACCTTGCCGGCGCCGTAGCGTTTGACGAGGTCCTGGTACTTCTGGTTGGACAGCGCCTTGATCGGCGTGGTGTAGAAGCACTTGCGGCCCTCGGCGAGGGCGAGGTGCACGGCGAACTCGCCGACGATCGTCTTGCCCGACCCGGTCGGGGCAGCGACGAGCACGCCCTTTCCGGCCTCAAGGGCCTGGCATGCCTCGACCTGGTAGGGGTCCAGCTCGAAGTCGTACAGCTCGCGGAAGGGCGCGAGCGCGGTGGCCTGCTCGGCGGCACGGGTCCGGGCGGCGGCGTATCGCTCAGCTGGGGAAAGGTCCTCTGTCATCTTGTCTTCGAGCCTACCCGTCACGTCTGACACTCAGCCCGATCTTTATTTCACCGGACAAGAACCCCGGCCGGACCCCAGAAGGTCAGGTGATGTCGTCGTAACCGTTCAGCTGCTTCGGCGCCGGCCTGGACCCGCTGCTCTCGCTGCCGGCCTGCTCGGGCAGCGCGGCACGCGATGCGGAGACGGTCTCGATCTCGCCGATCGCCTCGGGCGTGAGGTCGAGCGCGGACGCCTCGTCGTCGTCCAGCTCCGCGTCGGGGTTGTTCCGCTCCCGGCGCTTGTCGTTCAGCAGCGAGAACCCGACCGCCAGGAAGTAAAGGACGGTGATGGGCCCGGCCAGGGCCAGCATGCCGATCGGGTCGGTCGTGGGCGTGATGATCGCGCCGAAGACGAAGACGCCCATGATCACACCCCGCCACCAGCGGAGCATGCGGCGGCCGCTGAGGACGCCCGTGAGGTTGAGCATCACCAGCACCAGCGGCAGTTCGAAGGCGAGGCCGAAGACGAGCACCATCCGCAGGGTGAAGTCGAGCACGTCACCCAGGGACAGGATGTTCGCGGAGCCCGCCGGCGTCAGGCTGATGAGCACCTTCACGCTGATGGGAAGGATGAGGTACGCGAGATAGGCGCCGGCCGAGAACAGCGGCACCGCGGCCCCGACGAAGGCGTACGTGTACTTCTTCTCGGTCTTGTGCAGCCCGGGCGCCACGAAGGCCCAGAGCTGGTACAGCCACACAGGGCTCGCGAGGACGAGACCGGCGGTGAGGCTGACCTGGATCGTCACGCTGAAGGGAGCCATCAGCGTGTTGAAGGAGACAATCGCGCAGTTACCGCCGTCGCTCGTTTCGCCCTGACCGCACTTGGGCACCGACTGCGTCAGGAAGGTCATGAGCTCCTCGCTGTACACGAGGGCCACAATCGTGACCGCCATGATCGCGAGCAGACCCTTAGCAAGCCGGTTGCGCAGCTCACGCAGGTGCTCCACGAGAGGCATACGCCCCTCGGGGTCCTTCTCCAGTTTGGGGGCAGACTTGAGCAACCCACGTCCTCATCTCGTGCGGCAGGCGGTCACCGTTCTTCGCGGTGCCTGCGGCGGCCCAGGTGTCAGCGCTTGGTCGTGTCGGTCGGCTCGGCAACGGGGCGCGAGCTCGTCACGTCACCCGGAGCTGCCTTGATCGTGCGCGGCGCGGGTGTGGCCTGGTCCTGGGCGACGCCCGTCACGTGCGGCGGCGGGTCGGCGGGAGCGCTCTGGTCGTCGTCCTTCTTCATCGCCTTGGCCTCGCTCTTGAGGATGCGGGCCGACTTGCCCAGCGAACGAGCCATGTCCGGAAGCTTCTTGGCACCGAACAGCAGGATGATGATGACGAGGATGAGAATGATCTCGGTGGGGCCGAGCCTACCCATAGCTTTTTACCTTCTTCACCGAGGCGACAGGGAGTCTGATGGCCCGACCGGCCGGACATTTGTCCGGTCGCCGCGCTCGCAGCGATCGTAACCCGTAGGAGTAAACGCAGGGCAATGCCCGTGCGTACACCGGATTGCGGCCCGCGCCTCGCTCCAGAGACCGCTTTCAGCAGCGTACCGTCCGGACGGCTCGCGGCGGAGGCCGCGCTTCCTACCGCAACGCTTCGCCAGTGCGCGCCAGGTCTTCCGCCGCGCGCTCCAGGTTCTCCGCGGCCTGGTTGATCTCCCGTGAGGTGTGCGCGACTTGGCGTCCGAGGCGCTGGACTTCAGTGAAAACCCTGACCGCCAGGACGCCGAGTACGGCGAGACCACAGAAACCCAGAGCAATTGCGAGCATCGGCCAGAGCATGCGCAGAGCCTAGACGGTCAGACGGTGGAGTGGAGGCGCAGCGTCCGCACGCCGCCGCCTGTGAGCAGTTCAACGATCCGCTCGCCTGCCGGCTTGCGCACCGCCGCCTCGCACTCGGGGCAGGTGAAGGAGTAGAAGGTCGTACGGCGGCTGGCGCCGATCGCCAACCGCAGCGCCCCCGCGGACAGTTCGAAGCGGGCGCCGCAGTCCGGGCAGGCCGCTTTGAAGAGGACCGGGCCCACTTGAGTGGGAATACCGGGCAATAGCGACATATCCATCAATCTCCTTACGCCTGGCTCTCGTACGCCTCAAGGGCCTCGCGGGCCGCCTCACGCGCGCTGACCGCAAGATCCCGTGGCGACACGATGTGCCCGTCCCCGCCGAGCCGCAGGGCGAGCCGCCGCAGCGAGGCCGGATCGGGCGTGCGCAGCGTGATCCGCAGGCCGCCGTCGGGCAGCTCCTCGGCACTGTCGTGCGGGTAGTACTCGGCGACCCAGCGGCCACCGGGGCCGACCTCCACCACGACCTCGGGATCGTCCGCCGAGGGCTGGACCAGTCCCTCCGACAGATCCCGCAGCTCGATCTCCGGCGGTGAGGACGGCTCGTCGAGCAGCTTGATCTCGGCGACCCGGTCCAGGCGGAACGTACGCCGCGCCTCGGAGAGCCTGCACCAGGCCTCCATGTACGTATGGCCGACCGCGAACAGCCGGATCGGGTCGACCTCGCGCTCGGTCAGCTCGTCACGCGCCGGGGAGTAGTACCGCAGCCACAGCCTGCGCCGCTCCGAGATCGCCCGGTCGACGTCGGCGAAGACACCGCCCTCGGACTCGAAGGTCACCGAGAGCCGGGAGCTGGCACCCGCCACCTCGCCCGCCGCGGCCTCCAGCTTGGCCGTGGCCCGCAGGAGCGCCTGCCGGTCGCCCTCGCGCAGGCCGGGGAGGGTGGAAACGGCCCGGGCGGCTACGAGCAGCGCGGTGGCCTCGTCGGCGGCGAGCCGCAGCGGCGCCGCTGTGCTCGTGCCGGAGGCATCCGCATTGCGCCACCAGATCCTGTCCCCGTCGGTGTCGATGTCGAGGAGGTCGCCGCCGCGGAAGCTCGTACCGCACATGGGCAGGACGTCGAGGTCGGAGATCAGCTCGTCCTCGGTGATCCCGAAGGCCCGGGCGACATCACTGACGTGCGCGCCGGGGCGCTCGCGCAGATACGTCACCAGGGAGAGCATCCGCCGGGTCTGGTCGATCGCGTTCGTGGCCATGAAGGCTGCTTCCTCGAGTCCTTCTCAGTCCTTGGCCACGGCGCGCAGCCGGTCCACGACGTCCGCCCGCAGATCAGCGGGCTCCAGTACGACGATCTCGGGGCCGAGCTCGACGAGCCAGGCGTCGAGCCCGTGCCCGTACGGAATCGCCAGCTCGTCCCAGCCATCGCCCAGGTCCCGTACGGCCGTGGCCCTGGCCCGAAGCGGATAGCCGGAGCCCTGGCGCAGCTTGATCAGGGCGCTGCGGGTCGCGGTCTCGCCGGCCCAGCTCTCCACGGTCTCGCGTACGGTCACGACGTCCGGCACCTCGGCCGTGAAGGAACCGGTGCGGGAGCGGACCTTGCCGGTGATCCGGGAGAGCCGGAAGACGCGCTCGGCGCCCCGGTCCCGGTCCCAGCCCGCGAGATACCAGTGGCCGCGCCAGCACTCCAGCGTCCATGGCTCGACCTGCCGGGTCTCGGGACGGGCGGCGTTTCCCTTGCGATAGTCGAAGACGACGGGGCGGCGGTCGCGGCAGGCCAGCATCAGCGGCTCGAACGCCGTCTCGTGCACGGGGATCCGGGGTTCGAGGGCGCTCTGGTGACCTTCGAACGGGTCCTCCGCCTCCGGCATCCCGGCGGCGCGCAGTTTCTGCAGGGCGCCGCTGGCGGCTCCGGCGAGGCGGGCCTGCTGCCAGACCTTGGCGGCGAGGCCGAGGGCGGCGGCCTCCTCGGCGTCCAGAGTGATGGCGGGGAGCCGGTTGCTGTCACGGCGGGCCAGATAGCCGGCGTCGCCGTCGAGGTTTTCGACGGTTTCGATGACCAGACCGAGTTCGCGCAGATCATCCTTGTCGCGCTCGAACATCCGGTTGAAGGAATCGTCGCTGCCGGCTTCCAGGTAGGCCTCAATGGACCCCCGGAGTTCCCGCTTGCTGAGCGGGCGCCGGGTCCCGAGCAGGCAAAGCGCCAGATTCATCAACCGTTCGGCCTTGGCAATCGCCATCGGCACCCTCTCTCTTGCTCTACGACCCTTGACCGTACCGCCCGGGGGTGTCGCGGCAAAAGCCGAGGGCCCATGCCGTTCGGCACGGGCCCTCGTACTGTGCTGCTGGAGCCGGATCAGACCGCGACGAGGTCGCAGACGAAGATCAGCGTCTCGCCCGGGGCGATGACGCCGCCACCGGCGCCACGGTCGCCGTACGCGAGGTGCGCGGGGATGGTCAGCCGGCGACGGCCGCCGACCTTCATGCCCTGCACGCCCTCGTCCCAGCCGGAGATGACCTGGCCGGCGCCGAGCTTGAACTCCAGCGGGTTGCCGCGGTTCCAGGACGCGTCGAACTCCTCGCCCGTGGAGAAGGCCACACCCACGTAGTGGACCTTGACGAAGTCGCCGGCCTTGGCCACCGCGCCGTCGCCCTCCCAGATGTCCTCGATCTCCAGATCCTTCGGCGGCTCGCCACCCGGGAAGTCGACCTCGGGCTTCTCGATGCTCACTGAAATGCTCCTCTTAACTACGAACTGGGCAACCTGGACAGTCTCGCATCCTTACATCACGGCGAGGATGTCCACCTGGAAGACCAGCGTCGAGTTGGCGGGGATGGCGTCCTGCTTCTTGTCACCGAAAGCCTGGTCCGGCGGGATGACGAGGAGGACGCGGCTGCCGACCTTCTTGCCGATCAGACCGTCCTTGAGACCCTTGACCGTGACCTGCGGCAGCGCGAACTGCTGGGTCGTGCCCTGGGCGTACGTACTATCGAACAGCTTGGCGCCCTTCCAGATCAGGCCCTGGTAGGCGACGGTCACGGTGTCGGTGTCTTTCACCTTCGCGCCGTCGCTCTCCAGCACGTAGGAGGAGACGAGCTTCTTCGGCGGGTCGGACTTCTCCGGCACCGTGACCTTCGGCGCCTTGCCGTCGGCATTCGTGCCGACCTTGGGCAGATCGATGTTGTCCTGCGCGACCTCGGTGCCCTTGGCGGAGACGGGGATGCTCTTGGCCTTCACGATGTCCATCACGAAGACGAGCGTGGCGTTGGGCTTGATCGACGGTTGCTGGCCCTGCGCGCCGTAGCCGAGTTCCGGCGGGATCGACACCTGCAGGCGGCTGCCGACCTTCTGGCCGTCCAGTGCCTTCTGCCAGCCCGGGATGACACCGCCGCCACCGATGGTCACCGGATACGGCTCACCTCGGTCGAAACTGTTGTCGAACGGCTTGTCGGAGTCCCAGGCCTGTCCGAGGTAGTCGACCTGGGCCTGGTCGCCCTTCTTGAGCTTCTGGCCCTTGCCCTCGCTGACGACATTGACCTTGAGTTCCTTGGGCGGATCGCCCTCGCCCTTGGCCAGGGTGGGCTTCTCGCCGAACTTGGCGCCCGCGGTGATCGCCGGCAGTCCATTCTTTGACGAGGTGGAGTCGGAGCCCTTGTCATCATTGCCGCACGCCGCTGTCGAGAGCAGCAGCAGGGGGACGACAAGTAGGCCGGCAAGTCGGCGCACGTGTTCCTCAGATCTCAGACGGCACAGTAGTCGCCCGCCACTCTAAGGCGTGGCTCGGGCCCCGCACGAGGAACGTGCGAGGCCCGAGCCGCGTTCCCGCAGAGACCGGAGAGATCCGGAACCGACAGCTCACATACCGGATCACATACCGGCGATGAGTTTCTCCACCCGGTCATCCACCGACCGGAAGGGGTCTTTGCACAAGACGGTGCGCTGCGCCTGGTCGTTGAGCTTCAGGTGCACCCAGTCGACGGTGAAGTCCCGCCGCTGCTCCTGAGCTCTACGGATGAAGTCGCCGCGCAGCCGCGCCCTGGTGGTCTGCGGCGGCACCGACTTGCCCTCGAAGATGTTCGAGGACCTGTTCGACCGTGCCCGTACGAATGCCGCGGCGGTCCACGAAGTCGACAGCCTTTTCGTAGTACTAACAAACGGAATAGTCCATCCGGACGAAGTCGCCCTTCTTGATCTCCGGCCCGCTGCCCTGGGAGACGGTCTTGACTACGGTCTTGTCAGCAGGCTTTGAGTTCTTGGACACGGAGACCTCGGCCTTGTCCCCGAACCTCCCCTTGACCTCGGCCACACCCGCTGCCGAGTCGTTGGGCGAATCGGACCCACACGCGCCGGTGAACAGCAGGGCGGGCACGGCCAGCAGGGAGGCGATACGTCGCTTGGTGTTGCAGTTCATCAGTCCGACTGGGAGTCGAGGCCATGGGAAATGGCGGGCACTCTACGGTGTGCCGTCGGCTCAGCCATCGATCATTCACGTCAAAGAATGGTCCGGCCCCGCACTGGCGGGGCCGGGGGCGGACCACGGTTCACGAGCCGCCCGCAGTCGGTCGTATGAGACCGGTACGAGCGGGAAATGCGGGATGGATCGTCAGGAAGAGGCCTTCAGCGAGCGGAGCTTGACCTTGAATTCCGCCTTGCTCAGCCGACTGGCCGGACTGTCGTCCGCCGTGCCGGAGGCGTAGGTCGCGTCCACGAGATACGTGCCCGACTCCAGGTACACGAAGTGCGGCGTGACGGCCGCGGTGGACTCCGAGTCCACCGCTTCCTGACTGCCGGCGAAGACGAGAAGCTTGTGGCCCTTGGCGAAGGTGCCCTTGGCCGGAGCCTCCTCGGTCACGTACTTCACACCGTCCGCGACGCCGCCCATGGAGCGCAACACGATTTCTGAACCGGCCTTCAGACCGCCCTTGTGGACCCTGTCCACGCGCACGACGATCGGGGTGTAGACGGCCTCGAACGTGGACCCATCGTCGAGCTTGTCGATCACATGCACATCGGGGCGTCGCGAGACGACGGCCCCCTCGAACACGTTGTCGTTCAGCGGGAACGCAACCGCGGCAGTGGGGTTGCTGTCCACCTTGTAGGAGTGTCCTTCGATGACCCGGGCCGCGGAGGCTTTCCCAGAATCGACCTTCGGGGCGGCGGCCCCGGTCGAATTACCCGCTCCGGAGCACGCAGAGATACTCAGGGCCACGACCGCGAGAACCGTCGCTGCACCCACGTGGGCCCGCAAGCGCCTCACATCATTCATATTCGTCTCCCCCGCTCAGTAAAGGGCCTTGACGCCAGCAACATCGTCACTGTTGAGCTTGCGTCGGGTACCAGTGATGATGGTGGTCATGACCGATTTCTTCTCGGCCGCGGTGTAGGGCGTGTGATCGGAGCAGTGGTCCGGCCACGGGTGTGCGAGGCCAGTGAAGTGGCCTACCTCGTGCACGACGACGGTCTGAACGTCGGCTCTTTTGGCATTGATGTTCTGGCTGCCATTCACCCATGTGAACCTGTTGGAAAGGATGAGCGCTCCACCCGTGTGTCGACCGCGGCTGACGTTCGTCAAGGCCACGCCGGGCGAAACTCCCATGAGCTGGCTGTAGCTGTGGGACGCGCGGAAGGCGTAGACCTGCCATCCGCTCGTGTATGTGGGAGCGGCATAGCGCAGCCCGGAGCCACTGCGGTTCCACTGAGTCAGGCCGCCCTTGAGGCCGTTCCTGAGGTTGCGCGGGAAGTTAGCCTTCGCGGCCAGCTGCTTGGTTCCGGAAGTCTTCCACTTCACCATCCCGGTTCTGCAGTAGGCCGACGCAGGTGATGCCGCGATTCCTACGAGGCCTGTGGCGAGTACGGTCCCGGCCACGCCGAGAACGAGCGCTTTCCGTCCCCCCTTAACTACAGGTCGAACGGGTATTCGAGTGGTTCGCATTGTTCCCCCTGCTCGGTCGGATCGATTCCCGTCCGTTCGACTACCTGAGACGTGAGGGCGAGTACCCCGAACCCCCCTACGAGGCAAGCGAACTGGCGGTGCGGCGACACTAACAACGACCCCCTTGGACCCAACTCGTCCGGCGCACCCCGACGGGAAAGTGCCGCGCGCCGATCCGCACGCCGAGCCGTGCGCCGTGCTAGAGATCCATAGTCCGGTTTGAGTCATTAGTGCCTTTGAATCACAGCGCCTCCGTCGACCCCCTCGAGGAATGCGACATTCCGCCCATCCGCAGCACACTCACAGTGCGTGACATGTCTCTCACGCAAAAGGCCGCCCGGTGTGCGGGGACGGAAAGAGCCCCCGGACACCGGGCGGCCGCTGCCACCCCGTCGGCTCACATACCGGCGATGAGTTTCTCCACCCGGTCGTCCACCGAACGGAAGGGGTCTTTGCACAACACCGTGCGCTGCGCCTGGTCGTTGAGCTTGAGGTGCACCCAGTCGACGGTGAAGTCCCGCCGCTGCTCCTGAGCTCTTCGGATGAAGTCGCCGCGCAGCCGCGCCCTGGTGGTCTGCGGCGGCACCGACTTGCCCTCGAAGATTTTCAAGTCGTTGCAGATACGGGCGGCTTGCCCCTTCTTCTCCAGCAGGTAGTAGAGCCCGCGCCGGCGGTGAATGTCGTGATACGCGAGGTCTATCTGCGCGACCCGGGGATGCGACATGGTCATGTTGTGCTTGGCCCGGTACCGCTCGATGAGCTTGTACTTCATGACCCAGTCGATCTCGGTGCCGATCCGGTCGAGGTCCTCGGCCTCGATCGCGTCGAGCGAACGGCCCCACAGTTCGAGGACCTGTTCGACGATGCCCGTACGGATACCGCGGCGGTCCACGAAGTCGACAGCCTTTTCGTAGTACTCGCGCTGTACCTCTATGGCGGACGCCTCGCGCCCGCTGGCCAGGCGCACCTTGCGCTGCCCGGTGGTGTCGTGGCTGACCTCACGGATGGCCCTGATCGGGTTCTCCAGGGTGAGGTCGCGCATGACCGTGCCCGCCTCGATCATGCGCAGTACGAGGTCGGTGGCGCCGACCTTGAGCAGCATGGTCGTCTCGGACATGTTCGAGTCGCCGACGATGACGTGGAGCCTGCGGTAGCGCTCGGCGTCCGCGTGCGGTTCGTCGCGGGTGTTGATGATCGGCCGGGAGCGAGTGGTCGCGGAGCTGACGCCCTCCCAGATGTGCTCGGCGCGCTGGCTGACGCAGAAGACCGCGCCACGCGGGGTCTGCAGCACCTTGCCGGCGCCGCAGATCAGCTGGCGCGTGACGAGGAACGGGATGAGGATGTCCGCCAGCCGGGAGAACTCTCCGTGACGGGCCACCAGGTAATTCTCGTGGCAGCCGTATGAGTTTCCCGCAGAGTCGGTGTTGTTCTTGAAGAGATAGACGTCGCCCGCGATTCCCTCCTCGTGCAGGCGGCGTTCGGCGTCGACGAGCAGGCCTTCGAGAATGCGCTCGCCCGCTTTGTCGTGGGTGACGAGCTCGGTCACATTGTCGCATTCGGGGGTTGCGTATTCCGGATGCGATCCCACGTCGAGGTAGAGGCGGGCGCCGTTCCGCAGGAAGACATTGCTGCTGCGGCCCCATGACACAACACGGCGGAAGAGGTAGCGCGCCACTTCGTCAGGTGACAGTCGGCGCTGTCCCCTGAACGTGCACGTGACGCCGTACTCGTTCTCCAGCCCGAAAATGCGGCGATCCATGACTGAACATTACGCCTGATGGCCTGTCCTGAAACCGGGTTCGGCCGCACCGATTCGATCATTTTCGCAAGGGATTACGCCGGACCCGGGGGGAAGGGGAGCGGCATCGGGAATGGTGAGAACACGCTGGGTGGCCAACAGGACGAGCAGCGCGGCCACTCCCGCCCCCGCGGCGACGGCGAAGCTCGCGACGGTGCCGCCGTGCTCGACTGCCGGTCCCGCGGCGCCCGTTCCGACCGCCGCGCCCACGCCGAAGGTGGTGACCAGCCAGGAGAAGGCCTCCGTGACGGTGCCGCGCGGGGCATGCCTGTCGACCACGATGAAGGCGCAGGCGAGCGCAGGCGCCAGGAAGACTCCGGAGAGGGCGGCGAGCGCCGTCATGGCGGGTATCCCCGGGGTGAGCATCAGCGGCAGATAGCCGAGCGCGAGCAGGGCGACGATGACGCGGAGCCGCCGTTCGGGGACCCCTGCCCACTCGCGCGCGCCGTACACCATGCCGCCGGCCAGGGCGCCGAGCCCGAGCGCCGCCATCAGCCAGCCGTACACCGCTTCCCGGCCGTGGTCGTCGGCGTACGCGACTCCCGCGACGGTGATCGAGCCGAGCGCGAGGCCGACGAAGAAGAACGAGCCCAGGAGGGCCAGCAGGCCCTGCGAGCGCAGGGCGCCCAGCCAGTGGGCCTCACGGGGCGCCGAGCGCCAGGCCCGCGACGGCTCGGAGAGTACGACGGAGAGCGCACCCAGCACGCCTATCGCGTTGATGACGAGCAGTGCGGCGGCGGGCGACCAGAGCGACACGAGCAGGGTGACCAGCAACGGACCGACGGTGAACATCACCTCCTGCGCCACCGCGTCCAGAGCGTACGCCCGGTGCACCCGGTCCTCGCGGCCGAGCACGCTGGGCCACAGGGCCCGCAGGCCGCCTTCGAGCGGCGGGGTGAAGACACCGGCGACGGCCACGGCGGCGTACGCGAGCAGGAGAGGGTCGATGCCGGCGAGCGTGAGCAGGACCATGCCGAGGGCGGAGAGGACGGCGGAGGGAAGCTGAACGCGTGGCTGCCCGAACAGGTCCACCGCACGGCCCAGCAGCGGCTGCCCGACGGCGTTGCCGAGGCCGTACACCGCGGCGAGTCCGCCCGCCAGGGAGTAGCTGCCGCCCTCGGCGCGGGTGAAGAGCACGATGGCGATCGGCGCGGTGGCGTTGGGCAGCCGGCCGACCAGGGTGCCTGCGAGCAGGCGCGCGGCGTGCCGCGTCCTGAGGAGTTCCGCGTATCCCGCGGCCATGTCGTGCCCCTCTCCCCCGGCGCGCACCGAGGTTTTACGTATAACGTCCTGCGTCATACGTACCATGAGCGCAGTTCGCGGGTCTACCTCGCGGAGAGTGAGCACCAATACGGAGGCACGAGTGAGCAGCCCGGACGACACACACGGGGGCGCCACTTCGGAGGTGGCCTCCGGGACGCCGACCAGCAGGGACGTGGCCCGGGCCGCCGGGGTCTCGCAGGCGACCGTGTCGCTCGTACTCGGCGACAAGTGGCGCGGGCGTGTCTCGGAGCGCACCGCAGGTCTGGTGCGAGAGGCCGCGCGGGAGCTGGGGTACCGGCCGAATCTCGCCGCCCGGAGCCTGCGGCTCGGCAGGACCAGGACGGCGCTGCTCGTCGTGCCGGCGCTCACCAACGAGTTCTTCGCCCGGGTCTACGCGGGCGCCGCCCGCACGGCCGCCGAGCACGATTTCGGCGTCGTGCTCTACCCCTCCCCCGACGGTACGGGCCCCGCCAGGGACCCCTTCGCGTCGGCGCGGGCCGCGCTGGACGGTGTCATCGCATCCTCCATGGCCGCCGGCGCCCTCGCCGCGATCCGGGGCGCGGGGCTGCCGCTCGTGATGCTCGACAGCGACCCGGCGGACCCGGGCGCCGCCGCGCACGTGAACCTCGACATCGCGGACGGGATGCGGCAGGTGACGGAGCATCTGCTCGGGCTCGGCCACCGCCGGTTCGTCCATCTCGCCTCGGCCGTGGACTCCTGGACCTTCGACGTACGGGCCGGGGCGCTCCGCGAGGCGCTGCGCGCGGCCCCGGACGCGGAGGTACGCACCGTGCCCGCGCCCCTCGACGTACACAGCGCGAGGGAGGCCGCCGAACTGGCACTCACCGGTCCCGGGCCCCGGCCGACCGCGCTCGTCTGCGACGACGACATCCTCGCCGCGGGCGCCTGCAAGGCGGTACGGCGGCTCGGCCTGCGGGTGCCCGAGGACGTCTCGGTCACCGGCTTCGACGACCTCGCGCTCGCGACGGCCGTGGAGCCCGAGCTCACCACCGTGCGGCTGCCCGCCGAGCAGGTCGGCGAGCGGGGCATGGCGGCGCTGCTGGCCGTCCTGGACGGCCGCGAGCCCGAGGGCGGAGACCTCCCGGTGGAGCTGGTCGTCCGCGGTTCCACCGCCCGCGCCTGACATGGCTGTGCCCCGGCCGGCTGAGCGGTCCGGGGCACAGGACGAGCGGTGCGGCGTTACTCCTCGGTGTCCGAAGGCGCTTCGGTCGGCGCGGCCGCGTCGCCGTCCGCCTCAAGCAGGCGGGACAGCTGACGGCCGACGATGCGCTTGAACTTCCGCTGCTGCGGCCTCGTACGGTCCAGGACCGCGACCTCGAGCCGCTCGGCGGGGATCTCCCGCTCGCTGCCGTTGGTGTCCCGCGAGAGGGCCTGCACGGCGAGCTTGAGCGCCTCTGCCAGCGTCATACCGTCGCGGTGGCGCTGGTCGAGGAAGCTGCTGATCTGTTCCGCGTTGCCGCCGACCGCGACCGAGCCGTGCTCGTCGACGATCGACCCGTCGTGCGGCAGCCGGTAGATCTGGTCGCCCTCGGGCTCGGCCCCGACCTCGGCGACGACCAGCTCCACCTCGTACGGCTTCTCGGCCGCACTGGAGAAGATGGTGCCCAGCGTCTGCGCGTAGACGTTGGCGAGCCCACGGGCCGTCACGTCTTCGCGGTCATAGGTGTATCCACGGAGATCGGCATACCGGACGCCGCCGATACGCAGGTTCTCGTACTCGTTGTACTTGCCGGCGGCCGCGAAACCGATCCGGTCGTAGATCTCGCTGAACTTGTGCAGCGCACGGGACGGGTTCTCGCCGACGAATACGATGCCGTCGGCGTACTGCAGCACGACAAGGCTGCGACCGCGGGCGATGCCCTTCCGGGCGTATTCCGCCCGGTCGGCCATGGCCTGCTGGGGTGAGACATAGAACGGCGTCGACACCGGCTATCCGTCCCTTTCTGTCAGTGGAGAATTCATCAGAGAAGCGCGGCCCGGGGGCCGTCGGGCTGTTCCAGCCGGCGCTCGAGGATCGCTCGGGCGAGCTCGGAGGACTCCGCCTCGGTCAGCTTCCGGAAGCCGTCTTCGGTGATGACGGTGACAATCGGGTAGATACGGCGGGCCACGTCGGGGCCGCCGGTCGCCGAGTCGTCGTCGGCCGCGTCGTACAGCGCCTGGACCACCAGAGTGGTCGCCTGCTGCTCCGTCAGATCGTCACGGAAGAGCTTCTTCATCGACCCGCGGGCGAAAATCGAACCGGAACCGGTGGCCGCGAAGCCGTGCTCCTCGGACCGGCCGCCCGTCACGTCGTACGAGAAGATGCGCCCCTTCTCGCGGTCGACGTCCCAGCCCGCGAAGAGCGGGACGACGGCCAGGCCCTGCATGGCCATGCCCAGGTTGCTGCGGATCATCGTGGAGAGCCGGTTGGCCTTGCCCTCCAGGGAGAGCTGGGCGCCCTCGACCTTCTCGAAGTGTTCGAGCTCCAGCTGGAAGAGCTTGACCATTTCCACGGCCAGGCCCGCGGTGCCCGCGATGCCCACGGCCGAGTACTCGTCGGCCGGGAAGACCTTCTCGATGTCGCGCTGAGCGATCATGTTGCCCATGGTGGCCCGCCGGTCACCGGCGAGCACCACGCCGCCGGGAAACGAGGCGGCGACGATGGTGGTGCCGTGCGGCGCCTCGATGACGCCCTTCACGGGCGGCAGGACGCGCTTTCCCGGCAGCATCTCGGGCAAATGGTCGCCCAGGAAGTCCATAAATGACGACGAGCCGGGCGTCAGGAAGGCAGCCGGCAGACGCCCGGTGCTACGAGGGTTGGCTTCCACGCGTTTCCTTCCGGATAGGCGGCGGCCCGCCACTCGGGCCGGGCCGATCTTTCAAACTTGCACGGACCATACCCGTACACCCGCCGGTCATCCGTCCCGGTGCGGCCGGCCTCGGCCCACGGCCCCGGGACGGACAACCGGGGGTGTCCCCAACGAAGTTGGGGGGAGTTACTCTCCGCCCTTTTGGACAAAGGAACGCACGAAGTCCTCGGCGTTCTCTTCGAGGACGTCGTCGATCTCGTCCAGTACGGAGTCGACATCGTCCGACAGCTTTTCCTGGCGCTCCTTGAGGTCCTCCGAAGCCTGCGCGTCCTGCGCCTGCTCCTCGGTCGCCTCGGTGGAACGTGTGGCCTTCTGCTGTCCGCCGTCAGTGTCCTTGGTCGCCATATCCCTCACCCCGCTCGGTGTGACGTACAAGATCAGACCCTACAAGCAGGGTCCGACAAAGGCCCCGCAGTTTCCACAACGTCCGGGGCCCACCTCCATGATTCCCCGGCGCTGCCCCTTTCAGCCGCCCGAGAGCACGCGGACCAGGTCCTCCGCGGTCCGGCAGCGGTCAAGGAGCTCCTTGACGTGGTTACGTGTACCGCGCAACGGTTCCAGTGTGGGCACCCGCTGGAGCGAGTCGCGTCCCGGCAGGTCGAAGATGACCGAATCCCAGGAGGCCGCCGCGACGTCGTCGGCGTACTGCTCCAGGCAGCGGCCGCGGAAATACGCCCGGGTGTCCTCAGGAGGCTTCGTCTGGGCCTGTTCGACCCTGTTCTCGTCCAGCAGCCGCTTCATCTTGCCGCGGGCCACCAGACGGTTGTACAGGCCCTTCTCGGGGCGTACGTCGGCGTACTGCAGGTCGACCAGGTGGAGCCGCGCGGCGTCCCAGTCCAGGGTGTCGCGCCTGCGGTAGCCCTCCAGGAGCTCCCGCTTGGCGATCCAGTCCAGCTCCCCGGACAGGCTCATCGGATCGTTCTCCAGCCGGTTCAGGACGTCCTCCCAGCGGGTCAGGACGTCCTTCGTCTGGTCGTCGGCGTCGGCGCCGAACCGCTCCTCGACGTACTTGCGGGCCAGCTCGAAGTACTCCATCTGAAGCTGGACTGCGGTGAGTGTCCGGCCGCTGCGCAGCGTGATCAGCCGCTGCAGCGTCGGGTCGTGCGAGACCTGGTGCAGCGTGCGTACGGGCTGGTCGACCGCGAGGTCGACATTGATGAAGCCGTCCTCGATCATCGAGAGAACCAGGGCCGTCGTGCCCAGCTTCAGGTACGTCGAGATCTCGGAGAGGTTCGCGTCGCCGATGATGACGTGCAGCCTGCGGTATTTCTCGGCGTCGGAGTGGGGCTCGTCGCGGGTGTTGATGATGGGGCGCTTGAGCGTGGTTTCGAGGCCAACCTCGACCTCGAAATAGTCGGCCCGCTGGCTGAGCTGGAAGCCGTGCTCGTGGCCGTCCTGGCCGATTCCCACGCGCCCCGCGCCGGTCACGACCTGCCGGGACACGAAGAACGGCGTCAGGTGGCGGACGATGTCCGAGAACGGGGTCTCCCGCTTCATCAGGTAGTTCTCGTGCGTGCCGTACGAGGCGCCCTTGTTGTCGGTGTTGTTCTTGTAGAGGTGGATCGGCTGCGCCCCGGGCAGCTGGGCGGCGCGCATCGCGGCCTCCGCCATGATCCGCTCGCCGGCCTTGTCCCACAGGACCGCGTCCCGCGGATTGGTGACCTCCGGGGAGCTGTACTCGGGGTGCGCGTGGTCGACGTACAACCGCGCGCCGTTCGTGAGGATGACATTGGCGAGGCCGATGTCCTCGTCGGTGAGCTGGCTGTTGTCGGCGGCTTCCCGGGCGAGGTCGAAGCCTCGCGCGTCCCGCAGCGGGTTCTCCTCCTCGAAGTCCCACCGGGCACGCCGCGCCCGGTGCATCGCCGCCGCGTAAGCGTTGACGATCTGAGATGAGGTGAGCATGGCATTGGCGTTCGGGTGGCCGGGGACGGAGATCCCGTACTCCGTCTCGATGCCCATTACTCGCCGTACGGTCATGCGGCCCTCCTTGCCCGGCGACGCCCCCGGACGGGGGCGGCACTCAAGTACCGCTGGTTCTCCGGTGCGTGTGCGGTGCCCGTCTCCGCACTGCGCGACCCGGCGGTACCGAAGAGCCTAGAACGCCTTTGCGCTGGTGGGGAGATCAATTCCGTCATTGCTCTGTGTGGTCGATGTGGTGGCCACCGTGCCGGAGAAAGCAACCGGCTGCGGATGCCCGTGCGGGCACCCGCAGCCGGTCTGCGTTCTACAGGTACTGCCCGGTGTTTGCCACGGTGTCGATGGAGCGTCCGGTGTCCGCGCCCTGCTTTCCGGTGACAAGGGTGCGGATGAATACAATCCGCTCGCCCTTCTTTCCGGAGATCCTGGCCCAGTCGTCCGGGTTCGTGGTGTTCGGCAGGTCCTCGTTCTCCTTGAACTCGTCCACGCAAGCCTGGAGGAGGTGGGAGACCCTGAGGCCCTTCTGATTCTGGTCGAGGAAGGCCTTGATGGCCATTTTCTTGGCCCGGTCGACGATGTTCTGGATCATCGCGCCGGAATTGAAGTCCTTGAAGTACAGGACTTCCTTGTCGCCGTTGGCGTACGTGACCTCGAGGAAGCGGTTCTCCTCGGACTCCGCGTACATCTGCTCGACGACCGACTGGATCATGCCGTGCACCGCGGCGTCCTTGGAGCCGCTGTGCTCGGACAGGTCGTCCGCGTGGAGCGGCAGCGTGGACGTGAGGTACTTCGCGAAGATGTCCTTCGCCGCCTCGGCGTCCGGACGCTCGATCTTGATCTTCACGTCGAGCCGGCCCGGCCGCAGGATCGCCGGGTCGATCATGTCTTCGCGGTTGGAGGCGCCGATGACGATGACGTTTTCCAGGCCCTCCACGCCGTCGATCTCGGCGAGCAGCTGCGGAACGATGGTGTTCTCCACGTCCGAGCTGACACCGGAGCCACGGGTGCGGAAGAGGGACTCCATCTCGTCGAAGAAGACGATGACGGGGGTACCCTCGCTCGCCTTCTCCCGGGCACGCTGGAAGACGAGGCGGATGTGCCGCTCGGTCTCACCGACGTACTTGTTGAGGAGCTCGGGGCCCTTGATGTTGAGGAAGTAGCTCTTCCCCGCGGGCTGGCCGGTCACCTCGGCGACCTTCTTGGCAAGGGAGTTGGCGACGGCCTTCGCGATCAGCGTCTTGCCGCAACCGGGCGGACCGTAGAGCAGGATGCCCTTCGGGGGCCGCAGTTCGTGCTCCTTGAAGAGGTCGGGGTAGAGGTACGGAAGCTCGACCGCATCGCGGATCAGCTCGATCTGGTTGCCCAGGCCGCCGATCTTGGTGTAGTCGACGTCCGGGACCTCTTCGAGGACGAGCTCCTCGACCTCGCTCTTGGGGATGATCTCGTAGACGTAGCCGGAGCGGGGTTCGAGCAGCAGGGAGTCGCCGGGGCGGATGGTCGCGTCCAGCAGCGGCTCGGCGAGCCGCACCACCCGTTCCTCGTCGGTGTGCCCGAGCACCAGGGCTCGCTCGCCGTCCTCAAGGATCTCCTTGAGGGTGACGATTTCCCCGGCACGCTCGAACTCCATGGCCTCGACCACATTGAGGGCCTCGTTGAGCATGACTTCCTGGCCACGCCTGAGCTCTTCGAGCTCCACGCTGGGGCTGACGTTCACCCGTAGCTTGCGGCCACCGGTGAAGATGTCGGCCGTGCCGTCCTCATTCGCCAAGAGGAAGACACCGAAGCCGGCAGGCGGCTGCGCGAGCCGGTCGACTTCTTCCTTGAGGGCCACGATCTGGTCGCGGGCCTCGCGGAGCGTGTTGGCGAGCCGCTCGTTCTGAGCGGACACGCCTGCCAAGTTGGTCTGCAGCTCGACGATCCGCTCTTCGAGAATCCTCGTGTGACGCGGAGAGTCGGCGAGCTTGCGGCGCAGGACGGCGATTTCCTGCTCGAGATAGGCAACCTGGCCGGCGGGGTCCTCAGACCCTCGCCCCGGCCGGATGCCGCGGTTGATGTCGTCGTCGTGGGCTGCCACGGTCCTCACCTCCTCCAAGGGGAGCTGGACGCTTCCTGACCCTACCTGGGCGGGTGCTGGTTGAAACCCCTAGATCACAAAGACGGTCGGGGTGTGTCCGATCTTCACCCTTGCGTACTCCCTCACCTCTGGGGAATACCCACCCATCAACATCGGAAAGCGGGCGGTTGTATCGTCGAAGCGTTCAACACCCGTCAGGGCTGGCTCCAATTGCTACACCCGCGCAGGAAACGGCAGGAGAAATGACCGTGCAGCAGAAGGCTCACACCGTCGAAGGCGCGCAGACCGGCGACCCGCTCGAGGTGTGGATCGACCAGGACCTCTGCACCGGCGACGGAATCTGCGTGCAGTACGCCCCCGACGTCTTCGAGCTCGACATCGACGGCCTGGCGTACGTGAAGAGCGCCGACGACGAGCTGTTGCAGAGCCCCGGCGCCACAACGCCCGTACCGCTGCCCCTTCTCCGCGACGTTGTGGACTCGGCGAAGGAGTGCCCGGGCGACTGCATCCACGTACGCCGCGTTTCGGACAGGGTAGAGGTCTACGGCCCCGACGCAGAGTGACGGATCACATACTGCGCGCATCCGACTGCACGGCCCGGGCGAACTTGCCGCCCTGCCACTGCCACTTGACCTTCTCCTGCTTGTCCGGGCAGCAGCGCGGGACGTCAGGCGACGAATAGCCGAGCAGCGTCGCCGAGACGGCGCCTTCGCGCACGGCGAAATCACTGACGCTCAGCCCGTCCGCCGGGTCCACCAGCGTCGCCACGACGCGCCCCGGGCCGGTGAGTACGTAGACGCCGCTCGGCGGGGTGCCGATTCCCGATGCGCAGCGCACGACCGCCACGGTCTCGGGCCGACCGTCGCCGTCGAGATCGCCCGAGCCATTCTTGACCACGACAGGCTTCACGCCGCGGCCGCGGCACTCCAGCGGATACGTCGCATTCGACGCGTCGGGCGCGGCTGCGACCCTGGCCGGGCCCGCGCCGGGGGCGGACTGGGATGCGGTGGCGGCCTCGGGCTGGAGCAGGCCGGCTGCCGCGACGACCGCAGCCATCGCGGTGGCTGTGGCAAGCCAGTGCACCGGGCGGGGCCGGGTGTGCGCGAGGTCCGGGACGGCGGAGGTCTGCACGCGAGCTGTCTCCTGTGGGGCAGTACCGGTGGGGTGGCGAGCATCGTGCCATACGTCACAGCAGAGCGGAACGCCGGGGTCCGTACCGCAACAGAAAAGCGCCGCCGCTGAGTTCCCCGGTCGGTCGGGGAACTCAGCGGCGGCGCTTGCTCGTTGCAGAATCAGCCTCGGGAGGCGGACCCGCTCTCGCTGCCGGGGCCTGTGTAGTCCTCGCCGTACGCGCCCTTGGCGGGACGGCGGCGGCGCAGCGGCGCCTCCACTCCGTCCGCGAGGCGGCGGGCGGTGAGCAGGAACCCGGTGTGGCCGATCATCCGGTGGTCGGGGCGCACGGCGAGACCCTCGACGTGCCAGTTGCGGATCATCGACTCCCAGGAGGTCGGCTCGGCGAAGCAGCCGATCTCCCGGATGGACTCGACCGTGCGGGCCAGCTGCGTGGTGGTGGCCACGTAGCAGCAGAGGATGCCGCCGGGGACGAGCGCCTTGGAGACGACGTCCAGGCACTCCCACGGGGCCAGCATGTCGAGGATCACGCGGTCGACGTCCGTGTCGGACAGGTTGTCCTGGAGGTCGCCCACGGTGAGCTGCCAGGCGGGGTGCGGGCCGCCGAAGTAGCGCTCCACGTTCTGCGTGGCGATCTCGGCGAAGTCCTCGCGGCGCTCGTAGGAGTGCAGCATGCCCTGGTCGCCGATGGCGCGCAGCAGGAAGCTGCTCAGCGAGCCGGAGCCCACACCCGCTTCGACGACGCGGGCGCCGGCGAAGATGTCGGCGAAGGCCAGGATCTGCCCCGCGTCCTTGGGGTAGACCACGGCGGCACCGCGGGGCATGGACAGGACATAGTCGGGGAGCAGGGGGCGCAGCGCGAGGTAGGCGACGTTTCCCGTGGTACGGACAACACTGCCCTCGGGAGCACCGATCAACTCGTCGTGGGGGAAGGAACCCTTGTGGGTGTGGAAATTCTTCCCGGCCTCGAGAGTGAACGTGTAGTGGCGTCCCTTGGGGTCGGTGAGCTGGACCTGATCCCCGACCTTGAAGGGGCCGCGACGTCGGGCGGCACCGGTCGGTTCGGACATGTGACCAGCCTACCGGTCTTTTCGGGAGCCGATTCGCCCCCTCCCGCCGTCGGGCGGGTCCCAGGGCCCGGCTACTGCGGGCGGGCCATGGCCGCCACGAAGGCGCGTTCCACGTCGGCGGTGGACAGGACGCCGTAGATCTCGCCCGTCTCCTCCACGACCAGGTACTCGGTGGCGGGGGCGGCCCGCAGGCGCTCCAGGAGCGCTTCGCCTGCCAGCTCGGCCGCGACCTTCAGGTCGTCGTTGAGGTCCTGTGCGAGGCCGCTCACCGCGACCCAGGGCCTGCGGTGTTCCGGGACGCCGACGATGGCCGCTTCGCGGACGAGGCCGGTGGGCTCGCCCTGGCTGTCGACGACGACCAGGGCGCGGGCGCCGGCCTCGTTGGCGCGGCGCAGGGCTTCGGAGAGCGGGGTGGCCGACTCGACGGGGACCGCGCGCCTGGTGAGCGTACGGGCGCGCAGGTCGGGGAGGTGTTCGCGGAGCCTGGCCATGCGCAGGCTGTTGCCGGCGCCGGTCCAGATGATGGCGGCGAGGATGGCGGCGAGCAGCGCGTCGGTGACGGTCTCCATGCCGCCGATGTCCTCGGTGGAGTTGCCGAGGGCGCCGGTGTGGGTAAGGAGCGGGAGGCCGATGAGGACGGCGACGGCGAGCGCCCTGCCGACCCAGGCGGCGGCGACGGTGCCGCTCATCGGCTTGCCGGTGATCTTCCAGACGACGGCGCGGAGCATCCGGCCGCCGTCCAGGGGCAGGCCGGGGAGCAGGTTGAAGGCGGCCACGATGAGGTTGGAGATCATCAGGCCGGCCAGCAGGACGCCGGGGACGGTGCCGGGCTCGACCGCGCTCATGCCGGCGTAGAAGACCCCCGCGAGGACGAGCGAGAGCAGCGGGCCGACGAAGGCGAGGATGAACTCGCGCCCCGGGGTCTCCGACTCCTTCTCGATCTCCGACACCCCGCCGAAGAACTGGAGCTGGATGCGGCGCACCGGCAGTTTGAAGCGCAGCGCGGCGACGGTGTGGGCCAGCTCGTGGACGAGTACGGAGGCGTAGAACGCGACGGCGAAGAAGAGGGAGACCAGATAGCGGGCGTTGCCCAACTCGGGGAGTACGCGGTCGAGCTGACCGCCGAAGACCCAGGTGATGAGCGCCGCGACGAGGAACCAGCTGGGCGCGACGTAGACCGGCACTCCGAACGGGCGGCCCATCAGAAGGCCGCCGCCCGGTTCGCGCGGGCGCTGCGGCTTCTTGCCGTCGGGCGAGGCGCCGGGTCCCGTTCCCCCTGCGCCGGCCTGCGGCCGTCCGCTCTCGCCGCTGTCGTTCACGGGTTCCCTTCGTCGGTACGCATTCACTCGCCGCTGCGCCGGGCGGTCACCCGGCCGTGCAGCGAGAGAGGGGTCTGCGCTCGATGGTATGCGGAGGACTGTCAGTGGCGGGCCGTAGGGTCTTGAGTCATGACTACGAGTCCCGGTCGGGCCGACGCCGCCCAGCGCCCCATGTCGCTGTCCCCTTCGCGGGCGAGCGATTTCATGCAGTGTCCGCTGCTGTACCGGTTCCGGGTGATCGACAAGCTGCCCGAGAAGCCGAGCGCGGCGGCGACGCGGGGCACGCTGGTGCACGCGGTGCTGGAGCGGCTCTTCGACGACCCGGCGGCGGAGCGTACGGCGGGGCGCGCGAGAGCGATGGTGCCCGGGCAGTGGGACCGGCTGCTGGAGTCGAAGCCGCAGCTGACGGAGCTGTTCGCCGAGGATCCGGAGGGCCAGCGGCTGTCGCGCTGGCTGGTGGAGGCCGAGGAGCTGGTCGAGCGGTGGTTCACCCTGGAGGACCCCACTCGTCTGGAGCCCGCCGAGCGTGAGCTCTTCGTCGAGACGGAGCTGGAGTCGGGGCTGCGGCTGCGCGGCATCATCGACCGCGTCGATGTGGCGCCCTCCGGTGAGGTGCGGATCGTCGACTACAAGACGGGCAAGGCGCCCCGGCCGGAGTACGCCGAGGGCGCGCTGTTCCAGATGAAGTTCTACGCGCTGGTGATCTGGCGGTGGAAGGGCGTCGTGCCGCGCCGGCTGCAGCTGGTGTACCTCGGCAGCGGCGACGTCCTGACGTACGACCCGGTCGAGGCGGACCTGGAGCGGGTGGAGCGCAAGCTGCTGGCGCTGTGGGACGCGATCAAGGAAGCGACCGAGACGGGTGACTGGCGGCCGCGTCCGACGAAACTGTGCGGCTGGTGCGATCACCAGGCGGTGTGCCCGGAGTTCGGCGGCACGCCGCCGGTCTATCCGCTGAGCATCGCCCCGGCGTCCGACCGCCCGGCCGAACCCGCGAGGGACCGCCCGGCCGAACCGGCAGAGGACGTCCAGGGCAGAATGGGACCGGTCTAGAGAAGGAGACTTCGTGGCTATCCGCGTCCTACTGGTCGACGACCAGCCGCTGCTGCGCACCGGATTCCGGATGATCCTGGAGGCCGAGCAGGATCTCGCGGTCGTCGGCGAGGCCGGAGACGGTCTGCAGGCACTCGACCAGGTCCGGGCGCTGCAGCCCGATGTGGTCCTGATGGACATCCGGATGCCTCGGATGGACGGGGTCGAGGCGACCCGTCAGATCACCGGTCCCGGCCGCGACGGTCCGGCGAAGGTGCTCGTGCTGACCACCTTCGACCTCGACGAGTACGTGGTGGAGGCGCTGCGCGCCGGTGCGAGCGGGTTCCTGCTGAAGGACGCGCCCGCCAATGAGCTCGTGCAGGCGATCCGGGTGGTCGCGGCGGGCGAGGCGATGCTGGCGCCGAGCATCACGCGACGGCTGCTCGACAAGTACGCGGATCATCTGCCGTCCGGCGACGAGCAGGTTCCGGACACGCTGCACACGCTGACCGACCGCGAGGTCGAGGTGCTCAAGCTGGTGGCCCGCGGTCTGTCCAATGCGGAGATCGCCGCTGATCTCTTCGTGAGCGAGACGACCGTCAAGACGCATGTGGGTCACGTGCTGACGAAGCTGGGGCTGCGCGACCGGGTGCAGGCCGCGGTGTATGCGTACGAAAGTGGCCTGGTCAGGCCCGGCGCCCAGTAGCGGACGCCGGACCCGGCCCGGCCGGCCGTTGCGGGCCGTCAGTTCTTGCTGATCTCCCAGAAACGGAAGACCGTCGAGGTGTCCAGGGTCCACTCGAGGCCCGAGACGTTGTCTTGGGCCACGGCGTACTGCTTGCCCTGCCACAGCGGGATGATCGGCAGCTCCGCGGCGACGGTGTCCTGGAGCTTGCCGAAGTCCGCGTCGAGCTTGGTGCGGTCGGCCGAGGCGGCGGCCTTCGGGATGATCCGGCCCGTGATGTCGCCGTTCTCGTAGTTGTTGGCGAGGACGTTGTCCATGCCGAAGAACGGCTGGGTGAAGTTGTCCGGGTCCGGGTAGTCGGGGACCCAGCCCTTCACGTACACGCCGTACTTGCCGGCCGCGATGTCCTTCTCGTACTGCTCGAACCCGACGGACTCGACCTTCGCGTCGAACAGCCCACTCTTGTTGAGCTGCTTGGCTATCGCCTCGAACTCCTGGACCGTGGCGGGGCCGTAGCGGCTGGGCGTGGCCCACAGCGTGAGCTTCACCTTGCCGGTGATGTTCGCCGCGCGCAGGGCCTTCTCGGCCTTGTCGGGCTGCGGGCTGCCGCCGTAGGTGTCGAAGAACGCCGTGTTGTGGCCGGCGATGCCGGCCGGGACGATGGAATACAGCGGCTCGGCCGTGGACTGGTAGACGTCCCTGACCAGGGCGTCACGGTCGACGAGGTACGCCATGGCCTTGCGCACGGCGAGCTTGCCGACGACCGGGTCGTTCATGTTGAAGACCAGGTGCTGGACCTCGGCGCTGGTGCCTTCGATGACCTCAACGCCCTTGTCGCTGCCGGCCGACGTGTTCTGGAGCTCCGCGATGTCCCCGGCGGTGAGGCCTCGGTAGGCGATGTCGACGTCGCCCTGCTTGAGGGAGGCTGCCAGCGCCTTCTGGTCATCGTGGAAGAGCTTCAAGGTGATGCCGGAGTTCTTGACCTTGGCGCTGCCCTTGTAGCTCCCGTTGACCGAGAAGGCAGCCTCCTTCTCGCCGAAGGAGTCGAGCTTGTACGGGCCCGAGCCGACGGCCTTGTTGTCCGTACGGAGCTTGTCGGCGGGGTACTCGCGGTGGTCGACGATGGAGCCGGCGCCCGATGCGATCTTGCTCGGGAAGGTGGCGTCGGGGACCTTGAGGTTGAAGACGACAGTGCGCTCGTCCGGCGCCTCGACCGTGTCGATGGAGGCGAG
Source organism: Streptomyces spiramyceticus (assembly GCF_028807635.1). Classification (NCBI taxonomy): domain Bacteria; kingdom Bacillati; phylum Actinomycetota; class Actinomycetes; order Kitasatosporales; family Streptomycetaceae; genus Streptomyces; species Streptomyces spiramyceticus. The sequence goes on from NZ_JARBAX010000001.1 coordinate 702,962, forward strand.
CATGACCGCGGCGGGGCCGGCCTTGTCGTTGATCTTCAGCGAGCGCTCGAAGGAGAACTTGACGTCCTCCGAGGTCAGGCTGTTGCCGTTGCTGAACTTCAGACCACTGCGCAGGGTGCACTGAAAGACAGTGCTGCCGCCCCTCTCGAAGCCGCACTGCTCGGCCGCCTCGGGCTGCGGCACGGAGCTGCCCTTGGGGAAGCTGAGCAGGGACTGGAAGACATTGTTGAACAGCAGCCAGGAGCCCGGGTCGTAACCCGAGGCCGGATCGGTGGCCAGCACTTCGTCCGACATCCCGATGACCACCGCGTCACCCGTGCCCCCCGAGCCGCCCCCCTCGGTGCCACAACCGCTGAGCAGACCCGCCGCCAGACCCGCCGCAAGCGGTGCCGTCAGCCACTGGTTACGCCTTTTCACAGAACCTTGCCTCACAGATTCACAGAACTGAATTGCCCACCGGCGGCGCGGTCTTCGCCGCCGGGTACTGCACTGCCGGCGTCAGGAGACGCCGCGGCCCAACTCCCACAGCTGCAGGTCCGACGAGGAGTTGATCGCCCACTCGACGCCCGTGATGTCGTCGCGCGCGGCGACGTACTGCTTGCCCTGCCACAGCGGCAGCACCGGTACGTCGTTGGCGACGATTTCCTGGATCCGCTCGAACGGCTTCGCAGCCGCGCCCCGGTCGGTGGCGCGCCGCGACTCCGGGATGAGCTTGTTCCGGGTCTCGACGCTCACGTACGGGGAGTTGAGGAAGTTGTCCTTGTCCAGGAACGGCGCGACATAGTTGTCGGCGTCCGGGAAGTCGGGGAACCATCCCATTCCGTAGACGGCGTACTCGCCGCGCTTCTGGTTCTCACGGAACTTCGACCACTCGGTGCCCTCGACGGTGACGTCGAAGAGGTCCGAGGCGTTGAGCTGCTCCTGCAGCACCTCGAACTCCGCCTTCGTGGCGGTCCCGTAGTGGTCGGTCGTGTAGTTCAGCGTCAGCTTCACCGGGGTGTTGATGCCGGCCGCGCGCAGGAGGCCCGCGGCCTTCTGCCGGTTCGGCTCGCCGTACTTGTTGAAGAACGCGTTCTGGTGCCCGACGATCGTGTTCGGGATGATCGAGTACAGCGGCTCGGCCGTGGCCGGGTAGACCTTGCTCGCCAGCTGTCCACGGTCGATCAGGGAGGCCAGCGCCTGGCGCACCGCCTTGCTCTTCACGACGGAGTCCTCGGTGTCGAAACCGAGGTAGCGGATCTCCAGGCCGGGCATCTCTATGAGATCGATGCCCTTCACCGGGTTCTCCGAGAGCTCCTTGATCTGGTCCTGGTCGAGGGTGCGGGTCATCAGGCTGATCTCGCCGTCCCGCAGGGCCTTCTCCATGGACGCGGCGTCAGGGAACGACCGGAGCTCGACCTTGTCGTTCTGGAACTTCAAGTCGCCCTTGTACTCGGAGTTCTTGGTGAAGACAGCCTTGACGACCTTGCCGCCCTCGGTCTCGGTCTCCAGTGTGTACGGACCCGAGCCGTCGACCTCGACGCCGTCGCGGAGCTGCTTGGCCTTGTACGTGTCGGAGTCGACGATGCCGGCGGCCGGCGTCGCGATCTTGTACGGGAAGGTGGCGTCCGGCGTCTTGAGGTGGAAGACGATTCCGCTGTCGCCGTTGGTCTCGATCATGTCGATGTTGGAGAGCAGGGCGACGGGGCCGTTGTCATTCTGGATCTTCAGGACGCGCTCGATGGAGAACTTCACGTCCTCGGCCGTCACCGCGTCGCCGTCCGCGAACGTCAGCCCACTGCGCAGGGTGCAGCGGTAGCTCTCGTTCTGGGTGTCCGTGAAGCCGCACTTGGAGGCCGCGTCCGGCACCGGCTCGCCGCCGCCGCGCGGCGCGCGCATCAGCGTCTGCAGGGTCTGCCTCAGGACGTTCCAGGCACCGGCGTCGTAGGCGAAGGCCGGGTCGAAGGGCGCGGGGGCTTCCTTCGTGGCGGAGAACTGGTCCGTGGTGCCCACAACAATGGCGTCGCCGCCCTTACCCCCGATGTCCGGCCCGCCGCACGCGGCCAGCACGGGGGCGAGCAGGCCGATCACGGCCGGCAGCACCAGAGTCTTGCGGTTCATCCTGGACGTTCTCCCTCATCCGGCACTGAGTTCAGCGGTGTACGGGACACTCCGCCGCGGCCGCCCGGTCGGGGCGGAGCGATCGGGCCGGGATCAGAGCGATCGGGGTCGGTGGTCTCAGCAGCTGATCGAGCGCTGAGGCACGTGGTGGTGCGGCGAAGTTCTCGCGTTGAGATTAGTGCGAATCGCCGCTGCGGCTGGACCGGGCACCGGACGGCCCGCCGCCGACCGTTGATCATGAACGGCGGGACGGCGCCGCCCCGGGCGGGAACGATTCGTACAGAACCTCACCAATAGGGACACAAGGGAGCCGAAAACAGGCCCACGGGGCGGCTGGGACGCCCCGCGCGGCCTCGACGACGGCATGGGGAGTGACAAAGGTCACTCAATCAATGCCATTGATCCACTGTGAATTTCTCACCCCATGTGTCACGCACAACGCACGGCCCGATGCCCAGAGTTTCCGGCCCGTTCAGGAATGCACGCTCAGTGCGGGGTCAGTTCATTCGGGTGATCAAGGTCCTGAGGAAGGCGAGATTGACCTCTTCGAGCGATCCCACGACGGCCCGGCCGCGCGCGGGCGCGATCGGTGCGACGGACGGCACGGCCACCACCCGGCAGCCCGCCGCCTCCGCGGCCGCCACGCCCGTCGCCGTGTCCTCGACGACCGCGCATCTCATCGGGTCGGCGCCGAGCCGCGTCGCGGCGTGCAGATACGGCTCGGGATGCGGCTTCGTACGGACCACCTCGTCGCCCGCGACCGAGAACGTGAACATCTCCCGGCCGAGGGACTCCAGGACGCGGTCGATGATGCGGCGGTGCGAGGCGGACACCAGGGCGGTCGGCACTTCGTGCGCGGCCAGCTCGGCGAGCAGCCGGGCAGCGCCCGCCATCAGGGGTACGCCGCGTTCGATGCGCCGCTCGAAGCGGTCGTTGAGCAGGACCGTGAGTTCGGGGAGGGTGATGTCGGCGCCGGTGACCTCGATGAGGTAGCCGGCGCTGCGCGTCATGGGCCCGCCGACCACCACGTCGCGCCATGCCTCGTCCAGCGGATGGCCGAGTGCCGCGAAGACCTCCACCTCGGCGTCCCACCAGAAGCCCTCGGTGTCGACGAGGGTGCCGTCCATGTCGAGGAAGACGGCCTGGAGGGCGGAGCCTTCCGCCGTACTGGTACTGGGCGCTGGGACCGTGCTGGTCATCCGGGCACACCTCCTGGAGGGACGAGAAGGCCGGTCGTCTTCCCAGTGGGGAAGGCGACCGGCCTGCGCTGGACCGACCAGTGTACGACTGCTCCGTCCCTATCGCGCGTTGCTGCATCTCCCGGGGGAGCATCTCCCGGGGGACACCCCCCGGACCCCCGGCCGTCACCGCGCTATCGCGCGTTGAAGTACTTCGCCTCCGGGTGGTGAATGACGATCGCGTCGGTGGACTGCTCCGGGTGGAGCTGGAACTCCTCCGAGAGGTGGACCCCGATCCGCTCGGGCTGGAGCAGCTCGGCGATCTTCGCGCGGTCCTCCAGGTCCGGGCAGGCCCCGTACCCGAGCGAGAAGCGCGCGCCGCGGTACTTGAGCGCGAACATGTCCTCGACATCGGCGGGGTCTTCGCCCCCGAAGCCCAGCTCGGCTCGTACGCGGGCGTGCCAGTACTCGGCGAGAGCCTCCGCCAGCTGCACGGACAGGCCGTGCAGTTCGAGGTAGTCACGGTAGGAGTTGGATGCGAACAGCTCGGCCGTGGCCTCGCCGATCTTCGAGCCGACGGTGACGACCTGAAGGCCCACGACGTCCGGCTCGCCCGACTCCTCCGGGCGGAAGAAGTCCGCCAGGCACAGGCGGCGGCCGCGGCGCTGGCGCGGGAAGGTGAAGCGGGTGCGCTCGGAGCCGTCCTCGTTGAGGAGGATCAGGTCGTCGCCCTTGGAGTGGCAGGGAAAGTAGCCGTAGACGACGGCGGCTTCCAGCAGGTTCCTGGTGTGGAGCTGCTCCAGCCAGCCGCGCAGGCGGGGGCGGCCCTCGGTCTCGACGAGCTCTTCGTACGTCGGCCCGTCCCCGGCCCTGGCCTGCTTGAGGCCCCACTGGCCCTTGAACAGCGCGCCCTCGTCCAGCCAGGAGGCGTACTCCTTGAGGCCGATGCCCTTGACGACCCGGGTGCCCCAGAACGGCGGCTCCGGGATCCGGTTGTCAGTGGAGACGTCGGAGCGCGCCGCGCCCTCGGGCTCCTGGACATCGAGGACCGGCGTGTCCCGCTTGGGCACGCGGCGCTGCTTGAGCTCGGGGAGCACGGCCCCGGGGACGCCGCGCTTCACGCCGATCAGGGCGTCCATCAGGCGAAGGCCCTCGAAGGCGTCACGGGCGTAGCGGACTTCGCCGTCGTAGATCTCGTGCAGGTCCTGCTCGACGTACGCCCTGGTCAGCGCCGCACCGCCGAGGATGACGGGGAAGTCGGCGGCCATCTTGCGCTGGTTGAGCTCCTCCAGGTTCTCCTTCATGATCACGGTGGACTTCACCAGGAGGCCCGACATGCCGATGACGTCGGCGCGGTGCTCCTCGGCGGCTTCCAGGATCGCGGAGACGGGCTGCTTGATGCCCAGGTTGACGACGTTGTAGCCGTTGTTGGACAGGATGATGTCCACGAGGTTCTTGCCGATGTCGTGGACATCGCCGCGGACGGTGGCCAGCACGATCGTGCCCTTGCCCTCGTCGTCCGTCTTCTCCATGTGCGGCTCCAGGTAGGCCACCGCGCTCTTCATGACCTCGGCGGACTGGAGCACGAACGGCAGCTGCATCTGGCCGGAGCCGAAGAGCTCACCGACGACCTTCATGCCTTCGAGCAGCGTGTCATTGACGATGTCGAGCGCGGGGCGCTCGGCCAGGGCCTCGTCCAGGTCGGCTTCGAGGCCCTTCTTCTCGCCGTCGATGATGCGGCGCTGGAGGCGCTCGTCCAGCGGCAGTGCGAGCAGCTCCTCGGCCTTGCCGGCCTTCATCGACTTGGTGTCGACGCCCTCGAACAGCTCCAGGAAGCGCTGCAGCGGGTCGTAGCCCTCCTCGCGGCGGTCGTGGATCAGGTCGAGTGCGACCTTGATCTGCTCCTCCTCCAACCGGGCGATCGGCAGGATCTTCGAGGCGTGCACGATCGCCGAGTCGAGACCGGCCTTGACGCACTCGTCGAGGAAGACGGAGTTGAGGACGATGCGGGCGGCCGGGTTGAGGCCGAAGGAGATGTTGGACAGACCCAGCGTCGTCTGCACGTCGGGGTGACGCCGCTTCAGCTCGCGGATGGCGCCGATGGTGTTGACGCCGTCCTTGCGGGACTCCTCCTGGCCGGTGCAGATGGTGAAGGTGAGGCAGTCGATGAGGATGTCCGACTCGTGGATGCCCCAATTGGTGGTCAGGTCCTCGATGATGCGCTCGGCGATGGCCACCTTGTGCTCGACCGTACGGGCCTGGCCCTCTTCGTCGATGGTCAGCGCCATCAGTGCGGCGCCGTGTTCCTGCGCCAGCTTGGTGACCTTCTGGAAGCGCGACTCGGGGCCGTCACCGTCCTCGTAGTTCACCGAGTTGATGACGGCGCGGCCGCCCAGCTTCTCCAGGCCTGCCCGCAGGACGTTCAGCTCGGTGGAGTCCAGCACGATGGGAAGCGTGGAGGCGGTGGCGAAGCGGCCGGCCAGCTCGGCCATGTCGGCGGCACCGTCGCGGCCGACGTAGTCGACGCACAGGTCGAGCATGTGCGCGCCCTCGCGGATCTGGTCCCGGGCCATCTCCACGCAGTCGTCCCAGCGGCCTTCCAGCATGGCCTCGCGGAACTTCTTCGAGCCGTTGGCGTTCGTACGCTCACCAATGGCGAGGTACGACGTGTCCTGCCGGAAGGGCACGGTCTGGTAGAGGGAGGCGGCGCCGGGCTCGGGGCGCGGCTCGCGCTCGGGCGGGGTCAGGTCGCGGACGCGCTCGACGACCTGGCGCAGGTGCTCGGGCGTCGTACCGCAGCAGCCTCCGACCAGGGAGAGGCCGTACTCACGTACGAAGGTCTCCTGGGCGTCGGCCAGCTCGGAGGCCGACAGGGGGTAGTGCGCGCCGTTCTTTCCGAGGACGGGGAGGCCGGCGTTGGGCATGGCGGAGATCGGGACGCGCGAGTGGCGGGCGAGGTAGCGCAGGTGCTCGCTCATCTCGGCGGGGCCGGTGGCGCAGTTCAGGCCGATCATGTCGATGCCGAGCGGCTCCAGAGCGGTGAGCGCGGCGCCGATCTCGGAGCCCAGCAGCATGGTGCCGGTGGTCTCGACCGTCACGGAGCAGATCAGGGGGACGCTGATGCCGGCGACGTCCATGGCGCGGCGGGCGCCGATGATCGCGGACTTGGTCTGGAGCAGGTCCTGGGTGGTCTCCACCAGGAGTGCGTCCGCGCCCCCGGCGAGCATGCCTTCGGCGTTCTGCTGGTAGGCGTCGCGCAGCGTGACGTACGGGGCGTGGCCCAGTGTCGGCAGCTTGGTGCCGGGGCCCATCGAGCCGAGGACCCAGCGCTGGCGGCCGTCCTTGGCCGCGAACTCGTCGGCGACCTCGCGGGCGATGCGGGCGCCGGACTCGGAGAGCTCGAAGACGCGCTCGGGGATGTCGTACTCGGCGAGGGCGGCGAAGTTGGCGCCGAAGGTGTTCGTCTCGACGCAGTCCACGCCGACCGCGAAGTACTCCTCGTGGACGGTGCGCACGATGTCGGGGCGGGTGATGTTGAGGATCTCGTTGCAGCCTTCGAGGTTTTCGAAGTCCTCAAGGCTGGGGTCCTGCGCCTGAAGCATCGTGCCCATGGCACCGTCCGCCACCACGACTCGGCTGGCGAGGGCTTCGCGGAGGGCGTCTGCGCGGCTGCTGTGAGCAGTCTTGGAGGTCGGCGGGGTCGGCAACGAGGCCATGGATGTGCTCCCTGGAGTGCGACGGCTGTCGGCTTTGCGGCTTCCCGGCGGAAGGCGCACATCGCCAGCGTAGCCGTGCAGTGGCGGACGGCGTGAAGGCGTCCCACGAGGCGGACGGGGGCGCACGGACCCGCATCGGGTGACGCCAGGTCGACATGAACCGATAGTGTTCAGCATTGTCGAACCAAGTGGAGGTAGCCGAGCGTGGCGAAGAATATCCAGTCGCTCGAGCGGGCGGCGGCGATGCTGCGCCTGCTCGCCGGCGGCGAGCGCAGGCTCGGCCTGTCCGAGGTCGCCTCGTCGCTCGGCCTCGCCAAGGGTACTGCGCACGGCATTCTGCGCACCCTGCAGGCGGAAGGCTTTGTCGAGCAGGACCCCGCGTCCGGCCGTTATCAGCTGGGCGCCGAGCTGCTGCGTCTCGGCAGCACCTATCTGGACGTGCACGAGCTTCGCGCCCGCGCGCTCGTGTGGACCGACGACCTGGCCCGTTCCAGCGGCGAGAGCGTCTATCTGGGCGTACTGCACCATAGGGGCGTACTGATCGTCCACCACGTCTTCCGCCCGGACGACAGCCGCCAGGTCCTCGAAGTGGGCGCGATGCAGCCGCTGCACTCCTCCGCCCTCGGCAAGGTGCTCTCCGCGTACGACCCGGTGGCGCACAACGAGGCCCTGGAGAACGAACGCAACTCCTTCACCCCGCGCACCGTCACGGGCACGGAGGGCTTCGAGGCGGTGCTCGACCTGGCCCGGGCGCGCGGCTGGGCCGCCGACGTGGAGGAGACCTGGGACGGCGTGGCCTCCGTCGCCGCGCCCATCCACGACCGGCGGCGGATGCCCGTCGGCGCCGTCGGCATCACCGGCGCGGTAGAGCGGGTCTGCAACGGCGGAGAGCTCCGCCCGGAGCTGATCGCGGCCGTACGGGACTGTGCCCGCGCGGTTTCCCGGGATCTGGGCGCCGGGCGCTTCTGAGGCGCCCTCCGGCACCTCCTGTCACGCTGGTAACGATGCGGATACCGGCCCTCGGAACTCTTGACGTGTGTGTTTACCGGGGGCAAAACTGCCGTTCATCGGTCGGCATTGTCGAACACCTAACGGCAATACACGCTAGAGTGTGGCAACGCCAAGGGACCGGCTAGGCCCTCATCGAGGGCGCGGACCACCCGGAGGGACCCGGGGTTCGCCTTTCCCCTGGAACGAAGGACAAAGGAGTCGCGGGTGTCCAGCTCCGACATCTTCATCGGCGAGATCATCGGTACCGCCGTGCTCATCCTGCTCGGCGCCGGCGTTGTCGCCGCCGTCGTACTCAAGCGCTCGAAGGCGCAGAACGCCGGCTGGCTTGCCATCACCTTCGGGTGGGGCTTCGCTGTCTTGACCGCCGTCTACATCGCCGGCAGCCTGTCCGGCGCCCATCTCAACCCTGCCGTCACGATCGGCATCGCGATCAAGGACGGGGACTGGAAGAACGTCCCGGTCTACTTCGCGGGCCAGCTCCTCGGCGCCATGATCGGCGCGAGCCTGGTCTGGATCGCCTACTACGGCCAGTTCCATGCACACCTCACCGATCGTGACATCGTGGGCGACCCGGCCGAGAAGGCCATCGAGGGCCCGCACGACGAGGCGAAGAGCCACGCCGGCCCCGTCCTCGGCATCTTCTCGACCGGCCCGGAGATCCGGAACGTCTGGCAGAACCTCGCCACCGAGATCATCGGCACCCTCGTGCTGGTCCTGGCGGTGCTCACCCAGGGCCTCAACGACAGTGGCAAGGGTCTCGGCGTCGTCGGCGGCCTGATGGTCGCTCTCGTCGTCGTCGGCATCGGCCTCTCGCTCGGTGGCCCGACCGGTTACGCGATCAACCCGGCCCGCGACCTGGGCCCGCGCATCGTGCACGCCCTGCTCCCGCTGCCGAACAAGGGCGGCTCCGACTGGAGCTATGCCTGGATCCCCGTCGTCGGCCCGCTGGCAGGCGGAGCGCTCGCCGCGGGTATCTACAACATCGCGTTTGCCTGAGCCGACCGGCCGACCCTCTAGACCTTCCGGGAGCACACCGTGACCGACGCACACACCACCGGCCCGTTCATCGCGGCCATTGACCAGGGCACCACTTCCAGCCGCTGCATCGTCTTCGACACCGACGGCCGCATCGTCGCCGTCGACCAGAAGGAGCACGAGCAGATCTTCCCGAAGCCGGGCTGGGTGGAGCACAACGCCGCCGAGATCTGGACCAACGTCCAGGAAGTCGTGGACAGCGCCATCGCGAAGGCGGGCATCACCGCCGCCGACGTGAAGGCCATCGGCATCACCAACCAGCGCGAGACCACTCTGCTCTGGGACAAGAACACCGGTGAGCCCGTCCACAACGCCATCGTCTGGCAGGACACCCGCACCGACGCGCTCTGCAAGGAGCTCGGCCGCAACGTCGGCCAGGACCGCTTCCGCCGCGAGACCGGTCTGCCGCTCGCGTCGTACTTCGCAGGACCCAAGGCCCGCTGGCTGCTCGACAACGTCGAGGGCCTGCGGGAGCGCGCCGAGGCGGGCGACATCCTCTTCGGCACCATGGACTCCTGGGTCATCTGGAACCTGACGGGCGGCGTCGACGGCGGCGTCCACGTCACCGACGTCACCAACGCGTCGCGCACCATGCTGATGAATCTGCACACCCTGGAGTGGGACGACAAGATCCTCCAGTCGATGGACGTTCCGGCGGCCATGCTGCCGGAGATCCGTTCCTCAGCCGAGGTGTACGGCGTGGCCAAGTCCGGCGCGCTGGCGGGCGTTCCGGTCGCATCCGCGCTGGGTGACCAGCAGGCGGCGCTGTTCGGCCAGACCTGCTTCGCCGAGGGCGAGGCCAAGTCGACGTACGGCACCGGCACTTTCATGCTGATGAACACCGGTCACGAGCCCGTCAACTCGTACAACGGCCTGCTGACGACCGTCGGCTACCGGATCGGTGACCAGGCCCCCGTCTACGCCCTCGAGGGCTCGATCGCCGTCACCGGCTCGCTCGTCCAGTGGATGCGCGACCAGATGGGCCTGATCAAGAGCGCCGCCGAGATCGAGACGCTGGCCTCCTCCGTCGAGGACAACGGCGGCGCGTACTTCGTGCCCGCCTTCTCCGGCCTGTTCGCCCCGTACTGGCGCTCCGACGCCCGCGGTGTGATCGCCGGCCTCACCCGGTACGTCACCAAGGCGCACATCGCCCGTGCCGTCCTGGAGGCCACCGCCTGGCAGACCCGTGAGATCACCGACGCCATGACCAAGGACTCCGGCGTCGAGCTGGCCGCCCTCAAGGTCGACGGCGGCATGACCTCCAACAACCTGCTGATGCAGACGCTCTCGGACTTCCTGGACGCACCGGTCGTGCGCCCCATGGTCGCCGAGACCACCTGCCTCGGCGCCGCCTACGCCGCCGGCCTGGCCGTCGGCTACTGGCCGGACACCGACGCGCTGCGCGCCAACTGGCGCCGGGCCGCCGAGTGGACACCCCACATGGACGCGGACACCCGCGACCGCGAGTACAAGAGCTGGCTCAAGGCCGTCGAGCGGACCATGGGCTGGCTCGAAGACGACTCTGACGAGGAGTAATCAACAATGAGCACCCTGCAGAGCGTCCCGGCACTCGGGACGCACCCGGCTGACGGTTCGACTGCGAGCCGGGCCGAGACCCGGGAGCAGCTTTCCAAGGCGACGTACGACCTCCTGGTGATCGGCGGCGGCATCCTGGGCATCTCCACTGCCTGGCACGCCGCGCAGTCGGGACTGCGGGTGGCCCTGGTGGACGCCGGCGACTTCGCCGGCGCCACCTCCTCCGCCTCCTCCAAGCTGCTCCACGGCGGACTGCGCTACCTGCAGACCGGCGCGGTCAGGCTGGTCGCGGAGAACCACTTCGAGCGCCGGGCCGTGTCGCGTGACGTCGCGCCGCACCTGGCCAACCCGCTCACCTTCTACCTGCCCGTGTACAAGGGCGGTCCGCACGGCGCGGCCAAGCTCGGTGCGGGCGTCTTCGCCTACTCGGCGCTGTCCGCCTTCGGTGACGGCGTCGGCCATGTCATCAGCGCGGCGAAGGCAGCGCGTGAGGTGCCGGAGCTCCGTACGGACAACCTCAAGGCCGTTGCGGTGTACGGCGACGACCAGATGAACGACTCGCGCATGGCGCTGATGACGGTCCGTGCGGCCGTCGCGTCCGGCGCGACCGTTCTCAACCACGCCGAGGTCACGGGCCTGCGCTTCACCAACGGCCGGGTCACCGGCGCCGAGCTCAAGGACCGCCTGGACGGTTCCGAGTTCGGTGTGACGGCACGGCTGGTCCTCAATGCCACCGGGCCGTGGGTCGACCACCTGCGCAAGCTGGAGGACCCGAACTCGGCCCCCTCCATCCGCCTCTCCAAGGGTGCGCACCTGGTCCTCAAGCGCACCGCCCCCTGGCGGGCCGCGCTGGCCACGCCGATCGACAAGTACCGCATCACCTTCGCACTGCCGTGGGAGGACCAGCTCCTGCTGGGTACGACCGACGAGGAGTACGAGGGCGACCCGGCGGACGTCGCCGTCAACGAGAAGGACATCGCCCAGATCCTGGACGAGGCCGCCTTCTCGATCCGCGACCAGCAGCTGTCCCGTGACCTGATCACGTACTCCTTCGCGGGTCTGCGGGTGCTGCCCGGTGGGCCCGGCAAAACAGCGCAGGCCAAGCGCGAGACGGTCGTCACCGAGGGCCGCGGCGGCATGCTTTCGGTCGCGGGCGGCAAGTGGACGACGTTCCGTCACATCGGCCGCACGGTCATGAACAAGCTCGCCGCCCTGCCCGGCCATCCGCTGGGCGAGGACATGGAGCCGATCTCGCAGCTGCCGAAGAAGCTTCCGCTGCCGGGCATAGCCAACCCGAACGCGGTCGCCCACCGGCTGCTCGTCGACGGCGGTACGCCGGGCCCGCGGATGGCCGCGGATACCGCGCGGCACCTGGCCACGCACTACGGCTCGCTGTCGTTCGACATCGCGCGCCTGGCCAACGACGACCCGGCACTGGCCGAGCGCATCCACCCGGACGCGCCGGAGATCTGGGCGCAGGTCGTGTACGCCCGTGACCACGAGTGGGCGGAGACGGCGGACGACGTACTGCGCCGGCGTACGACGCTGACGATCCGGGGCCTGGCCACGGACGACGTCCGTACCAAGGTCGAGGACATCCTGGGCAAGAAGGCCTGACGGCAGTACCGGACAGCAGCATCAGCACCGGACACCAGCACCGCAACCCCCGGCAGACTGCCGGGGGTTGCGCTGTTCCCCTGCGGTGGTCTCTCATAATCTGGCGCGATTGATCGGATGTCTGGATCTGGAGGACCGCCATGGCCGTCACCGACGAGGCGATCGAGAAGATCAAGGAAATGATCGTCTCGGGAATCCTGCGCCCCGGCGACCGCCTCCCCAAGGAGAGCGAGCTCGCCGCCGAGCTCGGCCTCTCCCGCAATTCGCTGCGCGAGGCGGTGCGTGCCCTGTCGCTGATCCGCATTCTCGACGTACGCCAGGGCGACGGTACGTACGTCACCAGCCTCGACCCGCAGCTTCTGCTCGAGGCAATGGGCTTCGTGGTGGACTTCCACCGGGACGACACCGTGCTGGAGTTCCTCGCCGTACGCCGCATCCTGGAGCCCGCCGCCACCGCAATGGCCTGCGCCAGGATCAGTGAGGTGGAACTGGACGCGCTGAGCGCCCGGTTGGACGCCCTCGGATCACATCCGTCCGTCGAGGAGCTGGTCGCGGGCGACCTCGAATTCCACCGCACCATCGTGCGGAGCTCCGGAAACTCGGTGCTGTGCTCCCTCCTTGACGGGCTCTCCGGGCCGGCCACCCGAGCCCGTATCTGGGGCGGTCTGGCCCAGGAGGACGCGGTCGGCCGCACCCTGCACGAGCACCGGGGGATCCTCGCCGCACTGCGCGACAGGGACGCGGAGGCGGCCAGGTCGTGGGCGGCGGTGCACATCGCGAGCGTCGAACAGTGGCTGCGGTCGACGCTGTAGGGCGTCGGGCGGCAGGTGGTCGGGTCTCTGCCCGTGTCGCTCCGGCTCGCTCCGCCGGGCGCATCTCGAATGAATCGGCGGTCGCAGGGCACGCTTCCCGCGTGCGCATCCGGCGTCACCGCATGTGGTGGAAGCCTTAAGGTTGGTGCGTGTACAAGGGAACTTCGAAAGGGGGCACTGGGTGATCGAGCTCGAGGGGGTTCCCGAGCTGATCGACCCGGTCATGGTGGCCGCGTTCGAGGGCTGGAACGACGCCGGTGACGCCGCCTCCACCGCGGTCGCGCATCTCGACCGGGAGTGGAAGGGCGAGGTCTTCGCCGCGCTCGACGCCGAGGACTACTACGACTTCCAGGTCAACCGGCCCACGGTGTTCCTGGACGGCGGAGTCCGCAAGATCACCTGGCCCACCACGCGGCTTTCCGTGGTGCGGATCGGCGGCGACAAGCCCCGTGACCTCGTACTGGTCCGCGGAATCGAGCCGTCCATGCGCTGGCGCTCGTACTGCAACGAGATCCTCGGCTTCGCCCATGAGCTGGGCGTCGAGATGATCGTCATCCTGGGCGCACTGCTCGGCGACACCCCGCACACCCGGCCCGTGCCGGTCAGCGGTGTGACGTCGGACCCGGACCTGGCGCGGACCATGGATCTGGAGGAGACCAGGTACGAAGGCCCGACGGGCATCGTCGGGATCCTTCAGGAGGCCTGCACGCACGCGGGCGTACCGGCGGTGAGCCTGTGGGCCGCCGTGCCGCACTACGTCTCGCAGCCGCCGAACCCCAAGGCGACGCTCGCGCTCCTCAACCGCCTCGAAGACCTCATCGGTCTGCGGATCCCGCTGGGGGAGCTGCCGGAGGACGCCCGGGCCTGGCAGGTCGGCGTGGACCAACTGGCCGCGGAGGACAGCGAGGTGGCGGAGTACGTGCAGTCGCTGGAGGAGGCACGGGACACCGCGGAGCTTCCGGAGGCGTCGGGCGAGGCCATCGCGCGCGAGTTCGAGCGGTATCTGCGCAGGCGCGACGGCGGCCCTGGCACGGGACCCGGTACCGGTCCCGGGCATGCCACGGACGGCGGCGAGGGCAGCGGTTCGTACCTTCGCGACACGTCGGGCGGCCGTACGCGGCCCCCGAAGCCGCCCAGGTCGGAGCCCGAGCCCCCGGAGGGCGCGGACGGGACGGAAGACTCCCCGGACGAGTAGCGCGGGAACAGCAGCAGGGAGCGGGGCGGTGCCATCGGGCGCCGCCCCGCAGTTGTGGGATGCCCCGGATTTCCCCGCTTGACCTCGCGTCCACCTGGGCGTTATATGGACATATACGTCGTAAACATAGGGCGTAAGGATACCTTCGCCGGCAACGGATCGAAGGCCGCGTGAGATAACGGCAGGCACCACGTCCCCGCCCTGGCAGCGCGTACCCTTCTCCTCCGCCGTCATCAGCCGCGAGGCGCGCCGGGCGGCGCGGCGCGTCCTCGCTTCAGGCTGGCGGTGCTTCAGGCTGGCGGTGAGGCGTTGAGTACCTTCACGGCGCAGTGGGCGCCGGGCCGAAGGAGCCCGCCCGGCGCCCGCCTTGCCTGGTCCTGTCAGGCGCAGGTGAAGCGCGCCGCCGCCCAGTCCCCGTGGTCCCCGCTCTTGGACCCGTTGGTGTCGGTGACCTTCAGGCGCACATGCCTCGCACCCTCCAGTTTCACGTCCACCGGTACGGTCGCCGACGCTCCCGTCACCTTGGGCGAGGTCCACAGCACCTTGCCGTCCGCCTCGACCGAGAACGCCACCTCCCCGTAGCCGTTGATCTCATCGTCGATTCCGACGTCGGCAGTGAAGGCGGTACAGCGCCCGCCGGTGTAGACCTCGATGTCGGAGTCGGCGTGCGCGCCGATGCCCTTCTCGTAGGTCTTGCCCGCCAGGGTGAGGGTGTGCCCGTCGGCCGCCCCCGACTCGCCGTTGCTGCGGTCCCGTTCGGCCGGACCGTATCCGTTGGTGGCCTTCAGCCAGACCATGTCGCTCGCCCAGGTGTCGGCCAACGGCGGCTCCGGCATGACGCCGACGCCGAAGCGCTGTACGGCCGTACGGTCCTGGCCCGCCGCCCGGTGCCTGACGGTCGCAGTCAGCGTCGTCTCGCCCGCCTTCGCGCTCTTCGCCGGGGTCACACCGACCTCGACCCGCCGCGTCGTACCCGCCGCGACCCGCCCGACCGGCTCTGCGGGAGTGACCTGCCAGCCCTCCGGCGCGTCCAGCGAGACCTCGACGCCCGTGGCGTCCTTGCTGCCCGCCGTGACGTCGACCGCCACCTTGCCCGCCGTGCCCGCGCCGAGCTCCTGCCCGGCGGGTACGGAGAGGGTGGCCGAAGCGCCGGGTACAGCGCCTCCGACCGCACTGGTGTCCTGAAGTTCGAGCTCGAAGGCACTGTCCGTGGCGCGCGGCGCGGTCTTGACCTTCACCACACCGCCGCGGTCGTCCCGGTCGTACCACCAGCCCTGTACGGCAGCCTCGTACGCCGCCTTCGAGGAAAGGCGGGGCAGTACGCGGCCTTCCAGCTCCACCCCGCTCGGCGCGTCACCGGTGTGCACGGCGAAGTGGTACGGGCGCTTGCTCTGCTTGCCCGCGAAGTCGCCCATGCTCGCGCCGATCCGTACCGTCACATCGCCCGCGCCCCTGCCCGGCGCCTCGACGTCGGCGCGCTGAGTGGCGTACTTCCCCGCACGGTGCTGCCGGGTGACGCCGTCGTCCTCGTACAGCGTGAAGGACGACTTCCCCTGCGGGTAGATGTCCCAGGCGAGCGGCGAGGAGGCGGTGCGGTCGGCGTACGACCTGATGCCCGGCCACATGGGGATGTTCGCCCCGGCCTTGACGAAGAGGGGCAGGGTGTCGAGGGGCGCGCTGTAGCCGTCGACGGTGGTCGGGCCCTCGTACGTACGGCCGCTCCAGTAGTCGATCCACGTGCCCTTCGGCAGGTAGATGCCGTCGCGCACAGTCGTGTCCTTGTACACGGGCGCGACGAGGAAGTGCTCGCCGCTCAGAAACTCGTACTTGGCCGCGTCCGTGCCGGCTCGCGGGTCGTCCGGGTATTCCAGTACGAGGGGGCGGACGGGGCCGACGCCGGTCTTCGTCGCCTCGTGCGCGTACGAGTAGAGGTAGGGCAGCAGCGACTCCTTGAGCTTGAGGTAGTCGCGGTTGATGGAGGTGTACGGCTCGCCGTAGCGGAAGGGCTGCTTGTCGTTCGCCGCCCAGCCGTCCATCGTCATCGTCGTCCCGAGGAACATCTTCCACTGGAGGTCTCGGGCGTACGTCTTGGCGCTGCCGCCGAAGATGCCGTCCACGTCGCCCGTCGTATAGGCGAGCCCCGACATCGTCGCGCCCGCGTACGTCGGAATCTGCCAGCGGATGTACTCCCACGATCCCGACTGGTCGCCGGACCACTGCACTCCGCAGCGCTGTGCGCCCGACCAGCTCTCCGGAGCCCAGGTGAAGCCGCGGGCGTCGCTGTTCGCCTCGATGCCGCTGTACGCGTCCTTGCAGCCGTCGAGCGCGAACTTGTAGCCCTCGCCGACCCAGGCGACATCGAGCTTGGCGACGCGCTGGCCCGCCTTGACCTGGTCGGCGAGTTTGGCGATGCCGTCCTCGGTCCACAGGCCCAGCTGCATCTTGCGGTCCTGGAGGCCCTTGGCGGTCTCGGCGAGGTCCTCGTAGCCGCAGCCGTAGCCGTCGTTGACGAGCATCCAGCCGTTCGGCATGTCGTTCTCGACGTAGCCGTCGGCGACCTTGAGAGCGTCCAGGGTGTGCCGCTCGCCGCGGTTGGCGTTGTGGAGATAGCAGTCCGCGTCGCCGATTTCGAGCCCGTAAATGGGCGGCAGGAACGGCTTTCCGGTCAGCTTGGTGTACTGGCCGATGACGTCTTTGGCGCCCTGGCCCGCGAAGTAGTAGGCGTCGAAGCGCTGTTCCTTCGCGGAGGCGGTCACGGGCTCGTTGAAGGCGTACGTGTTGGGGGCGTACGTATTGCGGTAGACGCCGTATCCCGCCGAAGAGAGGTAGAAGGGAACGGAGTTGGGGTGGCCGCCGTCGTTCCAGTTGTAGTCGACGCCGACTTCTACGGTCTTGCCGCGGTGCGAGGTGTTGCCGCGGCCGTTCTGCATCCCGGCCCCGTAGAACTGCTCGTTCGCGCCGCGCGCCAGGGTCTGGGTGGTCTTGTCGCCGTTCCAGGTCAGCCCCTTGGACTCGGCCCAGATCTGCCGGCCGTCCGCCCCGAACAGCGCGAAGCGCAGCGGCGCCTTGTACGCGCGCAGGGTGACCTCGGACGTGCTGAGTTCGTAGCGGTCGCCCCGGTCGCGCCAGCGGGTCTCGGGCGGGGCGCCCTGCGGCAGGACGATGTCCTTGCCGGTGGGGTCGGTGAACTTGCCGTCGGGGGCGAGTTCGATGCGGAAGGTCTCGGTGGACACGAAGCTGACGCGGGCCTCGGCCCGGCCCGCCGTCAGGTGGTAGACGGGCCCTTCGGCGGAGAACCCGGTGAGGTCGCCGACGGTGACGTCGGGCGGTTCGGCCTGTGCGCTTCCCGGTCCCGCGAACGCTGCCGCCAGACCGAGCAGGGCGCCGACCACCGCCACTCTGATGCGTATTAGTGATTGCATAGAGCGTATTTAGCGCAGAATCGAGCACGTAGCCAAGGACAAAACGGAACCGCCCCTGAACCTCTCCGCGAGAGGTTCAGGGGCGGCTGGGGCCGGAAGCGGTTACAGAGCCACGCCGAGCAGTGCGTCGACGGCGCGCGACACCACGCCGGGCGCCCCCTCGTCCGCACCGCCCTCGGACTCCTGACGTGCGGCCCAGCGGTCCACGGCGAGGAGCGCCGCAGGGGCGTCGAGGTCGCGGGAGAGCGCCTCGCGGATCTCGTCGACGAGGGCGTCGGCGGAAGGTCCGTCGGGGCGGGAGACGGCCGCGCGCCAGCGGCCGAGCCGCTCCAGGGCGTCTTCGAGCACCTGGTCGGTCCACTCCCAGTCGGCCCGGTAGTGGTGCGCGAGGAGCGACAGCCGGATCGCGGCCGGGTCCACGCCGTCGCGGCGCAGCTTCGAGACGAAGACCAGGTTGCCCTTGGACTTCGACATCTTCTGGCCGTTCAGGGCGACCATTCCGGCGTGTACGTACGCCTTGGCGAACGGGTACTCGCCGGTCAGCGCCTGGGCGTGCGAGGCGCCCATCTCGTGGTGCGGGAAGGCGAGATCGGACCCGCCGCCCTGTACGTCGAAGCCCATCCCCAGGTGGTCCAGGGCGATGGCCACGCACTCAATGTGCCAGCCGGGCCGGCCGTGCCCCAGCGAGGCACCGTCCCAGCTCGGCTCGCCCTCACGGGCGGACATCCAGAGCATCGGGTCCAGCGGGTTCTTCTTGCCGGGCCGCTCGGGGTCGCCGCCGCGTTCGGCGGACAGCAGCCGCATGGCCTCGGCGTCGAGGTTCGACACCTCGCCGAAGTGCGGGTCGGACTCGACGGAGAAGTACGTGTCCCCTTCAAGCTCGTACGCGGCACCGGCGTCCCGCAGCCGCTCGATGAGCGGCACAATGCCCGGTATTGCCTCGACGGCGCCGATGTAGTGCTGCGGCGGGAGGATCCGCAGGGCGGTCATGTCCTCGCGGAACAGCGCGGTTTCGCGCTCCGCGAGCTCGGTCCAGTCGTGTCCGTCGCGGATCGCCCGCTCCAGGAGCGGATCATCGACGTCCGTCACGTTCTGGACGTAATGAACCTGCCGCTTGGTGTCGAGCCACACGCGCTGCACGAGGTCGAACGCGTTGTAGGTGGCCGCGTGACCGATGTGCGTCGCGTCGTACGGCGTAATGCCGCACACGTAGATACGGGCGACAGGACCGGGGTCGAGGGTAATCAACCCACTGGTCGCGGTGTCGTGGATCTGGAGGTCGCGGCCCTTGCCAGGCAGGGCGGGGACCTCAGAAGCGGGCCAGGCATGCATGCCTTGAGCGTAACCGGACGCACGTTCCGGATACGAACCGGATACGGAATCGTGGCCGGTTAGGCCCTCTTGCGCGTGGCCGCCTAAACCGGTGGCCACGGGATGGCGGGCCAGTCGCCGCTCGGCTCCGGGTGCAGGCCCGTGGTCCGCAGCGCCGCCACCCGCGCGCGCAGCGCGTCGATCTCGGCCGCCGTGATCAGCTCGGCCAGACGGGTAGCGAGCGGCCGGGCCGCCGCCAGGTCGCCGGACAGCCGGGCCAGCACCTCTACCGCCTCGGCCGTCAGCGGCTCCCCCGCCCATCCCCACAGCAGTGTGCGGAGCTTGTCCTCCTCGTTGAAGGTGACCCCGTGGTCGATGCCGTACAGCTTCCCGTCCGCGGTCGGCAGCAGATGCCCGCCCTTGCGGTCGGCGTTGTTGATGACCGCGTCCAGCACGGCCAAGCGCCGCAGGCGCTCGTCGTCGGCGTGCACCAGCAGCGCGGTGCGGCCTTGGCCGACCTCGGCGAAGGCGATCGCCTTCCACCCCTCGGCCGGCTCCTCCTCCTCGACGAGAGCCAGCAGCCCCGCCCCCGCACCCGCGCCCTCCGCATCGGTCTCGATCCACAGCTGGCACATGCCCTCGCCGTACGGCCCGTCCCGCAGCACGGTCGGCGGCACAAGGCCCCAGCCCGTCGCCTCGGAGATCTCGTACGCCGCCACCTCGCGCTGAGCGAGCGTGCCGTCGGGGAAATCCCACAGCGGCCGTTCCCCGGCGACCGGCTTGTACACGCAGGACACCGACACGCCGTCGTACTCGATCTCGCAGTACAGCACGGCGTTGGACGCCTCACGGACGCGTCCGCGCACCGTGAGCTGCCCCTTCAGCAGGACGGTGTGGAGGTCCGCCGGGGTCACGCTCCCCGGCGGTATCCGTTCTGGCGCGGGCATACGTGTCCCTCCGGGTCGAGCGGCAGGCTGCACAGCGGGCACGGCGGCCGCCCCGCGTTGACGACGTCCAGGGCACGCTTGGCGAAGGCTCTGGCCTGCGCGCCGCTGAGCCGGACCCGCAGCATCGGCGGGCCGTTCTCCTCGTCCTGGAGCAGCCGTTCCTCGGCCTCCGCGAGATCTTCGTCGGTCTCCGCGTCCAGCTCGACGAGTGCCTGTGCCTCGACGATCATGCGCTGTTCCTCGCCGTCCCAGGCCAGCGCCATCGTGCCGACGCGGAACTCCTCCTCGACGGGGGCGTCCAACGGCGCGCTGTCGGTGACGTCGGCGGGGGCCACGGCCGGAACGGGGGCGTTCCCGCCGGTGCGGCGTACCACTTCGTCGAGCAGTTCGTCGATGCGCTCGGCGAGTGCGGCGACCTGGGTCTTCTCCAGGGCGACGCTGGTGACGCGGCCGGCCGCGGATGCCTGGAGGAAGAACGTACGGCGTCCAGGCAGCCCGACCGTACCGGCCACAAAGCGGTCCGGCGGGTCGTAGAGGAACACCTGACGGGACACGTTCTGTCTCCCTCGAAATCGTCTGTATGCGCGGTCTTGGAGCGCGTCCACCCTACTGCGCGCAGCGATCACGGTGCGCCTGCGCCGCCTCCTACGGCCGCGTCCCCGCCATTGCCGTTCTCGCGCGGCGCCAGGGAGGCGAAGTCGCCGGTGTCCCCGAGGCGCAGGAGAAAGGGCCGCTGACCGGTGTAACGGATGGCCGTCAGGGAACACGGGTCCACGTGAATCCGCTGGAACAGGTCGAGATGGAGGCCGAGGGCGTCGGCCACGACGGACTTGATGATGTCCCCGTGCGAGCACATCAGATAGATGGCGTCCTCGCCGTACTCCGCCTCGATCCGGGCGTTCCAGTCCCGCACGGCGTCGACCGCGCGCGCCTGCATGGCCCGCATCGACTCCCCGCCGGGAAACGTGACGGACGACGGGTGCTGCTGCACAGCGGCCATCAGCGGCTCGTCGGCGAGCTCCGCGAGCTTGCGGCCCGACCAGTCGCCGTAGTGGCACTCCCCGATCCGCTCGTCGGTGTGCAGCGGGAGTCCGGGCCGTGCGTCGAGCAGCGGCCGGAGCGTCTCGTGGCAGCGCTGGAGCGGGCTGGTGACGGCGGCCGCCAGCGGCAGCCCGGCCAGCCGGTCGGGGAGCGCGGCCGCCTGGGCGGCGCCGCGCTCGTCGAGGGAGACGCCCGGCGTCCAGCCGGCGAGCAGCCCGGCGGTGTTGGCGGTGGAGCGTCCGTGGCGCAGGAGTATCAGCGTGGCCATGCGGGTCAGCCTAGGCGGAAAGCCGTACCGGGGTGCGCTGCGACCCTTACCGGGGAAGAATGCGCGCCGTGATCGTCGACTGCGCCATCTACCGGCAAGGGCGCCGCACCGAAGGCCCCTCGGACTTCTCCGACGCCCTCGACGAGGCGCGTGCGCACGGGGACGCCTTCTTGTGGATCGGGCTGCACGAGCCGACGGAGAAGGAATTCGACCTGGTCAGCAGCGAGTTCGGGCTGCACCCTCCCCCATAGCCCTGAACGGGCATGGGAGGTGCCCCCAGCCGTGGAGGACGCCCTGTCCGCCAATCAGAGGCCGAAGCTGGAGGTGTACGAGGACTCGCTCTTCGCGGTGCTGAAGCCGCTGATCTACGAGCCGGAGAGCGACACCGTGACGACGGGCGAGCTGATGGTCTTCGTCGGCGATTCCTTCGTGGTGACCGTGCGGCACGGCGAGGGCGCACCACTGGCCGCTGTACGCCACCGCCTGGAGGCCGAGCCCGAGGTCCTGCGGCACGGGCCCACCGCTGTGCTGTACGCCGTGAGCGACGCCGTCGTCGACCACTACATGGAGGTCGGGGCGGAGCTCCAGACGGACCTGGAGGAACTGGAGGCCCAGGTCTTCGCGCCCGGCACCGGTGATTCCAGGAACACCGCGTCGCGGATCTACACGTTCAAGCGGCAGGTTCTGGAATTCCGCCGGGCGACAGGGCCGCTGGCCCAGCCGATGCAGCGGCTGTCCAGCCCAGGCCTGCCGTTCGTCGACGAACACGCGCAGCCGTTCTTCCGGGACGTCAACGACCACCTCACGCGGGCCAACGAGCAGGTGGACGGCCTCGACCGGCTGCTGTCCGACATCCTGTCCGCGCACCTCGCGCAGATGGGTGTGCGCCAGAACGACGACATGCGGAAGATCTCGGCGTGGGCGGCGATGGCCGCGGTCCCCACGATGGTCGCGGGGATCTACGGCATGAATTTCGAGCACATGCCGGAACTCACGTGGGTGTGGACGTACCCGGCGGTGGTCGCCCTGCTGGCGCTGTGCGAGATCGGTCTGTACCGCACGTTCAAGCGGCGCGGCTGGCTCTGAGCCGCCGCCGCGCCGCCCGGGCGTACGGGTCAGGCGTACCGGCGAGGCGTTCCGGTCAGGCCAGCTCGGCTGCGGACGTCGCGGGGCCTGCGCCCAGCGCGTTGCGCCGTTCCGGCATCTTCAGGGACACCATGCGGCGCCAGCCGCCGAGGCGCTCGTACGCGTACATCGCGTGAATGCCCGCCGCGAGCAGTGCGGACTTGGGCTTGGGCCAGCGCAGGATGCGGCCCATGTGGGCCATGACGGCGAGGCTGACGTCGCGGTAGACGCGGCACTCCGCCACGGCGGTCTCGCGCAGGGTGCGCTGGATGGTGCGGCCGTGTCCGGCGCGGGCGAGGTTGAGGAGTTCCTCGTGGCAGTACGCGAGGTGGTTCTCCTCGTCGTGGCAGATCATCTTGATCGGCTTCCCGGCCTCGGGGTGCTCGCCGAAGTACTTCACCAGCATGTCCATCTGGTCGGCGGCGCGCTGTTCCGTGACGCGGCTGTGCGAGAGGTACACGAGGATGTCCGACTCGGTCAGCGGCTCGTCGCGGCGCAGTTTGTCGTGGGCGAGGCCGATGCCCTGCTTTTCGAGCAGCCCGGTGTAGTCGGTCTCCGGCGGGACCGGGACCGGTTCGAGGCCCCGCTTGTTCAGCAGCGCGAGGAACAACTTGCCGTGCTTGTCCTCGTCGGCGCCGTGCCGGGTGATCTTCGGGGCGAGGTCACGCATGCTCTCGGGCACGAGAGCCGCGATCCGGGCGTTCTCCCAGCCGCCCTGCGTTTCGCCGCTTGCCGCGAGGGAGCAGAAGAGCTGGAAGGAATCGTCGTTGTCGAGAATTTCCTGGAAGAGACTTCGGGCCGAGACCATCTCTGCAACCTCCGTGCGCTCCGTGCGACGTCCGCAAAGGACAAGTCAAGTGCGGTACGGGGCGGCAGGCAACAGCAGAGCCGGTCAACTAAGCCGTTCGGAGGACCACGTGGGTGGCGGGGGCGCGTAACCGACCCGCCTGTGAAGCGTTGTTCTCCGTGACGGCCGTGGCGGGGAAGACCCCCGAGCCCCCACCACGGCCGCAGGAATTCACATCGGTGGTCTCCCCCGCAGGGTTACGCGAGACCCGCGCGCTCCAGAGCCTCGGTGCCGGCGCGCAGGGCCGTGATCCGCTCTTCGAGCGCGAAGCCCGCGGGGGCCAGCGTCAGCGTCGTCACCCCGGCAGCGGCGTACGCCTGCATCCGCTCGGCGATCCGCTCCACGGAGCCCAGCAGGGTGGTCTGGTCGATCAGCCGGTGCGGGATCGCGGCGGCGGCGCCCTGCTTGTCGCCGGACAGGTACTTGTCCTGGATCTCGGCGGCTTCCTTCTCGTAACCCATGCGCTGGGCAAGTTGGTTGTAGAAGTTCTGCTTACGGCTGCCCATGCCGCCGACGTACAGCGCGGTGTACGGGCGGAACATGTCGGCCAGGGCGTTCACGTCGTCGCCCACCGCGAGCGGCAGCGTCGGACACACGTCGAAGCCGTCCATGCTGTTGCCGGGCTTGCCGGCCTTCTCGCGGCCCGCGCGGATGTGCTGGATCGCCGTGTCTTCGATGTGCTCGGCGGACGGGAGGATCAGCAGCGCGCCGTCGGCGATCTCGCCGGTCTGTTCCAGGTTCTTGGGGCCGATCGCGGCGATGTAGAGCGGAATGTGCTCGCGCTGCGGGTGGACCGTGAGCTTCAGCGGCTTGCCGGGGCCGTCGGGCAGCGGCAGCGTCCAGTGCTGGCCCTCGTACGACAGGCGCTCGCGGGTCATGGCCTTGCGGACGATCTCGACGTACTCGCGGGTGCGGGCCAGCGGCTTGTCGAACTTCACGCCGTACCAGCCCTCGGAGACCTGCGGTCCGGAGACGCCGAGGCCCAGGCGGAAGCGACCGCCGGAGAGGGAGTCGAGGGTGGCGGCGGTCATCGCGGTCATCGCGGGCGCACGGGCCGGGATCTGGAAGATCGCGGAGCCTACGTCGATGCGCTCTGTCTGGGCGGCGACCCAGGAGAGCACGGTGGCGGCGTCCGAGCCGTACGCCTCGGCGGCCCAGCAGACGTCGTAGCCGAGCCGGTCGGCTTCCTGGGCGACGGCGAGATTGTCGCCGTCCATCCCGGCGCCCCAGTAACCGAGGTTGATGCCGAGCCGCATAGCCACTCCCCTTACTGATCAGTAACGTCCCTGTGCGGGAGGACTCTAGCGCGCAGGAGTGCGATCCGTCAGGGCCAGTCAGGGCCAGTTGTCCACAGGGGCTCCTGCCCGCCGACCCCTGGCCAGTAATCTCAGCGCACATGGAGCAGAGGCATCTCGGGCGCACGGGGCTGCGCGTATCCCGGATCGGGCTCGGCACCCTCACGTGGGGCCGGGACACCGATGAGCACGACGCCGCCGATCTGATGAAGGTGTTCTGGGAAGCGGGCGGCACGCTCGTCGACACGGCGGATGTGTACGGCGACGGGGACGCGGAGTACGTCCTCGGTCAGCTCGTGGAACGGCTCGTACCGCGGCGTGAGCTGGTCATCGCGACCAAGGCGGGCAGTGTGCCCGACCCCGACCGGCGTTTCGACGCCTCCCGCGGCCACCTTCTGGCCGCGCTCGACGCCTCGTTGGAACGCCTCGGCACGGATTACGTCGACCTGTGGCAGGTCCACGCCTTCGACCCCGCGACACCGCTCGACGAGACGCTGCAGGCGCTCGACATCGCGGTCAGCAGCGGCCGGGCGCGGTACGCAGGGGTGTCCAACTTCTGCGGCTGGCAGCTGGCCAAGGCCGCTACCTGGCAGCTCGCGGCGCCCGGCGTACGGACCCGGCTCGCCAGCACGCAGATGGAGTACTCGCTGCTCCAGCGCGGCGTGGAGCGGGAGGTGCTGCCGGCCGCGCTCGACCTGGGGGTCGGGTTGCTGCCGTCGTCGCCGCTGGGCCGTGGCGTACTCACGGGCAAGTACCGGAACACCACCCCGGCCGACTCGCGCGGCGCGTCGGATGACCTGTCCGCCTTTGTCGCCCCGTACCTCGACGACGCCGCGAGCCGCATCGTGGACGCGGTCGCGACGGCCGCGGACGGGCTGGCGACGAGCACGCTCCAGGTGGCGCTGGCATGGATCCGCGACCGGCCGGGGGTGGTGGCCCCGATCGTCGGCGCGCGCAACGCTCAGCAGCTCACGGCGGCATTGTCAGTGGAGGCGCTTAGTCTTCCAGACGAGATCTGCCAGGCGCTCGACGACGTGTCGGCGCCCGTGCACCGCTATCCCGACCAGGACTGGAGCACGCTGTGACTGCGCTTCCCCGGGGGGAAACCCCCGGATCCCCGGCCGAAGCCCGCGACACCACCGCGGCAACCGAGGCCCCCGACACGGCCCCGGAGCCGGCCACGGCCGAGGCCGAGGCCAACGCGGAGCCGGCCGCAGCGAACGAACCGGCCGCCACGGCCGACGAGCACAGCGACGCCGGAGGAGATGTCCCTGCCCCCGGAAGTGGTGCTCCGGACAGCGAGGCCGACGCAGAATCCGTCGCCGTAACGGGCGCCGATGAGGGCGAAGGTGCGGCGGCCGTGCCGCAGTTGTCGGAGGCCGAGGCGGAGCTGGCCGCGCAGCGGGCGCTCCGTGAGCGTATTGAGCAGCGCAAGGCCGAGCGGGCGGCTCCCGTCGAGGCCGGGGCCAAGCTGAGCGGGCAGGCCGCCGATCTGCTCGCCGCCGTACGCGCCGTGGAGAGCGGCCAGAAGCCCGCCGGAGCCGTCTTCGCGACCCCGCGCCGCGTCGCGGCGGCTCCGGCGGCGTCCGTACAGGCGCCACAGACCCCGGCCGCGGCGCCCACCTCGGCGGACGCGACCCGAGCCGTGGCGGCCGTGCTGGCCGAGGGCGGGGCGCCGGAGGCACTCGCCGGTCCGGTCGCCGGCGTACTCGGGGAGCAGGCCGGGCAGGTGCTGCGCGACGACCCCTGGCAGCTGCTGTCCGTACCGGGTGTGCGGCCCGAGCAGGCCGACGCGTTCGCGCGGGCGCTGCTCGGCGCGGAGTGCGGGCCCGGCGACGAGCGCCGGACGGCGGCGCTCGTCGGCCGGCTGCTGGAGCGGGCTGCGCTCCAGGGCCACACCGCGCTGGAGGCGGCCGCGGTACGCAAGGCACTGGCCGAGTACAAGGTGCCCGATCCGGACGAGGCCGTTCGGAGCGCGATCGCCGACGGCGTGGTGCTGGTCTTCCAGGACGGCGTCGCGGACGGGCCCGGTAGCCAGGAATCCCAGGAATCCCAAGAGGAGGGTGAGGAAGCGGGCAGCAAGGCGGAAGCCGAGGCGCTGCTCGGGCTCGAACGGTACGCCCTTGCCGAGGAGAGCCTCGCCGACGGACTCGCCCGGCTGGCCAGCACTTTCGACGACGCTGCTGACTGGGACACGAGCACCGCCCCATCGCCCTCGGCCGCCGAGCTGATCCGCGCCGTCGCCGTGAACGGTCTGGTCGCACACAGTGGCGGCGAGGCGGCCCGCGCCGAACCGGCCGCGCTGGTCGACGTGGCGCGCGGGCTCGGCCTGCGGGCGTACGCCGCGTCGCACAGTACGGACGGCCGCAGGCGCCTCGCGGCGGCGGTCGACAACGCCTCCGCCTCGGTCACCGTCGTCGGCCTCCTCGCCGGAACGGAAGGCCCCGGCCGGGACGAGGAGGGCACGCTCGCCCTCGACATCCTGGTCGTACTGGACGCTCCGCAGCTGGACGTCGAGACTGCGGCAATCCTGGTGGAGTCGCTCCCCGACGGCACCAGGCTCGTCCTCAGCGGCGACCCCGGCGTGCTTCCGTCCGCAGGCGCGGGCCGGGTGTTCGGGGATCTGCTGGCCGCCCGCGCGTGCCCGCAGATCGTCTCGCGTACGCCCGACCCCGGGCCCATCGGCGAGCTGGTCTCCGGTATCGGCATCGGCGAGCTGAACCAGGTCGAAGCACCCGGCAAGGAGGTGGTGATCGTCCCGGTCCGTGACGCCGGAGAGGCGGTGCACCGCACCGTGCAGCTGGTCGCCGAATCGGTGCCGCGCGCCTTCGGGCTGTCCGCCGGACAGACCCAGGTGATCACCCCCGGGCACGGCGGCTCGGCAGGCACCCGCGCGCTGAACACCGCGCTCAAGCAGCGGCTGAACCCCGGCCCCGGCCGGTTCGGCGGCTTCGACCCGGGAGACCGGATCGCGTACGTACCGGCGCCCGGCCGGACACTGCCGGGTGCGGTGGTGTCGGCGGACGCGGATGGCCTGCACCTGGACTGCGAGGGCACACCCGTGGTCGTGCCCAAGGACCGGGTGGAGACCGCGGTCCGGCACGCCTGGGCGCTCACCGCGCACCAGGCGGCCGGGATGCGGTGGCCCGCCGTGGTGGTCGTCCTGCCCGGCGACGCCGCACCGGCGCTGAGCCGCCCCTGGGTCTGCACCGCGTTCAGCCGGGCCGAGAGGCACCTGTCCGTGGTCCACGGCGTGGATCAGGCGCTGCCGCACGCGGTGGCCCAGATTCCGGACCGGCCACGCACGACGCGCCTGCGCACGCTGCTCCAGCCCCCTGCCGAGCGGCCCGACCCCTCGGAGCCGGATCAGCCCGCCTCGTAGGAGGTCAGTCCTGCCCGGGACCTTCGATCTCGTCGAGTGCGTCAAGTGGTTCGTCGAGCTCGTCGTCGAAGACCGAGCTGACGTCGAAGCGGCACACCACCTGCTGCGGGTCGGCCTGCTCGAACGGGGCGTTCAGCCACTCCCCCGGCTCGGGCAGGTCCTCCGCGGCGGCGACCCACAAGGTGGAGTCGCCCTCCGCAAGGCCGAACTCCTTGTGGCGGGATGCGATTTCATCCGGTTCGTACTCGCCGAAGAGTACGCCCAGGGCGGCATGGACGCTGCCGCCCACGATCGCCGCCGTTCCGGCCCGCTGAGCGGCATCCAGATCGACGTCCGGGTCTGCGTCGGCGATCCGCTGCGCCTGCGCGAGCAGGCGCTTCGTCTCCACCACCGCGTAATCGCGACGGATCAGGACACTCACCGCGTTGGGCTGCTCGGGACCTGTGTACGGCGGCAGGGACTCCTCGGATCCGGGGATCTCGAAGGGTGTGACCTCGTCGTACCGGTCGTAGAGCCGCTCGTCGTACGCCTCGGCGGCCGCGGCGAGCTCGTTGAACGCGTCATAGACGGCCGGATCGTCGTCCCCGGTGCGACGTTCGACCGCGTCGAGGTGACGGTCGAGCGCGACTTTGACCGCCTCGGCGGCGGCGCGTACCTCGGCAGCGGTGGGCTGCGCAGCATCAGACATAGTGCAGACGCTATCCGTACTCGGGCTCTGCACGCACAATAGATGCGATGCCGGAATACGAATTTGTCGACGTGTACGTACCGCGCGGGGTCTCCCGCAAGGACGCCACCCGTCTGCTGACCGACCATGCCGAGTACGGACACTGGGAGTTGGACCGACTGAGTCTGCACCGCGACGGCAGCCGCCGCGTGCGGCTGCGCAGGCGGATCATCCGCCAGGTGCGGGCCACATGGTGAAGACGGAGCGGGCCCCGCAGTGCGGGGCCCGCTCCGTCTCATGCCGGGCTGTACCGGCGTGCTTTTTCCGCTACGCCGCCGAGCGACGGGCCCGGTGGTAGAGCACCGCTCCGCCGAGCAGCAGCCCCGCGCCTGCCGGAATCAGCAGGTCGAGCGGGCCCGCGCCGGTCTCTGCGAGCAGCTCGGTGCCCTTGGGCTGGGTGACCGTCTGGGTGTCCGGGTTGTTCGGCGCACCCGGCTTCGACGGGTCGTCCGGCCCGATGATCCCCCCGCGGTCCTCCGGCTCGACCGGCGAGCCCGGCTTGCCCGGCTCCCCGGGCTTCCCCGGCTCGGCGGGCTCTCCGGGCTTGCCCGGGTTGTCCGGCCCGGTCGGCGGCTTCTCGTTGCCGGATCCCGGCGGCGTCTCGTGGCCGGAGCCGTTGGCGCATGTGTTGCCTTCGGCGCCGTTGCCGAGGCCGCCGACGGTGACGGTGTTCCCGCAGGCGTTCACGGGTACGTCGACCGGCGCCTGGACGGTGTTGCCCGAGCCGACGCCGGGCGAATCGCTCGCGCGGCCGTCGGCGGACGCTCCACCACCGTTGTTCTTGCCACTGCCGGGCTTGGAACCGCTCGGGTGGCCGGATTCATTGACGCAGTTGTTTCCCATTGCGGGATTCAGTACGCCGATGACGTTCACGGTGTTCCCGCACGCGTTGATCGGGACATTCACCGGCGCCTGCACGGTGTTTCCCGACAGCACGCCCGGCGAGTCCGACGTGGATCCGTCGGCTCCCGAGCCGGCGTGCGCGTAGCCGCCGCTCATGGCCAGCACGCCACTGGCGGCCGCCACGGTGATCAGGCCTTTTCTGGTGACCTGTCGCATAGCTTCGTACCCCTGACTTCTGCCTTCGAACGAGGCCCGCGGACGTCCCTGTCCGCGGGTGGAATGCCCAGCGGCCCCGGAGTGCATGGCGCGCACTCCGGGGCCGCCCGGGGCTTCAGCCCCTCACGGGTTGAAGCGCAACGTCACGCGTTGACACAGGTGTTGCCGGAGGCGGGGTTCAGGAGACCGACCACGGAGATCGTGTTTCCGCACGCGTTCACCGGCACGTGGATCGGGGCCTGAACGACGTTGCCCGAAAGCACGCCGGGGGACTTGACAGCAGCACCCTGGGCACCCGAGTCGGCGACGGCCATTCCCGCGCCGGCGAGAACCAGACCACCAGTGGCAGCCGCAGCAGCGACGACCTTCTTGATCATTACTTTTCCTCCTTGTTGGCAAATGCGATCCCAGCCGCGGACCGCACACCCTGTAACGAAGGGAAAGTAATGAAGCTACGACCCTATGGTCGCATTCACTCTTTTCAGTCAAGTAGCACGCGCAGCCGAATAGTTGGAGTATCGGCTCGGCAGTTGCCCCGTCAGCAGTTGTCCAGAAAGCGGTCCAGCACGCGCACGCCGAATTTCAGCCCGTCGACCGGCACGCGCTCGTCGACGCCGTGGAACATGCCCGCGAAGTCCAGTTCGGGCGGCAGCTTCAGCGGTGCGAAGCCGAAGCAGCGGATCCCCAGATCGTCGAAGGACTTCGCGTCCGTGCCGCCGGAGAGCATGTACGGGACCGCGCGCGCGATGGGGTCCTCGGCCTTGAGCGCCACCTGCATCGCATCGACGAGATCCCCGTCGAAGCTGGTCTCCAGCGCCTTGTCGCCGTGCACGTCCTCGCGCCGCACGCGCGGGCCGAGGATGCGGTCGAGATCCGCGAGGAACTCGTCCTCGTAACCCGGCAGGAAGCGTCCGTCGACATGCGCGGTCGCCTGGCCCGGGATCACGTTCACCTTGTATCCGGCGCCGAGCATGGTGGGGGCGGCGGAGTTGCGGAGCGTGGCGCCGACCATCTTCGCGATGCCGCCGAGCTTGGCGAGCGTCGCGTCCATGTCCTCGGGGTCGAGCGGGGTGCCCAGCGCGTCCGAGAGCTCGTCCAGGAACGACCGCACGGTCTTGGTGACCCTGACCGGCCACTTGTGCCGGCCGAGCCGCCCGACGGCCTCGCACAGCTCGGTGATCGCGTTGTCGTTGTTGGTCATCGAGCCGTGGCCGGCCGTGCCGTCCACGGTGAGGCGCATCCAGTGCATGCCCTTCTGCGCCGTCTCGACGAGATACAGCCGCAGGTTCTCGTTGACAGTGAAGGAGAAGCCGCCGACCTCGCCGATCGCCTCCGTGACGCCGTCGAAGAGATCCGGGTGCTTGTCGACGAGATGCCGCGCCCCGTACGTACCGCCCGCCTCCTCGTCGGCGAGGAACGCCAGCACGATGTCGCGCGGCGGCTTGCGGCCGCTGCGCATCCGGTCGCGTACGACCGCGAGGGTCATCGCGTCCATGTCCTTCATGTCGACCGCGCCCCGGCCCCACACACAGCCGTCGGCAATCTCTCCCGCGAAGGGGTGGTGCGTCCAGTCGTCGGCGTTGGCCGGTACGACGTCGGTGTGACCGTGGATGAGCAGCGCGGGCTTGGACGGGTCCTCGCCCTCGATCCTGGCCACGGTCGACGCCCGTCCCGGGTGGGATTCGAAGATCTGCGGCTCCAGCCCCACCTCGGCGAGCTTCTCCGCGACGTACTCGGCGGCGGCCCGCTCCCCCGGCCCCGAGTGGTCCCCGTAGTTACTGGTGTCGATCCGGATCAGGTCACGGCACAGGTCGACGACCTCGTCCTGGCCCGAGACCGGCTCGGCCCCGTCGGCCCTGTCAGGCCTGTCAGCCCTCTTCGACTCGCTCACGCTGCTTCCTCCCACTGGCGGTGCTGGTGGTCCCCCTCATCCTCCCGCTACCCGGTCAGGTGGTGTGATCAGGGGGTCTGAATGTTTGCTATGGTTTTCCACGTCGGAACGGCCCAGGGCCGCGAGACAGACACCTTGTCCGGGTGGCGGAATGGCAGACGCGCTAGCTTGAGGTGCTAGTGCCCTTTATCGGGCGTGGGGGTTCAAGTCCCCCCTCGGACACCAGCGAAAACCTCCCAGTTGAACTGGGAGGTTTTCTGTTTTCAGCGCCCCTCGTCGCCCCTCGTCCGCGCCCTCGCCGATGCCCCTGGTCAGTGCCCCCTGGCGATCCATTCCTGTACGTGCGGGGCCTCCGCGCCGATGGTGGTGTCGTCCCCGTGGCCCGTACGGACCTCCGTGTCCGGCGGCAGGGTCAGCAGCCGGTCGCGGATCGAGTCGACGATCGTCGGGAAGTCCGAGAAGGAACGCCCGGTGGCGCCCGGGCCGCCCCGGAAGAGCGTGTCGC
Source organism: Streptomyces spiramyceticus (assembly GCF_028807635.1). Classification (NCBI taxonomy): domain Bacteria; kingdom Bacillati; phylum Actinomycetota; class Actinomycetes; order Kitasatosporales; family Streptomycetaceae; genus Streptomyces; species Streptomyces spiramyceticus. The sequence continues at coordinate 734,982 of NZ_JARBAX010000001.1, forward strand.
CGGTGAAGACAGTGGACAGCTCGGGAACGTAGAGGCAGACGGCGCCCGGTGCGTGGCCCGGTGTGTGCAGGACCGTGAGCGTGGCGCCGGCGATCGTGAGGGTCTGGCCGTCCGTGAGCTCGCCGTCGGGGGCGCGGTCCGGGTGGGTCTGCTTCCAGAGCGGGAGGTCGTCCTGGTGGAGCAGGACCGGGGCGCCGGTGGCGGCGGCGAGGGCCGGGGCCGCGTCGATATGGTCGTTGTGGGCGTGTGTGCAGACGATGGCGCGAAGCGTACGGGCGCCGAGTGCGGCCGCGATGGCCTGTGCGTCGTGGGCGGCGTCGATGACGATCGCCTCGGTGTCGTCTCCGACGATCCAGACGTTGTTGTCGACGTCCCAGGTGCCGCCGTCGAGCGAGAAGGTGCCGGAGGTGACGAGGTGGTCGATGCGGGCGGCCATCAGAAGACCACCACGGAACGCAGGACGTCGCCCTCGTGCATTCGCTCGAAGGCCTTCTCCACGTCGCCGAGCGCGATGGTCTCGGTGACGAAGGCGCCGAGGTCGATTCGGCCCTGCTGGTGCAGGTCGATGAGCATCGGGAAGTCGCGGGACGGCAGACAGTCGCCGTACCAGGAGGACTTGAGCGAGCCGCCGCGACCGAAGACGTCGATGAGCGGGAGATCGATCCGCATGTCGGGGGTGGGTACGCCGACCAGGACGACGGTGCCGGCGAGATCGCGGGCGTAGAAGGCCTGCTTGTACGTCTCGGGGTGGCCCACCGCTTCGATGACGACGTCCGCGCCGAATCCGCCGGTCAGTTCGCGGATGGCTTCGACAGGGTCCGTGGAGCGGGAGTTGACGGTGTGGGTGGCGCCCATGGCGCGGGCGGTCTCCAGCTTGCGGTCGTCGATGTCGACGGCGATGATCCTGCCCGCCCCGGCGAGCCGGGAGCCGACGATCGCCGCGTCGCCCACGCCGCCGCAGCCGATGACGGCGACCGAGTCTCCGCGGCCGACCTGGCCGGTGTTGATGGCGGCTCCGATGCCCGCCATGACGCCGCAGCCGAGGAGACCCGCGACGGCGGGCGACACGGCCGGGTCGACCTTGGTGCACTGGCCGGCCGCGACCAGGGTCTTCTCGGCGAACGCTCCGATGCCGAGCGCCGGGGACAGCTCGGTGCCGTCGAGCAGGGTCATCTTCTGTTCGGCGTTGTGCGTGTCGAAGCAGTACTGGGGGCGGCCGCGCAGGCAGGCCCGGCACTGGCCGCACACGGCACGCCAGTTGAGGATGACGAAGTCGCCCGGGGCGACATCTGTGACGCCCTCGCCGGTCGACTCGACGATGCCTGCCGCCTCGTGGCCGAGGAGGAAGGGGAAGTCGTCGTTGATGCCGCCCTGTTTGTAGTGCAGGTCGGTGTGGCACACCCCGCAGGCCTGGATCTTTACAACGGCCTCGCCCGGGCCGGGGTCGGGGACGACGATTGTCTCGACCCGCACGGGCGAGTTCTTGCCCGGGGCGACAACCCCTTGGACCTGCTGCGACATATGCGAACTTCCTTCCGTACGCGCCGATACGAGCCCCGCCTGCGCACCGTACCCGTCTACAGACCTGCGTCGTAGACCTTCTGGCCGCCCACGTACGTGCGGGCGACGCGGGTCGCGGCGATCTCCTCGGGCGGGGTCGCGTACAGGTCGCGGTCGAGCACCACCAGGTCCGCGAGGGCTCCGGCGCGTACGCTCCCGGTGTCGTCGAGGTGGTTCACATATGCGGAGCCCGCCGTGTACGCGGCGATGGCGTCCGTCAGGCCGATGCACTCCTCCGGGAGGAAGACGGGGCCCTTGCCGTCCGGCTCGATCCGGTTCACGGCGGTGTGGATGCCGTGCAGCGGGTCGGGGCTGCTGACCGGCCAGTCGCTGCCCGCGGCGAGGGTGGCACCGGCGCGCAGCAGCGCTCCGAACGGGTATTGCCGGCCGGCTCGTTCCTCCCCCAGGAAGGGGATGGTCAACTCGTCCATCTGCGGCTCGTGCGAGGCCCACAGTGGCTGGATGTTGGCGGTGGCGCCGAGTTGCCGGAAGCGGCCGATGTCGTCGGGGTGGACGATCTGGAGGTGGGCGAGGTGCGGGCGCGTGTCGCGCGTGCCGTTGGCGGTACGGGCCGCTTCGACCGCGTCCAGGGCGTCGCGTACGGCGCGGTCGCCGAGGGCGTGGAAGTGGGCCTGGAAGCCGAGGGCGTCCAGTTCGGTGACGTACGCGCACAGGGCGGCGGGGTCGATGAAGCTGGTGCCGCGGTTGGCGGTGGCGCAGCCGCAGCTGTCCAGGTAGGGGTCGATGAGGGCGGCGGTGCCTGTCTCGGCGACCCCGTCGACCATGAGCTTGACCGATCCGGCGCGGAACCGGCCGTGGCTCAGTTCGGCGCGGCGCGCGGCCAGTTCGGGGATCTGCTCGGCGCCGCGTTCGCGGTCCCACCACAGGGCGCCCGCGACGCGGGCGGTGAGTGAGCCGTCGCGGGCCGCGGCGAGGTAGGCGTCGGCCGGGTCGGCCATCGAGCCGAAGGTGCCGACGATGGCGTCCTGCCAGGCGGTGATGCCGTACGAGTGGAGCAGGCGCTGGGCGCGCAGCAGGGCGGCGAGTCGGTCGGCGGGCGTGGACGGCGGGGTGAGGCGGGCGACCAGGTCCATGGCGCCCTCCTGGAGGAGCCCGGTGGGCTCGCCGGAAGCGTCCCGCTCGATGCGGCCGTCGGCAGGGTCCGGGGTGGTGCGGTCGACGCCCGCGAGGTGCAGGGCGCGGCTGTTGGCCCAGGCTCCGTGGTGGTCGCGGTTGGGCAGGTAGACGGGGCGGTCGGGGACGACGGCGTCGAGCAGGTCCTTGGTGGGGCTGCCGCCGTCGAACGCCTCCATGGACCAGCCACCGCCGGTGATCCACTCCTGTTCGGGGTGGGTTTCGGCGTACGCCCGTACGGCGGCGACGGTATCCGCTGCCGTACGGACGGCCGTCAGGTCGCACTGCGCCAGTTCCAGGCCTGCCGCTACGGGGTGGACGTGGGCGTCCTGGAAGCCGGGGATCAGCAGCCGCCCGGCGAGGTCGACGACCTCGGTCTTCGGGCCTATGAGGTCGCGCACCTCGTCGTGGCCCACGGCGGTGATGCGCTCGCCGGTGACTGCGACGGTGGTGGCCCGGCTGCGGGCCGCGTCGAGGGTGAGGACGGGGCCGCCCGTGAAGACCAGGTCGGCGGTGGTGTGGCGCATGGTGCGTGTTCCTTCGGTAGGAGTTTGGTGTGAGGGGACAGGCGGTCATGGGGACTGTCTCCGGCGTGCCGCGTCCGGTGACGAAGTACGGGGACTTGCAGACCTTCCCCAGCAGGTGCGTTCCCAGCACCGCCCGGAGAAGCGCCGGTAACAGTGCTCGCTCGCAATACGAGGAGGGCGGCACCCCGCGTGGGGTGCCGCCCTCCTCGTCGTACCGAAAGGTGCAGGTGCTGCTAGACGCGCTCGTGGCGGTCTGCGGCCATCGTGGCGACCCGGTTGCGGACCAGGTACCAGCCGCCGACCAGCGCCGCCGCGATCAGCGGCAGGCACATCACGGTCGTACGGCCCACGCCGCCGCCCCACCACATCAGGAAGACAACGCTGGCGAGGAAGAACAGCGTGACGATCTGCGTGTACGGGGCCCACGGCAGCCGGTAGGCGGGGCGGGTGACCCGGCCGTCCTTCGAGCGGTGCCAGAAGAGCAGGGAGCAGAGCATGATCATGCCCCAGGTGCCGAGGATGCCGATCGACGCGAAGTTCAGGACGATCTCGAAGGCCTCGCCGGGCATGACGTAGTTGAGGCCGACACCGAGGACGCCGAAGCTCGCGGTCAGCAGGATGCCGCCGTAGGGCACCTGGCCCTTGTTCATCCGGCCGGTGAACTTGGGCGCGGAGCCCGAGAGGGCCATCGAGCGCAGGATGCGGCCGGTCGAGTACAGGCCCGAGTTGAGGCTGGAGAGGGCAGCGGTCAGCACGACGAGGTTCATCACGTCGGCGGCGCCGGCGACGCCGAGCTTGTTCATGACGGTGACGAAGGGGCTCTCGTTGCCGGAGTACGCCGTGTACGGGAGCAGCAGCGCGAGCAGCACGACCGAGCCGACGTAGAAGAGACCGACGCGCCACATGATCGAGTTGATCGCCTTCGGCATGATCTTCTCGGGGTTCTTGGTCTCACCGGCGGCGACGCCGCACAGCTCGACCGAGGCGTACGCGAAGACGACGCCCTGGATCACGAGGAGCATCGGCAGCATGCCGACCGGGAACAGGCCGCCGCCGTCGGTGACGGTGGAGAGGCCGGGGGTGTGGCCGCCGAGCTCGTGCTGGGTGACGACGAGGTAGATGCCGACGCACATGAAGGCGACGAGCGCGCCGACCTTGATGATCGCGAACCAGAACTCCATCTCGCCGAAGTACTTCACCGAGATCAGGTTCGCGGCGAGGACGACGGCGAGGGCGATCAGTGCGAGCAGCCACTGGGGTACGTCGCTGAACATGGCCCAGAAGTGGGCGTACGTCGCGGCCGCTGTGATGTCCGCCACTGCGGTGGTCGACCAGTTGAGGAAGTACAGCCAGCCCGCGGCGAACGCGCCCTTCTCGCCCATGAACTCACGGGCGTACGACACGAAAGCGCCCGACGACGGGCGGTAGAGAACCAGCTCGCCGAGTGCGCGGACGACGAAGAAGGCGAAGACGCCGCAGACCGCGTACGCGATGGCCAGCGAGGGGCCGGCTCCGGCCATGCGGCCGCCGGCGCCGAGGAAGAGGCCGGTGCCTATCGCTCCGCCGATGGCGATCATGTTGATGTGGCGGGACTTCAGGTCTTTGCTGTAACCCTCGTCACCCGCGTCGACATGTGGGGATGTCGATACGGGATCGGCGGGACGGGCGGGGGCCGCAGGGAGGATGCGGTCGCTCATGCTTTTTCTTCGCCTTCATTTGGGGGGTGCTGTGCGGTACCGGGCCGCACGATGGTGTTGAGAGTGATCTCGACGTGTTCGAGGTGAGCGGCCATGGCCTGCACCGCCGCTCCCTCGGAGCCGCCGACAATCGCCTCTACGAGGGCCCGGTGCTCAAGGTCCGACTGGCGTCGTCGGTCCCCGAGTTGGTTCAGGAAGGTTGACTGCCGGGCGAGGGCGTCCCTGATCTCCTTGATGATCTTGTGGAAGACAGGGTTGCCCGACGCCTGGGCGATGGAGATGTGGAAGAGCGTGTCGAGCGCCACCCATGCGGTGGGGTCGGGCTCCTGCTCCATCTTCCCGATCAGGTGCGTCAGCAGGTCCACATCGTCCTGCGTGCGCCGGGTAGCAGCGTAACCCGCGACGGGGATCTCGACGTGCCGTCGCACTTCGAGCAGGTCCCGGGCGGAGTACGCGCCGAAGATCGGGTTCTGGTCGGGTCCGCTCGCCGCGACGTACGTCCCCTTGCCGGCCCTGGACACCGTGAGGCCGAGCGCCTGGAGTGCGCGCAGGGCCTCCCGTACGACGGAACGGCTGACCTCGAAGCGCTTTCCGAGCTCGGCCTCCGTGGGGAGCTTCTCGCCGACGGCGAGTTCACCCTGCTCTATGGCGTCCCGGAGGTGGGTGAGGACGGCTTCCATCGCACTGATGCGCCGGGGTGCGCCGCCACCTGTCCGGCTGTCTGACAAGACCATGCGCTGAATGCTCGGAGGTGAGGCATGCAAGCGTCAAGAGTGAACAGCGAGTTGATTTAAAACGTCAAAAAGGATAAAGGGGTGGACATTATGGGGCGAGGACATCGAGCTCCTGAAGGGCCCCGACGGCGATCTGGCGCGTCAGCTCCTCCGCGCGCGCGGCATCGCCTTCCCTTACGGCTTCGGCGACTTGGACGTGCAGGGTGACGGCCGCCGGGTCCGGATCCTCGAACATCACCTGGTGCCGGGTACGTCCGCTCAGCACCTCGGCGACCACGTCGCCGAGCCGGGCGAACATCTCATTGCCCGAGGCGCGCAGCACGACCCGGTGGAAGGCGATGTCGTGCACGAGGTACGCGTCGAGCTGCCGGCCGCGCGAGGTCGCCACCATGCCCAGCGCGTGTTCCGTGAGATCCGCGCACTGCTCCGGGGTCGCGAACCGGGCGGCGAGTCCGGCGGCGACCGGCTCCACGGCGGAGCGCAGCACGGTCAGTGAGCGCAGCTGGCGCGGCCGGTCGGCGCCGGCCAGCCGCCACCGGATGACCTGCGGATCGTAGACATTCCACTCCTCGGTGGGGCGCACGGTCACGCCCACGCGGCGCCGGGACTCCACGAGGTGCATCGACTCCAGGACCCGGACGGCCTCGCGGACGACGGTGCGCGAGACGTCGAAGCGCTGAGCCAGCTCGTCCGTGCGCAACACGCTGCCGGGAGGGTACTCACCGGCTGTGATCGCAGGGCCGAGGCTCTCCAGCAGCTGCGCGTGCAGTCCCCGGGCCTGATTCTCCATGGGCTCAGCGTACGGGGCACCCTTCGGCACTCAAAAGTACGACGTTTATGTCACAGGCTCTTGAATACGTCGTATCTAAAGGGTTTCCTTAGCGCGGCGACCGCCCCCGACAGCGTCGCGACAGCCGATGGACCGATGTCGTTACGGACCGATGTCGATGAAGACAGCGAGGCATCCACACATGAACAGCCCCCACGTCGTCGTGGTGATGGGCGTGGCAGGGACCGGCAAGACCACCATCGGCCCCCTGCTCGCCGACCGGCTCGGCGTTCCGTACGCCGAAGGCGACGACTTCCACCCCCCGGCCAACATCGCCAAGATGTCGGCCGGAACCCCGCTGGACGACACGGACCGGTGGCCCTGGCTCGATGCGATCGGGCAGTGGGCGCACAGCCGGGCGGGGCTCGGCGGGGTGGTGAGCAGCTCCGCGCTCAAGCGGTCCTACCGCGACCGGCTGCGCGCGGCCGCTCCCGACGCCGTGTTTCTCCATCTCACCGGCGACCGCGAGCTGATCGAGTCACGGATGCGGGAGCGCAAGGGTCACTTCATGCCCGCCGCGCTGCTCGATTCGCAGTACGCCGCCCTCCAGCCGCTGCAGGAGGACGAGGCGGGCGTGTCCGTCGATGTCACCGGCACACCGGAAGAAATCACCGAGCGAGCCGTCGCGGCCCTGCGCCGGCTCGGCAGCAAGTAGTCGGCAGCAAGTAGAAGGAAGGAACACCGTGACCAGTCTCAGCGTCGAGACGCTGGCAGCGGGCGTCGTCGAGCCGATCACCTCGGCGGGCAACGGCCAGTTGGGCATAGCAGTGCTCGCCGGCATTGCCGTCATCGTCCTGCTCATTACGAAGTTCAAGCTCCACGCCTTCCTGGCGCTGACCATTGGGTCGCTGGCGCTCGGTGCGTTCGCGGGCGCCCCGCTCGACAAGGCGATCACCAGCTTTTCGACTGGCCTCGGCAATACGGTCGCGGGCGTCGGCGTACTGATCGCGCTCGGCGCGATCCTCGGCAAGCTGCTCGCCGACTCCGGCGGCGCCGACCAGATCGTCGACACGATCCTCGCGAAGGCGAGCGGCCGTGCGATGCCGTGGGCGATGGTGCTGATCGCGAGCATCATCGGTCTGCCGCTCTTCTTCGAGGTCGGCATCGTGCTGCTGATCCCGGTGGTGCTGCTCGTCGCCAAGCGCGGCAACTACTCGCTGATGCGTATCGGCATCCCGGCGCTGGCCGGCCTGTCCGTCATGCACGGCCTGATCCCGCCGCACCCGGGACCGCTGGTCGCGATCGACGCGATCGGAGCCAACCTCGGTGTCACACTCGGCCTCGGTGTGCTCGTCGCGATCCCGACCGTGATCATCGCGGGCCCGCTCTTCTCGAAGTACGCGGCCCGCTGGGTGGACGTCCAGGCGCCGGAGAAGATGATTCCGACACGTCCCTCCAAAAACCTGGAGCCCTCCGAGGACTTGGAGCGTCGTCCGGGCTTCGGTGCCACCGTTGCCACCGTGCTGCTGCCGGTCGTGCTGATGCTGGCCAAGGCGGGCGTCGACATCGTGGTCAACGACCCGGAGAACGCCGTCCAGCGGGTCACGGACGTCATCGGCTCGCCGTTGATCGCGCTGCTCGCGGCGGTGCTGGTCGGCCTGTTCACGCTGGGCCGGGCCGCCGGTTTCACCAAGGACCGGCTCTCCTCGACCGTCGAGAAGTCCCTCGCCCCGATCGCGAGCGTGCTGATGATCGTCGGTGCGGGCGGCGGCTTCAAGCAGACGCTCATCGACGTGGGCGTGGGCCAGATGATCCTGGACTTCTCCAAGGACTGGGCGATACCGACGCTGCTGCTGGCCTGGCTGATCGCCGTCGCCATCCGGCTCGCGACGGGCTCGGCGACCGTGGCCACCATCTCGGCGGCCGGTCTGGTCGCGCCGCTGGCAGCCGACATGTCGACGTCGCACGCGGCGCTGCTGGTGCTGGCCGTCGGTGCGGGCTCGCTCTTCTTCAGCCATGTCAATGACGCCGGGTTCTGGCTGGTGAAGGAGTACTTCGGCATGAACGTCGGCCAGACGATCAAGACGTGGTCAGTGATGGAGACGATCATTTCAGTGGTCGCGCTGGGCTTCGTCCTGCTGCTGTCACTCGTCCTTCAGAGCTTGTAGATCCCTCGACTCCGCTGCCCACAGCGGGTGTTCGAGCTCCGCCCATTCGCGGTCGACGGTCCCGGTGCGCATGCCGCGCCGGGACTCCGGCCGCATCAGGGCCATCCCCACATGTCCCGCCACGACGAGGCCCATGGCGAGCGCCAGCCAGTCGTGGACGAACGTGGCGCTCGTACGCCAGAGCAGCGGGGCAAGGTCCGTGAACCACATCAGCATGCCAGTGCCGAGCATGACGAGCACCGCGCCCGCGATCCAGCTCGCGTAGACCTTCTGGCCGGCGTTGAACTTCCCGGCGGGGCGCGACCCGTGGCGGTGGTCCCGCCGCAGCGCGGCCCGCAGCCACTGCCGGTCGTGCGGCCCGAACCGGTTGAGCTTCCGGAGATCGGAGCGGAACGCCCGGGAGGCGAGGCCGAGCAGGAACGGCGCGGGGATCAGCAGCCCCGACCACTCGTGCACGGTGACCACCAGGTGCCTGCGGCCGACGAGTTCGGCGAGCTGGGGTACGTACAGACAGGCCGCCGTGGCGACGCACAGGAGGGTCAGGCCTGCGGTGGTGCGGTGGATCCAGCGTTCGGAGCGGGTGAACCGCCTGATGCGGACAGGCAGTTCAGGCTCTTCAGACTGTAGGAGCATCGTCGCGTCCGTTCGACCGGCCGACCCACGCGTCGACGTCATAGCCGAGCTCCTCCCAGTACCCGGGCCGCACCTCGGGCGTGACGGTGATGCCGGAGAGCCATTTCGCCGACTTGTAGAAGTACATGGGCGCGACATACAGCCGCACGGGGCCGCCGTGGGAGTGACTGAGGGGCTTGTCCTGCATGCGAAGGGACACCAGAACGTCTTTTCTGCGGGCCTGTTGGAGGGTGAGGCTCTCGCTGTACACACCGTCGAAGCAGGTGAAGCGGACCGCCTTGGCCTCCGGCTTCACGGCGGCGGCGGCCAGTAGCCGCGACAGTTCCACACCCTCGAAGGGGGTTTCGGGGACCCGCCATCCCGTGACGCACTGGACGTCCCGGACGATCCGTGTCTGCGGCATTCCACGCAGGTCGTCGAGCGTGTACGTGGCGGGCCGCTCGACCAGGCCGTCGATCTTGAGCCGGTAGTTGTGCGGGCCTTTGCGCGGTACGGACGAGGCGACCGAGTAGTAGCGGAAGCCGCCGCCGTTGGGGAGCAGGCCGGTCAGGCCCGTCGGGTCCTTCTCCGCCGCCGAGCCGAGGAAGGAGTCCAGGCCGCTCTGGAGGTACGGCGCGGTGGCCACGCCGGCTGCGCCGAGGCCCAGCATGCCGAGGACGAGGCGGCGGCCGACGGGTGCGCCGCCGCCGTCCGGTTCCGGTACTTGAGGAGTCACCACACGATCTGAGCATCTGCGGCCCCCGGGGGCCAGGGGCCGCAGGTGATCGTCAGACTTCCGTCACACCTGGGCGGCGGCGCTCTCCGACTCGGCGGCCTTCTCCAGCTGGAACGCCTCGTTGCCCAGGCCGATCCTGGCATGCACCTCCGGCTTCGCCGAGCGCAGAACCGCGCCGTACACCAGGCCCCCGACCAGGGCGACACCGATGACGCCCGGCAAGATCCAGCTCAGGGAGGATCCGGGGCCCGCGCCCACGAGCACGTCGAAGTCCTTCACCGTGTAGACGGCGATGGCCAGGAGCGCGAGCCCGGCGATCCCGGAGGCCACCAGCCGCCCCGCCTGCGTGCGGCCGGCACCGCGGCGTACGAAGAAGGCGATGACCGCGAGAGACGCGGCGGCCATCAGCAGGATGACGCCGAGCGCGCCGACGTTGCCCATCCAGGTGAACAGGTGCAGCACGGGGACGGTCGGGTCGCCCGCCGGCTTGTCGTCGGTGACCGCGAAGGCGAGGACGACGGCCACGGAGATGACGGACTGGAGCAGCGAGCCCGCGGCGGGTGCGCCGCTCGTCTTGTTCGTACGGCCGAAGGCAGCGGGCAGCAGGCCCTCGCGGCCCATGGCGAAGGCGTACCGCGCGACGACGTTGTGGAAGCTGAGCAGTGCCGCGAACATGCCGGTCACGAACAGGACATGGAGTACGTCGGTGAAGGTGGAGCCGAGCCTGCTCTCGGTGAGGCCGAAGAGGAGACCGGGTCCCTGCTCCCCCGCCACCTTGACGATCTGGCCGGGCCCTGTGGCGACGCTGAGCGCCCAGGCGCTGAGGGCGAGGAAGAGTGCGGCGTATCCGACCGCGAGGAACATCACGCGGGATACGACGATCTGGGGGCGGCTGGTCTCCTCCGCGTACACCGGGGCCTGCTCGAAGCCGACGAAGGCGGCGATGCAGAAGCAGAGGGCGGTGCCCAGTCCGGCGCCGGTGAGGGTCTCGGGGTTGAATGCCTGGAGCGACAGGCCTTCCTTGCCCGGGTCGGCGATCGCCGCCACGTCGAAGATCACGACGAGCGCGCACTCGACGACCAGCAGGACGCCGAGCACCTTTGCGTTGAGGTCGATCTTGAGCCAGCCGAGCGCGCCGACGACCACGACGGCGACGAGCGCCGGGATCCACCAGGCGAAGGTGATGTCGAGGTAGGTGGCGAAGATCCCGGAGATCTCGAAGCCGAGGATGCCGTAGATGCCGACCTGCATGGCGCTGTACGCGACGAGGGCGACCACGGAGGCGCCCGCACCGGCGGTCGGGCCGAGGCCGCGGGCTATGTACGCGTAGAAGGCACCGGCGTTGTGGACGTGCCGGCTCATCTCGGCGTATCCGACGCTGAACAGCATCAGGACCACGCCGAGGATGACGAAGAGCAGGGGCTGGCCGACGATGCCCATGACGCCGTATGTGGTGGGCATGACACCGGCGACGACCATCAGCGGGGCGCTCGCTGCCAGTACGGACAGCAGCAGGCCGGTCGTGCCGAGGCGGCCTGCGCGCAGGGCCCGCTCCTGCCCCTTGTACGTACGGATCTCGCTTCCGCTTCCGCTCTCGCTGTCGCTCTGCACGCTCGTGCTCGATCTGCCCGTCGACATGGCGGGGGTTGTCCCTTCGGTGAGGAGTTACGCGGTGCCGAGCGCGGCATTGCGCGCGGCGTTGAAAGCCTTGTGGGGGTCCCGGTCGGGGTAGGACCACGGGGCCGGGGTGGCATGCGGCCCGATGCGGTGGAAGAGGGCGGCCGCCTCGGCGGCTCTGCCCTCGCAGAACTTCGCGTGGGCGAGGAAGTTGAGGTCGACGTGGTGGCGCGGGTGCCCCTCGTGCTCCCACTCCAGCCACCAGTCGAAGGCCGCCTTCATCACCTGGCGGGCGCGGCGGCCCGTCCAATGGCCGGAGGCGACGGGGTCTTTGGGCTCCTGGCCCGCGACCGCGAGGGCGCGGTAGCGCTCGGCGTGGGCCACCACGGGGAGTACGGCGAGCGGGGAGTCCGCCGGGGCCTGTTCCGCGGCCCAGGCGGCGAAGTCGTACACCTCGTGGAGGGGGTCGCGGCCGGTGTCCGGTCTGCGTTCGGCGAGGCGGGCGGTCATCAGGTGGTGGGCGTGATGGTGCTCGGGGTGGCGCAGCCGCACCTGGTCGAAGAGCTGGGTGACCTCCTCCTCCGTGCCGAGGGATCGGGCGATCAGCAACAGGCCGAGCCAGGGCGTCGGGTCGTCGGGTGCGCGCGCCGCGGCCCGTCGGCAGGCGTCGCGGGCGCGGTCCTGGGGCTCCTTGCCGCGCAGCGCGCCGAAGACGGCGGCGCAGGCCAGGAGGGTGGTGGCGTCGGCGCTCTCGGGCTCGGCGAGCAGCCAGTCGCCGGCCCAGGCAGCGGCGCCCGTGACCTGGGCGAGCACGACGAGGCGGTGGCCGCGGCGGTCCCAGTCGTCGCCGGTCGCGGCGAGGAGCGAGCGGGCCCGGGTCCAGCGGCCCTGCGCCAATTGCCCTCGTACGTCGACGAGTTCGGTGTCGTCGAGGGCGGGGTCGAAGGAAGGGGCGGTCCGGCGGCGTGAGCGGCCGAGGGGTGGCGGAGGTGGGGGCATCCGCGGGTCCTCCACGACGCAGAGTGCGAGCGTTTGATCACGCACAGCAAAGCGGTAGGCACTGCTCCGCGTCAAGGGCAGACCGGCCTGGAACAACTCGCCGGATGCCCTGGAGCATTGGTCCGTCCCGCTTGCCGTGCCTGCCAGGCTCTACTCTTGGCCCATGTCTGATCACTCTTCGCTGCCGCCGTGTCTGCTCGCCTTTCCGGGGCCGCTGCGGGACCGGCTGGTCGCCGCGGTGCTGTCCGGCGAGAAGGTCTCGACGACCGGTCTGCTCGCCGAGTACGAGGCCGAGAAGGAGGAGCTGCCGCCGGTCGGCGAGCGTTCCCTGGTGATCGACTCGGACGGGCGCGGGGTTGCGGTGATCGAGCTGACGGAAGTACGGGTGCTGGCGCTCGGCGACGTAGACCTTCAGCACGCGCTGGACGAGGGCGAGGGGTACGACTCGGTCGCGGCGTGGCGCGCGGGTCACGAGAGGTTCTGGCACAGCGAGGAGATGCGCGAGGCGCTCGGCGACCCGGGGTTCGTGGTGAACGACGCGACGATGGTGGTCGCAGAACGCTTCCGGGTGGTGGAGCGGCTGGCGTAGGCGGCGCCTGCGGCGGGCTTGTTCCCCTAACCGACCGCCCGCGCCGCCGCACGACCCGCCGCCCGCCCCGAGAAAAGGCAGCCGCCCAGGAACGTGCCCTCCAGGGAGCGGTAGCCGTGGACGCCGCCTCCGCCGAAGCCCGCCGCCTCGCCCGCCGCGTACACGCCCGGCAGTACGCCGCCGCCCTCGGTGAGGACCCGCGACGACAGGTCCGTCTCCAGCCCGCCCAGTGACTTCCGCGTGAGGATGTGCAGGCGTACGGCGATGAGCGGGCCCGCCTTGGGGTCGAGGATGCGGTGCGGTGTCGCCGTACGGATCAGCTTGTCGCCCAGATAGTTGCGCGCCCCGCGGATCGCCATCACCTGGAGGTCCTTGGTGAAGGTGTTGGTGATCTCCCGGTCCCTCGCGGTGATTTCGCGGCGCAGTTCCGCCTCGTCGATCAGCGGCTCCTTCGTCAGGGCGTTCATTCCGCGGACCAGTGACGTCAGGTCCTTCTCGACCACGAAGTCCGCACCCTTGTCCATGAACGCCTTGACCGGGCCCGGTACGTCCGCCCTCGCCCGGCCGATGACGTCGCGGACCGACTTGCCCGTCAGATCGGGGTTCTGTTCGGAGCCCGAGAGAGCGAACTCCTTGCCGATGATCTTCTGGTCGAGGACGAACCAGGTGTAGTCGTACCCGGTCTTCATGATGTGATCGAGCGTGCCGAGAGTGTCGAAGCCGGGAAAGAGCGGCACCGGCAGCCGCTTGCCGCGTGCGTCGAACCACAGCGACGAAGGGCCCGGCAGGATGCGGATGCCGTGTCTGGCCCAGATCGGGTTCCAGTTCTGGATGCCCTCGGTGTAGTGCCACATCCGGTCACGGTTGATCATGCGGCCGCCGGCCGCCTCCGTGATGCCGAGCATCAGGCCGTCCACGTGCGCGGGTACGCCGGAGAGCATCGAGGCGGGCGGTGTGCCGAGCCGCTGGGGCCAATTGGCGCGTACGAGGTCGTGGTTGCCGCCGATGCCGCCCGAAGTGACGATGACCGCTTGTGCCCTGAGCTCGAACGAACCGGTCACCTCGCGGCTGCTGGCCTCCCCGCGCTCGATCCCGGACGGCTCCAGGATCTCGCCGGTGACGGTGTCCACGGCCCCGGCGCTGCGGCCGAGGCCGGTGACGCGGTGGCGGAACTTCAACTGGACGAGGCCGCGCGCGACGCCTTCGCGTACGCGGCGTTCGAAGGGCGCGACGATGCCGGGGCCCGTGCCCCAGGTGATGTGGAACCGGGGTACGGAATTGCCGTGGCCGGTGGCGTCGTAACCGCCGCGCTCGGCCCAGCCGACGACCGGGAAGAAGCGCACACCCTGGCCGTGCAGCCAGGCCCGCTTCTCGCCCGCCGCGAAGTCGACGTACGCCTCGGCCCACTTGCGCGGCCAGTGGTCCTCCTCACGGTCGAAGCCGGCCGTGCCGTACCAGTCCTGGAGGGCCAGCTCGCGGCTGTCCTTGATGCGCATACGGCGCTGCTCGGGGGAATCGACGAAGAAGAGGCCGCCGAAGGACCAGTGCGCCTGGCCGCCGACGGACTGCTCGGGCTCCTGGTCGAGCAGGATCACCTTGCGGCCCGCATCGACGAGTTCCGCGGTGGCCGCGAGCCCTGCGAGGCCCGCCCCGATCACGATCACGTCAGCGTCGTACGCCATGGGTTCCGTCCTTGCCGGGGCGAGTGGAGCGAGAAGTTACTCGTGCGTCAGATCTTCGGGAGAGGCGGGCGGGGCGTCAACCTGTTCGGGGCGGTGAGGTTGGATGGCCCGTATGACTCCCGTGACTCCCGCAGACGAGATTCTGGACATCGTCGACGAGTACGACGAGGTCGTCGGGCAGGCGCCGCGCGGCGAGGCGTACGCGCGTGGCCTGCGCCATCGCTGCGTCTTCGTCCTCGCGCGGGACGGCGAGGGGCGGTACTTCGTGCACCGCCGAACACCGGTGAAGCTCGTCTTCCCTTCCCTGTACGACATGTTCGTGGGCGGAGTCGTCGGCGCGGGCGAGTCCTACGACGACGCGGCGCTGCGCGAGGCGGAGGAGGAGCTGGGAGTGTCCGGTCTGCCCCGACCCGTACCGCTGTTCAAGTTCCTGTACGAGAGCGGGGACGGCGTGCAGACCTGGTGGTCGTACGTCTACGAGGTGCGCTGCGATCTGCCGGTGAACCCGCAGGTGGAGGAGGTCGCCTGGCACGGGTTCCTCACCCGGGAGGAACTGGACCAGAGGCTCGGGGAATGGGAGTGGGTGCCGGACGGGCTGGCCGCGTGGGAACGGCTGCGGGCGTCAGGGGCGGCGGGCCCGGGCCGCAGGTGACGTTCGGCGCGGCGGCCGGACGGGGCCGCCGGTAACGCGCGACGCGGCGGCGGCCAGGCCCGCCGGTAAGGTGCGGCGCGTGATCGACTTCGTACAGAGCCTGCGGCTGTGGTTCGCGCCCCAGCGGATCCGGGACGAGGGCGAGACCCCCGACTACCGCTTCTCGCTCGCCAACGAACGCACCTTCCTCGCCTGGATCCGTACGGCACTCGCCCTCATCGGCGGCGGTTTCGCCGTCGACCAGTTCCTGCCGGACCTCGCCTGGGGCGCACGCACGGGCATGGCGCTCGGGCTGCTGGCGGCCGGCGTGCTGTGCGCGCTGCGGGCGGTCAATCACTGGGTGCGCTGCGAGCGCGCGATGCGGCGCGGCGAGGACCTTCCCGTGACCCGGTTCCCGACGCTGCTGGGCCTTGCGGTCGCCGTCGTCGCGGTCGCCATGGTGGTGGCTGTCCTCTTCGGCTGGGACAACGGGTGACCACCCACGTCCCTGCACCCGTCCCCGACCGGGACCCCGGCCTCCAGCCGGAGCGGACCAGGCTGGCCTGGCGCAGGACCACGCTGACTTGCACCGTGGTGGCCGTGCTGGCCGGCAAGCAGGCGGTCCACGAGGAGTTCACGGTGGCCGGGGCCATCGCCATGGCGCTGAGCGCGCTCGTCTGGCTGGGGTTTCTGGCGGTGGCCAACCGCCGCATCCAGGTTCTCGGGAGCGCGGCCCGGCCGGGCCCGCTGTCCGTGCGCGGCGCGATGACGGCGGCCGTGTGCACGATCGCGCTCGCCGGGTTCGCCGTGGCGATGGTGGTCTGACCGGCGGCCGGACGGCCGGCACCGGCGGCGGGGTGCTCGGCGGAGTACGGCGACGACATCGGCGCGGCGCAGGGCTTCGAAGCGGGTCGACGGGCCACTCCCGGATTAGCCTGGGAAATGTCACAAACCATCCCGAATCGCACCACAAGCAGCAGAGGTGAACGACATGGCCACCCTCCACCAGGAGCACACGACCCACGAGCACATCCACGGCCCGACCTGCGGGCACGTCGCCGTGCCGCACGGCGACCACACCGACTACGCGCACGAGGGTCACATGCACCGGGAGCACTCCGGCCACTGGGACGAGTGCGAGTCCATCGACCATGTCCCGCACAGTCGTCACCCCCACGAGCACGGCGAGGGATGCGGACACGGCGCCGTCCTGCACGGCGACCACCTGGACTACGTCCACGACGGCCACCGCCACGCCGCCCACGACGGCCACTGGGACGATCACTGAGATCGGACGACCACCGAGATCATTCACCGGATTCCGCTCCCCCGTGTCAGCGTCAACTGGCAGGCTCGGACCCACGACCGACCAGTTCGACCACTACTCGGGGGAGCCCGGTGCCTGCCACGGATCCGTACACCGTCCAACTCGCGCCTGAGGTGCATGCGTACATCCAGCCCGACGGCGGATGGTGCCTGAACAACGCGGGCTTCGTCAGCGACGGCCGATCGACCCTGCTCGTCGACACCGCGGCCACCGAGCGCCGGGCTCACGCCCTGCGCGACGCGCTCCTCGCGACCGGAGCGCCCCTTCCCCGCACGGTCGTCAATACGCACCACCACGGCGACCACACCTACGGCAACAGCGTTTTTGCCGGCCGGGGGTCCGGGGGTGGCCCCCCGGGAAAGCACAGCGCCGGCCCGGGGTCCGGTGGTGGCCCCCCGGGAAAGCACAGCGAGGGTGAGGCCACGATCGTCGGGCACGACACCTGCCGCGCCGAGGTCCTCGCGGTCGGCCACCAGCTGCACCTGATGTGGCCGCAGAACGACTTCGGGGACATCACCATCACCGCCCCCACCCTCACCTACAGCGACCGGCTCACCGTCCACGCGGGCGGCACCGAAGTGCGGCTGATCCACCCCGGCGTCGCGCACACCACCGGCGACACGGTCGTCCATCTGCCCGAGTACGGGATCGTCTTCACCGGCGATCTGGTCTTCCAGGGCGGCACGCCCTTCGTCCCCATGGGGTCGCTGAGCGGTTCGCTGCGCGCCCTCGACCTGCTCCGCTCGCTCGACGCGCCCACCGTCGTGCCCGGGCACGGCCCGGTGACCGACCCGTCGGCGTACGACGCCACCGAGCGCTACCTGCGGTACGTCGCCGAGCTCGCCCTGACCGGTCGCGCCAAGGGCCTCACCCCGTTGGAGACTGCCCGCGAGGCCGACCTCGGGGTCTTCGCCGAGCTGCGCGAGAGCGAGCGGCTCGTCGCCAACCTGCATCGCGCGTACGCCGAACTGGACGGCCTGCCGGAGGGCTCACCGCTCGATCCGGTGGCCGTATTCGGCGACATGGCGGCCATGAACGGCGGGAAGCCGGTCGCCTGCCACGCGTGATCCCCGTCTCGGGGTACGTCGGCACACTGGACGGCATACCGACTGGTCGGCATGATGAGGCGAGACGTCCTGCCCGCCCTCGGAGGTGCCCCCATGAGTTCAGTCCACCCGCCAGGCCTCGATCCCGAGCAGCTGCGCGGTCATCTCGACCGCGAGCGGCCGGGACTGGTGAGCGGACCGCTCAGCGCCCGGCTCATCGAGGGCGGCCGCTCGAACCTGACGTACGCCGTCACGGACGGCCGCTCGCGGTGGGTGGTGCGCCGGCCGCCGCTCGGCCATGTGCTGGCCACCGCACACGACATGAAGCGCGAGTTCCGCGTCATCAGCGCGCTGCACCCGACGAATGTACCGGTGCCGGAGCCGCTGCTGCTGTGCGAGGACGACTCGGTCATCGGATCGCCGTTCTACGTCATGGAGTTCGTGGACGGTGTTCCGTACCGTACGGCGGGCGAACTGGCCGCGCTCGGCCCCGAGCGCACCCGTAACGCGGTGTTCGCCCTGGTCGACACCCTTGTCGCCCTGCACGCCGTGAACCCAGAGGCGGTGGGCCTCGGCGACTTCGGCCGCCCCGAGGGCTTCCTCGACCGGCAACTGCGCCGCTGGGGCAAGCAGCTCGACGCCTCCCGCAACCGCGAGCTGGCGGGCATCGACGAACTGCATGCCGCACTGGGGCGCTCGCTGCCCGACTCGCCCGCGCCGACGGTCGTACACGGCGACTACCGGCTCGACAACGTCCTGATCGGCGGCCCGGACGACCGGATCAAGGCCATCCTCGACTGGGAGATGTCGACGCTCGGCGACCCGCTGACCGACCTCGGCCTCCTCGTGATGTACAGCTCCGAACTGGGGCTGCCCGACTCCCCCGTCTCCACGACGGCCGGCGCCGCGGGCCACCCGTCGGCGCGCGAGATCGTCGAGCGGTACGCCGCCGGGTCCGGCCGGGACACGTCCGCCATCGCCTGGTACACGGCATTCGCGTGGTTCAAGCTCGCCGTGATCCTGGAGGGCATCCACTACCGCTACACGCTCGGGCAGACCGTCGGCGCCGGCTTCGACCGGATCGGCGACCTCGTGCCCGTGTTCATCGAGCACGGCCTCACCACCCTGCAGGAAGGCTGAGACACCATGGACTTCGCATACGACGCACGGACCGAAGAGCTCCGCACCAAGCTGGCCGCTTTCATGGACGAGTTCGTCTATCCGGCCGAGAAGACCGCGCACGAGCAGCGCGAGCAGCTCGCATCGCCGTGGGACACGCCGCAGGTCGTGGAGGACCTGAAGGCGGAGGCGCGCAGGCAGGGTCTGTGGAACCTCTTCCTCCCGGACGCGGAGTACGGCGCCGGACTCACGAATCTGCAGTACGCGCCGCTCGCCGAAATCACCGGCCGCAGCCCGCACCTGGCGCCGACCGCACTGAACTGCGCGGCGCCGGACACCGGGAACATGGAGCTGCTGGCCCAGTTCGCCTCCGACGAGCAGAAGAAGCAGTGGCTGGAGCCGCTGCTCGCGGGTGAGATCCGGTCGGCGTTCGCGATGACCGAGCCGGAGGTGGCCTCGTCGGACGCGACGAACATCGAGACGCGGATCGATCGGGATGGCGACGAGTACGTCATTACGGGACGTAAGTGGTACATCTCCGGCGCGATGAACCCCGACTGCAAGATCTTCATCGTGATGGGCAAGACCGACCCGGACGGCGCCGACGTCCGCCGCCAGCAGTCGATGATCCTGGTGCCGCGTGACACGCCGGGGGTCGAAGTCCGGCGCGCGATGCAGGTGTACGGGTACGAGGACCACGACCACGGCGGTCACGCCGAGATCGTCTTCGACGGGGCGCGGGTGCCGACGTCTGCGCTGGTCGGGGAGGAAGGCGGCGGCTTCGCCATCGCGCAGGCGAGGCTCGGCCCCGGGCGGATCCACCACTGCATGCGGCTGATCGGCATGGCCGAGCGGGCGATCGAGCTGATGTGCCGGCGGGCGGTGTCGCGTGAGGCGTTCGGCAAGCCGCTGGCCCAGCAGGGCGTCGTACACAACTGGATCGCGGACGCCCGGGTGGCGGTCGAGCAGCTGCGGCTGCTCGTGCTCAAGACGGCGTGGCTGATGGACACCGTGGGCAACCGCGGTGCGCACACCGAGATCCAGGCGATCAAGATCGCTACGCCGCGGGCGGTTGTCGACATCATCGACAAGGCGGTGCAGCTGCACGGTGCGGGTGGCGTGAGCCAGGACTTCCCGCTGGCGGAGCTCTGGGCGGCGGCGCGGACGCTGAAGCTGGCGGACGGCCCGGACGAGGTGCACCAGCGGTCGCTGGCGCGGCGGGAACTGAAGAAGTACGCGTAGGGAGTGGGGGTGGGCCGGGGGGTGGGGTGCGCGTTGCCTACGGCGCCTGTTCCCCACCCCGCCCCTTCCCGAACTGGGGCTCCGCCCCAGACCCCGGTCCCGGGGGCCTGGGGGCTTGCCCCCAGTTTCGGGAAGAATGGGGTCTCCCCTGCTCGAACGAAGTTGAGAGCTTGGGGAAGGGTAGGGGAACTGCGCCGCAGGCAACCCGCACGTCCCGCAGCCGCACCCCCACCCGCCCCCACCTACGGCCGCAACGCCCTCAACAACAGGTCCGCCAAATGGTCCGCCACCTGCTGCGGAGTCAGCGGCCCGTCCGGGCGGTACCACGTCGACAGGTGGTGGACCGAGCCGAAGTGGTAGTCCACGACCAGATCAGCCGGCGTCGCGGTCGAGAAGACGCCCTCCTTCTGCCCCTCCTCGATCAGCGCGCGGAACCGCTCGTGATACCGCCGCCGCTCCGCCCGCACCTGCTTGTCCTTCTCCGGACTCAGATGGTGCATGGAACGGAAGAAGATCGACGCGTCGTCGAGATTCTCGATGGTCGTCACGACAACATCCGCCGCCGCGTCCCGCAGCCGCCGCTCCACCGGCGCGTCCGCGTCCGCGAACGCGTCGAGGCGCTCCTGCTGGAGGCGCAGGACGCGGGCGTACACCTCGTGCAGCAGGTCGTCCTTCGAGCCGAAGTAGTGGTAGAGCGCGCCCTTTGTGACACCGGCCGCCTCGACGATCTCCTGCACCGAAGTGCGGTCGTAGCCGCGCTCGGCGAACAGACGGGTGGCGGCGGCCAGCAGCCTCTGGGGGACGGGGATGCCGCTCCCGTCCGTCGTCCTGGCCATTGCCGCCACCTGCCTTTCACATAGAACAACCGGTTACGA
The DNA here is from genome assembly GCF_028807635.1 of Streptomyces spiramyceticus. Taxonomy (NCBI): domain Bacteria; kingdom Bacillati; phylum Actinomycetota; class Actinomycetes; order Kitasatosporales; family Streptomycetaceae; genus Streptomyces; species Streptomyces spiramyceticus. The sequence goes on from NZ_JARBAX010000001.1 coordinate 756,046, forward strand.
GCGGGAACGCAGTTCCCGCCTGAGGATCTTCCCACTCGTCGTCTTGGGAAGCTCGGGCAGTATCTCCACCTCGCGCGGGTATTTGTACGCGGCCAGCCGTTCCTCGCAGTATGCGGAGATGTCCGCCGGGGCGACCTCGGCTCCGGGGCGGAGGCTGACGTACGCCTTGACGCTCTCCCCCCGGTACGCGTCGGGGATGCCGACGACGGCCGCCTCGCGCACCGCCGGGTGGGTGTAGAGGACGTCTTCGACCTCGCGCGGCCAGACCTTGAAGCCGGACGCGTTGATCATGTCCTTCTTGCGGTCGACGACGTAGAGCCAGCCGTCCTTGTCCATGAAGCCGATGTCGCCCGTGCGCAGTTCGCCGCCGGGGAAGGCTTCGGCGGTGGCCTCGGGGCGCCGCCAGTAGCCGGAGACGACCTGCGGGCCTCGGACGGTGATCTCGCCCTGCTCGCCGAAGGGAACGTCGTCGCCCTTCTCGTCGACGATCCGTACAACCGTGTCCGGCCCCGGAACGCCGACCGACAGCGTCCCGGAAACCGGGTCGACGGGAGCTTCCTTCTCGGGCGGCACCGACGCGCACGGCGCGGTGCATTCGGTGAGTCCGTAGCCGTTGCGGATGTACGGTCCGAAGCCCTCGCGGAATTTCTCCACCAGCGCCGGGGGCACCGGCGCCCCGCCCGAGGAGATCACCTGGAACGAGGCGAAGTGCTCGGGCGTCACGCCGGGCGTCGCCGCGAGCGCCATGAAGGCGGTGGACGGGCCGACGGTGTACGCGGGGCGGTGCTCGGTGAAGGCGTCGAGGACGACGCCCGGGTGGAAGCGGTAGGCGAGGACGAGGGTGCCCGCGTTGGCGAGGCAGACGGCCAGTTCGCAGACCATTCCGGTGATGTGGAAGAGCGGCGCGAGCGCGAAATAGGACTCGCCCTCGGTCAGAGGGTGGCCGGTGCGCTGTCGCTCGGCGTTGTACGTGATGTTGCCGTGGGAGTTCATGGCGCCCTTGGGGGTGCCGCTGGTGCCCGAGGTGTAGCTGATCAACGCGATGTCGGTGGCGGCGAGTTCGCGGCCGACGGGGGCGGGAAGTCCCTGGCGGGCAATGGTCACCAGGTCGTCGGCGTCCGAAGCCTGCGGCACGCGCTCGAAATTCAGGACCCTGGTGTCGTTCCTGGTCTGGAGGTCGAGCTCGCAGGCGGTGAGGGCGATGCGTACGGGAGAGTCCGCGACCGTCTCGCGCAGATACGCCTCCCACGCCCGGTCCGAGCAGATCAGCGCGGTCGCTTCGGAGTCCGCGAGGGCGTGGCCGACCTCGGCCGACTTGTACATCGGGTTGAGCGGGACGACGGTGGCCCCGGCCTTCCAGGCGCCGAGGAGCGCGATGACGAAGTGCGGGGTGTTCTGAAGCATGATCGCGACCCGGTCGCCGCGTTCCAGGCCGTTCGCGGCCAGGTGGCCGGCGACGGAGTCGGAGAGCGCGTCGGTCTCGCGGTAGGTCAGCCGTCCGTCGAAGTAGGCGAGGGCGGGGTGTTCCGGTGCGCGGGCCACCGTGGCGCGGAAGGCGTGCAGCACCGTCTGCGGTGGCTGGACGGGCGCGAGCTGGGCGGCGCTGAGTTGGGCGAGCCAGGGCTTGGCGGCGTACATCGATCCACTCATCGGCTCACTCGTCGGCTCGCTCATCGGCTCACTCGTCGGCTGACTCACTGGGCTGCCTCTTCCCACTTCTGCTGCAGGTGGTTCATGCCGGCCAGCCAGCGGTCGGGGTTCCCTGCGCGTGCCTGGTAATAACCGGCGACCTCACGGTGCGGCAGGATCAGGAAGCGGTCTGCCTCAATGCCGTCGAAGAGGGCATCGGCGACGTCCTCCGGTTCGATGGCGGTCGGAGCGAGCACCAGTTCGCCGGCCGAGCCGGCCGCGGTCAGCATGTCGGTGCGTACGCCCTGCGGGCAAATCGCGTGGACCTTGACGCCGCGGTGGCGGTAGGTGAGCGAGAGCCACTCGGCGAAGGCGAGCGCCCCGTGCTTGCTGACGCTGTACGGCGCCGCGCCGACCATGGTCAGCAGTCCGGCCGCCGAGACGGTGGAGACGAAGCGGCCGCTGCCGCCCTCCAGCCAGTCGGGCAGCAGCGCGCGGGCGGCCCTGACGTGGGCCATCACATTGACGTCCCAGGCCGCTGCCCAGACCGCCTCGTCCGCGAAGGCGTCCCCGGGCGAGGCGAGGCCCGCGTTGGCGCAGTACACGTCGACCCGGCCGCCGAGGGCCTCGCGCGCCTCGTCGACGATCGCGGACGCGTCGCCCGCCACGGCGATGGCGCCGATCTCTTCGGCTATCGCCTTGATCTTCTGCGCGTCGAGGTCGTTGACGACGACGCGTGCGCCCTCCGCCGCGAATCTGCGGGCGAGAGCGGCTCCGATGCCGCCTCCCGCACCGGTGACGACGACGCGCGCGTCCTGGAACTGGCTCATCTGTGGGGCCCGCCTCTCGCTGCCGACAACCCGAGCAGACTAACCAGTCGGTATGGAGCGGCGGAAGGGGTGGAAGGACTCGAACCTCCGTGCGCGACGCGTTCCCGGCGGCCGGTCCGCGCGCTAGCGTGCGTGGCCATGACAGACAGTGCCGATCACGGAGGTAGTGGGATGAACCTGTCCAGACGGGGACTGCTGGCCGCCACCGGGGCGGCGGGAGCGGCAGGAGCACTCGCCGCATCCGCCGGCCCCGCCACCGCACGGCCGGCACGGACCCGGGTGCGTACCGGCTTCGACCGGCTGGCCGGCGACGGCTACGCGCACCTCCAGGGGCAGAAGGTCGGCGTCGTCACGAATCCGACCGGTATCACATCGGAAGTCCGCCACATCGTGGACGTCATGCACGCCGACGACCGCGTGAACCTCGTCGCCGTCTTCGGCCCCGAGCACGGCTTCCGCGGCACCGCGCAGGCGGGCGGCTCGGAAAGGCGCTACGACGATCCGGCGACCGGACTGCCCGTCTACGACACGTACGTGAAGAGCGGGCAGCCGCTCGCCGACATCTTCAGGACGTCGGGCGTGGACACGGTCGTCTTCGACATCCAGGACGCGGGCGCGCGCTTCTACACGTACATCTGGACCCTGTACGACTGCATGGTGGCCGCCGCGCTCGCGGGCAAGCGTTTCGTCGTCCTCGACCGTCCGAACCCGGTGACCGGACGCGCCGCGCTCGGCCCGGTGCTCGACAAGGCATTCGCCACCTTCGTGGGCCGCGAGCCGATCGCCCAGGCGCACGGGATGACGGTCTGCGAGCTGGCGCGGCTCTTCAACGGCGAGTTCCTGGCAAAGCCGGTGGAGCTGGACGTGGTCAGGATGTCGGGCTGGCGGCGCGGCGACTTCTTCGACGCGACGGGCCTTCCGTGGGTGCCGCCGAGCCCCAACATGCCGACGCCCGACACCGCGCTCGTCTACGCGGGCACCTGCCTGTTCGAGGGTACGAACCTGTCCGAGGGGCGCGGCACGACCCGGCCCTTCGAACTGCTCGGCGCGGACGGCATCGACCGCAGGTGGGCCGAGGCCGCGAACGCCGAGGGACTGGCCGGCGTGCACTTCCGCGAGGCGTACTTCGCGCCCACGTTCTCCAAGTTCCAGGGCAGGACTGTCGGGGGCGTACAGCTGCATGTGCACGACCGGGAGGCGTACGACCCGGTGCGCACCGGCATCGCGCTGCTCGTGACCGCGAAGAGGAGCTGGAGCGGCTTCGCCTGGCGGCCCGACAACTGGATCGACAAGCTGACGGGCAGCACGCGGGTCCGCACGATGATCGACGCGGGGGCGGGCACGGACGAGGTCGTGGGCGCGTGGGGCGGCGACCTCGCGGCTTTCAGGTCCGTACGCCGGGAGTATTTGGTTTACCGCTAACTGGTCCGACGTGGCGTATGGCCGACTCTCCGTTCCGGCGGGATGCTGTTTTCGCAGCACACGGCTCGGAGCGGAGGGGTGCGCCATGGCGGATGTGGGTGTGAGGCCGTACCGGGAAATCACCTTCGACGCGGACGGGGATGTCGACGCGCGGCAGCGCGACCGGCTGGCGGAGCTCGATGTCACGGACCTGGTGATGTTCGCGCACGGCTGGAACAGCGACCGCTCGGTCGCCACCCGGCTGTACGACCGCTTCTACGCCCCCTTTCCCGGCCTGTTGGCGGACGCCACGGGTGTACGGCTCGGCTATGCGGGCATCGTGTGGCCGTCGATGCGCTTCACGGACGAGCCGATCCCGGACTTCGAGCCGCGGACCGCCGCCCCGGCCGGTGCCCCCGGACCCGGGCTCGACAGACGCACGCGGCAGTCGCTGGCCGAGCTCTTCCCCGGCCGCGAGGCGGTCGTGGAGAGGCTGGCGCAGCTGCTCGACGAGCAGCCGGAGGAGCGGGCGGCCTTCGACGAATTCGGCATGCTGGTACGGCGGTTGATCGAAACGCCGACCGACGGGCCCGCCTCGCTCCACGGGTCCGACATGGAGTCGGGCGACGCATCGCAGACCGAGCCGACGATGCTGTACGAAGACACCCTGACCGTGTGCCGCGACTTCACACAGGCGCTGGCCGAAACCGGCACGGAGCCGGAGCCGGAGCGTAGCCTCGCGCTGGGCGGTGGCCTGAAGAAGGTGTGGAACGGCGCCAAGGAGCTGCTGCGCCAGGCGACGTACTACGCGATGAAGCGGCGGGCGGGGACGGTGGGCCAGTTGGGGCTCGGTCCGGTGCTCGGGCAGCTCGCGGGGTCCTCGCCGTCGGTGCGTATCCACCTGGTCGGGCACAGCCAGGGGGCGCGGCTGGTCGCGTTCGCGCTGCGCGGCCTGCCCGACGGCGTACGGAACGTGAAGTCCGTGACGCTGCTCCAAGGCGCCTTCTCCCACTATGCGTTCGCCGGCCGCCTGCCGCACTCGACGCGCAACGGCGGCGCGCTCCGTGACGCCCAGCGGCGGGTGGACGGCCCCGTGGTGGCCTGCTACTCGCACCACGACACGGCGCTCGGGGTGATCTATCCGCTGGCTTCGCGGCTGGCGCGCGATTCGGCCGGGGTGGTGAGTCTCGGCGCAGAGTGGGGAGCGATGGGCTTCGACGGGATCCAGGCCGTCCTGGACACCCCCGTGTTCACGCTGACCAAGGCACTGCGGGACGGCATTCCTGGCTCGGGATGTGTCAATGTCGACGCGGCTTCGGTCGTACGGCGCGGGGGTCCGCCGTCCGGTGCGCACAGCGACATCTGCCATGAGGAGCTGGCGAGGGTGGTGCTGGCCGCGGGGCGGATCGGCAGCTGAACGCCCCCGGCGCCCGGGGGCGGTTGTGGTGGTGCGCGGTGGTGGCGGTGCGCGACTGGCGGAAAGCGAATGCGCGTCAACTCGCCAAAATCCCCATTGATGGGTTCGATTCGAATTTCGATGGAGCCGATCCGGGTAGGCGTACGTCCACTCTGTGACGCCGAAGTACCAGCGACGGAGGTGGCAGTGCAATGGCCGGTTTCCGGAGTCTTGCGAGACAGGTGCGCGATCCGCGGTGCGATCTGGCACTGCGGCGGTATTCGCTGCGCAAATGCCTGGAGAGGTTTGCCCCTTATGGGCACCGGGCGACCTGGGACCACCTGTGCTCACGGCACAGGATCGAACCCGAGGACAGGGAGCCCGATCCGGCGCGGCTGGTGGCCGCGCTCGACGAACTGGAAGAGGCACGGGCCGTCTGGCTCGTGTACGAAGTGGAGTTCGCCAAGCGGCGCAAGCGCGAGAAGCACGACGGGCTGCGGCGCCCCGGCTCCTTCGACGACTGGCACCGGCGCACGTGGGGAGGCTGCGGGATTGCATGGTGCGACGATCCCTCGGTCCATCCGGCGGCGACGCTCGGCGACGTACTGCGCCGGCTGATCTCCGCCCTGGAGTCCGAGCCCGGCGCGGTGTGCCCGGTGTGCGCGGATGTCAGGATCGTCTGGAAGCAGGAACTGACTCACGAGCCGTGGTCGGGACCGGTCTGCACGGGCTGCGGCATCCTGGTGCCGAGGCCCGTACTGACGCCCGAGGCACTGGCGGAGTCCAAGAAGGCACGGCGCAGGGAACTGGCATCGGTGGCGTGAGCGATCGGTGGGTGAGCACGCGGGGGCGCGGCGCGCAGTGTGCTGCCGCGCCCCCGCGTTGACCCTGTTGACCGCTTTGCCGATGCGCCGCCACCGCATGCGCGCTCAGGTGGCCGACTGCTCGCAGTCCTGCGCGCTCTTGCGCTCGGGGAGCAGCCGGGATCCTGTCATGCGCTCGCCGAAGACGTCGTCCGGGTTGGACAGTACGCAGGTCTCCATGGACAGGCAGCCGCAGCCGATGCAGTCGGTGAGGTGGTCGCGCAGCCTGCCGAGCTGCTTGATCCGTTCGTCCAGTTCCGAGCGCCAGGCCTCGGAAAGCCTGGCCCAGTCCGCACGGTTGGGCGTGCGCTCCTCGGGAAGTTCGGCCAGGGCGTCCCTGATGGTGGCGAGCGGGATGCCCACGCGCTGCGCCGCGCGTACGAAGGCGACCCGGCGCAGGGCGTCGCGGCCGAAGCGGCGCTGGTTGCCCGCGGTCCTGCGGCTGCTGATGAGGCCCTTGGACTCGTAGAAGTGAAGGGCGGACACGGCGGCGCCGCTGCGCGCGGACAGCTGGCCGACCGTGAGTTCATGGATCTTCTCTGGAATCTGCGGCACTCCTCGAACCCTACTGGGCCATCCGTTGACAGGAGCGGGCCTCCCAAGGATGCTGAGCAAGCGCTTAGACATTCGTTGAGAGGCAGGGGCAGGGACATGGCAGAGCCGAGGATCTTCACGTCCGCCGACGAGCTGCGCGCCGGGGTCGGCGAGCAGCTGGGGCACAGCGACTGGCTGGAGGTCGACCAGAAGCGGATCGACCTTTTCGCCGATGCGACAGGCGATCACCAGTGGATCCATGTGGACCCCGAGAAGGCCGCGGCCGGCCCGTTCGGGTCGACGATCGCGCACGGCTATCTGACGCTCTCGCTGCTGCCCGCACTGGTCCCGCAGATCATGCGGGTCGAGGGCATGAAGATGGGCGTCAACTACGGCACCAACAAGGTGCGTTTCCCGTCCCCCGTGCCGGTCGGCTCGCGGCTGCGCGCGACGGCGGTGCTCAAGGACGTCACCGACGCGGGCGGCGGCGTACAGGTGACCGCCGTCGTCACGGTGGAGCGCGAGGGCGGCGACAAGCCGGCATGCGTGGCGGAGTCGGTGTCCCGTTACTACTTCTAGCGCTGCTGCTTCTGAGCCCTGCTGCTTCTGAGCGCCAGTGCTTCTGAAGCTCTACGTGCGCGTGCCCACCATGCGCAGGACGAGGTCGGCGTAGAGCTCGCCGACCTCGTCGGGCGTCCTGCGTCCCTTGGTGTCGAACCAGCGGGCCACGTCGATGCAGAGCGAGAGCACCGCGAGGGTGGTCCCGGGCACGTCGGGGACGTCGAACTCGCCCGCCTGCACGCCCTCGTTGATGATGCGGCGCACCGCGGCGTCGCTCTTGCGGCGCAGCTCGACGATCTCGGCACGGTGCTCGGCGTCGAGCGAGTCGAGTTCGTACTGGACCACGTGCGCGGTGGTGCGCCGTCCGGCGTGCCAGCGGACGAAGGAGCGTACGGCGTCGGCGAGCCGCTCGGCGGGGCTGCCCGGGCCGTTCGCGGCGGCCTCCAGGATCTCCAGGGCCTTGCCGTGGCCGATCCGGCTGATCCGGTGGAGCAGCTCTTCCTTGGTCTTGTAGTGGATGTAGAGCGCGGCCGGGCTCATCCCGGCGCGGCCCGCGATGTCGCGGGTGGTGGTCGCGTGGTAGCCGCGCTCGGCGAACGCCTCGACGGCGGCGACAAGCAGTCTCCTGGCCGCCTCAGGGGTGACCTCGTCCCACGGCATGTTCTCGCCGTCGGCCGTCTCCTCCGCCGTGGTCATCGTTCGCCCCTTCGTTTCCAGCAGGACGAACACCATACCCCGACGGTGAGCAAGCGCTTAGAGAATGGCGCGGAGATTGGCCTGGACATTGGCGCGGAGCATACTCAGAGCTTCTGGAACGGGTCGTGCTCGGCGAGGAGCTTCTCCAGCCTGGCCTGGTCTACGCGGCTCACGATCTGCCCCGCCTCCTGCCGGTCCCTGATGACCTTGGCGAGCGTGAAGGCGGAGGTGACGAGGTAGAGGACGCCGATGGCCAGGAAGGCGCGCACCCAGGCGTCGGCTTCGAGGTAGAGGATCCCGAGGGTCACGGCGCCCAGGGCGATCGCGAAGGCGATGACGGCCTGTCCGTAGTACGCCGTCGTGTTCTGCTGCTTGACCGTTGTGTCGCTCATGACGGACAGCATCGGCGGCGGCGGGGCGGGCGGCATCCGCTCACGTACTCACATGACGTACTCAGAATGCCGAAACGCCGGTCAGGGCACGGCCGATGAGCAGCTTCTGGATCTGGCTGGTGCCCTCGTAGAGCGTCATCACGCGCGCGTCGCGCAGCAGCTTGCCCACCGGGTACTCGTCGATGTAGCCGTAGCCGCCGAACACCTGGAGGGCGTTGTTCGCGGCCCGTACGGCGGCCTCGGAGGCGAAGAGCTTCGCTTTGGACGCCTCGGTCACGAACGGCTCGCCGCGATCGATCAGGTCGGCGACGCGCCAGGTCAGCAGGCGGGCGGCGTCCACGTCCACCGCAATGTCGGTGATCAGCTCCTGGACGAGCTGGTGACGGGCGATGCTCTTGCCGAACTGCTCTCGCTCGGTCGCGTACGTCACGGCCGCGTCCAGGGCGGCCTGCGCTATGCCGACACAGCCCGCCGCGACGGACATACGCCCCTTGGCGAGTGCCGACATGGCTACGGAGAAGCCCTTGCCTTCGGGCGCCAGCATGGCGGAGGCGGGGACGCGTACGTCTTCGAGGACCAGTTCGGCGGTGGCCTGGCCGCGCAGGCCGAGCTTGCCATGGATCTCACGGCGGGTCAGGCCGGGGGTGTCGGTGGGGACGAGGAAGGCGGATACGCCCTTGTGGCCCGGGGCGTCGGTGGAGCGGGCGAACAGCAGCACCACATCGGCCCAAGTGCCATTGGTGATGAACATCTTGGAGCCGTTGACGACGTAATTTCCCCCGCTCTCGGCTCCGCTCGAACGGGAGGTACCCCCATCGTCGCGCACCGCGCGGGTCGTGAGGTTGCCCGCGTCGGAGCCGGTGCCCGGCTCGGTGAGGCCGAAGCAGCCGACCAGTTCGCCGGACGTGAGGCCGGGCAGCCACTGCCGCTTCTGCGCCTCGCTCCCCCAGGACGCGATGGTCTTGGCGACCAGACCGAGCGATACGGAGACGATGCCGCGCACCGAGGAGTCACCGCGGCCGAGTTCCTCCGTGACGAGGCAGTACGCGAGGTGGTCGCCGGCGGAGCCGCCGTACTCCTCAGGGATCGTGAGTCCCAGGAAGCCGAGCGCTCCGAGCTTCTTCACGATGGCGCGGTCGACGCTCTCGGCCCGGTCCCACTCGGCGGCGTGCGGGGTGATCTCGCGGCCGACGAAGTCCCGGGCGAGCTGCCGTACCGCGGCCTGCTCCTCACTGAGCTCCAGATTCATCCCGGCACCCCACTTGTCGATGAGTCTTCTTTTCGATGAGGCTTTAATTAGCACTGCTAGCTTCTGGCTGGCAGGCCCTACTATGAGCCGCATGGCCCGCCCGCGCAAGCCCCTCCTCAGCCGTGACCGCATCGTCCTGGCGGCAGGCGCGCTCGTGGACGCCGAGGGACTGGAAGCGGTCTCCACGCGGCGACTCGCGGCCGAGCTCGGGGTCAGCGGCCCCTCCCTCTACAACCACTTCCGCAACAAGGACGAGATCCTCGAAGCGGTCGCCGACGCCGTCCAGGCGAGGGTCGACCTGTCGATGTTCGACGAGTCGGACGGCCGGGACTGGCGCACCGCGCTGCACGACTGGGCGGTCTCCTACCGCGCGGCGCTCACCGAGCACCCGAACATCGTCCCGGTCCTGGCCCGGGGTCCGGGCCGCCGCCCGGCGGGCCTGCGGGTCGCGGACGCGGTGTTCGGCGCGATGGTCGGGGCGGGTTGGCCGCCCGCCCAGGCGACGTACATCGGCGCGCTGATGCGGTACTTCATCACCGGCTCGGCGCTCGGCTCCTTCGCGAGCGGCTTCGTCGACGACGAGGCGGCGTACGACCCGGAGGACTATCCGCACCTCGGGCAGGCGCATCTGCTGGCCGAGCGCCGGCAGAAGGTCGACGAGGGGGCGTTCGAGACGGGGCTGAGGGCGCTGCTCGACGGTCTGGCGCTGCAATACGAGCAGCACGGGCAGCACGGGCAACACGCGACGGTTCGGTCTGGGCCGAAGGGTCGCTGACGCATCCTGGATGCATGGCGCACCCCTCGCACAACCCCTCGCAGAACGACTCGCACAACGACTCGCAGACCGGGTCCTCCCCGGCCCGTCGCCTCGCGGCCCTGGCCACGCTCCTCGCCGACGAGACGCGGGCGTCCTTCTGTCTGGCCCTGCTCGACGGGCGGGCCTGGACGGCCGGCGAGCTCGCGCGGCACGCGCGGGTGGCGCCGTCGACCGCGAGCGAGCACCTCGGCAAGCTCGTCGCGGGCGGGCTGCTCGCGGAGGAGCGCCAGGGCCGCCACCGGTATGTACGGCTCGCCGACGCGGCGATGGCGCACCTGGTGGAAGACCTCGCCGCGCACGTTGCCCCGCCGGCCGACGAACGCCCGCGCACACTGCGTGCTGCGAACGCGAGCAGCGCGATGGCACGCGGGCGTACGTGTTACGACCACCTCGCCGGGCGGATCGGCATCGTGATCACCGATGCGATGACCGAACGCGGCCTGCTGCGCCAGGACGCCGGCTTCGCGCTGACGGATGCCGGGGTGGGGTGGTTCGGCGCGCTCGGCATACCCCTGCAACGCACGGGCCGACGACCGCTGGTACGAGCCTGCCTGGACTGGACGGAACGCCGCCCGCACCTGGCCGGGATCGCGGGGGCGGCGCTTTGCGGGCACGCGCTGGATGCCGGGTGGTGCGTACGGATCGGCTCGGAGCGGGCGGTGAAGGTGACGGCGGAGGGGGAACGGGCGCTGCGGGAGACGCTGGGGGTGGTGGAGTGGGGCGGTTGAGGCCCCACTCCACCACCACCGCACCTATCCCCCGTACGCCCCCGCCCACCCGTCCGCCGTGTCGTACGTCGGCACTCCCACCACATCCGCCTCGTCCCGAGCCACCGCCCCCGCAAGCTCCACCGCTCGGTGCACCGCCGCGCGGAAGAGCAGCGAGCCCAGGCTGATTCTGGCCACCCCTAGCGCGCCCAAGCGGGCCACCGTCAAACCGCCCGGCGTGTACAGGACATTGAGCGGCGTCTCGTACTTCGCCGTCAGAGTCCCGATGACCGGCTCGTCCTGCAGGCCGGGGACGAACAGACCGTCCGCGCCCGCGTCTTCGTAGGCCGACAGCCGGTACGCCGTCTCGTCCGCGTGCCCCGGAAGCCAGTACGTGTCCGTACGGGCGTTCACGAACAGCGTGGGCGCCGCGTCCTTCACCGCGCGGATCAGCTCACGCTGGTACGCCACGGGGGCGAGGGCCCCACCGGGGCGGCCGTCTTCGATGTTCACGCCGGCCACCCCGACGCGTACCAGATCCGCCGCCAGCTCGGCGACCTCCGCAGGCTCCCCGCCGAAGCCTCCCTCGATGTCCACGCTCACCGGGACCGTCAACCGGGCCAGGCCGCGCCCGAGTTGGAGCGTCTCCTCGCGGGCGGCGCCCGTCGCGTCGGACTTTCCGGCGGCCGACGCGACGCCGAGGCTGGTCGTGCCGATCGCGGCGAAACCGGCCTCGGCGAGCGCGGCGGCGGACGCGTGGTCCCAGGCGTTGGGCAGGAGAAGCGGGGTGCCCGGGCGGTGGTGCAGGCCGCGGAACTGCTCGTAACGGTTCATGAAGAGGTCTCCTCAAGGAGTACGTCGAGTACGCCGCAGGCCAGCGCCACGGCGTGCAAGGATCCCGGGCACGGGCGCATGCCGTGCCCGAAGGGAGCGTCGGCGGCCGCGAGGTCCAGAGGCACCTCGGTGCCCTCGGCGACGGGCCGGCCGTGCAGGGTCGCCCCCGCGGCGGCAACCCGCTGGGTGCCACGCACAGGCGGGTCGAGGCGCAGCGTCTCGGCCACCAACTCGTCGGCGCCCTGGCCGGATTGTGACGGTCGCGCGGCAAGCGCGTTCGTGATCAGGGCCGCCGTCGCGTCACACGTCTGCACGAGGAGCCCGATCCGGTTCGCGACGGCCTCGGGCTCACCGTCGGGCAGCAGGACCACCAGCGTCCGTACGCCCTCGTCCGCCTGGGCCATCGCCCCGGGCGCCGCCCCCGGCCGGTACGCGGCGGCCACCACGCGCGTCGCCGCGACGACCTCGGCGAACGCGTCGACCTCGTCGACCTCGTCGGATCCACCGCGCGCTCCGAGCGCGGCCCCCAGCACCGCCACCGGCACATACGGCGCCGCGTCCCGCGTGACCTGCCGCGTCAGGGACCTGGCCCCGGCCCGGAGACGGGCGGGGTCGAGCAGCCGCAACTCCCCTTCCGTCAAAGCCCGTCGGCGTACATGCACCGCACCGTTGCTGAAGCGCGGCACCGTGCGGCGCAGCCACCGCATGGTGCCCATCGGCGCGGCCCCGTCAGCGGTGGCGGGCGGCACGATGAACCGGGGGTCGCAGAGCACGGCACGTACGTCCGGCACAGGCGTCGTCATGCACCGAACGTAAGCCCGTGACTCTTCGGCCGCCGCCGAAGAGTGCGGCGACGTGTTGTACGGCTTTCGCGTTGCTCCTGTTCCAGCCACGCACGGTGTGACGTTCTTCACCCCGATAAGGCCCGAATATCACGCAGCGTAGCGACATGTGTACATCTTCTTTACGTACTGTTACGTGTGGCAAGGCAAGTCCGCAGGACCGCACGACCGCACGCCACAGGCACTGAAGGAGACTCATGAAACCGTTCGTGTTGAACTACGCACTTCCGGCGGAGAATTCAGCAGTCACCCTCCCTTACACCTACGACTCCGCACTCCAGTTGAACGTCCTGCCCGACGGACGCCCTGCCATCGCCGACCGGGCAGTGCTCCTGGCAGCGGGCACCACGACGTCAACAGCCGGTTCCCAGACGCACTTCGACGACTGACCGGCCCGGCGGCGTCGATGACTGTGCTGATCCTGACCTGCCCGCAGGATGTGACGACGGACATGGTGGTGGCCAAGCTGCACGCACGGGGGGTCCCTTTGGTGCGTTTCGATCCTGCGGATCTGCCCGAGGAAGCCACCATGTCGGCGGAGTACATCAGTGGCGACTTCGACGGCTATCTGTCGTCCGAAGGGCGCATGGTGAGCATGAGTGGCCTGCGCTCCATATGGGTACGCAGGCCGGGCGAGCCCGCGGCACACGCCCCCGAGCCGTCGGAGTGGCTCACCGCCGAGTCGCGGCAGGCCCTGTACGGGATGCTGTATTCCACGACCGCACGGTGGATGAACCATCCCTGCGTGGCAGCGCAGGCCCGCTGCAAGCCATGGCAACTGCGGGTTGCCCATCGCAGCGGTTTCGCCGTGCCCCCCACGGTCGTGACCACGTTCCCTCGCGTGGCCCGCCAATTCGCGGCGCAGCACCGGGACATCGTGGTGAAGTCCGCTTCGGGACCGCCGCCCGGTGATCCGCCGATCGCGCTTCCCACCACCCGCATCGGGCCGGAGGCGGACTTCGACGGCGTCGCGGCCGGGCCCACGCTCCTCCAGCAGTACATCCCCAAGCGGGCCGACATCCGGCTGACCTGTGTGGGCGGGCGACTGTTCGCGGCCCGCAAGGAATCGCCCTCCGGGCAGGTGGACGGGCGATACGCCGCGACCGGTGAGGCCTGGGAGCCGGCCGACGTGCCCGATCGCGTGGCCCGGGCTGTCCATGAATACACCGAGCTTGCCGGTCTGGCTTACGGAGCTTTCGACTTCGCCGAGGATGCCGAGGGCCTGTGGTGGTTCCTGGAGTGCAATCAGGGGGGCCAGTTCGGCTTTGTCGAGCTGGAGACGGGTCAGCCCATCGCGGAGGCGGTCGCTTCCTGGCTGGCCACCGCGGCTGCGTAGGCCGCGCGTACGTGAGCGGGTGCCAGTGCGGGTCCCCCGTCTGCCCTCAAACGCCGGACGGGCTGGATTTACCAGCCCGTCCGGGGGGGTCTACCGCACCGCGTCCGCCGCCGCCCGCTTCGCCAGCACCCTGATCGACAGCAGGGCGATCACCGCGAGGCCCACGATGTACCCCGACACCGCCATCGACGTACCGAACACCTCAAGCAGCAGCACCATCACGAACGGCGCCAGCCCGCCCCCGAAGACCGCCGCGATCTGATATCCGAGCGATGCCCCGGTGTATCGCATCTCCGCCGTGAACAGCTCCGCGAACAGCGCCGCCTGCGGCCCGTACATGATGCTCAGGAAGCAGCTGCACACGAACGTGCCCACCGCCAGCCACACCAGCGACCCCGTGTCGATCAGCAGGAACATCGGTACCGCCCACACCAGCAGGCCCACCGCACCCGCCGCGTAGATCCGCAGTCGCCCGATACGGTCCGAGAGCGCCGCAGCCGCCGGGATCAGCGCCAGCTGGGTGAGGCTGACGCACAACGACACCGCGAGAACCGCGCTGCGCTTCATGTCCAGTTCGCGCGTCGCGTAGTCCAGCACGCCGGTGATGATGATGTAGAACGTCGCGGTATTGACGGCGAACGAACCACCGGCCAGGAACACCGTGCCGAGATGCTTCGTCAGGATCGTACGCAGCGGCGACCGGGCGGCGTCCGCGCCCTTCTCCTGCTCCGCCAGAGCCCGTTCGGCCTCCCGGAAGGCAGGTGTCTCCTCGACCCGCGTGTGGATGTACCAGGCGAGTACGAGCACGAGGATGCCCACGAAGAACGGCACCCGCCATCCCCACGACGCGAAGGCGCTCTCACTGGTGGTCGCACCCGCGATGAGGAAGACGGTGTTGGCGGTCACCACACCGATCGGCACACCGAGCTGGACCAGGCTGCCGTACAGGCCGCGCTTCCCCTCCGGGGCGTACTCCGTGGCCATCAGCATCGCGCCGCCCCACTGCGCACCGACCGCGATGCCCTGGGCGACGCGGAGCAGGACCAGCAGGATCGGTGCCGCGATGCCGATCGTCTCGTACGTCGGCAGGAGGCCGATTCCGGTGGTGGCGAGGCCCATCAGGGTCAGGGCCATTACCAGCATCGGCTTGCGGCCGCGCTTATCACCCAGCTGACCTGCGATGATGCCGCCGACGGGGCGGGCGAGGAAGCCGACGGCAAAGGTGGCGAAGGCGGCGAGCACACCCGCCGACGAGCTGCCGGACGGGAAGTACAGGTCTCCGAGGACGAGAGCCGCTGCGATGCCGAAGACGAAGTAGTCGTACCACTCGACGGCGGACGCGAGGGCGGCCGCAGTGGCGACTTTGCGGCGATTGCGGTCGGCGGGCGGGGAGTTCGTGGTGTCCGTGAGCGGGGAAGGTGCCGTGTCCATGCTGTGCACACTCCGATGGGTGCGGGGGACGTAACAGGGGACGTAACAGGGGGGCGGCGCCGAGATGTGCCGGGACCGTACCGACCGGATGGTACGGCGGTCAACGGGTCTGGCATCCGGAGTTTCCGCCGCTCCGTCGCCCCGGCCGCAACCGCCTCCGCGCAGCACAAGCACCCCGGCCGCACAATGGCGTCCGGGGTGCCGGAAATGCAGGGCCGCTAGCTCGGGCTAGAAGACGACCAGGGCGCGGCCCCCCTTGCCCGCCAGCATGTTGTCGAACGCGGCCGGGATGCCGTCGAGGCCGATCTGTTCGGTGACCATGCTGCTCAGGTCGAGGCGTCCGGCCCGGATGTGGTCGGCGAGCACGGGCAGGTCACGCTCCGGGTCGGAGTTGCCGTACACGCAGCCCGAGAGCGTACGGCCGAAGTGGAAGATCTCCAGGGCGTTGAACGTGACCTGCTGGTCCTTGCCGCCGATGCCGACGACCGTGGTCCGCCCGCCCCGCCGCGTGGAGTCCCACGCCGCACGGATGGTGAGGGCCCGGCCCACGCACTCGACGGCCACGTCGACGCCCTGCGCGGCACCGGTGAGCTTGCGGACCTCCTTGGCGGTGGTCTCGGAGGCGATCACGAAGTCGGTGGCTCCGGCGGCCCGCGCCAGCTCCTCCTTCGCCGGGGACATGTCGACGGCGACGATCTGCCCCGCGCCCGCGATACGGGCCGACTGGAGGACGGCCAGGCCGACCCCGCCGACTCCGAAGACCGCGACCGACTCGCCCGCACGTACCCGCGCGGAGTGGTGGACCGCCCCGTAACCGGTGAGGACCGCGCAGCCGAGCAGCGCCGCGTCGGTGAGCGGGATGCCTTCGGGGACCGGCAGGACGCAGTTGGCGGCGACAACCGTCTCCTCGGCGAACGCCGCGACGTTCAGACCGGGGTGGAGGTCCGTGCCTCCCCCAGCCTCCGGCCGGGGGGACCCCCATCTCGCTGCGCTCGCGGTGCGGGCGTAGACACTGGCGGCACCGGACAGGGCGCTGGCGCACAGCCACACCTCGCCGATGCCGCAGTGGTGACACGTCCCGCAGGAGGGCGCCCAGTTGAGGACCACGCCGTCACCGGGGGCGACATGCGTGACGCCCTCGCCGACGGAGACGACTGTGCCCGCGCCCTCGTGGCCGAGTACGGCGGGGACCGGCACCCGCATGGTGCCGTTGGACAGCGAGAGGTCGGAGTGGCAGACCCCGGCAGCGGCGAGACGGACCCTCACCTGGCCGGGTCCCGGCTCCGGAAGTTCGATGTCGCGGATCTCCAGGGGGGAGCCGACGGCGGGCAGTATGGCGGCGCGGACCACAGTGGGTTACTCCTTGCGCGGAGGACGGAGGACGGAGGGAGAGGTGGCTGGGGAACCTCGGCGGAGGACCTGCCCGGGCGGCGGCAGCGCCCGCGCTCAGAACTGCAGCGACTTGGTCTGCAGGTACTCGGAGAGGCCGTGCGACCCCAGCTCGCGCCCGACACCCGACTGCTTGTAGCCCCCGAAGGGCGCAAGCGGGTTGAAGCGGCCACCGTTGATGTCGACCTGCCCGGTGTCCATGCGGCGGGCGAAGGCCACGGCCTCCGCCTCGTCGGCGGCCCAGACCGCGCCCGCGAGGCCGTAGACCGTGCCGTTGGCGATACGCAGCGCCTCGTCCTCGTCCTCGTACTTCAGGATGGAGACGACCGGACCGAAGATCTCCTCCTGGGCGATGGTCATGCCCGGAGTGACGTCGGCGAAGACGGTCGGGGCGACGTAGTAACCCTTGTCGAGCGGAGCCTCGGCGCCGCCGGCGACGAGCCGTGCGCCCTCCTCGACGCCCTTCTCGATGTAACCGCGCACGCGCGCCTGCTGCTTGGCGTTGACCAGCGGGCCCACCCGGTCACCGACGGTGTACTTGGCGACAGCAGCGGCGGCGACGGCCACGGCCTCGTCGTACTGGTCCCGGTGGACCAGCATCCGCGTCCACGCGCTGCACGTCTGGCCGGAGTTGCTCATCACATTGGCGATGCCGACATTGACCGCCTTGGCCAGATCGGCGCTCGGCAGGATGACATTGGCCGACTTGCCGCCCAGCTCCAGCGCCACCCGCTTGACGGCGGCGCCGGCCGTCGCGCCGATCTGCTTGCCGACGGCGGTGGATCCGGTGAACGAGACCAGGTCGACGCCGTCGTGCTCGGCGAGCGCCTGGCCCGCGACCGGCCCGAGGCCGGTGACGAGGTTGAAGACACCGGCCGGGATGCCGGCCTCGTCGACCGCCTCGGCGAAGAGCTGGGCGGTCAGCGGGGTGTCCTCGGCGGGCTTGAGTACGACCGTGCAGCCCGCCGCGAGGGCGGGTCCCACCTTGGCGACGATCTGGTGCAGCGGGTAGTTCCACGGCGTGATCGCGCCGACCACACCCACCGGCTCCAGGAGCACGGTGGAGTTCCCGACCTTCTCCTCGAAGGAGTACGTCGCGGCCAGTTCGGCGTACGACCCGGCAACCAGGATCGGCACCCCCGCGTGCACCATCTGCGAGAAGCCCAGCGGTGAGCCCAGCTCGGCGGTGACCGTCTCGGCGATCTCGTCCTTGCGGGCCACGAGTACGTCGCGCAGCGCGGCGATCTTCGCGGCGCGCTCGGCGGGCGCGGTCGCGGCCCACCCCGGGAAGGCGTCGCGCGCCGCGCGCACGGCGGTGTCGACGTCTTCGGCGTTACCGGCCGGAACCTGGCCGATGATCTGCTCGTCGGCGGGGTTCACGACCGTGATCGTGTCCCGGCCTGCGGCGGGCCGCCACTGACCGCCGATGTACATCCCGTCGTGGGCCTTCATCGCATCCTCCAAGGGCTGGCGTAAGTCGTCCACAGCCCAAACTAGCGATGTTAGTTTTTGGGCGCCAGGGGCACCGGAGTGAGGAAGGCCTGTTTCGGGCCGGTCGCCTGTTGACCGCCGGAGGTGGTTCAGTGGCGCGGATCAGGGGCGTGGATCAGTGGCTCAGAAGTCGGCCCAGGTCGGCTCGTCCAGGCGGGCCACGGACTCCTGGGCGTACGCGCGCTCGTAGGCGTCGCGGATCCGCTCGATCTGATCGTCGCGGACCTCGGCCTCCGACCCGGGGTACAGCAGGATCAGTTCGTACGAACGCTCGCGCTCGATCGTCCCGTTGGCGTCCCGCCACTGCCCCCACCCGTTCTGCACGGTGAGCCCGGACGGGAATCTGCTGGTCACGTGCCGCTCCACGAAGCGCATGAACTGCTTGTCGGTGACGTCGGGGCCCCCGTCGGGGCGCTGCGTCCCGAAGAAGAGCCGCGTTTCCACGTACTCCTTGCCCCGGGCAGCGGCGGACGAGGCGGCGGATGCCGGGGCTTCGCCGCCGAGCGTGGCGTACGCGGTCGGGGCGCCGACGGCGAGGAGGACGCCCGCCGTGACGGCGACGAGGCGGGTGCGCGTGGTCGGGAAAGGCATGGGGACCCCTTCGGTACGGATGGAGTGGCGGCCAGGGGGCGTTGGTCGCACCCGGCACAGCCAATGCCCCTCGCCGGATCACGCCCTGCGGTTGAGATCCGCGAGACCGGTGACATCCGTGAGATGGGCGAAGACAACGACGTTGGACGCGTAGCCCGCCTTGCGGTCGAACGCGCCGCCGCAGGTGAGCACTCGGAGCTCGGGGCGACCGGTGGAGCCGTACACCTCTTTGTCGGGGAACTTCGACTTCTCGTACGTCCGCACGGAGTCGACCGTGAACACGGCAACCCGGCCGTCCTTACGGGCCAACCGCACGGTGTTCCCGGGCTTGAGGAGTTTGAGGTTGAGGAAGATGGCGGGGCCGGTCCGCGTGTCGCGGTGACCGACGACCACGGCGGTTCCCTTCTCGCCGGGGCTGGGGCCCCGGTTGTACCAGCCGACGAGGCGCGGATTGTCCACCGGCGGGGTGATGAGGCGCCCGGACTTGTCGAGGCCCAGGCCGACGACCGGCGCCGCGACATTGAAAGCGGGGATGGCGAGGCGGGTCGCGGGCGAGGACGACAGCGGCGCAGGCGGCGGCTTCGACTCCGCCTCGGGCTCGGGCTTCGGCTCCGCCTGCGGCCGTGGTCCGGCTTCCGCCTCCGAGGGCTCCTGCGCCGCCCCGTCCGCCGCCGGCGCGGCGGCGGACGGCGGGCCGGGCGACGAGTCCCCGTCCCCGGCCCACCACATCACGCCCTGGACCAGCAGCCAGGTCACGACCACCGTCCTGGCAAGACGGAAGAGGCGCCTTTGCCTGCGCGAGTACCGGTACCTACGACGCGCCATCGGTGCGGCGACGGGACCGACGGACGAGGATCAGTCCGGCCGTCCCCGCCAGGCCCGCCGCGATCATCGCACCGACGCCGAACGAAGAGCTCTCGGCGTTGGTCTCGGCCATGCCGCCGCCGCCCGCGCCGACGGGACCCTTGGGCGGGATGCCCTGAGGCGGGTTGCCCTGAGGCGGGTTGCCCTGAGGCGGGTTGCCCTGGGGCGGGACACCCTGGGGCAGGTTGCCCTGAGGCGGGACACCCTGGGGCGGGTTGCCCTGAGGCGCGGCGGCGCCCTTGGCGGCAGCGGCCGGTCCGTTCGCGCCGGCCGGGCACTCGACCTTGAACACCTTCATCTTGCGGGCGTTCTGGGCGCCCTTGAAGGTCCAGGTGACCTTGTACATGCCGTTCGGCAGGTTGAGCGGGGTGGTGACACCCGTGCCCGTTTCGCCGAGGCTGATCCGGCCGTTGATGCTCGCAACGGCCGGCTTGGGGGGCTGGGGATCGATCTTCCAGGAGACCTGCTGGAGCCCGTCGAACTTGAAGGCTGCGAGGTAGAACGCACAGACCTCGGGCTCGTTGTTCTGGCTGGCGAAGGCCGTGCCGACAGAGTGGATCACCACGTTGCCATTGTCGCCGGGGGCGGCGAGCGCCGTCGGTGCTCCCGTCAGGGCGACAGCGCCCAGGGTGAGCCCGGCGACGGTGGTGCGCAGAAGTGGTCGGACAGTCATGCGGGGTTCCTCCAAACCATGAAGATGTCGGATAGATCACCTGATAATCCGACTATCTGTCACGGCACGGGTACGGAGGGTGGGCGAAACGCCGCGCCACCCTCCGATGTCCCCCGTCCAGCCCCACGACCGCCCGAGCGGGCGGTCTCCGCGGGATCAGATGATGCCGAACGCGATCCCCGCCGCCAGCACCACCAGCGAAGTGAGCGCGGCCCACTTGACCGTGAACCTGGTGTGGTCGCCGAACTCGACCTTGGCCATGCCCACCAGGACGTACACGGCGGGGACCAGCGGCGACGACATGTGCAGCGCCTGGCCGACCAGCGAAGCGCGGGCGATTTCGAGCGGCGAGACTCCGTGCGCGGCTCCGGCCTCGGCGAGGACCGGCAGGACGCCGAAGTAGAAGCCGTCGTTCGACATGAAGTAGGTGAGCGGGAGGCTCAGGATGCCGGTGACGACGGCCATGTGCGGGCCCATGCCCTCGGGGATGGCGCCGACGAGCCAGTCGGCCATGTGCTCGACCATGCCGGTGCCGGTGAGTACGCCGGTGAAGACCGCGGCAGCAAAGACCATCCCGGCGACATTGAGGACGTTGTCCGCGTGGGCGGCGATACGGGCCTTCTGCTCGGCCATGTTCGGGTAGTTGACGGTGAGAGCGAGAGCCGCACCCATGAGGAACAGCACCGGGATCGGCAGCAGTTCCGTGATCATCGCCGTGAGCAGGACGAGGGTGAGACCGGCGTTGAACCAGTAGAGCTTGGGGCGCAGGGTCGCGCGGTTGGGGTCCAGGCCCTGGAAGCCCTCGCCGTCCGCGGAATCGGCGCCAGGGCCGACGTTCGTACCCGTACCTGCACCCGTACCCGTACCCGTACCCGTACCGCCAACGCTCTTACGGGGCTCGGAGTCACAGCCGCCCGCCCCCACCAACACCTGCTCCTCCGACTCGACCTCGACCGCCTCGTCCAGCGACAGATACCCGAGCCGCTTGCGCTCGCGCCGGCCCAGCACGTACGCCAGCACGAAGACGAAGACCAGTCCGACGGCCAGCGCCGGAATCATCGGCACGAAGATGTCGGCCGCGTCGAGCTTCAGCGCGGTGGCGGCGCGGGCGGTGGGGCCGCCCCAAGGCAGCGTGTTCATCACGCCGTTCGCGGTGGCGGCGACGCCGGTCATGACGACCAGGCTCATGCCGAGCCGCTTGTACAGCGGGTACATCGCCGAGACCGTGATCATGAAGGTGGTCGAGCCGTCGCCGTCGAGCGAGACGATCGCGGCGAGCGCGGCCGTACCCACCACGATGCGCAGCGGGTCGGCCTTGCAGAACCGCAGGATGCCTCGCACGATCGGGTCGAAGAGACCCACGTCGATCATCACGCCGAAGTAGACGATGGCGAACATCAGCATCGCGGCGGTGGGCGCGAGATTGCCGACGCCTTCGAGGACGTAGTCCCCGAGTTTCGCGCCCTGTCCGACGAACACACAGAAGAGTGCCGGGATCAGCACCAGCGCCGCGATCGGCGACATCTTCTTCATCATGATCAGGACCAGGAAGGTCGCGATCATGACGAATCCGAGGATTGTCAGCATTTGGGGTACCTAACGCTCGCCCTTGAACTCCCACCAGACCCGGCGGTTCGTTGACGTTAGGTCGCGCCCCGATGCGTTAACAAGACGTTGACGTGCGAGCAATAAGAGCAAAACCCCAGGTCACAGCGCAGGTACGATGTCGACGGGGAAGCCGTTGAGCACAGCGGTGCCGGACAGCGGGTCGAGTCGGCTCCCGTCGAGCAGCTGGTTGACGTTGACGCCCGGGGTGGCCGCCGCGACCGACATCCGGACGCCCGGCCTGTCATGACCCCAGCCGTGCGGCAGGCTCACGACGCCGGCGCGCACCGCGTCTGTCACCTCCACCGGCGCCTCCACTGCCCCTCCCTCCGCGCTGATACGGGCTGACGCGCCGTCGGTGAGACCGAGCCGCAGCGCGTCGTCCGGGTGGATCTGGAGGGTGCAGCGGTTGCTGCCGCCGTTGAGCGACGCGATGTTGTGCATCCAGCTGTTGTTGGACCGCAGATGACGCCGGCCGACGAGGACGAGAGCCGCGGGCCGCTCGTCCAGCGCGCGCCGCAGCCGGGGCAGGTCGGCGGCGATGGGGGCGGGCAGCAGCTCGATCCTTCCGCTGCGGGTCTTGAGGATCTGCCCGAGGCGCGGCTTGAGCGGGCCCAGGTCGATGCCGTGCGGGGCTGCCTTGAGCCTGTCGAGTGTGAGGTCGTACGGACCGAGGCGCAGCATCAGGTCGAGCCGCCGCTCGGGCCCGGTGCGGCCGGTGAGTTCGGCGGCGAGCTCCTTGGGGGCGCCGACCCTGGTGAGCGTGGAGTCGATGACCATGTCGTCGACGGCCGACGGATCGGCGCCGTGCATACCGCTGACAGCGAGGATCAGCCGGGCGTGGATCTCGCTCTCGTCCATCCGTCCGGCCTCCAGCGGGACGGCCGCCGGGGAGTAGCGCACCTGGTTGTGCACGGCGAAGGTGTTGAACGAGAAGTCGAAGTGCGCGCTCCGGGAGGGCGGCGGCGGGGGCAGGACGACGTCGGCGTGCCGCGAGGTCTCGTTGAGATACGGGTCGATGCTGACCATGAAGTCGAGATCCTCGCTCAGCGCCTGGTCCAGGCGGTCGCCGTCGGGCGCTGAGAGCACGGGGTTGGCGGCGATGGCGATGAGCGCGCGCACCCGCCCCTCCCCCGGCGTCCGGATCTCCTCGGCCAGCGCGGCGAGCGGCAGTTCGCCCTTGGCCTCGGGGTGGCCGCTGACCCTGCTGTGCCAGCGGCCGAGGTCGAAGCCCTTGCCGGGGCCTGCGGGGCGGGGCGTGCGGGCGGTGGCGGAGAGCGGGAAGAGGGCGCCGCCGGGGCGGTCGAGGTTGCCGGTGAGGATGTTGAGTACGTCGACGAGCCAGTTGGCCAGCGTGCCGAACTCGACGGTGGAGCTGCCGACCCGTCCGTACACGGCGGCGGTCGGCGCGGCGGCGAGTCCGCGTGCCAGGCCGCGGATCTCGTCGGCCGGGACGTCGCAGGCGGCGGCGACGGCCTGAGGGGTGAAGTCCCGTACGGCTTCCCGCACTTCGGCCAGGCCCTCGATGTGCTTCTCCAGCACGCCGGGCGCGGTGAGCTTCTCCTCGAAGAGAACCTGCGCGAGGGCGGCGAGCAGCAGTGCGTCCGTGCCGGGCCTGATGGCGACATGCCGGTCGGCGGTCTTCGCCGTACGCGTGCGGCGCGGGTCGACGACGACGAGCGTGCCGCCGCGCTTGCGCAGTGCCTTGAGCTTGCCGGGGAAATCGGGGGCCGTGCACAGACTGCCGTTGGAGTCGAGAGGGTTGGCGCCGAGGAGCAGCAGATGGTCCGTACAGTCCAGGTCGGGCACCGGAATCGCGTACGGGTCGCCGAAGAGCAGGCCGCTGGACACGTGCTTGGGCATCTGGTCGACCGTGCTGGCCGTGAAGAGGCTGCGGGTGCGCAGCGCGGCGAGCAGGACGGACGGGTAGAGGGAGCCGGCCATGGTGTGGACGTTGGGGTTGCCGAGGACCACGCCGACGGAGTTCGGCCCGTACTCCTCGATCAGCGGACGTATCCGGGCGGCGACGAGATCGAAGGCCTCGCTCCAGCTCGCCTCCCGCAGCTCTCCGTCCTTGCGGACGAGGGGCCCGGTCAGGCGGTCGGGGTCGGCGTCGAGATCTCCGAAGGAGGCGCCCTTGGGGCAGATGAAGCCCCGGCTGAAGATGTCTTCGCGGTCGCCGCGTGCTCCGGTGACCTTGGTCCCCTCGATCGTGAGGGTCAGGCCGCAGGTGGCCTCGCAGAGTGGGCAGATACGCAGGGCGGTGCGGGAATCGGTGGTGCGGGATACGGCGGCTGGGGCTTGACCGGACATGAGCCCTCCCGGGGGCGGCGGCGACGGTGGCGCGCGGGCACGGCCGAGCATACCGACCGGTACGAACGTCGGGGAGTCATTCGCCGAGGCATTCCGGAGTCAGCGGCATGCGCGGACTCATTCGAGCGTACGGGCGAGATAGGCGTGGAGGACCGCCCGCGTCTCGGCGATGAGATCCGGGTCGCCCGACGGCTGCGCACGGAACGCCAGCTGAAGCAGCGCGTCGGCGGCCTCGACGGCGACCAGCATCGTCCGGCGCAGGGCAGCGTCCGGTTTGCGGCCGAGGTGGGCGGAGAGCAGGCCGGTCAGGCGGTCCGTTACGCGGTGATTGATCCCGGCGGCCGGATCGCCCACCGGGATCTGGACGCCGAAGTCGACGAGGCCGAAGCCGGGGACGGTGCGCTTCATGGCGATGTACTCGTCGAGCACGGCATCGGTGGCGCGACGCCAGTCGGCGGCCGGGATGCCGGCGATCCGGCTGCTGATCCGCTCGGCGTAACTGTCGAGGTTGCGCTGGGCGAGGGCGTCGGCCATGGCGCGCTTGTTGCCGAAGAATCGGTAGACCGAGCCGATGGGGACGCCCGCACGGGCGGCGACGTCGCGGGTGCTCAGGTCCTCGTAACCGGTCTCGTCGAGGAGTTCGGCGCAGGCGTCCAGTATCCGGGTCAGCCGCTCGGCGCTGCGCTGCTGCACGGGGGCTCGGCGGAGTGAGTTCGTAACAGGCACGGGCTCCATGGTGCCGATCCTCCCCTACGGGCGGCTCCGGGCGGGCCTCGCGCAAACACCGGAAAGTGATCACACGGCCCAGTAGCCGTTGACGGCCGGGCCAGGGAATCCTACTGTCATCCATAGGATTCCTTCGGCACCGGGAGCGGACGATGAACGGCATCGAGCAGGCGAGGAAGACGGCTGAGGGACTGGCCCATTCCTCGGGCTTCGGCAACGAACACAGCTCGGAGGCTGTTCCCGGCGCCCTGCCGCACGGCCGGAATTCGCCGCAGCGCGCACCGCTCGGCCTCTACGCGGAGCAGCTCAGCGGCAGCGCCTTCACCGAGCCGCGGGCCCACAACCGCCGCTCGTGGCTGTACCGGATCATGCCGTCGGCCGCGCACCCCCCGTTCGTCCGCACCGACAACGGCGGCCTGCGCAGCGCGCCCTTCACCGAGACGGTCCCCGATCCGAACCGGCTGCGCTGGAACCCGCTGCCCGAGCCCGAGCCCGGCACCGACTTCGTGGCCGGCCTGTGGACGGTGGGCGGCAATGGCGACGTGACCCAGCGCACCGGCATGTCGATTCACCTTTACCACGCCAACTCCCCCATGACCGGCCGTGTGTTCAGCGACTCCGACGGCGAGCTGCTGATCGTTCCGGAGCGCGGCGGACTGCTGCTGCGCACCGAGTTCGGGCTGCTGCGCTGCGAACCCGGCCACATCGCGCTGATTCCGCGCGGCGTGCGCTTCCGCGTCGAGCTGCTCGACGAGAGTGCCCGGGGTTACGTCTGCGAAAACTACGGGCAGCCCTTCCAGCTCCCCGACCTCGGCCCGATCGGCGCCAACGGCCTGGCCAACGCGCGTGACTTCCTCGCCCCGGTGGCGGCGTACGAGGACACCGAAGGCCCGGTCGAGGTGGTCAACAAGTTCTGCGGCAACCTCTGGTCGGCGACGTACGACCACTCACCTCTCGATGTCGTCGCCTGGCACGGCAATCACGTGCCGTACGTCTACGACCTGCACCGCTTCAATGTCATCGGCTCCATCAGCTACGACCACCCCGACCCGTCGATCTTCACCGTGCTGACGTCGCCGTCCGACACCCCGGGCCTGGCCGGTGTCGACTTCGTCGTCTTCGCGCCGCGCTGGCTGGTCGGTGAGGACACCTTCCGGCCGCCGTACTTCCACCGCAATGTGATGAGCGAGTACATGGGCCTCATCGAGGGCGCGTACGACGCGAAGACTGCCGGAAAGGGGGGCTTTGTCCCAGGCGGTGGTTCACTGCACAACATGATGTCGGCGCACGGACCCGACCGGGAGACCTTCGACCGGGCGAGCGCCGCCGAGCTGAAGCCGCAGAAGATCGACGACGGTCTTGCCTTCATGTTCGAGACGCGCTGGCCGGTGACGGCGACCGGGCAGGCGGCGACCGCCGACCATCTTCAGGCGTCGTACGACGACGTGTGGCAGGGTCTGGAACGCCACTTCAGGTCGTAGTACATGCGGCCCACCACCGGCGTACCGACGGAGAACTGAAACCGTGACCGCATTCGCCCCCGACTCGCTGGTCCTGAACCGGAAGCTGCCCCTCTGGTACCAGGTCTCGCAGTCCCTGCGCGCTTCCATACTGGGCCGCACGCCCGACGCTTCACTGCGGCTGCCCACCGAGGAACAGCTCGCGGCGCACTACGGCGTGAGCGTGCTCACCATGCGCCAGGCCCTCAAGGAACTGGAGGCCGAGGGCCTGATCAGCAGGCACCGGCGGCGCGGCACGTTCATCGAGCCGGGGGCGAGGCGGGGCGCCCCGCGCCGGCTGCTGGGCTCGATCGACGCGATCGTGGCCCAGCAGTCGGGCGAGCTGACGACGGTCCTGGACCACGGTCCGGCGCCCGTGCCCGGCGAGCTCTTCGCGTACTTCCCGGACGTGCGCGAGGTGGTGACGTACAAGCGGCTGCGCCGCGACGGCGAGAGCGGCGAGCCGACCAACTGGGCGGAGAACGCGGTGCGTCCGGAGCTCGCGGCCGGTCTCGACATCGCCGATCTCGAACGCTGGCCGATGACGAAGGTGCTGCGTGACGTGCTCGGCGTGCGCATCAGCAAGATCACGGACACGGTGGAGGCGACGCTCGCCGATCCGGCCACGGCCGACCTGCTGAAGGTGCCGCTGCTGAGCCCGATCCTGCACTACACGGGGGTGACGTACGACGAGGAGGGGCGGGTGGTCGATGTCGCCCGCATCCGCTACCGGGGCGACCGTTTCTCGTTCTCCGTGACGGTGGACGCGCACTGACGTCCGGTCCGCGGGCGCTTGGTTACGATGCCGGGGGCTGCGACTGATGGGGAGAGTTACGGGGAGGATGCCCGCATGAGTGGTACGGACGCCCCGCTGCTCGACGAACTGATGCCGTGGTCGGTGGCGGCCTTGCGGCTGGGACGTGGCTGGATTCTCGCGCCGGACAGGCGGACACTGCGGGCCCGTTGGGATGCGCTGGTACGGGCGCGGGGCGCCGAGCGCGAGGAGCTGTTCGTGGCGACGCGGGCGCGGACGACGCGCAGTTCGGTTGCCGCACTGCCCGGTCGGCCCACCGGAACCGGGCGCCTCACGCGCGAGAGCGGGCCCTGCCCGGAGCCGGTGCGTGTCGTGCACGGCCCGTTCGACGAGCAGTGGCTCATCCCCGACCACCGCCTGATCGACGCCGCCCGCCCCGAGCTGTGGCGGGTCGCCGACGCGGAGCAGCTCTTCGCCGTCGAGCAGGGTTACGTGCCCGGGTCGGCGGGGCCGGCGCTGCTGGTCAGCGCGGTGCTGCCGGACGGCCGCTCCGCCGCCGGCCGCCCCGGGCGCATCCGCCCTCTCTTTCGCCGTCCCGGCGGCCGCGAGCCCAACCTCGCGCCGGGGCTCTTGGCGCTGCTGAGCGGGCGTTACGGGCGCGAGGTCACGGCCGACGAGGTGCTGGCGTGGGCGGTCGCGGCGGCGGAGGGGTCACCGTCGGGCGCCGTGGTCCCGCTGCCGGCGGACCCCGGCGCCTGGTCGACGGGGGTGGAGCTGGGCCGCCGGATGACCGCGATCCAGCTGCGCGGGGCGCGGGGCGGGGAACGCCCGAGGCTGCCGGGAGGGTGCCGCCCGTACGTACGCTCCGCGGTGCCGGCCCGGCCCGGGGAGCTGACGTACGACGCGGAGGAGGAGACGCTGCACATCGGGGCCGGCCGCATCTCACCCGTACCGCGTGCGGCGTGGGACTTCGAGGTGAGCGGCGTACGGGTGCTGGACCTGTGGTTCGACCGCCGCACGGCGGAACCGGAACCCGGCACGCTGGAGGCGATCCGCGCGGCGGAGTGGGCGCAGGAGTGGACTTCGGAGCTGCTGGAGCTGATTACGGTGCTGGCGTTGTTGGGCGAACTGGAGCCCGGGCGGCGCGAGTTGGCGGGGACCGAACGGATCACACGTGCTGAGTTGACGGAGGCGGGGGTGCTGCCGGTGCGGGACGCTGCACGGCGGCCGGCGTCTGTGCTGGACCATGCGGAGGAAGGCCCTGAGGGCCAGTTCGCGCTGCTGTAGGGATGGGCGGCGGTGCGCGACCTCTTCGGGTACGCCCGGTCCCGGCGGACGCCGCCTGGCCGGTGGCCCGTCCCGTCGCCGGATCGCCGGCCTGGTCGCTGGTGGATCGCGGTCTTCGCAGCGCTCGCCGTCCGCCGGTACGCCGACCGGAGGGTGGTGAGCGGCGGCAAACTCTCCATCCCGGCAGGGTCGCTCCGTCAACCTGTGCGGATGACAGCGATGACAAAGGTGCTGCGTACACGGTAGTCAGTGCTGTTATGAGCCATCAGCCACTGCCCCTCGACGGCATCACCGTCGTCGCCGTCGAGCAAGCCGTCTCGGCGCCGTTCGCCACCCGCCAGCTCGCCGATCTCGGCGCCCGCGTGATCAAGATCGAGCGCCCGGACGGCGGCGACTTCGCCCGCGGCTACGACACCGCGGCGCGCGGCCTCGCCTCGCACTTCGTCTGGTGCAACCGGGGCAAGGAGTCCATCGCCGTCGACCTCAAGGACCCGCGTGGCCTCGACACCGTCCGCCGGCTCGTCGCGGGCGCCGATGTGTTCATACAGAACCTCGCTCACGGCGCGGCCGCCCGGCTCGGTCTGGACGCGGCGACGCTGTGCGCCGCGTACCCGCGCCTGATCGCCGTCGACATCTCCGGATACGGCGACGGCGGACCGTACGCCGACAAGCGGGCGTACGACATGCTCGTCCAGTGCGAGGCGGGCCTGGTGTCCGTGACCGGCACCCCCGCGCAGCCCGTCAAGGCCGGTATTCCGGCGGCCGACATCGCGGCGGCGATGTACGCGTTCTCGGGGGTCCTGGCGGCGCTGCTGCGGCGCGGGACGACGGGGCTCGGCGGGCCTGTGGAGGTCTCGATGCTGGAGGCGCTCGCCGAGTGGATGGGGCATCCGCTGCACCATGGGATGCATGGGGGTGAAGCCCCGGCGCGCACCGGGGTCGCGCACGCCGTCATCTCTCCGTACGACGCCTATCCGACGGCGGACGGCGGCCAGGTGCTGCTGTCCGTACAGAACGACAGGGAGTGGCGGCGGCTGGCCGAGCAGGTGCTCGGCCGACCGGAGCTGGCGGACGATCCGGCCTTCGCGACGAACACCGCCCGTACCGGGAACCGGGAGAAGACGGATGCGGTGGTCGCCGAGGCGCTGGTCGCGATGAGTGCGCCGGAGGCGGTCGCGGCGCTGGAAGCTGCCGGTATCGCCTGTGCGCGGCTGAATACGGTGGCCGATGTTGCCGCGCATCCGCAGTTGGCGGCGCGGAACCGCTGGCGTGACGTGGAGTCACCGGCGGGGCCCTTGCGGGCACTTCTGCCGCCGATCACGATGCCGGGTGGGACGGACCCTGTGATGGGTCCGGTTCCCGCACTCGGCGAACACACCGACGCGCTGCTGCACGGCCTGGGGATGACGGACGTACAGGTTTCAGCGCTGCGCCGGGACGGTGTGGTCGCCTGAGCGTGTCCGTGACTCTGGTTCCGCCCGAGTCAGTGGCGGCTGCCGAAGAGCGATCGACGCAGCCGTCGCAGCGGAGCGAAGAGCGAGACGCGTCCGCTCCTGCTCGCTCGC
Source organism: Streptomyces spiramyceticus (assembly GCF_028807635.1). Lineage (NCBI taxonomy): Bacteria > Bacillati > Actinomycetota > Actinomycetes > Kitasatosporales > Streptomycetaceae > Streptomyces > Streptomyces spiramyceticus. The sequence continues at coordinate 786,321 of NZ_JARBAX010000001.1, forward strand.
GAGTGCGCAACATCACGCGAGGTCAGCTCGCGCATCAGCAGTGTCGCCTCGGCCGACTCGCGCTGCGGGACGGCTGGGCCGCCGAGCACCGCGAGATGGCGGTCGAGACGCGAGCTGGTCGCGCCGCTTCCACACGTGATCGCAGGCACTCGCGGCCTGCTGCGCACCGTTATCTGTTCCATGTCACTCCCCACCCGTACGAGGGCACCCGGCCCGGGCAGGTTAACCCTATCCCGCCGGCTGGACACACGTGTATCCCGCCCACGGGATTCACCACTGCGATACGGGTGTTGACGGTCACTCTCCGAATACGGCTGATTCCAGGGCGAGTTGGACAGCCCGCAGCTCCGGTCGGCCCGTCCGGCCCTGATTGCCGCTCAAGGGGGCTGCATACGCCGTGAGTTGAGCTAACTTGAAGTGGTTTCTACCGTGATGCCGCTCTGCTGCGGATGGGGGGCTCGCCAGTGAGTGAAGAGCCGGGCAACGAGCAGCGGGTGATCGCGGGCCGCTATCGCCTGCTGGCCCCGCTGGGTGAGGGCGGCATGGGCGTCGTATGGCGTGCCCGCGACGACGTGCTGGGCCGTGAAGTCGCGGTCAAGGAGGTCAGAGCGCCGTCCGGACTCGGAGCCACCGACGGGCGGCGGCTGTACGCACGGCTGGAGCGCGAGGCCTGGGCGGCGGCCCGCATCTCGCACCGCAATGTGGTCACCGTGTACGACGTGGCGACCGAGGAGGGCCGGCCCTGGATCGTGATGGAGCTGGTGCGCGGGCTGACGCTCTCCGACGTACTGGACGGCGAAGGGCCGATGCCGCCGCAGCGGGCCGCGCACATCGGGGGCGACGTCCTGGCGGCCCTGCGCGCCGCGCACGAGGCGGGCGTACTCCACCGCGATGTGAAGCCGGGCAATGTCCTGATCGCCAATGACGGCCGGGTCGTACTGACGGACTTCGGCATCGCGATGGTCGAGGGCAGCTCGGCGCTCACCATGACGGGCGAGCTGATCGGGTCGCCCGAATTCCTCGCGCCGGAGCGGGCGATGGGGCGTACGCCGGGGCCCGAATCGGATCTGTGGTCGCTCGGAGTGCTGCTGTACGCCGCCGTCGAGGGCAATTCGCCGTTCCGTCAGGACACCCCGCTCTCCACGCTGCGCGCGGTGGTGGACGAAGAGCTGCCGCGGCCTGTACGGGCGGGGGCGCTGGCACCGGTGATCGAGGGGCTGCTGCGGAAGGACCCGGCCGAGCGGCTGTCCGCCGACGAGACAGCGCGGCAGCTGCGGATCGTGGCGGCAGGCGGAGCGCCGCGTACAGGAGAGACCCCAGTCGCCCCCGGGCCGTACAGCAGCCCGACCGTCACGGCTCCGACGCCGGTCCCCGGTCCCGCGCCGTCGCCGTACGGCAGCCCCACGCCGCCCCCCGGCCCCCTGCCGACGCCAGGCACCGTGACGACGACCACCACGCAGGGGCGGCCCCGGCGGGCGGGACTGGTGCTGGCGGCGGGGTTGGCCGTGCTGCTGCTCGTGATCGGCGGCATCACGTGGGCGTTGCTGAACGGCAACAAGGGGGATCCGGGGGAGAGTTCCGGTGCCTCGTCCGGCACGGCCGGCGTCGACAACGGCGGAGCCAACGGCAGCAGCGGCGGTACCGACGGCGGTGGCTCCGCCACGGGCGGGAGCGGCACGCCGGGCAGCACGGGCGGCGACAACGGCGGCGGCGACGGGGGCAATGACGGCGGCGGAAGCGGCAACGGCGGCGGTCACGGGAACGGGGGCAATGGCGGCACCACCACCCCGCCGCCCGCCCAGTCCGTGAAGGTCGCCGTCACGACCGTGCGCGGCAGTTACTCCGGCACCTGCCCGCCGCCCGAGGCGCAGGCACCGGCCTTCACCGCCACGTTCACCGTCGGCCGCACCCCGGTGGAGGTCGAATACCGCTGGGTGAGCGAGAGCGGCGAGTCGTCCGACCCTGGCTGGAAAACGCTGTCCTTCGGGGCCGGCGACGGGAAGTCGAAGCAGGTCAACCACACCGAGCTGACGTACAAGGAGGGCGAGACCTTCCACGACGAGATCAGTGTGGAGGTCAGGAGTCCGGTTTCGGCCCGGTCCAACTCCGTGTCGTTCTCGGTCACCTGCGAACAGGAAGAGGAGACCCCGACGGGCGGGGCCTCCTCGTACACGGCCTCCTACACAGCCGAAGCGCAGGTCAGGCGGCGGAGTTGAATACCGGCAGGTAGCCGCCCGACTGGCCGGCGGCCGTCGGGTGGTACGACTCGCCGATGTTCGTCCACTTCACACTGTGCAGCCACGGGGACGAGGAGCAGATCTCGTGTCCCGTGAAGGCCGGTGTGACCTCGGCGAAGGTGTAGCCGTGGTCGGCCGCCCGCTTGGCGGTGGCGGCGTTGAGGTAGTCGGCAGCGCCGTTGATGGCAGCGCGCTCCTTCTCGGTGAGGCCGGCGGTGCAGCTGCCGTTGAGCTTGTAGAAGCGGGGGTAGCCGAGTACGACGACACGCGCCGACGGGGCTTTGGCTCTGATCGCCGAGTACACCGAGTCGAGCTTGCCGGGCAGGGTCGAGTCCACGTAGCGCTTCGCCTCCTCGATCCGGGCGAGGCAGGCGGACTCGGACTGGAGGACGCAGGTCGTCATGACGTCGGCGAAGCCGGCGTCGTTGCCGCCGACGGTGAGGGAGACGAGGTCGGTCGAGGAGCTGAGCGGGCCGAGCTGACCGGCTGTCACATCACCCGTACGGGCGCCGGAGCAAGCCGTGAAGGCGAACGACGAGGGTGAATGGGACGCGGCCCACAGGGCCGGGTAGGCACGTGTACTTCGCTTGCAGGAGCCGCTGCCACTGTCGTAGCTGCCGGCCCCGACGCCCGAGGAGTAGGAGTCGCCGAGGGCTGCGTAGTTGATGGACGCAGCGTCGAGGGATTCGGCCTGTTGAGCTGCCTGCGCCGCGCCCGCCCCGGTGAGGGCGAGGGCGGCGGCGAGCAGGAGCGACGATGAGAATGCCGCGATTCGGGACAGTTTCATGGAACCTCCCTTAGCAGGATTTCCGCCTCAACTGTCGTAGCAGTCCCCATACATCACCGGAAGTGTCCATGCCAAGGAGTTTCGCCAGGGATCTTCCACACACTCTCTCCGCATCCTTGACGGGGCTGAGCCGACTGCGCGACATTGAAGCCCGGCATCCGGCGCTTCAGGGGGCAAAGTCGCCAATGCAGACCATCAGTAACAAGACATCAGCAGCCGTCGCGGATTCGCTGCCCGTTCTCGCGGGCGCCGCGCTCGCCGTATCGGCGGTCGGCGCGGTCCTGGCGCTCACCGATCTGACATCGCCGCTGCGGCCGCCGTTCACCCTCTTCTTCCTGATCGCGGCTCCGGCGTCCGCCGTGGCCGCGGGACTTCGGGGCATGGAACCGCTGGGCCGTCTGGTGGCGTCGACAGCAGGGGCAGTAGCACTGAACCTGCTGGTCGCCCAGGCCATGCTGGCCACGCACATGTGGTCGGTGCGGGGCGGCGTGGCGGCGATCGCCGGGCTCAGCGCTCTCCTCTTCCTGCTGGCACTGGTACGGCGCCCCGGCGGCCGTACGGCGAGAAGGCAGACCCTCTGACGTGGACATCCATGTGCACCGCCCCGGTGAACTCAGCGCCGCCGACCGGGCCTCCTGGACCGCGATGCAGTCCAAGGCGCATCTGCACGGTTCGCCGGAGCTGGCGAACCCTTTCCTCTCCCCCGAGTTCGCCCTCGCCATGGGCCGGTACCGGCGCGGGGTGCGGATCGCCGTCGTACGCGAGGACGGTGAGCCGGCCGCGTTCTTCCCGCACCAGAGATCCGCCACCGGCGTCGGCCGGGCCATCGGTCTCGGTGTGTCCGACAGTCAGGGCCTGGTGCACAGGCCGGGCTTCGAGTGGGACGCACGGGAACTGCTGCGGGCCTGCGGGCTCGCGGTGTGGGAATTCGACCACTTGGCGCAGGGACAGGGGCCTTTCGAGGCCGGCGCCACCGGTTCGTTCGCGTCGCCGGTGATCGACACGCAGGACGGGTACGAGGCCTACCTCGCGCACCTGCGGAAGAACTCACCGAAGTTCCTCAAGACGACCCTAGCCAAGGAGCGGAAGCTGATCCGCACCGTCGGCGAGCTGACGTACGTGCACGACGAGCGGGACCCGGAGGCGCTGCGCACGCTGATGCGCTGGAAGTCCGCGCAGTACCGGAGGACCGGGCGCAGCGACCGCTTCACACAGTCCTGGATCATCGGACTCGTCGACCATCTGTTCCACACCCGCACCGAATCCTTCAGCGGGCTCCTGTCGGTTCTTTACGCGGACGGCCGGCCGATTGCCGCGCATTTCGGTCCGCGTACGGAAAGGATCATCAGCTGCTGGTTCCCGGCCTATGATCCGGCGTTCGCGAAATTCTCGCCCGGTTTGCTGATGCATCTGCGGATCGCTGAGGCCGCCGCCGCCGACGGCACCGCTTACATCGATCTCGGCCGCGGCCAGAAACAGTACAAGGACTCCCTCAAGACGCGGGAAATCATGGTGTCCGAGGGGTGGGTGATGCGCCGTCACCCGGTCGCCCTGGGCCAATGGGCACGGCGTGCCCCGGTCCGGGCGCTGCGCAATACGGTGGTCGAACGGCCTGAACTGTTCGAACCCGCCGATAAGTTGCTCAAACGGATCGGGGAAATCCGATCGGGACGGTTCCGTATGTGACCGTCGATGTAAGGCCAAAGACACAAAAAAGCGAGTCTACGTTCCAGGTCTTGCCATACAGTCCCAATCATCAATACCGTCGTACATCCACCCGCATCGGTCCATCATGCAAAGCGGCTCTAGGGGAGGGCTCAAGCGTCGCGAGGGGTCCGGGGCGGGCGCGGTAGGGGGGTGCCGTACTCGGTGACCACAGCTGTGCCGAGTCGCGTGCCGCGTGGAGAGTTATGCCAGCTCACCCGACCAGTACGGAGTTCCATGCCGTCATGGGCCGGGTGAGAACCCCCCCTTTCGAACCGGAAACTCATCCGGACCGCCCGGGGGCGGGCGGTCCACCGGTGGAGAGGGAAAACACTCATGAGCTCAGTACTCCGCCCTGCGGTGCCAGGGCAAGATCCGTTAATCGCGCCGTCACGGAACGGCAATTCGCAAGGGACGGGAGCCGGCCGAATACCCGGTCAGTACCGGCCGATCTCTTCGCACCTCGCCATTGCGCCGCCGGTGAGCGTGGTGATCCCCGCCATGAATGAGGCGGAAAACCTCCCGTACGTCTTCAAGACACTTCCCGACTGGATCCACGAAGTGATCCTGGTCGACGGGAATTCGACCGACGACACCGTGCAGGTGGCCCGCGATCTCTGGCCGGGAATCAAGGTCGTCAAGCAGCGCGGAAAAGGCAAGGGCGACGCACTGATCAGTGGATTCGCCGCCGCCACCGGCGAAATCATCGTGATGGTCGACGCGGACGGCTCGGCCGACGGCAATGAGATCGTCAGCTATGTCTCGGCGCTCGTCTCGGGGGCCGATTTCGCGAAGGGATCACGCTTCGCCAACGGCGGCGGCACGGACGACATGACGCCGGTCCGCAAGCTCGGCAACCGGGTGCTGTGCGCCGTGGTCAACGCCAAGTTCGGCGCCCGCTACACGGACCTCTGCTACGGCTACAACGCCTTCTGGCGGCACTGCCTCGACAAGATCGACCTGGACTGCACCGGCTTCGAGGTCGAGACCCTGATGAACATCCGGGTCGTCAAGGCGGGCCTGCGGGTCCAGGAGATTCCCAGCCACGAGTACGTCCGCATCCACGGCATGAGCAACCTCAGCGCCGTACGGGACGGACTGCGCGTCCTGCGAGTGATCCTCAAGGAGCGGGGGAAGCGGCACGGCCGGGGAGCGGTGTCTTGAACCAGCCGGACCTGAACGAGCCGGACATCTCGGTGGTGATCTGCGTCTACACCGAGGATCGCTGGGAGGACATCCTCGCGGCGGTCGACTCGGTGCGTCACCAGTCACGGCCCGCCGCCGAGACGCTGCTGGTCGTCGACCACAATCCGGCGCTGCTCGAACGGCTCGGCAAGGAGTACAAAGACGCAGGCGAGGAGGTGCGGGTGCTCGCCAATGCGGGCCCCCGCGGCCTCTCCTCGGGTCGCAACACCGGCATCGCCGCAGCCCGCGGCGACATCGTCGCCTTCCTCGACGACGACGCCGTGGCCGAGCGCGACTGGCTGCGGCACTTCGCGGAGGGCTACGAGGATCCCCGGGTGATGGCCGTCGGGGGAAGAACCATGCCCGCCTGGGCATCCGGCCGCAGACCGGACTGGTTCCCCGAGGAGTTCGACTGGGTCGTCGGCTGTACGTACAAGGGCCTGCCACCCGGCCGGGTGCGGGTCCGCAATGTCCTCGGCGGCAATGCCTCCTTCCGTAAATCGGCCTTCGACGCGGCGGGGGGCTTCGCCACGGGCATCGGCAGGGACGGCGACAAGCGGCCGCTGGGCTGCGAGGAGACGGAGCTGTGCATCCGGCTCACCACGGCCCTGCCCGACGCGGTGCTGCTGATCGACGACCGTGCGGTCATCCACCACAAGGTCCCGGCCGCCCGGGAGCGCTTCGGGTACTTCCGTACGCGGGCCTACGCCGAGGGGTTGTCGAAGGCACTCGTGGCGCGAAGTGTCGGTGCGGGCAAGGGGCTTGCCTCCGAGCGCCGGTATACGACGCGGGTGCTGCCGGCGGGTGTGGCCCGCGGGCTGCGTGACGCCGTGCTCGGCCGACCGGGCGGGGCGGGCCGCGCGGGGGCCATTGTGGCCGGGGTGGCGGTCGCGGCGGGCGGGTACGTACTCGGCACCGTCCGCGCGCGTCGGGGCGGCGGCTTTTCGGTGCCCCGCCCGGCCCTCCAAGAACCGCATGCGCGAGGTGAGATGCGATGAGCACACCGGTGCCGATCCTGATGTACCACGCGGTGGGGCACCGCCCGGCGAAGGCCGCGTACCGCCTCTCGGTGTCTCCCGAGGCGTTCGCCGAGCAGCTGGAACTGCTGGACGAGCGCGGGTTCACGCCGCTCACCACCGCGCAGCTGGGCGCGGCCTGGCGCGGTGGCGGGGTGCTGCCACCGCGGCCGGTACTGATCACCTTCGACGACGGTTACGAGGGCGTGCACCGGCACGCCCTGCCGGCGCTCGCCAAGCACGGTTTCGCGTCCACCCTGTTCGTGTCGACGGGCTGGCTGCGCGGCCCGTACGACACCGGGGGCGCCCTCGACACCATGCTCGACTGGGACCAGGTGCGCGAACTCGCCGCCGCGGGAACCGAGATCGGCGGCCACAGCCACACTCATCCACAGATGGACCAACTCCCGGACGACGAGCTGCTGTTCGAGGCAAGGCGCTGCCGGGAGATCATCACGGAGGAGCTGGGCGACAGGCCCGTCTCCTTCGCCTACCCGTACGGCTACTCCAGCCGGCGCGTGCGCCGGACCGTGCGCGAGACCGGGTTCGCGCAGTCCCTCGCCGTGGGGAACGCGCTCGCCCGACGGCGGCAGGGACCGTACGCCCTGGAGCGGGTGACCGTACAGCGCAGCACCGGTATCGAGGAGTTCCAGCGGCTGGTGGAGGGCCGGTCGATCGCCCGCAACTTCGCCGGGGACCGGGCCCTCACCAAGGGGTACGCCATGGTCCGCAGAGCCCGAGCGGCCGGCCGGAAGGTAAGCAGAATCCGTGTCTGACACGACCACCGCCCAGGCCGAGAGCGCCGAAAGCCCGGCGACGGCGGGGCAGTCGTCCGGGCGCCGCTTACGGCTGCCCGGAAGGGGCGGTGGGAGTCCGCTCTTCCGCAATGCCTACGCCCTGATGCTCAATACGGGTATCAGTGCGCTGCTCGGCCTGAGCTTCTGGCTGGCCGCAGCCCGGTACTACTCGGAGGCCGCGGTCGGCCAGGGTTCCGCGGCCATCGCCGCGATGAAGCTCCTCGCCGGACTGACCGCGCTGACGCTCACCGGTGCGCTGGCGCGCTTCATCCCGGTGGCGGGGCGCAGCACGGGGCGGCTGGTGCTCAGGACGTACGCGGGCAGCTCCGTGGTGGTCGCCGTGGCCGCCGTGATCTTCCTGGCCACGCTGGACCTGTGGGGTCCTTCGTACCGCTTTCTGCACGGCCCGCTGAACGGCCTCGGCTTCGTGCTCGCCGTCATCGCCTGGGCATTGCTGACCCTCCAGGACGGGGTGCTGACCGGTCTGCGCAGCGCGCTGTGGGTGCCGGTGGGCAATACCGTCTTCTCCGCGGTCAAGCTGGTGCTGCTCGTTGCGATCGCCACGTCGATCCCGACCGCGGGCGTCTTCGTCTCGTGGGTCGCCGCGATCGCCATGTCCGTCATCCCGCTGGGCTGGCTGGTCTTCCGGCGGCTGGTGCCGCGCCATGTGAAAGCCACCGAGGAGCGCGCTCAGCCGCCGACACTGCGGCAGATGGGCCGCTTCCTGGCGGGCGACTACACCGGTTCGCTGTTCTCGCTGGCCGTGGTCTACGCCGTGCCTGTGATCGTCGCCGCGCAGGTCAGCTCCGAGGACAACGCGTACTTCTACATCACCACGACCATCGGCGGCACGGTCAATCTGCTCGCCATCAACATGGGTGCCTCCCTCACGGTCGAGGGCGCGCACGATCCGAGCACCCTGGCGCAGAACTGCCGGGCCGCCCTGCGCCGCATGGCGCGGATCATGCTGCCGGTGGCGGCCGTCCTGTTCTTCGGCGCCCCCTACATCCTGGGCGTGTTCGGCGAGGGATACGCGAACGCGGCGACGCCGCTGCTGCGCTGGTTCGCGGTCGGCGCGCTGCTGCGCGTCGTCATCGAGGTGTACTTCGCGGTGCTGCGCGCCCAGAGCCGTACGTCCGGACTCGCCTATCTCCAGGGTGGACTGTGCGTGCTGGTGCTGGGCCTGACGCTGTTGCTGCTGCCGCGCATGGGCCTTACGGGCGCGGGCGTCGCGGAGATCTCCAGCCTTGCCGTCGTCGCGGCGGTGGCGGGCGTCAAGCTGTACCGGGTGGTCAAGTCCGCGCCGCCGGCCGGTGCGAGGGGTGCTGCGAGGGATACGAGGGGCGTGGACGCGGCGGCTCCGGACGGTGACCTGGCCGACCTGGCGGTCGACGGCGACCTCGGCGACGCGGACCGTGGCGACCGTGGCCGTACGGAGAAGGGGCCGGCCGGGGGCGAGTACGGGACGCGCTGGGCGCTGCGCTCCGCGCTCGACCCGCCCACCATGCCGCTGGGGGCGCGGCTGGACTTCGACCACCCGGAGCGCAGGCCCGATGTGCGGCCGGGGCCCGGGACTCCGGCCGCGGGTACGCCCGTAACGGAGACCGGCGGAAGCGACGCGGCCGACCACCGGCCGACCTGGGCGCTCAGGTCGCCGCTGCCGCGGGCGATCTCTTCGCCCCGGTCCGGCTCCTCCGTACCCGAGGCCGCGGTGTCGGCCGACGCGAGCGAGACCGGCGAGGCGCATCCGAGTGACGAGGCGCATTCGGCAGGCGAGGCGCGTTCGGTGGGCGAGGAGCCCGAGACGCCTGTGGCCCCCGAGGCGGCGCCCACGCCCGCGCCGCGCCGCTCACCGTTCCGCGCCCTGCACCTCCGCGTCCCCGAACTGGGCGTCGGGCTGCTGCTTCTGGCCGCGCTGGTGCTCTACTGGCTGCCGGTGCGGGGCATCGGCGAGGCCGACCTGGACCGCATGGGCGGCCTCGGGCTGATCTCCGTACTTCCGGCGGCGACTCTGCTCGGCGCCGGCCTCCTCGCGCTGTCCTTCGCTTCGCTGCTGTGGCTGGACCGGCCACGGACCGTACTGCTGACGCTGGCGCTGCTGGCCACGGTGGTGTCGCTGCACGCGCTGCCCGCCGTACTGGAGACGGAGCCGCGGTTCCCGACGGCCTGGCAGCACCTCGGCTTCATGGACTACATCGACAGGACCGGCTCGGCGGTGCCGGACCTCGACGCGCGCTGGAGCTGGCCGGGCTTCTTCGCGGCGGCCACCTTTGTCGCCGAGGCGTGCGGTGTCTCCGACATGTCGTCGGTGATCCGCTGGTGGCCACTCGCCATGCAGCTCCTCTACCTCCCGCCGCTGTTCCTCCTGATGCGGTCCGTGCGGGCGAGCTGGCGGGCGAAGTGGGCGGGTGTCTGGATCTTCGTACTGAGCGGCTGGGTCGGCCAGGACTACTTCTCGCCGCAGGGCTTCACGTACGGGATGTATCTCGCCTTCGTCGCGGTGCTGCTGGTGTGGTTCCGTGAGCCACGGGTGCTGTGGACCAAGCGGCGTCCCGGCGAGGCCGAGGTCACGCCCGCCGGGCGGCGCGAGAAGGCGGTGCTGCTGCTCGTCCTGGTCGGGCTCTTCGCCGCGACCGTACCCGCGCACCAGCTCACGCCGTTCGTGATGCTCGGGGTCCTGGCCGTCCTGGTGATGGCGGGCCGCTCCACGCTGCGCGGGCTGCCGATGCTGTTCGCCGTACTGGTCGCGGTGTGGATCGGCTTCTTCGCCGAGCCGTACTGGTCGGGGCACTTCGACGAGCTCTTCGGCGGGGTCGGCGGGGTGGGCGGCAATGTGACGTCGTCCGTCTCCGGCCGTATCGAGGGCGGCAGCTCGACGCACAAGCTGGTGCTGTACGTCCGTGTCGCGATGGCCGGCGGTGTGATGGCCTTCGCGTGCTGGGGCTGGTGGCGGCGCCGCTTCGCCGGTTACAGCGAGCGGTCCCTGCTGGTGCTGGCCTTTGTGCCGTTCCTGGGCTTCGGCATGCAGTCGTACGGCGGGGAAATGGCGCTGCGCGTCTTCATGTTCGCGCTGCCGGGCGCCGCGCTGCTGGCCGGGCTCGCGCTCTTCCCGCGCACCGGGGCGACCGCCGCCGAGCGGGACGCGGACCGCAAGAGCCTGGCGCCGCTGGCCGCGCTGATGACGGGCCTGCTCCTCATCGGCGGCTTCCTCGTCGCACGCTGGGGCAACGAGCCCTTCGAGCGGGTCAGGGGCGGCGAGGTCGCGGCGATGGAGTTCGTGTACGCGCACGACGACCCGTCGGTGCGGCTGCTGTGGATGAGCAACGACACCCTGGACAATGTGACGCCCGCAATCCCCTGGGGCGCCAGGGACATGGAGAAGGTCAACTACGTACCGACGCTCGCTCCGGTCGACCCGGTGCTGGTGGCGGGCCTGGTGAAGTCGCTCAAGGACGCGGGCCCGAACTCGTACCTCATGATCAACCGGAGTCAGTCGGTCTATCTGCGGCTCGACGCGGGCTATTCGGCCACCTGGGAGAAGCGGCTGACCGCGAATCTCGACAAACGGCCGGAGCTCAAGAAGGTCCTGTCGAACGAGGACGTGTCGTTGTACGCGCTGCGCGAGCAGCCGGACGGCGCGGTCGAGAAGCCGGATCCGGGACCGGTCGGACCGAAGATCACCTGGACGCCGTGGTCGGTGGTGGGCGCGCTGGCCGCGCTGGCGCTGATCGTGCTGCTCGCGGCGCGCGAGGTCGTACGGGTGGCGGTGGCGCCGGGTGTGCGGCAGCTGCAGTGGCTGCAGAGCACGTTCTGGTTCTCGCTGCCGCTGCTGGCGGTGCTGCTGGCTTCACTGGTGCAGCGGTTCCTGACGATGTCGTGAGGTGGTGTCGTACGGCGCTCAGGAACGCGCCAGCCACCGCACCTCATAGCTCTTCATGTCGAAGGACTTGCCGTCGATCTTCGCCTTGATGGGGCGGTCGAGGATGTTCACGACGAGGACGGTCCTGTCGTCGGCGAGGACGCGCACATTCGGTACGTCGTCGGGGGCGACCCGGACGCGCGCGTCGTACCGGGTGCCCGGCGGGAACTCCTTCGCGAACCGCGCCAGCAGCTTCATCATCGGCAACTGACCGCCGCCGTCGTCGAGTTCGGTGGAGCGCCACAGGCAGCCCGCGCACGTGGCGCCCCTGTTCTGCGGGTTCCAGTAGAAGCCGGTGCTCGCCCCGCCGCGGACCATCGCGATCATTCCCGAGGCGTGTACGGCGGTGCGGTGCGGCTCGCTCCAGCCGTCGCGGTCGTCATCGTCGTCGCCCGGCTCGACGTAGTACTCGGCCCACCAGAGCGGCAGCCCGCCGGACCGGTCGCGGATCCACCTGCTCACCGCGGTGAGCTTGTCCGTCGCCTTGAACTCGTCGGGCAGCAGCTCGTCGTCGCGGGTGTAGCTCGCGCCGTCGACGACGACGAAGTCCGCGCCCTTCTTGTTCTCGTCCCAGTAGCTGTAGGCGTCGAGGACCCGCTGGTCGACGCTGCCCCAGGGGCCCTTGAGAGCGGAGGCATAGGTCGTGTCGCGCGGCTCGTAACTGTCCATGACGAGGTAGGGGCCGCCGACCAGGTTCGCCTTGTTGACCTTCTTCAGCTCGGCGTACACGAGGTTGTAGAGCTGGGTGTAGCCCTCGTAGTTCCAGCGCTTGCGGCCGTCGTCGAAGAAGCCCTTGAACTCGTTCCAGACGATGAAGTGGCGTACGTCCGGATAGCGCTTGGCGACGGTGGCGGCGAGCTTCGCGAAGTCCTTGTAGTGCTCGGGGCTCGGCGCGGTCTCCAGGGCCTTCTTGCTCCAGTCGGTGTTGTCCGAGCCGGCCTTGCCGCCCTTCATCCAGTCGGGCGCGCAGCACAGGGTGATGACGGGGGTGCCGCCCGTACGGCGGATCAGGTCGATGCGGCTGTCCAGTTCGTCGAACCGGTACCGGCCGGGCGAGGGCTCCGGGTTCTCCGCGCCCCACCCCATGATGTGCTGGATCTGCGGCACCGACTGCGCGGACAGTGTGCTCTGTGCTCTGCGCAGGGCCGCCGGTGTGCCCTCGTCCGCGCTGTACTGCGTATGCGTGAAGCCCCAGCCCAGTTCGGGCTCGGCTTTCGCGGGCACCGGTGCGGGTGTGCCGTGCACCTTGTCGCCTTCGGCTGTGGTGCCGCCGTCGCTGCCCCGGCCGGTGTCGTCGGTGGGAAGAGTGGCGCACATCGTCAGTACGAGGGCGATTACGGCCACACCCACGCCGATCAGCGCGGTGAGCCGCCACCGCTTTGCCCCCGAGGTCCATCCATGACGTCCCATCACCCGTCAGGGTATCGGCGGGGGTTGGCATTCCGGCAGGTATCGCAGGAACAGGTACGTAACGCCACCGGGGGCCGGCGTGCCGGTGAAAGTTGAAACCTGGGTGCATACGGCGTCCCCGTGCCGGATCATGGGCGGCATGTCTGCGAACCCTGAAGCCGCTCTGCCGATCCGGCTGAACGTCGACGACAGCGACTCGCCGTCGGATGTCGTCGACGCGCTGTTCCTCGGCCGTTTCGCGACGGGCGAGCAGCCGTACTCGCACTCCTCCTCGATCGACCGCGTCAAGTCGGGCGCGACGCTGTTGCCGCCGTCGGCGAAGGTGCTGCGCGCCGCGCGCGACGACGACCGCAGCGCGACGCTGGCCGAGGGCGAGGGCTGGACGCTGCTGGTGTCCCGCTGGAACCGCGGCGCGGACGTGACGGTCACCGCGGTCACCTCCGACCTGGCCGAAAAGGTCCTGAAGCAGGCAACGGACGGCGCCCAGGACGAGCCCGAACCGCAGCCGGAGAACGTCACCATGGGCTTCTGGTACGTCTCCCCGCGCCGCGGCCCGCACCGCACCACCCGGCAGATCGCGGCCGGCACGTGGGAGGAGGTGCGGTCCAACTACACGGCGCCGGTGGCCGACGCGATGGACCGCCTGATGAAGGTCACACCGGACGACATCGCGGGCCGGCTGCTGCTGTTGCACGGTCCGCCCGGCACGGGCAAGACGTCCGCGCTGCGCACGCTGGCCCGCTCGTGGCGGGACTGGTGCCAGGTCGACTGCGTGCTCGATCCGGAGCGGCTCTTCAACGACGTCGGCTACCTGATGGACATCGCGATCGGCGAGGACGATGGATCGGCGAAGGGCCGCTGGCGGCTGCTCCTGCTGGAGGACTGCGACGAGCTGATCAGGGGCGAGGCCAAGCACACGGCGGGCCAGGCCCTTTCGCGCCTCCTGAACCTCACGGACGGGCTGCTGGGTCAGGGCCGCAATGTCCTGGTGGGAGTCACCACCAACGAAGACCTGGAGCGCCTGCACCCCGCCGTGGTCCGGCCGGGGCGCTGCATGGCCCGTATCGAGGTCGGCTCGCTGACCCGCGAGGAGTCGGTGCGCTGGCTGGGCAGGGAGGCCCACGGCCGGGAGGAAGCCATCGGCCGAGAGGGCACGACGCTGGCGGAGCTCTATGCGCTGCGCCGCGGCACTGGCCCGGCATCGGTCCCGCCCCAGAACGACGGCTCGGACGCAGGCCTGTACCTGTAACCGGCACTGCACCGCCCCCCTAGGGGGTGTCCGGTCGATCTCCGCGGCGTCGCGGGGCTTGGCACGCACATCTGCGGCGTTGTCGTCAGTCGCTGACTCCCCCAAGTTCTCGACTGCGCTCGAACAGGGGGGACCCCCATCGCGTCGCCTCCCTCCTCCGCCTTGCAGCTGCACGCACCAAGCCCCGCTCCTTCTCCCACGGAGATCGACCGGACACCCCCTACCCCGCATACACCGCCCGCACCGCATCCTGCACCGCAGCCAGCGCCTCCGCCCGGCTCAGCCCCAGCCGCTGCGCCCGCTCCGCGTACACCCGCGCCGCGGCCGCCGCCTCCCGGTCCGCCGCGTCCCCCACCGCGGCGATGAACGTACCGTTGCGTCCCCGCGTCTCGATCACCCCGTCACCCTCCAGCGCGCGGTACGCCTTGGCAACGGTGTTCGCGGCAAGACCGAGGTCCTCCGCGAGGCCGCGTACGGTCGGGAGCTTGTAGCCCACCGGCAGCGCACCGGCGCGGGCCTGTTCCGAGATCTGGGCGCGCAGTTGCTCGTACGGAGCGACACCGGCGTCCACGTCAATGGCGATCTTCAAAGTCACGGCCCGATTGTCCCCCACCGCCGGAAAATGGGAGGCACCGCAACGTGTCGCGCGCGTAACGTGCCGCTCCATGACGATGATCGTGCGTGACCTCGCACCCTCGGACACGGATGCCTGGGTGCGTGTACGCCGCGCCGCACTGCCCTTCATGGTGACCACTCCGGAGCAAGTCGCCTTCGAGCTGCGAACCGCGCACCCGGACAAGAAGATGCGTCTGCTGACAGCGGAGGAGGACGGCGAAGTCATCGGCACGGCGTACGCCGGAATCGCGTACGACAGCACCGAACCCGGCCAGTCGTACGTCACCCCGCACGTCCACCCCGACCGCCGCGGCCGCGGCGCGGGATCGCTGATGCTGCGCGCCGCCGAGGAGCATCTGGCGGCCGAGGGCGCCACGGCGGTCTACTCCTGGGCGATGGACACCCCGGAGTCCCGGACCTTCGCCGAGAAGCGCGGCTACCGGCCGACCCGGTCCGCCCACTTCCAGCGCCTGGACCTGGCGAACGGACCGCTTCCCCAGCTCCAGGAGCTGCCCGCCGGTGTCGAACTCCGCACCGCCGCGGACTTCTTGGACGACCCGAGGCCGATGTTCGAGGCCGACGCGGAAACCACCTCCGACGAGCCCGGCGACATCAGCGTGGACTTCTCGGACTACGAGGACTGGATCAACCACACCTGGAACCATCCGCTCCTCGACCGCGGCCTCTCCACGGTCGTGATGGTGGACGGTCGGGTGGCGGCGTTCACCGCCGCCCACACGGACGGGCTCACCCGGTACGCGTCCGGCATGACCGGCACCCTGCGCGCCTTCCGGGGCCGGGGCTTCGCCAAGCTCGCCAAGACCGCCTCCCTGCACCGCGCCCGCGCCGCCGGCTACACGGAGGCGTTCACCAACAACGACGCGGACAACGGTCCGATGCTGGCGGTAAACAAGTGGTTCGGCTACAAAATCTGCGCTACGGAGGTACGTCATGTCCGCAAGCTCGGTTGAGGTCGCCCTCGTCAAGGCCGGCCGTACGAAGATCCGCTACCCGGCGGCCCTGGTCTCCGACGACGGCACGCACCTCGTGGTGCGCGCGCCGTGGGCGGCGCCGGGGGTGCGGGACTTCGGCTTCGTACGGTTCGAGCCCGGCGACGTATTCACGGAGCACTACTGGCGGGACCGGTGGTACGCCGTGAAGGAAGTCAGGTCGGGCAACGGCACCCTCAAGGGCTGGTACTGCGACGTGACCCGCCCCGCTGTCGTCCTCGAAGGCCGGGTCGAGGTCGAGGATCTGGACCTCGACCTGTGGATGTCGGCCGACGGCTCCACCGTTCTGCGGCTGGACGAGGACGAGTTCGAGGAGAGCGGCCTGGCGGACCGCGACCCGGAGGCCGCGGCCGAGGCCCGCCGGGCGCTCGACGCCCTCGAACTCCGGGCCCGCAGCCAAGGCTTCACCGAGCTGCTCAGCCGCTGAACTCAACTGCTGAGCCCATCTGCTGAGCTCAGCCGTCGGCCCCGACATCATTGTTGGGAGCCCCGTCCCCCACCGGGGGCAGGTCACCGCGCTCGGGCATCTCGTCCGCGCCGGCACCCTCACCGGTCGGGGGGAGCACCTTGCCCAGCTCCTCGTTGTCGGCCCGGTGCGCCTTCTCGGCTGCACGCCGCAGAGTGGCGCGGTCCACGAGCTTCGCATCGGCGCTGATCCGCACGACATGCCCCTCGTGTGCCCGCGCGTACTCGTGCGTGGCGGCCGCGGCGCGGTACCAGAGGTCGCCGTCGCGCTCGCACTCGACAGGCTCGCCGGACCCGGAGGACTCCACCGACCGCTTCGCGCAGGTCGCCTCGTCCAGCTTCCCGCGGTCGACCGACAGCTGTATCTGTCCGCCCGTGCCGGCGGAGAAGTACAAGGCCGAGAAGCCGTCGTTGCCGATGACGCCGACGGACTGCTTGGCCAGCGCGTACCCCGGCGCTTCGGTCACATAGATCAGCTCCATCGCCGACTCCCCTGCGCGCGCC
This sequence comes from Streptomyces spiramyceticus, assembly GCF_028807635.1. NCBI lineage: Bacteria > Bacillati > Actinomycetota > Actinomycetes > Kitasatosporales > Streptomycetaceae > Streptomyces > Streptomyces spiramyceticus. The sequence continues at coordinate 803,219 of NZ_JARBAX010000001.1, forward strand.
TTGAGTTCGGCCGACGGTGGGCCTGCGGTGTCCGCGTTCTCAGGCCGGTGTGCCCGTCATGTGCCCGTCACCGGAAGATTGATTCCGCGCGGCTCCCCCTTTGCGTCGTAGGCGATGCGATCTCCGTCCTCGTGCCAGTGAATGACAAAGCGCTCACGGGCCCGATACGCGTCGAGGCCCGCACGGCAGTAGGCGACCATATCGGTGGGGAGGTCGCCCAAGGGGTGCCAGGCGAGCTCGGAGCACTTGTCCGGTTCCCGGTTGTACGGTTCGCCGCCCGCGCCGTACTCCGCCTCGAAGAACCAGCCCGTCCTGGGGTCACCGCCCGGACCACGGTGCTGCATGACCAGAGCCACGCGCAGGTCGTCGGCGGTCAGGGCGATGCCGATTTCCTCCGCCGCCTCGCGGATCATTGCCGCGACGACGTCCTCGCCGTCCTCGACGTGCCCCGAAGGCCCGTTCAGCAGGCCGTCCGCATAGCCCGTATCGGCCCGGCGGGCGAGCAGCACCTCGTCGCCCCGACGGAGGATCAGGTGCACGTCGACCACCTCGGCATGGCGTGCGGGCAGCGCCGGCCGGGCCACCACCGCGTAACGCTCGTCGTCGACGCTGCGGCCCCACAGGGTCGGGTCGGCGGAGAGCCGTTCGTACTGGACGTACGAGGTGAGCGGGGCGAGTGCCTCGGTCACCTCGCCCGCCGGGATGCCTGCGTCGCCCCAGACGCCCTCGATCAGCAACAGCCGCCCGCCGGGCTTCAGCAGCGAACACCAGTGGCGCAGAGCGGCGGCCGTGTCGGGCAGCAGCCACAGCACGTGACGGGCCATCACCACATCGAACTTCCGCTCCCCGACCGGTGGTTGAAAAGCGTCCCCGACCAGAACCTCCGCATCCGCATCAGCCAGCTTGATCCTGGCCAGGTCCACCATCCTGGGCGAGCGGTCGACACCGGTCACCCGGTGGCCCTGCTCGGCGGCGAGCAGGGAGAGGCTGCCCGTGCCGCATCCGAGGTCGAGCACCTCGGCCGGTCTGTCCTGCGGCAGCCACATCCGCATCCTCGCCGCCCATGCGTCGCGCACGGCGGGGTCGAGCAGTCCGTGGTCGGGCTCCTGGTCGAAGGAGTCCGCTGTGGCGTCCCAGTCGATCGTCGTCGGGTGTCCAGTCGTGTGCCCAGTCATGTGTCCGATCGTGGCATCCGCCACTGACAATCAGGCTCCGGAGAGCCGCTTGCGGTAGTGGAAGCGGTCGTACCGGCCCTCCACCCGCCGCTCCACGAGCTCGTAACCGAACCGGGGGTACATCTTCTGGTTCTCCCACATCTTGGCGTTCGTATAGAGGCGCACCTCCGTCAGCCCGAGCGAGAGTGCGTACTCCTCGACGTACTCCAGCAGTCGGCGGCGGTGGCGTGGGCCTCCCCCCACGCCCGCAGGGCGTAGGGGGAGGATGTCGTCGCTCATGCCGTCACATTACGACGGCGGCGCATCACCAGCCTCTTCAGCCAGGGCCAGGCCAGCAGTATCACGATCACCGCGTAAACCGTCACCGAGAAGGGGGTGTTGAACAGACCCGTCGCGCTTCCGTCGCTGATCTGGAGCGCGCGCCGCAGTTGCTGTTCGGCGGCCGGGCCGAGGATCACGCCGATCACCGCGGGCAGCACCGGCAGCCCGTACCGCCGCATGCCGAACCCGATCAGGCCGATGACCAGCAGGATCACCAGGTCCAGCGCCTCGCCGCCCACCGCGTACGCGCCGACCGCGGCGAAGAAGAGGATGCCGGCGTAGAGGTACGGGCGCGGGATCCGCAGCAGCTTTGCCCAGAGCGGGGCCAGCGGCAGGTTGAGCAGGAGCAGCAGCACCATGCCGACGAAGAGCGAGGCGATCAGGCCCCACACCAGATCGGGTTCGCGCTCGAAGAGGAGCGGGCCCGGCTGGATTCCGTACTGCTGGAAGGCGGCCAGCATGACGGCGGCGACGGCCGTCGTCGGCAGGCCCAGGGTCAGCATCGACACGAGGGTGCCTGCCGCGGAGGCCGAGGCCGCCGATTCCGGTCCCGCCACGCCTTCGATGGCGCCCTTGCCGAACTCCTCCTTGTGCTTGGAGAGCCGCTTCTCCGTGACGTACGAGAGGAACGTCGGGATCTCCGCGCCGCCGGCCGGGATCGCGCCGAACGGGAAGCCGATGACGGGACCGCGCAGCCAGGACTTCCAGGTGCGCTTGACGTCCGCCTTGCCGAGCCAGGGGCGGCCGACCGGAATGGGCTCGGCCACCGCACGCCGCAGGTGCGCGGCCACCCACAGCGCCTCGCCGATCGCGAAGAGCCCGACGGCGACGATCACCACATCGATGCCGTCGGCGAGTTGGAGCGAGCCGAAGGTGAGGCGCTGCTGGCCGGTCATCTGGTCCAGGCCGACCAGGCCGATGGTGAGGCCGATCAGGAGGGAGGCCGCGCCGCGGATGCGTGACGAGCCGAGTACGGACGTCACGGCGATGAAGGCCAGCACCATGATGGCGAAGTAGTCGGGCGCGCCGATGTCCACGGCCAGGGATGCGACGGTCGGGGCGAGGGCCACCAGCAGGATCGTGCCGATCATGCCGCCCGCGAAGTGGCCGATGGCGGCGGCTGCCAGGGCTTGCGCGCCGCGGCCCGCCTTCGCCATCGGGTTGCCTTCGATGGCCGCCACGACGGCCGCGCTCTCACCCGGTGTGTTGAGCAGGATCGAGGTGGTGGAGCCGCCGAACATCGCGCCGTAGTAGATGCCCGCGAACATGATGAACGCGCCGGTCGGCTCAAGGCCGTACGTGACCGGGAGGAGCAGGGCGACGGCCATCGCCGGGCCGATGCCGGGGAGTACACCGATCGCTGTGCCGAGCAGTACGCCTATCGCGGCCCAGAGCAGATTGATCGGGGTGAGGGCCGTACCGAAGCCGTCGACAAGGGAGTTGAGGGAGTCCATGACTCAGAGCACCTCCATCAGGGGGCCACCGGGGAGCGGGACTCCGAGCAGGTTGTTGAAGACGAAGTACGTGACGAGGGAGAGCACGGCCGCGATGAGCGGGTCGCGGTCGTAGTGGCGGCTGCCGAGGGCGTATGCCGAGCCCCAGAAGAGCAGTGCGCCGGAGACGGGGAAGCCGAGCGGGCCGATGAGGACGGCGTTGCCGAGGAAGACGCCGGCGAGGAGCAGCACCGTACGCCAGTCGCTCGGCTCGCTCAGGTCGATGTCCTCACCGCCTTCGGCTTCGCCACGGCCGCCGCGCAGGACGTCGACGGCGAGGAGTACGGCGACGAGCAGCAGGGCGAGGCCGACGACGACCGGGACGGTCTTGGGGCCGACGGGGCCGCGCTGGGTGATGTCGACGTCCATGGTGAGGGCGTCGGTGAGGACGAGGGCGCCGAGCAGCAACAGGAGGGCGCTGACGCCGATTTCGGAGTGCTCGCGCAGCCATGAACGGGGTGCGCGCACGGGGGTCTCGATTTCGGTGGTCACAGCCCCAGCTCCTTCAGCACCGAGTCGACGCGCTTGTCCTGTTCGCCCAGGAAGTCGCCGAATTTGTCGCCCGTCAGGAACGCGTCGTCCCAGCCGTTCTTCTTCATCGACGCCTGCCACTGGGGCGATTCGTGCAGCTTGTCGATCAGCGCGACGAGCTTGTCGCGTTCGGCGTCGGTGAGGCCGGGCGGGGCGACGATGCCGCGCCAGTTGGTGAAGTCCGTGTCGAGTCCCGACTCGCGCAGGGTGGGGGCGTCGAGGCCCTCGACGCGCTCGGGCCCGGTGACGGCGAGCAGCCTCAGCTCGCCCGACTTGATCTGGTCGAGGTATTCGCCGACGCCCGAGACGCCGAAGGCGACCTTGTTGCCGAGGATGGAGGCGAGTAGCTCGCCGCCGCCGTCGAAGGGGATGTAGTTGACGGATTTTGGCTCGATACCGGCGGCCTTGGCCATCAGCATCGGAGCGAGGTGGTCGGGCCCGCCGGGCGAGGAGCCGCCGCCGACGGGGAGCTTGGCGGGGTTCTTCTTCCAGGCCGCGACCAGATCGTCGAGCGTCTTGTACGGGGAGTCCTTGGCGACGACGACGATGTCCTGCTCTTCGGTGAGCCGGGCGATCGGCGTCGTGTCGCCAAGTGTCTTGGGCGACTTGTTGGTGTGTACGGCGCCGACGACGCCGAGGCCCATCGACATGGCGAGTTTTCCGTTGCCGTGTTCGCCGACGAGCCTGGTGAGGCCGACGGTGCCGCCGGCGCCCGGCAGGTTGAAGACCTCGACGTTGTGGGTGAGTCCGGCGTCCTCGGCGTCCTTGGCCGCCGTACGGGCCGTGATGTCGTAACCGCCGCCGGGGGTATTGGGAACCATGAAGCGCAGGCCGGGGATCTGCGTGCCGGTGTCGGCGCCGCTGCCTGTCGTGAGCAGCGGCGGCCCCACCAGTACGAGCAGTGCCGCCCCGAGCAGGGCGAGGGGAGTGCGCATGCGCACCTGGGCCACCACCTGTCCGTTTGAACTGGGAATTCACGGAAATTTGTGAAGTGGCCCACATGTTGCCTGCGCGTTAACAAGCTGTCTCTCTTCCGCAATCAACGGACGTTGTGGTCGTTGTGGTCGAGACCTAGCCTGGCGCGGTGACCAAGGTGCTGGTGGTGGACGACGACTTCATGGTCGCGAAGCTGCACAGTCGCTGCGTGTCCGCGATGGACGGTTTTACGGTCGTCGGAGTGGCGCACAGCGGCGCCGAGGCGCTGCGCGCGGCGGAGCGGCTTCGTCCCGATCTGGTCCTGCTCGACGTATATCTCCCCGACATGGACGGGATCAGCGTGCTGCGCGAGCTGCGCGCGGCGGAGGAGCGGGAGGCGACCACCGAGACCGCCCGGCACACGGTGGACGTCCTGTTCATCACGGCCGCCCGGGATGCGGAGATCATCCGGGCCGCGATGCGGGCCGGCGCTCTGCACTACCTGATCAAGCCCTTCAATCAGGCCGCCCTCCAGGATCAGTTGCGGCACGTCGCGTCGATGCGTACCCGCTTCGACCAACTGGCCGAGCTGGGCGAGGCCCGCCAGGAGGACGTCGACCACTTCTTCGGCACCCGCCCGCCGGGCTCGCGCGAGCTACCGAAGGGCCTCGCGGCACACACCGCGGAGTTGGTGGAGCGCACTTTGCGCGAGCACCCGGCGGGCCTGTCCGCCACCGAGTGCGCGGAGGGCGGATCGCTGTCGCGCGTCAGCGCCCGCCGCTATCTCGAATTCTTCGCGGATACGGGCCGTGCCGAGGTGACGCTGCGGTACGGCGGGGCGGGGCGGCCGGAGCGCCGCTACCGGTGGATCGGCTAGCGCACGGCGCATCACACGCCCGTCGAGCAACACTTTCCAGCCGAAGCGGCCATTCCGCAAAAAAGGCCACGCGAACATATGCGCAGGTCAGAAGGTAGTTTTCGATTGGACCACCGAGGTGTGTCCATATGCTGGACACCCCTTCACGGTACCTCCACACCCGCCCCGAACTGCCCGAACGACCATTCGGTCCCCCTCGATCGGCCACGCGAGGCCGGAAAGAGGTGATCGACGTGCACTCACTGTCCGCTTACGCAAGACTCCCGACCGCAATCGCACCCGCGAACGAAAGGGATTCACTCATGCGTTCCACCCGCAGCCGAGTCGGCGCAGCCGCGACGGCAACCGCCCTCGCTCTGACCGGAATGGCGACCATGGGCGTCGCACACGCCCAGCCCGCCCAGCCGACGAGCCTGTACGCCCCGTCGGCCCTCGTACTCACCATGGGCAAGGGCATGGACGCCGCCACGGCCACCGTCGACCGGGCCGTCACCCTGAACTGCGCTCCCCGCCCCTCCGGCACCCACCCCTCCCCCGCGTCCGCGTGCAAGGAACTGCGCTCCGTCGAAGGTGAGTTCACCCGGCTGACGGCAGAGCCCTCACAGCAGAGCTGCACGCGCCAGTACGACCCCGTCGTGGTTACGGCCGACGGGGTGTGGCAGGGCAAGCGGGTCACCTGGTCGACCACCTTCGGCAACGCGTGCGAAATGCAGGGCGTCCTGTCCGAAGGAACGGTCTTCGCCTTCTGAGACCAGCGGGAGCACGCCGGGTGATGGCGATCCTGAGGTGCCTCTTAGCGCCCCCTTAAGAGGACCATAAAGATCGCCATCACCCGGCCTCAGCAGGGGTTTTCGCCGATTCCTGGGGCTAGCGTGCTGATCGCCGGGGCGGGGTTTCAGTCCGACGGTGCCGCTGGATTTCGGGGGGCTGCGCCGCCGGACTTGATCCCCGCCCCGGTGACCCCCCCGCATGTCCCCACTGAAGGAGAACGTCCCGATGACTGCCCTGCGCACGACAGCCGGAATCGCCGCCCTCAGCATCGCTCCGCTGGCGCTGACGGCCCTGGCCGCCGGCCCGGCTTCTGCCCACGGATCGATGACGGACCCGGTCTCCCGCGTGTCTGCGTGTTACGCGGAGGGTCCGGAGAGCCCCGATTCGGCGGCGTGCAAGGCGGCGGTCGCGGCGAGCGGTGCGCAGGCGTTCTACGACTGGAACGAAGTCAACATCGCCAACGCCGCCGGGAAGCACAAGGAGTTGATCCCCGACGGCAAGCTGTGCAGCGCGGGCAACGACAAGTACAAGGGCTTGGATCTGCCGCGCGTGGACTGGCCGTCCAGCAAGTCGGCCGCGGGCAAGCACACCTTCCGTTACAAGGGCACCGCCCCGCACAAGGGCTCCTTCGAGCTGTACGTCACCAAGGACGGCTACGACCCGGCCAAGCCGCTGAAGTGGTCCGACCTGGAGGAGAAGCCCTTCGCCAAGGTCACGGACCCGAGGATGGAGAACGGCGACTACGTCTTCGACGGGACGATCCCGGCGAAGTCGGGCCGTCACCTCGTCTACAGCATCTGGCAGCGCTCGGACAGCCCCGAGGCCTTCTACACCTGCTCCGACGTGGTCTTCGGCAAGGACAACGCAGGCCCGGGCACCGCCCCGGCGCCGACCGCCTCCGCCCCCACCGAGCAGGACGTTGCGGACGGCGCCGGCAAGTCCACCGTCGAGCACAACGGCCACGGCGACGACGACCACAAGACCGGAGCCGACGCCACACCGACCGCCGAGGAGTCCGCAGGCAACGCGCCGGCGGCGAACAGCGCCGCACAGCCGTCCGCCGCCGCCGCTGCCACTCCCGCCGACGGCGAGAACCTGGCCGAGACCGGCGGCGACAGCACCACCCCGTACATCGCGATCGGTGGTGCTGCCGCTCTCGCCGTCGGCGCCGCGGCGATGTTCGGCTCGGTCCGCCGCAAGGCCACCGCCCGCCGCTGACCCAGCCGGGGCTCAGTCCCGACGACTCAGCCGGTGCTCAGCCAGTGGCTCAGCCGGTGCTCAGCCGGTGACCGACGCGCACGTGGTCGGGGTGGCCCGCGCCGGATCCAGGGCGTTGGCCACCTCGTGGAAGGCGATCCGGTCGATCAGGCCGATCGCCACATGCTCGGAGAAGTCGACCGGGCAGAGGTCCTGGAGCAGTACGTTCCGTACGCCGGGACCGTCCAGGTACTGCGTGCGGTACGGGGTGACCACCTGGTCGTACTTGGTGGCGATGACGGTGTAGCGCACCCCTGGGACCGTGTCGCCGCCCTCGTTGAGCCGGGTGAGGAAGGCCGATCCCGCGATCTGGTCGGCGAGGCCGGGGGTGTTTGCGGTCAACAGGTCCTCGGCGCCCGGGAAGTAGGGCAGCAGCTTGGTCAGGCCGAGAAGCGTGGTGCCGTGGTTGTCGGGGGCGATGCCGATCAGGGCGTTCACCTCGGTGGCCCCGCCCAGGAACTTGAGGTAGTGGCGCGGCATCATGCCGCCCTGGGAGTGGCCGACGAGGTCGGCCTCGGGGGCGCCGGTCGCGGCCAGCACCTTGTCCACGAAAGCGTCGAGCTGTACTGCTGACTTGTCGATCGGGCCGAGGCCGTGGAAGAACGGCACGTTGGGAAGTTGCCCGTAGTCGAGGGAGAAGACGCAGTAACCCCGCCTCACCAGGTACGGAGCCAGGCCGAGCCAGTTGTCGACGGAGTTTCCGAGGGTGCCGTGGACGAGGACGACGGGGCGGGGATGGGCGGCGGACGGCTTGCAGGAGTAGTCATTCCATCCGCTGGTGGTTGCGGGGGTGACGGCGCTCGCGGTGGCGGCGGGAGTGAGGGTCGCCGCCACCGCCAGGAGCAGGGCGGCGGCCGGTCTGAGGACGCGTTTCCAGGGCAGCACCGTGTGATCTCCTTGCGGCTCAAGGGGAATTGGGGATGTGGGCGCTGGGGAAAGCGCCCTGTGATCCGGATCACATAGATGCTGTGCAATCGCTAAATTACGCGCGAGTAGCTGAAGAGTGAAGTGACGCGTCGGTAAAAATTGACGAAGAGTCAATAGGGGTGGCTCACCGGCCGGTTGGGACGGCAGGTCCGGTCTCAGGCGGCCCCGGTCTCAGGCGGCCCCGGTCTCAGGCCGCTCCGGTCTCAGGCCGCTCCGGTCTCAGGCCGCCAGCGATCCCGGGATGACCGCCCCTGGCCCGAACCTCGCCCTGGCCCGGTCCGCCACGGCCTCGATCCTGCGGGCCCTGTCGTCCGCCGGGTCGAACGTCAGCTGGTGCGCGGCCTGTTCCGCCGGAGTCAGCCCCTCCGCGCGCAGCGCGATGCCGCGCACCCTGGCCCGCTGCAGACCCAGCGAAGCGTGCAGTCCGTACGCCGCCGCAGTGAGCGCAGCCGAGTGCGCCGTCGGCTCCACCAGGGCTTTGGTGCGGGTGGTCGTGGAGCGGTCGGCGTAGCGCACGGTGAGGGTCAGAGAGCGGCACACCTGTTCCTCGCCGCGCAGCCTGACTCCCACTTCCTCCGCGAGCGAGAGCAGCGCGCGCCGGTGGCGTACGGGGTCCAGCTCGTCGCGGTCGAAGCGCCGTTCGGCGGCGAGCGACCGGGATACGGCGTTCGGTGCAACCGGCGTACGGTCGATGCCCCGCGCCCTCTCCTGAAGCTCGCGCCCTGCCCGGGCGCCGACGATGCGCTGGAGGGTGGCGAGTGGCGCGGCGGCGACCTTGCCGATGCTGTCGAGCCCGTACGAGGACAGGGTGCGGGCCGTCGCAGGCCCGACGCCGTACAGCGCCGCGGCCGGCTTCTCGCAGAGAAACGCCGCGACGGCGTCCGGCTCGTCCGGCACGGCGAGGGTCGTGCCCGGCGGTGCGTCCTGCGCGGCGATCCTCGCCAGCAGGGGGTTGGCGCCCACCCCGATCGTGCAGTCGGCGCCGTAGTGCGCGAGGGCGCGGACCCGCAGCAGGGCGGCGAGCCCGGCCGCGTCCTGCCCGAAGTACCGTTCGGCGCCCCGGACATCGACGAGCGCACCGTCGGGCGGGAGAGCCTGGACGGTGGGGGCGATGTCCTCGATCAGCCCGATGAGGGCGGGCAGCGCGACCTCGCCGGTGTGGAAGCGTACGTAAAGGATCATCCTGCGCTCCCCGGGCTCGAGTGCCACAGCTTGCGGCCGGTCGGGGTGCCTTCACCCGCGGGCTGGAGGTCCGCCCAGGGGTTCATTTCGTAGCCGGTGGGCAGATGGATGCGGCGGCCTCCGTCGCCTTCGGGCGCCTCGTGCGCGGGCTCGGCGGGAGCCGCCAGCCGCGCCGCGACCGCGTCGAGTCCGCCCGTACGCCGCAACTCCACGAGCTCCGCCAGATTCCAGGCCGCCGACCCGACCACGCTGAGGCTCTGCGGCCCGCGCCGCTGCACCACTCCGCGTACGAGCAGCAGCCAGGAGTGGAAGACGGTGTACGCGCACGTCGCGTGGCTGTCGTCGAAGAAGGCGAGGTCGACCAGGCCCGTACCGTCGTCCAGGGTCGTGAAGATGACCCGGCGGCCGGAGCGTACCGGCGGGGTCTGGGTCGCGGCCTTGGCGCCCGCGACCAGGACGGCCTGCCCGTGCTCGGCCATTCTCAGCCGCTTGGCGGAGGTGGCGCCCAGCTCCTTGAGGAAGGCGTAGTGGTCCCCCATCAGGTGGCGGGACGCGTCCATGCCGAGGACGCCCAGTTCGGCACTGAGGCGCTCGGCGTCGCTGAGGTCCGGGAGCCCGGCGGGGATGGTCCGCTGCCCTTCGTCCAGGGCGATTTGACGGCCGGATGTCCCGGGGCCCCGCTGTCCCGAACGGAGTTCGGACAGGTGCAGCAGCAGGTCGCGGCGGTTGGCGCCGAACGCGTCGAGCGCGCCCACCTGCGCGAGCCGTTCGGCTACGGGCCGGCTCGGGCGGGCACGCTGCCAGAGGTCGAGCAGCGAGGAGTAGGGCCGGCCTGCCACGATCCGCGCGGTCTCGGCCTCGCTGATGCCATGGACGTCCGCGAGCCCGAGACGTAGTCCCCACATCTCCTTGACCCCGTTCATCCCCTTTCCGCCAGACACCAGTTCGATCTGATGAGCGGCCGCCGACCGGTTCACATCCAGCGGCAGCACCGGCACCCCGCGCCGCCGCGCGTCCGCGAGCAGCAGCCGCTTCGGGTACATGCCGGGGTCGTGGGTGAGCAGCCCTGCGTAGAAGGCCGCCGGGTGGTGCGCCTTGAGCCACGCCGACTGGTACGTGGGCACGGCGAAGGCGACGGCGTGCGCCTTGCAGAAGCCGTAACTGCCGAACGCCTCGACGATCTCCCAGGTGTGCGCGATCACTTCGGGCGAGTAGCCCCGCGCCCTCGTCCGCTCCATGAACCGGTCACGGATCTCCCCCTGCCGCTCGGGATCGGACAGTCCGCGCCGCATCTGGTCCGCCTCGCCCCGGTCGCAGCCGGTCATGATCCGCAGAATCTCGATGATCTGCTCGTGGAAGACGACAACGCCGTAGGTCTCCCGCAGCGCGTCCTCCAGATCCGGATGCGGGTAACGGGCGGGCGCGCGGCCGTGCCTGGCCTCGATGAAGGGCCGCACCATGTCGGCGGCGACGGGCCCCGGCCTGAAGAGCGAGATGTCGACGACCAGGTCGCCGAAAGTCGACGGCTGGAGCCTGCCGACCAGGTCGCGCTGGCCCGGCGACTCGATCTGGAAGCAGCCGAGGGTCTCGGCAGAGCGGATCAGTTCGTACGTCGCCGGGTCGCCCTGCGGGACCTGCGCCGGGTCGTCGATGTCGAGCGTCACGTCCGCCGCCCGCCGCAGCTCGGCGACCGCGTGCGCCATCGCCGACTGCATCCGTACGCCCAGCACGTCGAGCTTGAGCAGCCCGAGCTCCTCCACGTCGTCCTTGTCGAACTGGGACATGGGCAGGCCCTCGCCACTGGTGGGCACGACGGGCGTGCGGTGCAGCAGCGTGGCGTCGGAGAGCAGCACCCCGCACGGGTGCATGGCGACCCCGCGCGGCAGCGCGTCCAGCGCCTCGACGAGCTCCCACATCCGCCCGTGCCGGTCCTTCCCGGCGGCCACCTCGCGCAGTTCGGGCAGCTCCTCCATCGCGGCGAGGGCGTCGCGGGCCCTGATGTGCGGGAATGCCTTGGCGATACGGTCCACCTCGGCCGGGTCCATGGACAGTGCGGCGCCCACGTCCCGTATCGCATGGCGCACCCGGTACGTCTCGGGCATGGCGACGGTCGCGACCCGCTCGGCGCCGAAGCGGCCGATGATCGCGCGGTAGACCTCCAGGCGGCGGGCGGACTCGACGTCGATGTCGATGTCGGGCAGCACGGACCGCTGCTTGGACAGGAAGCGCTCCATCAGCAGGTGGTGCTCGACGGGATCGGCGTGCGCGATGCCGATGAGGTGGTTGACGAGGGAGCCGGCGCCGGAGCCGCGCGCGGCGACCCTGATGCCCATGTTCTTCACGTCGTCGACGACTCCGGCCACGGTCAGGAAGTAGGTGGCGAAGCCGTGGTGGGCGATGATGTCCAGCTCGTGGTGCATCCGCTGCCAGTACTCGCGGGCGCGCGGGCCCCGGTCGTAGCCGCGCAGCACCATGCCCGCGGCGGCCCGGGAGGCCAGCACGCGCTGCGCGGTGCGCCGGCCGGCGCCGACGAGGTGGGGCTCGGGGAAGTGGACGGTGCCGAGCCCGAGGTCGTCCTCGGGGTCGACACGGCAGGCGGCGGCGGTCTCCTCGGTCACGGCCAGCAGCCGGTGGGCGACGTCGCGGCGGAAGCCTGCGGCCTCTGCGATCCGCTCGGCGCTGCGCGCCATCTCGTCGGCGCTCTTGAGGAAGCGCTCGCCGCTGTCGAGAGGCTTGCGCGGGTCGATGGGTACGAGCCTGCGGGCCGCGTCGAGCACGTCGGCGACCGGGCCCAGGCCCCGGTCGGCGTAACGGACGGCGTTGGTGAGTACGGGAGGTACGCCCTGTTCGGCGGCGAGGCCGAGGGTGCGGGCGGCCAGACGCAGCGATCCGGGGCCCGTGCCCGTACGGCCGTGGTGGGTGGCTTCGAGGCGCAGGGCGTCGCCGTAGATCTCCCGCCAGGCGGCGAGCAGCCGGGCGGCCCGGTCGGGGCGGCCTGCGGCCAGCGCCCTGCCGACGTCGGAGCCGGGGCCCAGCAGCACGGTGAGTCCTTCGCCGTGGTTCTGGTCCCAGTTCAGTACGGGGTGCCGGTCGCCCTTCGCGTGGGCGGCGGTGATCAGCCGGCAGAGGTCCGCCCAGCCGGCGGCGCCGTCCCGGGCGAGGAAGGTGGCGCGGGGCGCGGACTCGTCGACGAAGGCTCCGCCGCGCACCGGCGTGCGCTGCCGTTGCGTACGCCCCTCTTCTCTGGCGCGCTCCGCGATCGCCAGCTCCACCCCGAAGAGGGGACGTATGCCCGCCTTCATGCAGGCGTTGGCGAAGCGGACGGTGCCCGCGAGGGTGTCCCGGTCAGTGAGGGCGAGGGCGTCCATGTCGTGTTCGGCGGCGCGCTGGACCAGCCGCTCCGGGTGCGAGGCGCCGTAGCGCACGGAGAACCCGGAAACGGTGTGCAGATGTGTGAACACGGACATCCGCACCTCCTGATCCCCAGCTGTCTCCAGTGTCCCGCCTCCCCCGTCACCACCATAGACCAAGTTTCGAATATTAGTTCGATACCCGTGTTCTCGGCCATTCGGCCCCGCCCCACCTGCGCAAACACCGGGTGCCACGGAGCGTGGGGGCATGACTTTCGTCGACGAGATGAAGACCGCCGTCACACCGCGGGCCGCCCTGCTCGTCATCGGCGTGCTCGTGCTGCAGCTGCTTTTCATCGCGTCCTACGTGGGGGCGCTGCACGATCCGAAACCGAGGGACGTCCCCTTCGGCGTCGTCGCGCCCGAGCAGTCGGCGGCGCAGCTCGTCGACAAACTCCGGAGCCTCCCCGGCGAACCGCTGGACCCCCGCACGGTCACGGACGAGGCCACGGCCCGGCGGGAGATCATGAACCGGGACATCGACGGTGCCCTGATCGTCGACCCCGCTTCGAAGACCGACACCCTGCTGGTCGCCTCCGGCGGAGGCACCGTACTGTCCTCCGCCCTGACCACGCTCGCCACCAGGGTCGAGGCATCCCAGCAGCGAGAAGTGAAGACCGTGGACGTGGCCCCGGCCTCCGCCAAGGACTTCGACGGCCTCTCCGCGTTCTATCTGGTCGTCGGGTGGTGCGTCGGCGGCTACCTCTGCGCCTCGATCCTGGCGATCAGCGCGGGCTCCCGGCCCGCCAACCGGCAGCGTGCGGTGATCAGGCTCGGCACCATGGCGCTCTACTCGATCGCGGGCGGGATCGGCGGCGCGGTCATCGTCGGCCCGATCCTCGACGCCCTGCCCGGCAGCGTCATGGCCCTGTGGGGCCTCGGCGCCCTCGTCGTCTTCGCCGTCGGCGCGATCACGCTCGGCCTCCAGGCGCTCACCGGCATCGTGGGTATCGGCCTGGCCGTCCTGATCGTCGTGATCGCGGGCAATCCGAGCGCGGGCGGCGCGTTCCCGCTGCCGATGCTGCCGCCGTTCTGGGAGGCGATCGGTCCCGCCCTGCCGCCGGGCGCGGGAACGTGGGCGGCGCGCTCGATCGCGTACTTCGAGGGCAACGCGGTCTCCGAACCGCTTCAGGTGCTCTCCGTGTGGGCGCTCGCGGGGGCAGTGATCACATTTGTCATGGCGTCACTGCGCAGGCCGGGGGACACGCCCGCAGCGCCCGCAGCCCTGTCCACGCCCTCAACTCCCTCCCCGCCACCGGCTCCCTCCGCGCCACCGGCCCCCTGACGCGAAGAGGCCGCCCGGTGCGGCGACGCACCGGGCGGCCTCCCTCGTGAAGAGCGGGTCAGCCGATTTCCGCCCCCAGCGCCGCCAGCGCCGCCGGCACCGGCTGGAAGAACGTCTCGCCGCCCGAGGAGCAGTCGCCGCTGCCGCCCGAGGTGAGCCCGATCGCCGTGTCGCCCGCGAAGAGCGAGCCGCCACTGTCGCCCGGCTCGGCGCAGACCGTGGTCTGGATGAGCCCGTTCACGATGTCGCCGTTGCCGTAGTTCACGGTGGCGTCGAGCGCGGTGACCTCACCGTCGTGCACCTGCGTGGTGGAGCCGCTGCGCTGCACCGCCATGCCGACGGTCGCCTCGCCCGCCTTGGCGATCGGCTGTGTGCTGCCGTTGTAGAGGTCGACCTCGCTCGGGTGCTCGACCCCGTCGTTGTACTTGACGAGTGCGAAGTCGTTGCCCGGGAACTTCGAGTCGGCCATCGTGCCCAGCGCGCCGCCCGTCGAGTCCGTCCACTCGCTGCCCGCCTCGCCGCAGTGGCCCGCGGTGATGAAGTGCGGGGCGCCGTCCTTGACGACGTTGAAGCCGAGCGAACAGCGTCCGCCGCCGCTGAGGATGGCGTCGCCGCCCGCGATGAGCGGCTTGAACTCCCCGGCGGACTTCTTGAGTTCGGCCTTGCCGCCCAGGCCCTCGACGACCTTCTCCAGCTTCGCCCACGCGGCGCCCTTGACCGTACGGTCGGCCGTCACGACGACCTTGTTGGTCACCGGGTCGGTTGCCCACGAAGTGCCCGGAATGGTCACCTTGTCGGTGAGGGTGCTCCGGGCGCTCGTCAGCTCGGCGAGAGTGTTCTCGACGATTCTGGCCTTGCCGCCCGCCTTCCGTACGCCCTGGGCCGCCGCCTCGTCCACGACATTGACCACGAGCGACTTGGACTTGGTGTCGTAGTACGCCCCGGCCGCGTCGCCGCCCAGGCCCGAGGTCAGGTCGGAGGCGAGGCTCGCGGCGCCCGTCGCCGACAGCGTCTTGACGGTGTACTGCGGGGCGTCCTCGCTCGCGTTCGCAGTCTGGAAGGTGACTCCCGCTGCCACCAGGGCCGCGATGCCGGCCCCTGCTGCTGCCGCGCGCCGCTTGGGTATGCGTCGGTGCTTCACGTAATGACCTCCTGTGGGGGGTTCGGACCCTGCAAGGTGGGGGGGCAGGCCCGAGTGCGCCCACTATTCCGAGGTCAACGGGTCGCACACAAGGTCGACTTCAGGACGCGCACACGACAACCCCCGTGCGCCCCCTGTCCCTTTACAAAAGGGATCCTGCCCAGTCATCCTTCCCAATCCGTCGCGTTCGCGAACACCGCGTGCGATCGTGCGATCGGCGGTGCGTGAGGACTAGTCCTGTCCGGTACTTGTCCCTCGGGCAGGTCCTCACTCCCCAAGAGGCTCCAAGTCGCGCTGGAAACGCCGTCCTTCGCGGGCCGAACGCGTCACAGGGCATGGTCGCCTCCGAGCAGCCGCTCCAGCTCCTCGCAGGCCTCCGCAGCGATCCGCTGCGCCTCCCCGTCGCGGCCCATCGCCCGCGCCGAGCATGGAGGGATCGAGGAAGGGGTGGAAGAAGCGGTGCAGGCCGGGAGCTTCCTCCACATCTCTCTCCCGCTCCTCAGGGGCTGCGGCCACCAGCCTCCCCCCGTTCAGGGCGAGTTGAGCGGCGAACCCGGGATATGGGACGGACCGCTCGTCAGAGCGCGTCCAGCTCCACACCGGCACCCTTGAGGAGGTTCATGGTGCGCTCATGGCTGTCCCCCACAGCGTCCGTGACCCGCATCCTCGCCGCGAATTCCCCGGTCTCCCAGCGCGATCGCCGGCCCAGTATCGGCCGTGCGGTGCGGGCGTACTGGGCGCGGGCGAAGACCACACCCGCGCCGACGGCTATCAGGCTGCCCAGGGTCTGGCCGTCGAGGAGTTCCAGCTTCCAGGGCCAGTCCTCGCGCGCCCCGGGCGAGAGGTTGCTGCGTACGACCTCCCACACCAGCATCGCGACGAAGACAGCGGCGAGTCCCCACCCGGTCGACCGGGCGGGGACTCGCGTGCTGCTGGCTGCAGTTGTCCGGTGGTGCCCGGTTCTTAGTAGACGCTGACGCCGTACGCGCTGAGCGCCTCGGTGACCGGCTGGAAGAAGGTCGTACCACCGGAGGAGCAGTTGCCGCTGCCGCCCGAGGTCAGACCGACGGCGCGGGTGCCGGAGTAGAGCGGGCCGCCACTGTCGCCGGGCTCGGCGCACACGTTGGTGCGGATCATGCCGTAGACGATGTCGCCGCCGCCGTAGTTCACCGTGGCGTTCAGGCCGGTGACGGAGCCGCGGTGGGTGCCGGTGGTGGAGCCGCGGCGGGTGACGGACATGCCGACGGTGGCGTTGACCGCGCTGGTGATGTCCTGGCTGCCGACGGTGCCCGGGTGCGAGAGCGAGGTGTTGGAGTACCTCACGAGCCCGTAGTCGTTGCCCGGGAAGCTGGATCCGGCCGTGGGGCCGATGCTCGTGGTACGCGAGGAGTTGGTGTACCAGGGCGGGTTGCCGTCGGTGCAATGACCTGCCGTCAGGAAGTAATAGGTGCTCCCGCTACGGACGTTGAAGCCGAGGGAGCAGCGCCAGCTGGTGGCGTAGATGGCGTCGCCGCCGGATATCAGCTTGGAGAACTTGCCAGGGGTGCGCTCGACGCGTATAGCGCCTGCGTTCGTCCCGGCCTCGCGCTTGATCTTGGCGATTTCGGCGCGGGAGACGGTGCTGTCGGCCGTGACGACAAGGGTGTTCGTCGCCTTGTCCACGTGCCATGCGGTACCGGCGACGTCGGCCTCCAGGACGGCGTCGCTCGCGGAGGAGAGCTGGTTGGCGCTGTACGTGCGCGGCGTGTCGGCGTTCGCGTTCGGCACGGCGAGTGCGGCGGCGGCGACGAGCCCTGTCGTGACGGCCAGCAGACGGGTTCGTCTCGCGATACCACTGCGGGGGGTGGTGCGCTTGATCCTCACTTCTCGTTCCTCCCAGGGGGAAGTAGGGGACCCGCTGTGGGTGGAGCGGGTCCGTGAGGCGCAGCCAGTGACCATGTCCGCATTACGGACACGTTGTGCCCCTGACAAGCGCTGTTCGGGAGTATTCGTGGCGTCAACTTCCCGCGCAAGAGCGCCTTTCGGCCGCCCGCCTTCCCCGGACGACCTCCCACGACCGGCTCAGCGGCCGGCGCTCGCGCCCCCCGGTGTTCCACCCGGCGACAGGCGTCGCTCCCCTGCCGGGACCGGGACGCTCAGGGTGTTGCCCGGCGGCGGGAACGGGCAGATGAAGTGGTCGGCGAAGGCGCACGGCGGCAGCAGCGCCCGGTTGAAGTCGACGGTCACCGTGCCGTCCGCCGCCGGTTCGGCCGGCCGCAGGAAGCGGAAGCGGTAGGTACTGACGCCACTGGTCGCATCGGCGAAGACGGCCCAGAGCGAGCCGTCGTCCTCGATCGCGACCTGAAGCGTGTGCTCCTCGCCGTCGATGTCGAAGGCGATCTCGCCGGCGAGGCCGAGCCCGCGCACGCGCCCGTCCGCGTTCTCGATCTGGATCGTCGTGCGCCCTTCGTCGTACGGCCGGAACCGGCCGGGCAGCACCCAGTTGGGGTCGTACGGCGTCACTTCGAGGCCCGTGAAGACCCGCCGTGCGGGCGACTCGGGGTCGAAGACTCGGACGGCCCACAGTCCTTCTCGGCTCATCACGAAGAGCCGCCGCCCGTCGGTCTCGACGCGGGACGCGGGGATGGGTCCGGTGTCCGCGGTGAGCCGGACCTCGCCGGTCAGGGGCTGTCCGTCGACGCTGATCCTGTCCTCGGCCGCGGCGGTCAGCACCACCGCGTCGCCGTCGTCCATCCACTGCCCGGGCACATCCGGGATGCGACCGTCCGGATAGTCGTGGAGCCAGTGGGTGCCGGTGAGCGAGAGCGGCCCGTACGGCGAAGAGACGGTCTCGATGCGCTGCTCGTGCCAGTGCTTCCAGTCATGCTGAGAGTCTGTGCTCATGCGCCCAACCCTTCCATACGGGCGCTGCGGGCACGGGTAGTCGGGCAGGCAGGCGTCGCGGCTGAGCCTCCGTCAGCAGAGTGCCGGTCACTGGCCCGTTCACCCGTACGTCCCCTTCTTCACCCGTGTGGCCCGACGGTCCTATTTTTCACTCCGTCAGCAGCCTTATGCAGTGGGAACCTTGACGAACCGCCACAAGTTCTGCACCAGTACCGTCACGAATCCCCTGCGCGGCGACTATCCACTTGGCGCGCAATCCGCATGATGGACGACCATAGGGGAGCGGGACACAGACCGACCGCGGTGAAAGGAGGCGTCCCATGGGATCGGTGCGCAAGGCCAGTGCCTGGCTCGGACTCGTCGAGGACAGCGACGACGACCGCTACTACGACGACGAATACGCCGAAGGAAACGAGACAGCCAACCCCTGGGTCACAGACCCGCGGGTGCGCGTGGCTTCCGAGGCGGCCGAGGACCACGGCCGCAGGATCGCCACGGTCACCCCGGACGGGTTCCGGGACGCGCGGGGCATCGGGGAGCTCTTCCGGGACGGCGTCCCGGTCATCATGAACCTCACGTCCATGGAGCCCTCCGACGCCAAGCGCATCGTGGACTTCGCGGCCGGCCTGACCTTCGGTCTGCGCGGCTCGATCGAGCGCGTGGCGACTCGGGTCTTCCTGCTGTCCCCCGCGAACACGGTCATCGTCAGCGGCGAGGCCGCGGGCCGCGACAACAACGGCTTCTTCAACCAGAGCTAGTGGGCAAGGCCGCTCACCGGAAGGCATCCAGCCCGGTGAGCGCCTTGCCCAGTACCAGCTGATGCATTTCGACGGTGCCTTCGTACGTGAGCACCGATTCGAGGTTCGTCGCGTGCCGCATCACCGGATATTCCAGTGAGATCCCGTTGGCGCCCAGGATCGTCCTGCTCGTACGGCAGATCTCGATCGCTTCCCGCACATTGTTGAGCTTGCCGAAGCTGACCTGTTCGGGCCTGAGCTTCCCGGCGTCCATGCGCTGCCCCAGGTGGTGGGCGAGCAGGATGCCCTTGTGCAGTTCGACCGCCATGTCGGCGAGCTTGGCCTGGGTGAGCTGGAAACCGCCGATCGGCTTTCCGAACTGCTCGCGCGTCTTCGCGTAGTCCACCGCCGCTTCGAAGCTGGCGCGGGCGGCGCCCATCGCGCCCCACACGATTCCGTACCGCGCGTGACTCAGGCAGCTCAGCGGCCCCTTGAGCCCGGTGACGTCCGGGAGTACGGCGTCGGCGGGCAGCCGCACCTCGTCGAGAACGAGCTCACTGGTGACCGAGGCGCGCAGTGACCACTTGTGCTTGATCTCGGGCGCCGAGAAGCCGGGGGCGTCGGTGGGGACGACGAAGCCGCGAATGCCGTCGTCGGTGCGCGCCCAGACGACCGCGACGCCTGCCACAGACCCGTTGGTGATCCACATTTTGCGGCCGGTCAGCAACCAGTCCGTGCCGTCGCGCTTGGCGTACGTCCGCATCCCGGCCGGGTCCGAGCCGTGGTCGGGCTCGGTGAGGCCGAAGCAGCCGATGATCTCGCCCGCCGCCATGCCGGGCAGCCATCGCTGCTTCTGTTCCTCGGAGCCGAAGCGGTGGATCGCGTACATGGCGAGCGAGCCCTGTACGGATACGAGTGAGCGGATGCCGGAGTCGGCGGCCTCCAGCTCCAGGCAGGCGAGGCCGTACTGGACGGCGGTGGCGCCCGCGCAGCCGTAGCCCTCCAGGGACATGCCGAGTGCGCCGATCGAGCCGAGCTCGCGGGCCAGGTCACGGATGCCGGGGAGCTCGCCGCGCTCGTACCAGTCGGCGATGTGCGGCAGCACGCGGTCGGCGGCCCAGGAGCGTACGGTCCCGCGGATCGCGAGGTCCTCCGGGGCAAGCAGATCGTCGATGCCGATCGGGTCGCTGGGGTCGAACGGCGGAAGCTTCGAGGGGGAAGTTGCGGACATGGCTGGCCCTCCGGCGGCTCGCTGCGTAAAACTAGCAGTGTTAGTTACAGCTCGCCGCCGACGTTACGGGGTCAGCGCGCGGCGCGTCCAGACCCGGCCCGCTCGGCGGGCTCGCGGCACGCCGGGATCTGCACACCCTGCACCTCAGGAACACCCTGCACCTCCGGACGGCGGTCCGGGAGCGGGGCCTTCGCAGCGCAGTCCATCAGGCGCGGCAGCCTCAGCGCGGCCAGCGCGCCGAGCAGCAGCAGGCCGGCGCTGACGAAGAGCGTCACATGCAGGCCGTGGACGAAGGCACTGCGCGCGGTGGAGCGCAGCGCGTCCCCGGCGGGGCCGCCGATCTGGTCCGCGACCGTGTACGCCTCGCCGAGCGAGTTCGCCGCGCCCGAGCTTTCCGCCGACGAGACGCCGGGGATCTCGGTGACGCCCGGCCCGTAGGCGGCGTTCATGACGCTGCCGAGCAGGGCGATGCCCATGCCGGCGCCGAGCTGGTAGGAGGTCTCGCCGATGGCGGCCGCGCCGCCCGCCTGCTCGGCGGGGGCCTCGCTCAGCATCGACTCGTACGCGCCGAAGAGGGTGGTCTGGAGTCCGAAGCCGAGCAGCACGAAACCGATGGTCAGCAGCGCGGGCCGGTCGTGCAGCCCCATCAGCGTCAGGACGAGAACGGCGCCGGCGGTGAGCGTGAAGCCGAGCGACACCATGGCGCGCGGGCCGAGGCGTTGCAGGGTGTACGAGCCGGTGGCGCCGGCCGCCATCGCGGCGAAGGTGAGCGGCAGCAGCCGCAGCCCGGTCTCCAGCGGGCTCAGGTCCAGTACGAGCTGGAGGTACTGGACGGCGATGAGCTCCAGGCCGACCAGCGCCAGCATCGCGAGGACGATGCAGCCGACGGAGGTGGAGAAGGCGGGCCTGGCGAACATCCGCACGTCGATGAGCGGATGGTGCCGCATCTTCTGGCGTCGTACGAAGAGGACAAGGAGCGCGGCGCCGAGCAGCAGCGGCAGGAGCGTCCTGGCGTCGGCGATGCTCTCGCCGCTGCCGGCCCGCTTCACGCCGAGGACCAGGCCGAGCACACCGGCCGCCGCCATCAGCGCGCCGAGCACGTCCCACGGGCCCTGGCCGCTGCCCCTGGACTCGGGCAGGAGCCAGCGGCCGAGCGGCAGGATCAGTGCCATCAGCGGGATGTTGATCAGGAAGACGGAGCCCCACCAGAAGTGCTGGATGAGGAAGCCGCCGAGCACGGGGCCGGTGGCGGCGCCGACGGCCGCGACGGCGGTCCAGACTCCGATGGCGACGGCGCGCTCGCGCCGGTCGGGGAAGACCTGACGGAGGATCGACAGCGTCGCGGGCATGATCATCGCGCCGCCGACGCCGAGCAGGGCGCGGGCCGCGATGAGGACGTTCGGGCTGTCGGCGAAGGCTGCGAGCGCGGATGCGGCGCCGAAGAGCCCGTAACCGAGCAGCAGGACGCGGCGGCGTCCGACGCGGTCGCCGAGCGTGCCGAAGAGGATCAGCAGCGAGGCGCACACCAGCGGATAGGCGTCGACGATCCAGAGCAGCGCCACCGACCCGGGACGCAGGTCCTCGGTGACGGCCGGGACCGCGATGTGCAGGATGGTCGCGTCGAGGGCGACCAGCAGGAGGCTGACGCACAGGACGAACAGGACGACCCAGCGATTGCCGGCTACGGCAGTCAGGTCCGGCCGATGCCGGGGGGCGCCCGCAGACCGCTGTGTTCCGGCCGTGGTCGTCCCTGACATGTACGTACCTCCCAGTGGAATCCCTCGCGCTCGGTGGACCCGGCGAGGACGGCGTTGTCCAACGTCCCGCGGGGCCCGGCATCGACGGGCGAGTGAGCCGTCAGAGTACGCGAGTCCACGCCCGTCTCGCGTGTCGCACCCCTCATCGGGCGGACGACACGGTGTGGCGTGCGCCACGCCGCCGGGACCCCGTCGGCGATCTTGGGCCCTCATGAGTGAGCGGGAAATTCCAAGTTGAGTTCAGGTGAACCGAATTCTTCGACGGGCAATCAGCCTTCATTGACGGCCTCCGAATAAATAGGGAACAAGACCACAGCGCTTTCCGGATTGGCCGGTAATAAACATCGGGATGAGACACAGCCCACATCACATCGTCATCACAAAGCAGCCGGATGGGCCGGGCTTGACGCTCACTCGCTGTAACGTCGATTGAGTGCGTACCGACCAAATCTTTGCCCGGCTGGACCGGGAACCGGAGCCGCCGAAGATAGAGATCCCCGGGATGAGCCGTACCCGTACGGTCCTCTTCGGTTCGACGATGGCGTTCTACATCGCCATCGTCTGGGCTGTGCTGATCACGTCCTGGCTGGTGACCCTCGACTGGAAGGTCATGCTGTTCCGGCCGTACGAGCAGTGGCCCGAACTCCATGCCTTCCTCGACTACTTCGTGGTGCTCGGCCAGCGCGGCCCCACCGCCGTGATGGTCGCGGCCTGGCTCGGCTGGCGCTCCTGGCGTCAGCACACCCTGCGCCCGCTGCTGGCACTGGGCGCGGCCCTGCTCCTGCTGAACGTGACGGTGGGCGCCGTCAAGCTCGGTCTCGGCCGCCTCGGTCCGCACTACGCGACCGAGATCGGCTCCGCCGAGATGTTCGCCGGCGGCGATATATTTCCTTCCGGCCACACCGCGAACGCCGTAGTGACCTGGGGCATCCTGTCCTACCTGGCGACCACTCCGCGGGCCCGGCGCTGGCTGTCGGTGCTCTCCGCCGTCGTCGCGCTCGGCGTCGGCGCGACCACTGTCTACCTGGGCACCCACTGGCTGAGCGATGTGCTGCTCGGCTGGGCGGCGGGGCTGCTGATCCTGCTGAGCCTGCCCTGGTTCGAGCCGCTGATCGGCCGCACCGAGGCCCGGGTCTTCGCGGTACGCGAGTCCTGGCGCGCGCGTCGCAGGCTCGGTGCCGCACGTCCCGCACCGGCCGGCGGCCGTCTGACGCCCGGAGTGTTCCCGCAGCGCCGGCCGTCCACCGGCGAGCCGGTCCGCGAGCCGGTGACCGCGGGCAGCGGCGGACGCCCCGCGGTCAACAGGACCAACGGACACCTCACCCCCCGGCCGCACACCGTCCGTTCGGAGCGGACACCCGTGACACCGGCGGGCAGCCGCCGTCCGCCGCATGCGGACCGTACGAGCGCAACCGCCCGCCCGGCCGCGTCGCCCCGGCCGGTGGCCGGCGGCTGACGCCGCCCCAGCCCGTCCAGAGACCGCGGGGACGGTACGCACAGCCCTCTCCCCGCACACGAGGCCCCGGCAGGCTCTTGATGGAGCCGCCGGGGCCTTCGTCGTCGTTCTCCCGGGCCTCCCGGGGCTCTGGTCAGCCCTTCCAGCAGCGGGTGACGATGTCGTTGTCGACCTCGAAGTTGAGCCGGCCCGCCAGGAACTCCATGGTGATGATCGAGCCCGGCGGCAGTGCCCTGACGGTGGTCCAGCCGCGCTCACGGGCCAGCAGTTCCGCGCTGGTGGCGTCGAGGCCGACGTACGCCTCGGGAGCGTCGTCGGGCTGTGCGGAGGGTGTCGGTATGGGTGCCATGTGATTCACCGTAGGCGGCACGGAGCGGGGAAGAAAGTCGGGGGCCGGGTCTCTCGGTCAACGCCCCAGGTACCTCACCGGTCACACTTGTGTCACAGGATCACGACGATTGTTTGCCGTGAACCCCTTCACCCGAAAGGGCAGTTCCGCGCGGTGAGGGTGTGAATTCCGAGCCCCTGAAATGATCACTGAATAGTCTCTCCGTAATTCTTTCGACGCCCCCGTCGGCCGGCTCTCGCGAATTCCCCTCGCCAGGCGCGGCGCAGAAAACTGACGGGCCGTAGCGAATTCACGGACTCCGCACACAATCCGCACCGTCCGGCGAGCGGTCGCGTACGCACCCTGTCGGATCCGAGGCCCGCGCGAGCATCATGTTCTCCAGCCCGAGTACGAGCCCGGAGTACGAGCCCGACGTACAGCTAGGGGGTACATCGATGGGGACGGAGACCGCCGAGGCGCTCGCGGGGCCCGCACGGGTCCCGCAGCGGGGCCGGGTGATCGTGGACTGGCTGACGACCACCGACCACAAGAAGATCGGGCATCTCTACCTGATCACGTCGTTCGTCTTCTTCCTGATCGCCGGCCTGATGGCGCTGATGATGCGCGCCGAGCTGGCCAGGCCGGGCCTCCAGCTGATGAGCAACAACGAGTTCAACCAGGCCTTCACGATGCACGGCACGATCATGCTGCTGCTCTTCGCGACCCCGACCTTCGCCGGCTTCGCCAACGAGATCATGCCGCTCCAGATCGGCTCGCCCGACGTCGCGTTCCCCCGGCTGAACATGCTCTCGTACTGGCTGTTCCTCTTCGGCGGCCTCACCGTCCTCGGCTCGCTGCTCGTGCCCAGCGGCCCGGCGAACTTCGGCTGGTTCGCGTACGCCCCGCTCAACGGCCTGGAGCGGTCCCCCGGCATCGGCGCCGATTTATGGATCATGGGCCTGGCACTCTCCGGCTTCGGCACGATCCTCGGCGCGGTCAACTTCCTGACCACCATCATCGGGATGCGAGCCCCCGGCATGACCATGTTCCGTATGCCGGTCTTCACCTGGAACGTCCTCTTCACCTCGATCCTGGTGCTGATGGCCTTCCCCGTACTGGCGGCGGCGCTGCTGGTCCTGGAGGCGGACCGGCGGTTCGGATCGATGGTCTTCGAGGCCGAGTCCGGTGGTGCCCTACTGTGGCAGCACCTCTTCTGGTTCTTCGGGCATCCCGAGGTCTACATCATCGCGCTGCCGTTCTTCGGCATCATCACCGAGATCATCCCGGTCTTCTCCCGGAAGCCGATCTTCGGTTACGTGATGCTGGTCGGCGCGACCATGGCCATCACCGGGCTCTCGGTGGTCGTCTGGGCGCACCACATGTTCGCGACCGGCGCGGTACTGCTGCCGTTCTTCTCGTTCATGTCGTTCCTCATCGCGATCCCGACCGGCGTGAAGTTCTTCAACTGGACGGGGACGATGCTCAAGGGCTCGCTCTCCTTCGAGACGCCGATGCTGTGGGCCGTCGGCTTCCTGGTCAGCTTCCTGTTCGGCGGCCTGACCGGCGTCATCCTCGCCTCACCGCCGCTCGACTTCCATGTCACCGACTCGTACTTCGTGGTGGCGCACTTCCACTACGTCGTGTTCGGCACGGTCGTCTTCGCGACGTTCGCGGGCTTCTTCTTCTGGTGGCCGAAGTTCACCGGCAAGATGCTCGACGAGCGGCTCGGCAAGGTGCAGTTCTGGACGCTCTTCGTGGGCTTCCACACCACATTTCTGGTCCAGCACTGGCTGGGCGCCGAGGGCATGCCGCGACGGTACGCCGACTATCTGGCGGCCGACGGCTTCACGATCCTCAACACCGTCTCCTCCATCGGCGCGTTCCTGCTCGGCCTCTCCACGCTGCCGTTCCTCTACAACCTCTGGAAGACGGCGAAGTACGGGAAGAAGGTCGAGGTCGACGACCCGTGGGGCTACGGCCGTTCGCTGGAGTGGGCGACCTCCTGCCCGCCGCCCCGCCACAACTTCGTCACGCTGCCCCGCATCCGCTCCGAGTCGCCCGCCTTCGATCTGCACCACCCCGAGTACGCGGCGATCCAGCAGGCCGCCCAGGTCAGTCCCGGGGCCCTCGATCCAGAGCGCGTGCGAGGAGATCACGGGCCGACCTGATCCGGTCGTTGAGCTCCGGCGGCTCGACCACCTCGAAGTCGAAGCCGAGCAGCAGGATGTGAATGACCATCACGTCGAGGCTGGCGGCCCCGGTGCGCAGCAGGCAGCTGTGCTCGTCGACGGCCTCCAGTACGCCGTCGCTGGGGCTGACCACTTGTGCCGCCTCGGCCAGCGGCACGCGCAGCCGGATCACGCCGTTCGCCGCGTACGCCGCCGTGGACACGCCCTTGGAGACGTACGCCGCGAGGTCATCGGCCGGCGGATCGCGCGGGACGAAGCGCGGGCCGTGCGGCGGCCTCGGGGTGATCCGGTCGGCCCGGAACGTACGCCAGTCGGACCGGTCCAGGTCCCAGGCGACGAGGTACCAGCGGCGCTCGGTGCAGACCAGGCGGTGCGGCTCGACCGTCCTGCGGGACGAGCTGCCGCTGTGGTCGCTGTACTCGAAGCGCAGCCGCTCGCTGTCCCGGCAGGCGTTGGCCAGTTCGGTCAGCACCGAGGCGTCGACGGTGGACGACTGGGGGCCGCGCAGCATGGGGACCGTGAAGGCGTTGAGTGCGCCGATGCGGCGGCGCAGCCGGCTGGGCAGTACCTGTTCGAGCTTGGCCAGGGCGCGTACGGAGGTCTCGCCGATGCCCTCGATGCCGTGGCCGGCGGCGGTGCGCAGGCCGACCGCGACGGCCACGGCCTCCTCGTCGTCGAGCAGCAGCGGCGGCAGCTCGGCGCCCGCGCCGAGCCGGTAGCCGCCGCCCGTGCCGGGGCTGGCGTCGACGGGGTAGCCGAGCTCGCGCAGCCGGTCGACGTCGCGGCGCACGGTGCGCGGCGTGACGCCGAGCCGGTCGGCGAGGGCCGGTCCGGTCCACTCGCGGTGGGCCTGGAGCAGTGAGAGCAGGCGCAGCAGACGTGCGGAGGTCTCCAACATGGAGGCGAGTCTGCCAGTGTTCGAGGACAGCTTCTGTCCTCGAACACCGGCCTCAACCACTGGTCCCAACCGCCGGCCTCAAGCGCCGGCCTCAAGCGCCGGCCTCAAGCGCGGCTATTGCGCGGAGTCCAGTCGCACACTCAGGTCGTTGTCGACGGTGTAGTACGGGTAGGCCGTGGTCGGACGCGCCGCTCCCTCCACGGGCAGCACCGGGTAGCGGAAGACGCCCTTCTTCTCCCATACGTCGTCCAGGATCCGCCCGATCCGTATCCCGGCGGAGTCCTCCGCGGCGCACAGCCACAGGTCCCACAGCCGCTGCTCGTCCCCGCGCCCCTCGGCCAGCGGCGCGTACGCCAGCGTGAAGCCGAACGTGCCTTCCTCGCCGCCCGTCACCGGCACCCGGTGCACCTCGTCCTTCGCACCGCGCAGCCTGGCCTCCACCGCTGCCCCGGCGCCGAGCACGGCCCCGTACAGCCGTCCCTCCACCGTCATCGCGCTCTGCCCGAAGGTGATGTCGCCCGCCTCGGCGTGCGGCGCCCGCAGCCAGGCTCGCACCGCGAGCTTGCCGTCGGCCGTCGGATACGGGATGCGTACGGCGACCTGTGCGCGGCCCGGGTCGGGGTGGCGGTCGACGAGGGAGCGCAGGTCGCGGACGCCGGGTTCGATGCGCTCCTCCCCCGCTTCGCCCCCGTGATCGGTGAAGGCGTCCCAGCGGCCCTCGCGCAGTTCCAGCGTGCTGGGCAGCACGGCACGCAGCCGGCCCTCCCCCGCGGGGGTGAGCGGCAGCCGCATCTCGTCGGCGGCCGATGTGCCGCCGCGCCGCCGCAGGACGAGCACCGCGCGGGGCGAATCCTCACCCACGATGTCGAAGGTGATGCCGCCCGCGGAGTCCGCGATGCAGTCGGCGCGCGGCGGCCCGGTGCGGGTCGGGGTGGTGGTCATGCGGTCTGCCCTTTCCGGAGCACGGAGGCGGCCTTGTAGCGGAGGGAGTACGCCCGGTCGAGCACCGCTCCCCGGGAGAGGTACAGGGCGTCCTGGAGGCGGCTGCGCGAGCGGCCGTTGGCGCCGCGCGCGACCAGCTCGGTGAACAGGGCCTCGTGGCGTTCGGCGATCCGCGCCGGATCGAAACGGGCCGAGCTCTTCAGTGCTGCTGCTCCCATGGTGCGCCGCAGCTCATCGTCGTTGATCAGGCCGAGGAGCGCATCGGCGACCGCGTCGGCGTCGCCGCTGGGCACCAGCCGCCCGTCGACGTTGTCGGTGATGATCTCGCCGGGGCCGTGCGGGCAGTCCGTGGAGACGACGGGCAGGCCGCAGCGCATCGCCTCGACGATGGTCATGCCGAAGGCCTCCAGGCTGGAGGTGACCGCGGCGATCGAGCCCTTGGTCCATTCGGGTTCTATGGGGTTGGTGGTGCCCATCAGGAAGACGTGGTTGAAGAGGCCGCGTTCGTTGATGAGGGCGCGCAGGGCGTTCTTCTCGTTGCCGGTCGCGTCGCCGTTGCCGTAGATCCGCAGCCGCCAGTCGGGGCGGGCGGCGACCACCTTGGCGAACGCCTCGACCAGCAGGTCGTACCGCTTGACCTTGGTGAGGCGGCCGGCCGCGACAACCCATTTGGAGCTGGAGTCGGCGGGGGCGACGGCGGGAGCGGGCACGCTGTTGGGCACGGCGTCGATGCGTACGCCCGGCAGCTTGAGGCGGGAGCGGTACGCGGCGGCGTCGGCCTCGGTCACGGTGGTGACGGCGTCGAGGAGGGCGTAACGGTGGCTCAGTTCGCGGCGCAGCCGGTAGCTGTGGCTGTCGAGCGTGAGGTGCTCCTGTCCGACCCGGACGGGGCCGCGCCTGGTCTGCCGGCTGATGTGCACATTGAGTCCGGGGCGGGTTCCGACAACGATGTCTGCCTCCATGGACTTCAGGTGGGCGGCGATGCGCGTGTCGGTGAGGCGGCTGTACTGCCGGTGCCGGCTGTCACCGGCGGGGAAGACCTTGGCAGGGAGCGCGTACTGCGCGTCGTCGCCGTCGTAGCCCGGGCTCTTCTTCCGGAGGTCGACCAGATGACTCAGGCGTACGCCGGACGGGGCGCCCAGCGTCGGCTCGTCGCGATGGCGGAAGACCGAGACGATCTCCACGTCGTGCTGCTCGGCCAGCGCCTGGGCAAGGTTGAACGTCGTACGGATCGTCCCGCCGATGCCGTATGCGTTGTGCAGAAGAAATGAAATGTGCATATGCCGACGCGACCCCCATGATGTTCCGCGGACGGCGCGGTGGTCCGCCTGCCGTCACAAATGTGACTGTACTTGGCAGTCTCGAATTGGTCTGGTCCGCGTCAAATCGTTCTTTAACGGTTGTGGCATCGATAGCACAACCAGGCAACCAATCTCTGCTTTTGTGCATCAGGGCCGGTAAGGAAGTTGCGGAACGGTGAAGCAGTTGCGGGTCATGTCCCCGCCCTGCGTCACCCAGCCGTCCCCGTCCCTCCACCGGGCCACGGACAGACAGGTGCGACTGGTCTTCGGCGGCTCGGCCCTCTTCTCGTACGTCACGGGAAGCAACAACCCCCTAGCCGTATACGGCTGTTCACGGTTGATGTACGCCTCGACGCAGGCCCGCGTGAGATTCGCGGCGCAGGACCTCGCGGCGTCCGTGAACCACATCGCGGCCGCCCATCCCTCCAACTGCCACTGGGACAGCGGCCGACCCTTCATTGCCTCGCGGAACTCCCGTACGGCCGGGTGGCTCTCGTCCTCGTAGTTGCGGCTGGACCCGGTGACCCACAGGGCGTTGCGGCAGCGCGGCGCGTCCTTGAAGTCCTCGGGGACGGTGGCGGACCAGTTCTGCACATTGGTGACCTTCGCGGTGACCTCCGCGCCCACCGCGTCCATCGCCTCGCACAGCTGGGCGTTGCCGTGCGTATCCATCGCGTCGAACACCAGGTCGACCCCGCGGTCCTTCAAGTCCGCCGCCACGGCGCGGAAGTTCGGCAGGGCGAAGTCCACCTGCTCGGTGACCACCCGGTAGCCCTCGGCCTTGAGGCCCTGGGTGACGAGCCGGGCGTACGCCGCCGACGCCGACTGGTTGTACGCGACCACGGCGGCGGTGCGCGCGCCCTGCTCGCGCTTGAAGTAGCGGTAGACCTCGGTGCCGCCGTACAGGGTGCCGTTCCAGCCCGGCTCGGAGCCGGTGCGCGGGGCCTGGCTGCCGTAGATGCTGTACAGGTGGGGGTAGGTGTCGTACGCGGTGCCGATCGGCTGGCCGCCGATGTCGGGGACGCCGGCCTTGGCGACCAGCGGGGCGCCCGCGTAGTCCAGGGCGGTGGTCGCGACCAGCGCGAAGACCTTCCGCTCGTCGACCAGCTTGTGCACGCAGTCGTTGTTGCCCACGCCGCTGCCGCCGTCGTCGCAGGTGAACACCTCGACCTTGCGGCCGTCGATGCCGCCGTCGGCGTTGAGGGCGTCGAAATAGGCCTCGGCGCCGTCCCTGGGACCGGTGAACGCCTCCCCGCCGACGGGGCTCGTCGCGCTGGTGATGATGCCGATACGTACCGTCGGCTCGGCAGTCCCGGTGGGCGGCGGCGCGCTCCCGCGGTCCTCGAAGTCGCTCTCGGGCAGCCGGCTGCCGCAGGCGGCGCTCAGCAGGAACAGCGCCGCGAGCAGCAGGGATTCAGCAGCCCGGCGCGGTCGCATTGCCGCTGAGCTTGACCAGCGCGCACAGCGTCTTGGCGGAGACCTTCCACACCTTGTCCTGGAGGACCGAGGTGCCCTTGCTGTCGGGCAGCGCGGGCTGTCCGCCGACCAGCAGGTCGTACGTCACGTCCGCCTCGGTGGCGGAGGTGAACTTGACGTCGGTGACCTTCGCCGAGGACTTCTTGGCGTTCGGGTCACTGCCGAAGGCGATCAGCACGGGCCGCAGCGCCTCACCGTTCTGCAGCACCTTCACCTTCTCCTCCGTCGTCGCCGTGGCGTCGAAGAAGGTCTTCCAGTTCTTCTCGATCTCCGCCTTCGCCGCTACGGGCTCGGCCGGCGCGTCCGTCTGCGGGATCACCGGGGCGCTGGTGGCCGGCGGCGGTGACGGCGGCGTCTCCGGATCCTCGTCGTCCCCGCATCCTGCCGCCGCGGGTACGAGGATCAGCACTGCGGCGACCGCCCAAGCCGCGGTACGCGGGTGTCTGCCGAGGACCATCTGGCTCACCACCGGGTGTCCGACGAGCACATCGGGCCGTTCGGCCCGATGCTTCCAGGGTCTGTCGCTTCACGGCATAGTGCAACGTATCCGCCGCGATGGACAGGCTCGTGCAGACCCACAAGTGCCTCCAGGGGGTACCGGTGCAGAGGACGCGACCGCGCGACAGGCCGCTGCGGCCCGTGCTGTGGGCCGGACTGGGAGCTCTGGCCGTCGGTGTCGTTCTGTGTGTGACCGGCTGGTACGGAGTTTCCGGTGAGCGTTACGCCGAACGGCAGCTCCCGTACATCGCGTCCTGCACAGTGCCCGGCGCGGCGCTGATCGTCGCCGGTGCGGTGCTGCTGGCCTCGCTCCGCGGTCAGGGGCCTGACGCGGCGGCGACGGAGCAGAACGCGGATGCGGAGCCGGTCGAAGCGCCCTCGCCGCCGCCGTCCGCCGAAGGGCCGCTGCTCCAAGTCCCCGGCGGGACTCTCCTGCACCGGCCCGACTGCCCGCTGGTCACCGGCAAACCCGGCGCCGCACCGCCGGACGACGCCTCCGCGCTACAGCCCTGCCCCGTCTGCCAACCCGAGGCATGACCCGGTGAGCTCGCTTACGTACGACCTCACGCTGGCGGGGCTCGCCGTCGGCAGCGCGGCGGCCCTCACCGGTATCGGACTGATCGTCACGTACCGCGCCACCGGCGTGCTCAACCTGGCGCACGGCGCGATCGCCATGGTCTGCGCGTACATATTGCGCCAGCTGAACGTCGAATGGGGCTGGCCCCTGCCCCTCGCGGCCGCCGTCACCCTGCTGCTCGTCGCGCCCGGCATCGGCCTGCTGCTCGACCGGGGCGTCTTCCGCCCTCTGGCGGTCCTGGAGAGCGGCCCGGCCCAGACGCTCGTCGCCTCCATCGGCGTCTTCGTCCTCCTCGTCGGGGGCGCGGCGCTGGTGTGGGGCACCGGTGCCCGCCCGGACGCTCCCGTGCTGCTCTCCGACGACCCCTGGGGCCAGCTGTCGGCCGTACTGCTGCTCGCCGCCCTCGTGGGCGCGGTGACCCGGTGGACCCGGTTCGGCCGCGAGGTGAGGGCCGTCGTCGACAACCGGCCGCTGGCCGTGCTGGGCGGGATCGACGCGGACCGGGTGGCCGCGACGGGCTGGGCGTTCGGCGCGTTCACGGCGGGTCTGACGGGCGTCCTGCTGGCGCCGTACGTACGCCTTGATCCGTACGGGATGCCGCTGCTGGTCGTCGAGGTGATCGCGGTGGCGGTGCTGGCCGGAATGCGCAGCCTGCCGGTGGCGGTGGGCTGCGCGCTGGCGATCGGCGTGGCTCAGGCCCAGATGACGCGCCTCCACCCGTCGGGCTGGTCCGAGCCCCTGGTCCAGGCGGTCGGGGCGAACCTCTTCGTGGTGGCCCTGCTGATCGCGGCCCTGGCCGTGCCCGGCCCGGGCGTCCGGGACTCCCTCCCCCGTACATCGACCACCGCCTTCCCCGCCGCGCCGCCCGCCGCCTGGCTGGTGGCGGCAGTGCTCTTCCTCCTGCCCCTGGGCTTCGCGGGCTCCGACCTCCACACCTCGGTCCAGGTCCCGGCGCTGGCGGTCATCCTGCTCTCGCTGGTGGTGGTGACGGGCAGGGGCGGCCAGATCTCGCTGGGCCAGGCGGCGTACGCGGGCCTCGGCGCCCTGTTCACGGCACTGCTGGCGGCGGGCCGCTTCCCCGGCCTGCCCGAGATGCCCGAACTCCCCGCCTTGGCCGTGGCGGTGGCGCTGGTCGCACCGCTGGGCGTCCTCACGGGCTGGCCCGCGATCGGCCGCAGTGGCCTGGCTCTGGCGCTGGCCACGCTGGCGTTCGGCGTCGCGGTGAGCCGGTTCGTCTTCGCGCAGCCGTACGCGACGTCCGGCCTGGGCCTGGGCCGCCCGGCGGGGTTCACGGACGACCGCGTGTACTACCTCCTGGAACTCGTCCTGCTGGCCGCGTCGCTGCTGGCCGTCGCGGCGCTGCGCCGGGGCAGAACGGGCCGGGCCCTGGCGGCGATGCGCGACCACGAGACGGGCGCGGCGGCCGCAGGAATCCCCGTACCCGCCCTGAAACTCCTGGCCTTCGTCACCGGCGCGGCCCTGGCGGCCCTGGGCGGCGGCATGCTGGGCATGGGCCTGCGCGCGTTCGACCCGGCGGCGTACGACCCGGTGCGCGCCCTGCTGTGGTTCGCGGCGGTCGTGGTCCTGGGCGCCGACAACCTCCTGGGCGCGTGCGCGGCAGCGGCGCTGCTGGTGGGCCTGGACGCAGGGGCCAGGGGAGGAGCGGCGGCGGCGGTGATCGGCATCCTGGCGGTACTGCTGGGCCGCTACCCGGCGGCGGCGACGAAGGCGGTGAACGCGCTGGGGTGGGTCGGGCAGCCCTCTCCAGCCCGTGGGGGTCCCCCCTGGACGCAGTCCTCGGGGGAGGTTGAGCACACTCCCGAAGGGCGTCCGGGGGTCTGGCGGCTCGCCCCCAGTGCCGGGAAGAATGGGGTCTCCCCTGCTCGAACGAAGTTGAGAGCTTGGGGAAGGGCACGGGAAACATTCGCGCGCCCACCCCTCCGCGCCCGCGCAGTCCGCCTCACCTACGGCGCCTTCACCGCCCTGGACGGCGTAGACCTCACCGTCACCCCCGGCCGTGTCACCGCGCTCGTCGGTGCCAACGGAGCCGGCAAAACCACCCTCTTCCACTGCCTGTGCGGCACGCTGCGCCCCGATGCGGGCAGCATCGAGCTGGACGGCGTGGACATCACCCGCAAGCCCGCGCACGCCCGTACCCGTCTCGGCATCGCCCGGACCTTCCAGGAGCTCGCCGTCTTCCCGTCCCTCACCGTCGAGGAGAATGTCCGGCTCGGCGCCGAACAGGGCCACCTGCGCGACCCGGACCCCGGCGCCGTGGAGGCCGTACTGCGCCTGCTGGACCTCGCAGGTCCGGTACGGCACCACCCCGCCGCCGGCCTGCCCACCGGCACCCTCCGCCGCGTCGAGCTCGGCAGGGCGCTCGCGGGCCGCCCGCACACCCTCCTGCTCGACGAACCCGCCGCCGGACTCGACACGGCGGAGGCCGGGCAACTGGCCCGCGTCATGGCCGCACTGGCGGCGGACGGCATGGCCGTCCTCGTCGTCGAACACGACCTCGACCTGGTCGCCGGCATCGCGCACACCGTCCACACCATGGAGGCGGGGAGCATCCGACCATGACCGTCGAGCCCAAGGCCGTCGAGATCGAGCTGCGCGGCGCACGCGTGCGCTACGGACCGCTGGAGGCCCTGCACGGAGTGGACATGCCCGTCCCGGCCGGCGGCCCGCTGACCGTACTGCTCGGCCGCAACGGTTCCGGGCGTACGACCGTACTGCGCGCCCTCGCCGGCACGGTCCCCCTCACCGCGGGCCGCGTCCTCTGGAGCGGCAAGGACATCAGCCGCCTCCACGCCCACGAACGGGCCCGCCGCGGCCTGTGCTTCGTACCCGACCGGCACGCCGTATACGCCACCCTCACGGTCGCCGAGAACCTGGAACTCGCCGCCCCGGACAAGGACTTCACACCGGCCCTGGACGGCTACCCGGCGCTGCGCGCCCTGCTCCCCCGCCGCGCAGGCACCCTCTCCGGCGGCGAGCAGCGGATGCTGGCCGTCTCCCGCGCCGTCCTGTCCCGCGCACGCGTGGTGCTCGTCGACGAGCCCACGCAGGGCATGTCCCCGTCCATGGCCGCCCGTACGTACGAACTCCTCACCGGCCTCGCACCGGAGGCGGCCGTCGTGATCGCCGAACAGCGAGTGCCGCCCGCCCTGCCCCTCCGGACGGCGTCACACCCGGTGATCGTGCACGAACTGCGGCGCGGCTCGGTCGTGTTCCGGGGCGAGGCGTCCGAGCTCACACCGCCTTCGCGCTCCTCTCCGACGGAATGAGCAGCCTGGTGTCGACCATGATGCGGTCCGGGTTGCGGCCGATCACCTGGGCGTTGGCCTTGTGGAGCGCCTGCCAGCCGCCCTTGACGCCGTAACGGCGCGCGATGCCGCTGAGGGTGTCGCCCGGCTTCACGACATAGGTGCGGCCTGCCAGATCCTGGCGCTTCGAGCAGACGGGCCAAGCTCCCCACCCCTGCGTGGCCACCACCCTCTCCGCGACCTTGATCTGTTCCTCCCGCGTGGCGAGGTCGGCGCGCGGTGCGTACGTGAGCCCACCGTGCGCCTTCCAGGTCGGCTGCCCGAACTGCAGCCCGCCGTAGTAGCCGTTGCCGGTGTTCGTGGACCAGTGGCCACCGCTCTCGCATTCGGCGAGGCAGTCCCAGGGCGACTTGTCGGCGGAGCAGTCGAACGGTACGAAGCCGGCGGCGACGCGGCCGCGTTCGGCGGAGGGCGATCCAGGGGTTGAAGGCACTTGCGCGGCCCGGGCGCTCAGCGGCACCGCGGCCAGCAGCACGGCGGCCAGCAGGACAACAGGCCGGCGACGGGAGGACGGAAACTTCGTCAGCTTCGTCATCGGGTCACGCTAAGCAGCAGTGGCGGCGGCACCCCGTCTGCCGCGCGGTGCGGCCGGCGGGGCCCCACCCGGTCGGCCGACCGTATTTGCGCCCGGTGGTTCGATTCCGTTCGCCTCTTCGCGTGACCCCGGCGACAGATCACCCGTTGTCTTCTTGACGAGCCGGGAACCGCCCGGCGTCCGCACCGAGTCCGAGGAGCCCCCCGTGCCGCGCATGCTCGACGTAAGCGACGACGTACGCGCCGAGATCGGCAATGAAGAAGCCGACCGTCTGCTCGCCGGCGACAACGCCCCGGGCAGCTACGACTGCACCTCCTGCCGCACCCAGGGCGACTCAGACCTGGAACGCACCAGCACCGTGCTGTTCGTCGGCGACGAGACCGCCGTGCTCGCCTTCGCCCACGCCAGCTGCATCCCGTCGCAGGTGGTCCAGGTGGCCGAGGAGCAGCTTCAGGGAGCCGTACGCAGCATCACCGGCGGCGGCCCCGACAGCCGGGGCGCCGGACCCACCGGCACGTCCGACCAGGCCGTGCTGGGCATCACCAGCGGCCTTGTGCTGATCGAGGGACAGCTGCACCCGGCGCTGGTGGTCGAGCCGACCGGACCCATCGCCCGCCCCGGCTCCGGTGCCGGCACCGACGAGTTCCTCCCGCTCCTCGTCGAGCAGGGCTTCGAGCCGGTCAGCGACCTGAGTCGGATGCCCGCCGCGCTGCCCGGCTGGTCCGTGCTGCTCGCCATGGGCCAGCTGCACGCCGTGCTCCAGCCCGGCACCGGCGGCGGCACCCCGGTCTCCTGGTGGCAGGCCCACCAGCCGCTCCAGGTCACCGACGGCTGGCGCGCGGCCGCCAACAAGTCGAGCACCGTTCTCGTGTTCGCCGCGCGCGTCGGTTCGATCGGCCAGCAGCCGCGCGAGGACCTCCTGCGCAACGCGCTGGCGAAGGCCGCGGCCAACGGCTCGCTGGTCGGCGCGGCCATGCCGCTGGCCGGCACCTGATGGTCCGTACGGGCTGCGAAATGCTCCCCGTACGGCCTCGCCGAGCAGCGGATTCGCTGCTCGGCCCGCATCCGACAGGCGGTGGGGTCGTTTGCACCTACGTGCACTCATATGACCCCTCCCGCCATCAGTCGTACCAGCCTCAGATCCCTGCGATGCGCCCCTCTCGGGACGCCCAGGCCGACCGCCAGTCGCACACCCCTATTTATGACGCCCTGTACTCCGAGTACCGCAGGTCCTTCCGGACCCTGCCCGGCGACCGCAGCGGCGAGGAGGATCTGGGGTTCAGGGCCTTCGGGGCGGGGACGAGCCGCAGCCAGGGCCCCGGCCAGGGCGGGCACGGCGGGCACACCGGGCACAGCGGCTTCTGGCACAGCAATGGGCGGCAGCACACCGGGAATCTCTTCCCGCCGGCGCTGCCGCCCGCCCCTCGTCGAGGGATGTGAGCCGCTACTTCGTCACTTGTTGCGGCCGCGCTTCTCGCGCACCCGCACCGAGATGTGGATCGGCGTGCCCTCGAAGCCGAACTCCTCACGCAGCCGGCGCTCGACGAAGCGCCGGTAGCCGGCCTCCAGGAAGCCCGAGGCGAAGAGCACGAACCGCGGCGGCTTGGTTCCCGCCTGCGTCCCGAAGAGGATGCGGGGCTGCTTGCCGCCGCGGACCGGGTGCGGGTGGGAGGCGACGATCTCGCCCAGGAAGGCATTGAGCCTGCCGGTCGGGATGCGGGTCTCCCAGCCCTCCAGCGCGGTCTCGATCGCCGGAACCAGCTTCTCCATGTGGCGGCCGGTCTGCGCCGAGACGTTCACCCGGGGCGCCCACGCGACCTGGGCCAGCTCGGTCTCGATCTCGCGCTCGAGGTAGTAGCGGCGCTCCTCGTCGAGCGTGTCCCACTTGTTGTACGCGATGACCAGCGCGCGGCCCGCCTCGACGGCCATCGTGATGATCCGCTGGTCCTGGACGCTGATGGACTCGCTGGCGTCGATCAGTACGACCGCGACCTCGGCCTTCTCGACGGCGGCCGCGGTACGCAGCGAGGCGTAGTAGTCCGCGCCCTCCTGGAGGTGGACGCGGCGGCGGATGCCGGCCGTGTCGATGAACTTCCAGGTGATGCCGCCGAGTTCGATCAGCTCGTCGACCGGGTCGCGGGTGGTGCCCGCCATCTCGTTGACGACGACGCGGTCCTCGTTCGCCACCTTGTTGAGCAGCGAGGACTTGCCGACGTTCGGGCGGCCGATGAGCGCGATGCGGCGCGGGCCGCCGATGGCCTGGCCGAAGGTCTGGGCCGGCGCCTCGGGCAGGGCCTCCAGAACGGCGTCCAGCATGTCGCCGGTGCCGCGGCCGTGCAGCGAGGAGACGGGGTGCGGCATGCCGAGGCCCAGCGACCACAGCGCGGTCGCGTCGGCCTCGCCGCTCTGGCCGTCGACCTTGTTGGCGCAGAGCACGACGGGCTTGCCGGCCCGGCGGAGCAGCTTGACGACGGCCTCGTCGGTGTCGGTCGCACCGACCGTCGAGTCGACGACGAAGACGACCGCGTCGGCGGCCTCGATCGCGTACTCGGCCTGGGCGGCGACGGAAGCGTCGATGCCGAGGACGTCCTGCTCCCAGCCGCCGGTGTCGACGACCTTGAAGCGGCGGCCCGCCCACTCGGCCTCGTAGGTGACGCGGTCACGGGTGACGCCGGGCTTGTCCTCGACGACGGCCTCGCGGCGGCCGATGATGCGGTTCACCAGGGTCGACTTGCCGACATTGGGGCGGCCTACGACGGCGAGAACCGGCAGCGGGCCGTGACCGGCCTCGCCGATCGCGCCCTCCACTTCCTCCGCGTCGAAGCCCTCCATCGCGGCGAGCTCCATGAACTCCGCGTACTCGGCGTCGCCAAGTGCTCCGTGCTCGTCGCCGGAGTGAATCTGGTCGTTCATGAAGTCCGTTCCTCGTTCATCATCGATGGACCGCCGCGATGCGCGGGATCCACTACTCAAGTCTCGCTCAGCGCCCGGTGAAGCGCTTGGCACCTTCCAGGTGGGCGGTCAGCCGCTCCTGGATGCGCACGGTGGCCTCGTCCAGCGCCTTCCGGGTGCGCCGTCCGCTGCCGTCGCCCGCCTCGAACGGGTCCCCGAACACGACGTCCACGCGGCTGCGCAGCGGCGGCAGCCCCGATATCAGCCGCCCGCGGCGGTCCGTACTTCCCAGCACCGCCACGGGGACGATCGGTGCGCCACTGCGTACGGCGAAGTACGAGAGGCCGGCCCGCAGCGAGGCGAAGTCGCCCTCGCCCCTGGTGCCCTCGGGGAAGATCCCGAGCACTCCGCCGTCCGCCAGCACACCCAGTGCGTTCGAAATCGCCGTACGGTCGGCGGTCGCACGGTCCACCTTCAGCTGCCCGATTCCGCGAAGGAACGGGTCGAGGGGGCCGACGAACGCCTCTTTCTTGATCAGGAAATGCACCGGCCGAGGGGCGGTCCCCATCAGCATGGGCCCGTCGATCATGTGCGAGTGATTCACGGCAAGGATCACCGGACCACTCGCGGGCACCCGCCACGCACCCAGCACACGGGGCTTCCAGAGCCCGTACATCAGCCCGATGCCGATGCCCCGTCCGACCGCCGCACCGCGCAAGGTCGGTGCGGTCACTTCGTGACCCGCTTCTCCTCGACAAGGGTAACGACGCACTCGATGACCTGCTGCAGCGTCAGCTCGGTGGTGTCCACCTCGACCGCGTCGTCCGCCTTGGCGAGCGGCGACGTCTTGCGGCTGGAGTCGGCCGCGTCCCGCTTGATCAGGGCTTCCCTGGTCGCGCTGACGTCGGCGCCCTTGAGCTCACCGCTGCGGCGGGCGGCGCGGGCCTCGGGCGAAGCCGTCAGGAAGATCTTGAGGTCCGCGTCCGGCAGGACGGTCGTACCGATGTCGCGCCCCTCCACGACGATGCCGGCCTCGGCACCCTTCGCGATGGAGCGCTGGAGCTCGGTGATGAGCCTACGCACCTCGGGCACGGCGCTGACGGCGCTCACCTTGGAGGTGACCTCCTGCGTACGGATCGGCCCGGAGGCGTCGACTCCGTCCACCGTTATGGTCGGAGCGGACGGGTCGGTGCCGGAGACGATCACGGGCTTGGCGGCGGCGTTCGCGACGGCGGCGGCGTCGTTGACGTCGATGCCGTTGCTCAGCATCCACCAGGTGATCGCCCGGTACTGGGCGCCGGTGTCCAGGTAGCTCAGGCCGAGCTTGTCGGCGACGGCCTTGGACGTGCTGGACTTGCCCGTGCCGGAGGGGCCGTCGATGGCGACAATCACTGCTGCCGGGGCGGTCCGGGCGGCGGTTTCCACGGTGTAGGACACCTTCCTGGTACACGGGCTGGGGCGGATGGGGGCCCGACGGGCCCCACACAAGGTTACCGAGTCCCAGCCACCCTCCTCGACGCCCCCGTATTCCGGGGAAAAAGCGCGGTCGTCCGGGGACAAAGCCCCGGTCGCCGAGCTACGCCGAGCTACTGGCGGATCGACCAGCCCAGCTCCCGCAGCGCCGCACTGAGCACCGGCGCTGTCGCCGGCTCCACCATCAGCTGGACCAGGCCCGCCTGCTGCCCTGTCGCGTGCTCGATGCGTACGTCCTCGATGTTGACGCCCGCACGCCCCGCGTCCGCGAAGATCCGGGCCAGCTCGCCGGGACGGTCGCTGATGAGGACGGCCACGATCTCGTACGTCGTCGGGGCGGCCCCGTGCTTGCCCGGCACCCGTACACGCCCC
Organism: Streptomyces spiramyceticus; assembly: GCF_028807635.1. Classification (NCBI taxonomy): domain Bacteria; kingdom Bacillati; phylum Actinomycetota; class Actinomycetes; order Kitasatosporales; family Streptomycetaceae; genus Streptomyces; species Streptomyces spiramyceticus. The sequence continues at coordinate 843,375 of NZ_JARBAX010000001.1, forward strand.
GCGTTTCCACGCCGCAGGACGTCCTCGATGCCGTCAGCGCCACCCCGCCGCTTTTCCTCGTCGGCGGACTGGAGCGACCGCAGCGCCTGGACCGTCTCGTCCAGGTCCGCGGCGACCCCGGCGAGGACGTCCGCGACGGGTCCCGGGTTCGCGGAAAGGATCTCGACCCACATGCGGGGGTCGGAGGCGGCGATCCGGGTGACGTCCCTGATGCCCTGGCCGCACAGCCGTACCGCTGTCTCGTCCGCGTCCTCCAGCCGCGCGGCGACCATCGACGAGACGAGCTGCGGGGTGTGGGAGACAAGTGCCACAGCACGGTCGTGTGCGTCCGCGTCCATGACGACCGGTACGGCGCCGCACAGGGCGACCAGTTCCAGGGCGAGGTTGAGCACCTCGGTGTCGGTGTCGCGGGTGGGGGTGAGGACCCAGGGGCGGCCCTCGAAGAGGTCGGCGGTCGCCGCGAGCGGGCCCGAACGCTCCTTGCCGGCCATCGGGTGCGTACCGATGTACGGCGTGAGGTCGCACCCCAGCGCCTCCAGCTCCCGGCGCGGCCCGCCCTTGACGCTGGCGACGTCGATGTACGCGCGGGCGACGCCGCGCCGCATGGCGTCCGCCAGCGTCGCGGCCACGTGCGCCGGCGGCACGGCGACGATCGCCAGGTCGACGGGGCCCTCGGGCTCCTCGTCGGTGCCGGCGCCGAGCGCGGCCGCGGTGCGGGCCTGTCCCGGGTCGTTGTCGGCGAGGTGAACGGTGACGCCCCGCCCGGTCAGGACAAGCGCCGCCGAGGTGCCGATCAGGCCGGTTCCGATGACGAGTGCGGTTCTCACTGGGCGATGTCCTTGCGGAGGGCGGCGGCAGCGCCGAGGTAGACGTGCGAGATCCCGGACTTGGGGAGGTCGGACTCGACGTGCGCGAGTATCCGTACGACGCGCGGCATGGCGCCCGCGATGTCCAGCTCCTGGGCGCAGATCAGCGGGACGTCGACTATCCCGATCTTGCGGGCGGCGGCGGCCGGGAAGTCGCTGTGGAGGTCGGGGGTGGCCGTGAACCAGATGCTGATGAGGTCGTCGGGGGTGAGCCCGTTGCGCTCCAGCATGGCCGTGAGCAGCTCGACGACCTGCTCCTCCATGTGTCCGGCCTCGTCCCGCTCCAGCTGGACGGCCCCACGGACTGCTCGTACTGCTCGTCCTGCCACGGACCTGCTCCTCGTTTACGTACCTGCTCGGCGCCTGCTTGATTCAGCGTAGTTGGGCGGGGCGGGCCGGGCCTCGGCAAGCTCCGCTCCTGAGACGCCTGCCGGGACGCCCGGTACCGGGACGCCCGGCGGACGCCTACCGGTGGGACGCGTGCAGCGCGACGAGCATCCGCCAGACGCGCCCGGAGAACGTCGAGGACGACGGCACTATGCGGCTGACCGGCAAGGGCGGCTCCGAGCTCGACGGCACTCTGCGCGCCGGAAAGATCGACGGCACGGTCGACATCCACAAGCGGAAGTGGACGTTCACGGCCGACAAGGCCGTCAAGCCGTCGGGCCTCTACCGCGCGACGGCCGAGGTGCGCGGCGCCGACATCGACGGCGGCTGGATCGTCCTCCAGAACGGCAGGCAGGTCGGCATCCTCAACCGCGACGGCAAGCCGGCCGCCGCCCCCGAAATCGACCCGGCCACCGGGTCCGTGACCGTCGACGGGACCGGGCTCACCGCCCGCCCCGTCGTCCCCTGACGCCCGACTCCCAGGGAGTGTGTCCGTCATGAACGTGGACCCCACGGCCCCGACCGCGTCCTTCCCCGCCCAGCCGAACGGCCGCCACGGCCGCCCCGGCCCGGCCCGTTACCTGGTGCCCGCCCTGGTCGCGGGCGCCGTCGCGGTCGGCCTCGGCGCGTACGGAAAGGTCCACGACCCGGCCGGTACGGCGTTCAATCTGGCCGGTTTCAGCAGCACGGGCGCGGTCAAGTCCTGGCTGGCCACCGCCGCGATCGCCTTCGCGGTCGTCCAACTCCTCTCGGCCCTGGCGATGTACGGCCGCCTGCCGGGCGTAAGGGCCCCGTCCTGGACACCCGCCCTGCACCGCTGGTCGGGGCGGGCCGCCTTCCTCGTCGCTGTGCCTGTCGCCGTCCACTGCCTCTACGGATTGGGCTATCAGACGTACGACAGCCGCGTCATGTGGCATTCGCTTCTCGGGTGCTTCTTCTTCGGAGCCTTCAGCGCGAAGATGCTCCTGCTTCGTGCCGAGCGACTGCCGGGCTGGCTGCTGCCGATGGCCGGCGGGCTGGTCTTCACCGTGGTCTGGCTGACCTCGGCGCTCTGGTTCTTCCGCACCTTCGGTGTGACGACGTGAGGAGCACGTGATGGGCATGGGTACGAGCCGCCGGGCGGTCCTGTCGGCAGGAGCCGCCGCCGCGGGCGCCGCCCTGGTGGCGGGATGCAGCGAGTACGGCGACGAGGGCGGTGACAGCGCCGAAGAGCCTGCGCCTACCGCGTCGCCGCCCGCCGAGTCGCCCGACGGATCGTCACCGACGGCCGGGGAACCACCCGCCGACGGCAAGGAGCTGGCGAAAACGGCCGACATCCCGGTGGGCGGCGGCAAGATCTTCAAGGGCGAGAAGGTGGTGGTGACCCAGCCGGAGGCGGGCACCTTCAAGGCCTTCTCCGCGGTCTGCACCCATCAGGGGTGCACCGTGAGCAGCGTCGAGGACGGCACCATCAACTGCGCCTGCCACGGCAGCAAGTACCGCGTCGCCGACGCCTCCGTCGAGAACGGCCCGGCCACGAAGCCGCTCCCGGCGCGGCAGATCACCGTGGAAAGTAATTCGATCCGGCTCACCTGACTGCGGCACAATCCGGCGCATGACCCAGCCCGCCGTCCTGCCGACACCCGAAGATCTGGTACGCCACCACACCGTCTACTCCTGTGTGATGGGCTCGCGCGCCTTCGGGCTGGCGACGAACGGCAGCGACACCGACCGCCGCGGCATCTTTCTCGCGCCGACCGCGCTGTACTGGCGCTTCGAGAAGCCCCCGACCCATGTCGACGGGCCTGACGACGAGCAGTTCTCCTGGGAGTTGGAGCGCTTCTGCGAGCTGGCTCTGCGCGCCAACCCCAATGTCCTGGAGTGCCTGCACTCCCCGCTGGTCGAGCACATCGACGACACCGGCCGCGAACTCCTCGCCCTGCGCGAGGCGTTCCTCTCCCGCCAGGTCCACCAGACGTTCAGCGGTTACGCGACAAGCCAGCGCAGGAAGCTCGAAGCCGACGTCCGGCAGTACGGCGCCCCGCGCTGGAAGCACGCCATGCACCTGCTGCGGCTGCTCGGCAGCTGCCGCGATCTGCTGCGTACAGGCGAGCTGGTGACCGACGTCGGCGAGGACCGCGAGCCGCTGCTCGCCGTCAAGCGCGGCGAGGTGGAGTGGCCCGAGGTAGAGCGCAGGATGGACCGCCTGGCGGCGGAGGCCGACGCGGCCGCGGCGCAGAGCCCCCTGCCGCCCGAGCCGGACCGGGCACGGGTGGAGGACTTCCTGACCCGTACGAGGCGTGCGTCGGCCCGCTGACAGCCTCCTGGAGGCCTTCCGGGCGCCCTTCCAGGGCGTATCAGGCGCCCGAGGTCAGGCGTCCCACAGCGCCCCCAGCGTCAGCAGCTCGCTCCGGTACTCGACGCGCTCGGCCCACTCGGCCGGCCACGCCCCCGCACCCAGGTGCGCCCCCGCGAACGCCCCCGCCAGGCACGCGATCGAGTCCGAGTCGCCCTTCGTACAGGCGGCCCGGCGCAGCGCGGTGACCGGCTCCTCGGGGAAGAGCAAGAAGCAGAGCAGCGCCGTGGCCAGCGCCTCTTCGGCGATCCAGCCGTCACCGGTGGCCAGGCACGGATCGGTCTCCGGCGAAGGACTGCGCAGCGCCGAGGCGAGCCGTTCCAGTACGGCCAGGCACTCGTCCCAGCCGCGCGCCATGAAGTCCTCCGGCGAGGCGTCGTGGGCGTACGTCCACAGATCGCCGAGCCAGCGCTTGTGGTAGCGCGTGCGGTTCTCGTACGCGTACGAGCGGAGCAGCCCGACCAGACCGGTCGGCTCCCCGCCCTGCGCGAGCAGATACACGGCGTGGGCCGTCAGATCGCTCGCCGCCAGCGCCGTCGGATGCCCGTGGGTGAGCGCGGCCTGCAACTGCGCGGCTCCGGCGCGCTGTTCCTCGCTCAGTCCCGGTACGAGCCCGACGGGCGCGACCCGCATATTGGCGCCGCATCCCTTGGAACCGACCTGACTGGCCTGCTGCCAGGGCCGGTCGCTGTCCAGCAGCCCGCAGGCGTCGAGGCAGGTGTTTCCCGGCGCCCGGTTGTTGTCGGGCGAGTGATACCAGGTGACGAACTCCTTGCGCACCGACTGCGCGAGCCGCTGCGGCTCCACCACACCCCGGTCGGACGTCTCGCGTATCCCCCGCCCCAGGGCGAGCGTCATCTGTGTGTCGTCCGTGACGATCGCGGGCCTCGGCAGCTCCATCTCCCGCCACGGCCCGCACTTGGCGAGAATCGAAGGTACGTCGTTGAACTCGGTCGGGAAGCCCAGCGCGTCCCCGAGCGCGAGTCCCGTCAGAGAACCGGTCGCTGCCTGCTTCATACGGATCGTCCTTCCGGGCGCAGAAGTGGTGGGTGCAGAGTGGCGGCGTTTCCCGCCCGGTAGACGGCGGCGGGTTTTCCCCGCCCTCCCGTACGCCGGGGCGGCCCTTCCACCGGCTCCACGAAGCCGGGCGAGGCGAGCACCTTGCGCCGGAAGTTGGGCCGGTCGAGCTCGACGCCCCACACCGTCTCGTACACCTGCTGGAGCTCCCCGAGCGTGAATTCGGGTGGGCAGAAGGCCGTGGCCAGACAGGTGTATTCCAGCTTGGCGCCGATGCGTTCGCGCGCGTCGGCGAGGATCCGCGCATGGTCGAAGGCGAGCGTCGGCGGCGCGTCGGCGGGCATCCACTGCGCGTGCGCCGCGTCGCCGCCGCCGCGCGGCTCCGGCAGGTCGGGTACGAGCGCGGCGTACGCGACGGAGACGACGCGCATCCGCGGGTCGCGGTCCGGTTCGCTGTACGTACGGAGCTGTTCCAGGTGGAGGGCTGCGGCGGACTCGTCGGACAGGCCGGTCTCCTCCGCCAGTTCGCGCCGGGCGGCCAGCTCCGCGGACTCCCGGGGCAGTACGAAGCCGCCGGGCAGCGCCCATGCCCCGGCGTAGGGGTCCTGCCCGCGCCGGATCAGCAGGACGTGCAGGCGGCCTTCCCTGACGGTGAAGACGGCAAGATCGACGGTGACGGCGAAGGGCTCGAAGGCGCTGGGGTCGTAACCATCGGGTGGCTGCGGGGCGTTCACTGGGACTCACCTCGATTCAGCTCGCAAGGCGGTCCGGGGCGCCCCCGACCGGCTCACGGAGCCTGATCCACCCCCGTGGGTCCAGGTCCACCGGTCGTAGGGAGGCGCCCACCGCCCCCTTAATGGTCACTATGACTATAAATGCAAAAGCGCCCGCACCACAAGCGAAAAAGCCCCCGGCCGGTTCCTGTACGTACAGGAACCGGCCGGGGGCCTTGCAGAGGGGCGACGGCTAGGACACGCCCTACAGGCCGACTTCCTTCATCAGCATGCCGACCTCGGTGTTGGTGAGGCGGCGCAGCCAGCCGGACTTCTGGTCACCCAGCGGGATCGGCCCGAAGGACGTCCGCACGAGCCGCTCGACCGGGAAGCCGGCCTCGGCCAGCATGCGGCGGACGATGTGCTTGCGGCCCTCGTGGAGGGTCACCTCGACCAGGTAGTTCTTGCCGGTGTTCTCGACGACCCGGAAGTGGTCGGCGCGGGCGTACCCGTCCTCCAGCGCGATGCCGTCCTTGAGCCGCTTGCCCAGGTCGCGCGGGAGCGGTCCCTGGATGGCGGCGAGGTAGGTCTTCTTCACGCCGTACTTGGGGTGGGTGAGACGGTGAGCCAGCTCGCCGTGGTTGGTGAGCAGGATGATGCCCTCGGTCTCGGTGTCCAGCCGGCCCACGTGGAAGAGACGCGTCTCACGGTTGTTGACGTAGTCGTTGAGGTTCTGGCGGCCGTCCGGGTCGCCCATCGTGGCGACGACGCCGGCCGGCTTGTTGAGCGCGAAGAAGAGGTGCGACTGGGTGGCGACCGTCAGGCCGTCGACCTTGACCTCGTCCTTGTGCACGTCGACGCGGCGGCCCTGCTCGGTCACGATCTCGCCGTTGACCTCGACGCGGGCCTGCTCGATGAGCTCCTCGCAGGCACGCCGCGAGCCCATGCCGGCACGGGCGAGGACCTTCTGCAGGCGCTCCCCCTCCTGCTCGGCGCCGGGGAACGTCTTGGGCGTCTTCACCTGCGGCTTGCTGTGCCGCTCGCGTACGCGCTCCTCAAGCTTGGCATCGAGCTCGCGCGGCCGGGAAGGGGCGCTCTGCGGGCCACGGCGCAGACCAGGGGTCCTGAAACCGCCCTGCGGGGCCTTGGGGCCGCCCTTGGCGCCACCGCGCGCGGACGCACCACGGCTGCCGGCGCCCGAGGCACCTGTGGCACCGCTGCCGCCGCGCCCTGCACCACTGCCACCACGACCTGCACCGGCGCCGCTGCCACTACGACCTGCACCGGCGCCGCCGCGACCGGCGCCGCTGCCACCACGACCGGCGCCGCTGCCGCCGCGTCCCGCGCCCGCGCCACTGCCGTCGCGGGCGCCGGGGGCGTCACGGCCGACGTCGTAACGGCGCTCCTCCGGACGGGGACGGTCCGGACGCTCGGAGCGCTTCTGCTTGTCGTCGCGCCCCTTGCCCGTGCCCCGCTGGTTCCGGTCGTTGCCGCTTCCGCTGTTCCTGCCGCTGTTCCTGCCGCTGCTGCTTCGCATCAAAATTCCGTCTTGTCGTCGTCTGCGTCGGTGTCCGGGGCGTCCGGATCGAACGACGGCACACCCTCTTGCGTCTCAGCCTCGATCGCGTCCGCCTCTGGGAGGAATGGCGCGAGCTCAGGGAGCTCGTCCAGGCCACGCAGGCCCATCCGCTCCAGAAAGTAGTTCGTCGTCCTGTACAGGATCGCACCTGTTTCGGGTTCCGTGCCCGCCTCCCCGACCAGACCGCGCTGGAGGAGGGTCCGCATCACGCCGTCGCAGTTCACGCCGCGCACGGCCGAGACCCGCGATCGGCTCACCGGCTGGCGGTACGCGACGACGGCGAGCGTCTCCAGGGCGGCCTGGGTGAGGCGGGCCTGCTGCCCGTCCAGTACGAAGCTCTCGACGGCCGCGGCATACTCCGCCCGCGAATAGAACCGCCACCCCCCGGCCACCAGCCGCAGCTCGAACCCCCGCCCCTGTACGGCGTACTCGTCGGCCAGCTCGCGCAGGGCATCGGCGACGGCCCTGCGGGGCCGCTCCAGCACCTTGGCGAGGTGTTCTTCGGTGGCGGGCTCGTCGACGACCATGAGGACCGCCTCCAGGGCGGGCCTGAGGCCGAGATCCGCGACCGCAAGGGGCTCGCTCACGGGCTCGCTCACGCTGTCTCCTCCACCGGTTGATCGAACTCGTCCGTGACGAGACTCGACGGGGGGCCCGCCGCCTCGCCGCCGGTCCACCGCACCATGAGCTCGCCCAGGGCCTGCTCCTGGTCCAGGCTGACGGCCTTCTCGCGATAGAGCTCAAGCAGCGCCAGGAACCGGGCGACAACGGTCAGGGTGTCGGCGGCGTCCTCGGTGAGCACCTGGAAACTCGCCTCGCCCATCTCCCGCAGCCGCGCCACGACCACCTCGGCCTGCTCCCGTACGGACACGAGAGGCGCATGGATGTGGTCCACGTACACCTGCGGCTCGGCCCTGGGCTGCATCGCCTTCACGGCGAGCTTGGCGAAGCCGTCCGGGCCGATGCTGATGACGACCTCGGGGAGCAGGGCCGCGTGGTGCGGTTCGAGCCCCACGGTACGCGGATACCGCCGCGCTTCGGCGTCGAGCCGCCTGCTGAAGATGTCGGCGATCTGCTTGTACGCGCGGTACTGGAGCAGCCGCGCGAACAGCAGGTCCCGGGCCTCCAGCAGCGCGAGATCCCCCTCGTCCTCGACCTCGGCGGCGGGCAGCAGCCGGGCGGCCTTGAGGTCGAGGAGGGTGGCGGCCACGACGAGGAACTCGGTGGTCTGATCAAGATCCCAGTCGGGCCCCATGGCGCGGATGTGCGCCATGAACTCGTCGGTGACCTTGGACAGGGCGACCTCGGTGACGTCGAGCTTGTGCTTCGAGATGAGCTGAAGCAGCAGATCGAAGGGCCCTTCGAAGTTCACCAGCCGAACGGTGAACCGCCCGTCACCGACTGGCGGGGCCGAAGTCGCATCCGGAGGGCCCACGACCGCCGCTCCGAAGGACCCGGCGAACCGGGGGGCCGGATCCGGTACAGGCGCCGCTCCGGAGGAGCCGGTGTCAGGGGGGTCCGGGGGTTCGCTCCCGGTTTCGGGAAGGGGCGGGGTGGGGGAAAGCTCGCCCAGCCCGACGGCCACCGCCTCGACGGGTGCGGCCACCGCCTCGACCGGTGCGGCCGCAGGAACGTCCGGGGCCGCCGGGACCGCCTCGTCCGGCACCTGCGGCGACGCCGTAGCGCGACGTGCCGTGCCCGGCCCGCGCCCCAGGCGTCGGCGTGGGGCGCCGGCAGGGCGGGCGGGATCGTCAGTGGGCGGCATCGCGGTCCAGTGTGCGGGAAAGACGGGCAGGGGCAGCGCGCAGGCTACCGCCGAGCCGGTCAGCGCCCGCGCAGGCGCCGTACGAGAATGCTCGCGTCGCCGCGCGACTCCAGGTCCGCGAGGACGACGGCGACCGCTTCGCGGACGATCCGTCCGCGGTCGACGGCGAGCCCGTGCTCACCGCGCAGCACGAGCCGCGCGTGTTCGAGGTCCATCAGTTCCTCGGCCGAGACGTAGACCGTGATCTTCTCGTCGTGGCGTTCGCGGCCGCTGGGCCTGCGGTTCGCCCCACGGCTGCCGCGCCGTCGCGGCTGAGCACCGGCCGGCTGTCCGGCGGAACGCTGCTGGGAGGGCTGGCCCTCCTGCTGGCCACGGGCCTTGGCGGCGGCCGCCTGGTCGCCGTCGGCGGACCGGCTGCGATGCCCCCCGGCTTCCGCGTCGGCGGCGGCATGCTCCGCCCCCTCACCGGAAGCGGAACCGGAACCGGACCCGGACGCAGCATCCGAACTCGCACCAGCAGAAGCCGACGCACCGTCCGACTGCCCCGCACCCGCGGGGTCACTCTCCCCCGCCGGCCCCGGCACGCGCGCGTCGCCATTGACGGGCGGCCGTCGCGGAGAGGACGACTGCAGCGCCATCCCCCCGGTCGTGCGGAACAGCTCGTCGGCCCCCGGCAGACTCACTCGGCGTGACACCGGGCGAGCACCTCCCTGGCGAGCTGACGATAGGCGGCTGCGCCGACCGAGTTGGAGGCGTACGTCGTGATCGGCTCACCGGCGACCGTGGTCTCCGGGAAGCGGACGGTACGTCCGATCACCGTGTGGTAGACGTGCTCGTCGAAGGCCTCGACGACCCGCGCGAGGACCTCACGGCTGTGCACCGTACGGGAGTCGTACATCGTGGCGAGGATGCCGTCGAGTTCCAGGTCGGGGTTGAGCCGCTCCTGGACCTTCTCGATCGTCTCGGTCAGCAGCGCCACGCCGCGCAGCGCGAAGAACTCGCACTCAAGCGGCACGATGACCTTGTGAGCCGCCGTCAGGGCGTTCACGGTCAGCAGACCGAGCGAAGGCTGACAGTCGATCACGATGTAGTCGTAGTCGGCCAGCAGAGGCTTGAGCGCCCGCTGAAGTGTCGACTCGCGGGCGACCTCGCTGACCAGCTGGACCTCGGCCGCCGACAAGTCGATATTGCTCGGCAGCAGGTCCATGTTGGGGACCGCGGTCTTGAGGAGCACCTCGTCGGCCGACATGCCCCGCTCCATGAGCAGGTTGTAGACCGTGAGGTCGAGCTCCATCGGGTTCACGCCGAGACCGACCGACAGGGCTCCCTGCGGGTCGAAGTCGACGAGAAGGACCCGTCGCCCGTACTCCGCGAGAGCCGCACCCAGGTTGATGGTCGACGTCGTCTTGCCGACGCCGCCCTTCTGGTTGCACATGGCGATGATCTTCGCGGGGCCGTGGTCGGTCAGCGGGCCCGGGATCGGGAAGTACGGCAGCGGCCGTCCGGTCGGGCCGATCCGCTCGCGGCGCTGGCGGGCAGCGTCGGGGGCGAGGGTGGCCGCGTACTCGGGGTCGGGCTCGTATTCGGCATCGGGATCGTAGAAGTGCCCCTCGGGCACCTCGTCGAAGTCGGCGAAGCGGGTGGTGGACTTGTCCCCACTCTTGTCGCCGGCCATGGCGTTCACGTGTAGGCCGTCCATGCTCTGGTGGGCTGTCGTCATGTGCTGATGGGTGGCGAAGGTGCGGACAGCGACGGAGCCGACAGCTTCGAGCCCCGATGGGCCCCGGCCCCGCGCAGGCATTCCTGGTTGACCACCCCCGGGAGTAAATGTCGACTCATTCACAAGTCGTCTTACCTCCTTGGACGTGACCAGGAAACTTATCGATAGGTCAGCGTGGCACCATGCCGACGGTTGGCGACTCTATGGCGTGTCACCGGTCCGCAGCAACACAATCCGCCGGACCCGGCCCGATGTGTCGGCAATGGAACACCCCGATGTCAAGGGTGCGCGGACGCAAATGAGGGGCAGACACCGCGCGTTTCGCAGGTACGCGAAACGGTTAAAGTGTTACGTTCACGGCGAGTTGAGCGAGGCCCCGGAAGGGGCCGGACACACATCCGGCCGGACCTTGCTCGACAAGGTCCGGCCAGTTGCGTGAGGTTGACGACGTCGGTTGACGGGTCAGCCGAGAAGCGAGCTCAGTTCGAGGTGCGCCAGACCGTGGGCCTCGGCGACCTCACGGTAAACGACCTGGCCGTCATGGGTGTTGAGGCCCTTGGCGAGCGACGCGTCGCGGCGCAGCGCCTCGACCCAGCCGCGGTTCGCGAGCTCCACGATGTACGGCAGCGTGGCGTTCGTCAGCGCGTACGTCGAGGTGTTCGGGACGGCGCCCGGCATGTTCGCGACGCAGTAGAAGACCGAGTTGTGGACGTTGAACGTCGGCTCGGCGTGCGTCGTCGGGTGCGAGTCCTCGAAGCAGCCGCCCTGATCGATTGCAATGTCGACAAGGACACTTCCGGGCTTCATCTTGGCGACGAGCTCGTTCGTGACCAGCTTCGGCGCCTTGGCGCCGGGGATCAGAACCGCGCCGATGACGAGGTCGGCCTCGACGACGGCCTTCTCCAGCTCGAAGGCGTTGGAGACGATCGTCTTCACCTTGGTGCCGAAGACCTTGTCGGCCTCGCGCAGCTTGTTGATGTCACGGTCGAGCAGGGTCACGTGGAAGCCCATGCCGACGGCGATCTGCGTGGCGTTCCAGCCGGAGACGCCGCCGCCGATGACGACGGCCTCGCCGGCCGCCGTGCCCGGGACGCCGCCCGGCAGCACACCGCGGCCGCCGACCGAGCGCATCAGGTGGTACGCGCCGACCTGCGGGGCCAGGCGGCCCGCGACCTCGGACATCGGGGCGAGCAGCGGCAGCGCGCGGTTGGCGGTCTCCACCGTCTCGTACGCGATGGCCGTGGTGCCGGACTCCAGGAGGGCGTCCGTGCACTCGCGGGACGCGGCGAGGTGCAGGTAAGTGAAAAGTGTCTGGTCCTTGCGGAGGCGGTGGTACTCCTCGGCAATGGGCTCCTTGACCTTCAGCAGCAGGTCAGCGGTGGCCCAGACCTCGTCGGCCGTGGAAAGGATCTGCGCTCCGGCGGCGACGTACTCACCGTCCGTGATCGAAGATCCGACGCCGGCGTTCTGCTCGACGAAGACCTGGTGGCCGTGGCGCACGAGCTCGTGCACGCCTGCGGGGGTGATGGCCACCCGGAACTCGTTGTTCTTGACCTCGCGGGGGATGCCGACCTTCACGTCGATCACGGTCCTTGGCTCAGGGGGAATAAATGGGTCATTGCCATACATACCCAGGTACGCACGGCACACCCGGGCAACACCGCAGCATGGCGCGGCAGAGCCAGTCTAATGAAGGATTTCCCGCTGTCTAGCCTTACAAAGCATCAATCTCTCGGCGAAGTACTGCGGATTTCGTAGGCGGAACCCTCCTCTCCCAAGAGTGTTTCCGCAGCGCTCCTGTGCACCTCGGCCGCCGCCGGGTCGCCCAGCCGGTCGAGCGTGTCCGCGAGCCGCAACTCCAGTGCCCCCTGCAGCCGTACGTCCTCAGCCTGGCGCGCGCATTCCACGGCTTCCTGGCAGGTGCGCAGCGATTCGTGCGGCCGTCCCGCGTACTCCTGCACACGGGCCACTTCGCTCAACGCCCTTGCGTGGCCCGCCAGATCACCGAGCCTGCGGTGTCCGGCCGCGGCGGCCCGCCAGTGGCGAAGGCCCTCGCCGTACCGGCCCGCATAGGTGTGCACGCTCCCGAGCCGCCCGTACAGCCGCGCTGCGTCCTCGCGTTCACCGCGCGCGAGCCGCTGTTCCAGGGCCCGTCCGTACCAGTCGGAGGCGCGCTGCCAGTCCCCCATTTCCTGGTAGGTCCCGCCTACGGATTCCATCGCACGACCGGTCGCATACGCGTCGGCGGCCGCCCGGCCGGCGTCCAGCGCGGCCCGGTATCGGGTCAGCGCCTCCTGCATACGTCCGGTCCGGGCGTCCAGATCGGCAAGATTCAGCAGCGCGGCGGCCTGCTCCCGGTGCAGACCGTGCCGCTCGGCCACGCCCAGTACGAGCCGGTGCAGCCCGTACAGATCGGGAGCGGCGGCCTCGGCGCCCCGGTGCGCGGCCAGTGCCCGTACCAGCGCGGCCACCAGGCGCCGGGCCAGCGTGTCCAGATCACCGTCCTCGACCGCGATACGGGCGGAGGCGAGCAGCGCGGGCTGCCGGATCCGCAGCCATTCGGCGCCCTCCGGGGCATTGGAGAAGCGCAGCGCGCGCGGCAGTCCCGCCAGTTTCTTGCGGGCCGGGGAGCCGTCGGGCTCGGTGATCGCCCGGCAGGACTGGAGCTGGCGTACAGTCCGCTCCAGCATCCTGGCCCGGGCCAGCTGGACCTCGGTGGGCCGGTCCCGGTTCTCCATGAGCGCCTTCATCATGGGCGCGAGACAGCCGGGCACCTCGTACTGCCGCCCGCTCTTCCTCCTCAGCAGGCCGAACGCGGCGAAGTCGTCCAGTGCCGACTTGGCCCCGGAGACCGAGCAGCCGGCCAGGGCGGACGCGGTGTGCGCGTCCACGAGACCGGCGGGCGCCAGGGACAGCAGGCGCAGCATGCGCGCGGTGGGCTGCGAGAGGGATTCGTACACGAACCGGAAGACGCGGGCCAGCGGCCTGGCGCCGGTGGGCTGCTCCGGTCCGGCCGGCATGTCGTGCAGCCGCTTGGTCACATCGGCGACCGATGCATTGGGCCTGGCCGCCAGCCACCCGCCGACCAGTGTCAGCGCGGCGGGCTGTCCCCCGCACTCCTCGGCGAGCGCGTGGGCCGCCGTGGGGTCGACCGTGATCCTGACCTCGCCCGTGGAGCGACCGAGCAGCGCGACGGCGGAGGCGGTGTCCAGGCCGCCGATCGTGCAGGGCCGGACGTCGGGGATGCCGGTGAGCGGGCCCTGGGCCGTGGCGACGACCAGGCAGTCCGGGTTGTCGGGCAGCAGCGGGTCGACCTGCTCGGCGTCGACGGCGTCGTCGAGGACCAGCAGGTGGCGGCGTACGGCGAGTGCGTCGCGGACCATTGCGGACAGCTCGTCCTCACCGGCTCCCGGCGGGGACGCGATGCCCAGGTTGTCGAGCAGCTCGCGGGCGGTGCGGTCAGTGGGGACGCGTTCGCCGCCCGGGTCGGTGAGCCGGGCGTGCAGGATCCCGTCGGGGTAGTCACCGGCGAGGCCGGCGGCGAGTTCCCCGGCGAGGGCGGTGCGCCCCGAGCCGGGGCGGCCCGCGATCAGCAGCACGCGGGCCCTCGGCGCCTTGCGGCCGGCGAGGGTGTCGAGTCCCGCCCGTTCGATGTCGGCCCGCAGCGCCTTCAACTCGCGTTCTCTGCCGAAGAATTCACCCGTCGCCCACCCTGCCGCGGAACCCGCAGCCGTGCCGCTGGTGTCCACCGCCTGATCCGTCACGGGCCACGCTCCCGTCCGCCTGCGCACAAGCCCGCCGCGACTGCGGTCGGGGGCTTCGAGCGTAGTTCACGCTCTGCTACGAACCGGGCAGAGCAGGGCGGGCGCATCCCCCGATCGGATCAAGGGATTTTCAGACGACCGTTCCGGGTGTGACGGCTACGCGTCGAAGGGCCGGGCCGGCCACGGGTCATCGGCCGGACGCAGCGCGTCGACCCCGTCGCCCGCGAGTGCGGCGGAGAGCGCGAGGGCGCCCACGACCAGGCAGGTGTTGTGCAACTCGCCCGCCAGCACGCCCCGTACGAGTTCCGCGAGCGGCACCCGGGCGTGCTCCATGTCGGCCTCTTCCTCCTCGACGACGAAGCGCTCGCCCTCCACCGCGGAGAGATCGCGGGCGAAGAAGATCCGTACAGCCTCGTCACAGCCGCCGGGCGTCGGGTAGACGTCGGCCAGCACCCGCCAGTCCTCGGCCTTGACGTGCGCCTCTTCGTAGAGTTCGCGCTGCGCGGCGGCCAGCGGGTTCTCGCCCGGTACGTCGAGCAGGCCGGCCGGGATCTCCCAGAGCTTGTGGCGCACGGGGTGCCGGTACTGACGGATGACCAGGACGCGGTCGTTCTCGTCGAGGGCGAGTACGGCCACCGAGCCGGGGTGGACCTGGTAGTCGCGGCTCACCACACTGCCGTCGGGCATGACCACGTCGTCCGTGCGGACACTCGTCTTGTTGCCCGTGAAGGGGGTCGCGGTCGAGGTGACCTGCCACTCCTCGGGGGTGTCCTTGATGGCCATGAAAACGTCCTCCCAAAAAGCAGAAACCGGGGTACGGACCCCCAAAGGGCCGTACCCCGGCAACCGTATCTCCTGCTCCTACTTGCTGGTCCTGCCCACACCCTGCTGACGCTCGACGGCCGCCTTGACCAGGCCCGCGAAGAGCGGGTGGGGGCGGGTCGGGCGGGAGCGGAGCTCCGGGTGCGCCTGGGTGGCGACCAGGTAGGGGTGGACCTCGCGCGGGTACTCGACGTACTCGACGAGCTTGTTGTCCGGGGATGTGCCGGAGAAGACCAGGCCGGCCTTCTTCTCCAGCTCCGCGCGATAGGCGTTGTTCACCTCGTAGCGGTGGCGGTGGCGCTCGTCGACGTAGGGCTGGTCGCCGTAGACCTCACGGACGATCGAGCCCTCGGCGAGCTTCGCCGGGTAGAGGCCGAGGCGCATGGTGCCGCCCAGGTCGCCCGCGCCCTCGACGTACGCAAGCTGCTCCTCCATGGTGGAGATCACCGGGTGGGCGGTCGCGGCGTCGAACTCGGTGGAGTTGGCGTCCGGGATGTCGGCCAGGTTCCTGGCGGCCTCGATCACGATGCACTGCAGGCCCAGGCACAGGCCCAGCAGCGGGACCTTGTTCTCGCGGGCGTACTGGATCGCGCCGACCTTGCCGGACACGCCGCGGTCACCGAACCCGCCGGGGATCAGGATCGCGTCGCAGTCGGCGAGCTGGTTCTTGGCACCGGCCTGGGTCTTGCAGTCGTCGGAGGCGACCCACTTGACCTTGACCCGGGCCTTGTTCGCGAAGCCGCCGGCCCGCATCGCCTCGGTCACCGAAAGGTAGGCGTCGGGCAGGTCGATGTACTTGCCGACGAGCGCGACGGTGACCTCGTGGTCGGGGTTGTGGACGCGGTCCAGCAGGTCCTCCCACTGGGTCCAGTTCACGTCGCGGAACGGCAGGTCGAGCTTGCGCACGACGTAGGCGTCCAGGCCCTCGGTGTGCAGCACCTTGGGGATGTCGTAGATCGACTTGGCGTCGATCGCGGCGACCACTGCGGCCTCGTCGACGTCGCACATCAGCGAGATCTTGCGCTTGATCGAGGTCGGCACCTCACGGTCGGCGCGCAGCACGATCGCGTCCGGCTGGATACCGATGTTGCGCAGGGCCGCGACCGAGTGCTGGGTCGGCTTGGTCTTGAGCTCGCCGGACGGGCCGATGTAGGGCAGCAGCGAGATGTGCACCACGAAGACGTTGTCGCGGCCGACCTCGTGGCGGACCTGGCGGACCGTCTCCAGGAACGGCAGCGACTCGATGTCGCCGACCGTGCCGCCGACCTCGGTGATGACGACATCGACGTCGTCGGTCGCCATGCGGCGGATACGGTGCTTGATCTCGTTGGTGATGTGCGGGATGACCTGCACCGTGTCACCGAGGTACTCGCCGCGCCGCTCTTTGGCGATCACTGTGGAGTACACCTGGCCGGTGGTGACGTTGGCCGAGCCGTCGAGGTCGACGTCGAGGAAGCGCTCGTAGTGGCCGATGTCCAGGTCGGTCTCGGCGCCGTCGTTGGTGACGAACACCTCGCCGTGCTGGAACGGGTTCATCGTCCCCGGGTCGACGTTCAGGTACGGGTCCAGCTTCTGCATCGTGACCCGCAGGCCCCGCGCCTTGAGCAGCGCACCCAGACTGGAGGCCGTCAGGCCCTTACCGAGGGAGGAGGCGACACCCCCGGTGACGAAGATGTGCTTGGTCGTCATGGATTTGGGCGGCATCGCCAAGAGGGGGCTCCCGTGGTCGCGAGGTGAGGTGCGTACCGGCGTCCTGCCCGGATTCGGGAGGTGCCGTCGCTGCGGTTCGGGGGCCGAACTGATGCCACAGCCGCCCACCGGTCCACGGGGTACCAGGGTATCAGCGACAGGGCGAGGCCGCTTCCGGCCACGCGCCACGTGCCGCGCCCCCTTTCACCTGCGAGTCACCCTTCGTCCACTCGTTCGGCCGACCCGCGTTGCCAAGACCGTCGCGCAATCCATCGACGTTGCGTCGTATCCTGCTCAGACACATCGCTGCGAGCCGGCCGGCGAAGGCACCATCCCAGCCCGCTCCCGGGACCAAGAGCTCGTCGAAGATCCCCTGACCGCAGCCGCCCCGTCCGGGGTGGATGTGGCCGTTCGACTGGAGATTGCACGTGGCCGGGCGCATCGAGGACTACGCACTCATCGGAGACATGCAGACAGCGGCACTGGTCTGCAGGGACGGCACGGTCGACTGGCTGTGCCTTCCCCGCTTCGACTCCCACGCCGTGTTCGCCGGGCTTCTCGGCACCGAGGAACACGGCTTCTGGCGCATCGGGCCCGTACACGCGGCCGACGCGGGGCCGCCTGCGGCTGCCCGCCGCAGCTATCGCGGGGACTCCCTGATCCTCGAATCGGAGTGGGACACCCGGTACGGCACGGTCAGAGTGACCGATTTCATGCCGCCGCGTGACGGCGCTCCGCAGCTGATCCGGATTGTCGAGGGTCTCAGCGGCCGGGTGCGGATGCGGTCCTCGCTGCGGATGCGCTTCAGCTACGGGCGTGTGACGCCCTGGGTCCACAAGGTCGACTCGCGCACGGTCGCCGTCGCGGGGCCGGACTCGGTGTGGCTGGACACGGAGGCCGAGACCCACGGCAAGGACCTCACGACGTACTCCGACTTCACCGTCGCACCCGGTGACCGGGTCACATTCACGATCAGCTGGCAGCCCTCGCACAAGGAGCCCCCGCCGGCGGCCGACCCCACCGCCTCGCTGGAGGCGACCGCCCACTTCTGGCGCGAGTGGGTCGAGCAGTGCACGTACCACGGCCCCTACCGCGAGGCCGTCGTCCGCTCGCTGATCACGCT
Organism: Streptomyces spiramyceticus; assembly: GCF_028807635.1. Classification (NCBI taxonomy): domain Bacteria; kingdom Bacillati; phylum Actinomycetota; class Actinomycetes; order Kitasatosporales; family Streptomycetaceae; genus Streptomyces; species Streptomyces spiramyceticus. Next base: position 861,155 of record NZ_JARBAX010000001.1, read on the forward strand.
CAAGGCGCTGACGTACGCCCCGACGGGCGGCATCGTCGCCGCGCCGACCACGTCGCTGCCCGAGGACATCGGCGGCGTACGGAACTGGGACTACCGCTACACCTGGCTGCGCGACGCCGCGATCACCCTCTCCTCGCTGCTGCGCACCGGCTACCGCGAAGAAGCCCGTGCTTGGCGCGAGTGGCTGCTGCGCGCGGTCGCCGGCGACCCCGAGAACCTGCAGATCATGTACGGGATCGCGGGCGAACGGGAGCTCGGCGAGGCCGAACTGGACTGGCTGCCCGGCTACGAGAACTCCAGCCCCGTCCGGGTCGGCAACGGCGCCGCGCACCAGCTCCAGCTGGATGTGTACGGCGAGGTCACGGAGGCCCTGCATCTGGCGCACATGACGGGCCTGGCCCGCAACGACTACGCGGCCCTCCTCCAGCTGAAGCTGATCCACTACCTGAAGACCCACTGGGACCAGCCCGACGAGGGCATCTGGGAAGTGCGCGGCCCGCGCCGCCACTTCGTGCACTCCAAGGTGATGGCCTGGGTCGCGGTCGACCGCACGATCAAGCTGATCGAGATGGGCGACGCGGACGGGCCGCTGGAGGAGTGGCGCGAACTGCGCGACGAGATCCACCGCGACGTGTGCGAGAAGGGCTACGACAAGGAGCGCAACACCTTCACCCAGTCCTACGGGTCGACGGAGCTGGACGCCTCCCTGCTGCTCATTCCGCAGATGGGCTTCCTGCCGCCCGACGACAAGCGGGTCATCGGCACCATTGAGGCGATCCAGCGCGAACTGTCCACGGAGGACGGCTTCGTACTGCGCTACCCGACCGTCGGTGAGGACGCGGGCGTGGACGGTCTGGAGGGCGACGAGGGCGCGTTCCTGGCGTGTTCCTTCTGGCTCGCCGACGACCTGGCCATGATCGGGCGGGTCGACGAGGCCCGCAAGCTCTTCGAGAAGCTGCTGGGACTGCGGAACGACCTGGGACTGCTCGCCGAGGAGTGGGACTCCAGGCTCCAGCGCCAGGTCGGCAACTTCCCGCAGGCGTTCAGCCACGTGCCCCTGATCGACACGGCACTGCGGCTGACGGCGAGCGGCGCGTACGGAGGCTAGGGCTCTGGGTCGCGGGGCCCGGCGAGCCGCCCGGGGCGGGACCGTTCGACGCGTCGTCGGCCCCCTCCCCGGGCTACGCTGAAAATGTCCTGTCGCCCCTTGGAAGGGGGGCATCATGGCTCCCCACAGCTTGAAGGACACGGCTCTGGCCGGCTTCCGGGAGGACCTGACCGGCGATGTCCTCGTCCCGGACGACCCGGGCTACGACGAGGCCCGGACGGTGTTCAACGCCATGATCGACCGGCGCCCGGCGGTGATCGCCCAGTGCGCGTCGGAAGAGGATGTGGCCCTGGCGATCCGCTTCGGCCGTGACCACGAGCTCCCGATCGCGGTCCGCGGCGGCGGCCACAGCGTCGCGGGCATGGCGCTCAACGACGGCGGCCTGGTCGTGGACCTGCGCCGGATGAACACGGCGGAAGTGGATCGCGAGGTCCGCACGGTGTATCTCGGCGGCGGCGCCACGATCAGTGACATGGACCGGGCCACACAGCCGTACGGCCTGGCGACCACCGGCGGCCGGGCATCCACCACGGGCGTCGGCGGCTTCACGCTGGGCGGTGGCTCGGGCTGGCTGGAGCGCCGGTGCGGGCTGGCCTGCGACAGTCTGGTCTCCGTCGACCTGGTGACGGCCAACGGCGATTTCGTGCACGCGAGCGGGGACGAGAACCCCGAGCTGTTCTGGGCCCTGCACGGCGGTGGCGGCAACTTCGGGGTGGCCACGGCGATGACGCTGAGGCTGTACCCGCTGCCGTCCTTCGCCATCGTTCTGCTGCTGTATCCGCCGGAAGCCGGCACCGACGTGATCCGTACGTACCGGGACCTCATGGAATCCGCACCGGATGACGCCGGAGGCGGGGCCCTCTATCTGACCGCACCGCCCGAGGAGTACGTACCGGAACACCTGGTCGGTCAGCTCCTGTGCGGAGCGCTGGTGACGTACGCGGGCACCGAGGCACAAGCGCGCGCAGTGGCCAAGCCGCTGCTCGACATCGCGCACGTGGCGGAGGTGATCACCGAGCTGCCCTACGCCGACTTCCAGTGCATGCTCGACGACCCGCCCGGGCTGCGGAACTACTGGTCCGCCGAGTACCTCGACGCGTTCCCGGACGAGGCCGTGGACCTGTTCTGCAACCGCGCGGCCGACATGATCGTCCCTTCGAACAGCCAGCATGTGCTGTTCCCGTTGGGTGGCGCGGTGGCGCGGAGCGGTACGGACTATCCGGTGCCCTGGCGCGGGGCGCCGTGGGCCGTCCATCCGTTCGGGCTCTGGGAGAACGCGTCGGACGACGAGCGCGGGAAGAAGTGGGTCCGTGATTTCCGCGCGGACGTCCAGCCGTGGTCCACGGGCGCCGTCTACCTCAACTTCATCGGCCGGGAGGGCGGGGAACGGGTCGTCGCCGGCTTCGGCGCCGGCAACTACCGGCGCCTCGCCGCGGTCAAGGCCCAGTACGACCCCGACAACGTCTTCCGGCTGAACCACAACATCGAACCCGCACAGGAGCCCTAACCGAGGGCGGTGATCACCTCCCGCGCGGCGCGCTCCCCCTCGGTGGCGCCGCCCCAGCCAAGCTGCGTACGGAGGCCCCTTGGTCCCGTTACGGCGGCAAGTTACGCATTCGGCCCCGCCGTCACGCTTCTCCGTACTACCTTTGGTGCCCTGCCTACGGGCAGCGGTCAGGGCTTGGCCGTCACGAGGGTCCATGCACCTGAGTGAGAAGCCCCTCGCATGCGCGAAGGGGAGGAGTCACGAAGCCCTGGAAGTCGTCGTCACCGCGACTCTTGTAACCAGGGGTTGGGGCGCGGGCCGAAAACTTGCGCCGAGCTGGATGAGGATTCCGCCCGCGTCACACTGGACCGGGCGGTGTCCCAGGTCTGCTGGACGTCGCTGTCGGTGAAGCAGTCACCCGCCGAAACGCCCGGCCAGGCGCCTTCGCCACGCCACGACCGCGAGGTGAACTGCATATTGAGCTTGGTGCAGTGGCCCATACGGGCATCACGCACCAGGTTCGTCATGAGCGGGTCGAAGCCGGCGGAGGACAGATCGAAGCGCTGGAGGACGGGCAGCGGGACGCACAGGACGGTGTGGTCGGCAGTGACGGTGGTCGTGGTGCCCGCGTCGGTGAAGGTAAGGGTCTGGGTGCCATTGGCATTGGCCCTTACCGCCGTAAGCTGTTTGCCCATCTGGAGCGTGCCTGCGGGCAGGGATTGCGCGATGGCGCGCGGGAGCTGATCGTTGCCGCCGGTGATGTGGTAGCGCTCGTTGGACAGGCCCCAGACGTTGAAGTGGCCCGGGTTGGGCTGGTAGCCCATCAGCAGGACCAGGGCGAGGGCGGACTGTTCGGTGGTGTCCGCGCCGTACTCGACGTTGTACGCGACGTCCATGAAGCGGCCCAGCGGTGAGGCGTGCCCGCCCGGGACGCGCGAGTCGATCCACTCGTAGATCGACATGTTGTCGAGGGCGGTGCCGGTCGGGGTCGTCCGGTTCCACTTCACCTCGCCGGCTTCCTGGAGGTCGCGGTGGAGCGCCTGGAAGACGGCCTTGAAGTCCTCGTCGGCCTGTTCGCGCGGGTAGTACGCACCGTTGAACCAGAGCACCTCCTCGGCGCCGTTCGGTCCTCCGCCGAGGAAGTCCTCGACCGGCAGACCGAAGCGGCGGCACAGCTCCAGCATCTTCTTGTGACTGGTGTCGATCAGCTCCCCGCCGATCTCGGAGGTCTGGCCGTACGCCCAGTGGTCACGCTGGGTCCACATCCGGCCGCCGACACGGTCCGGACTCGCCTCGTAGAGCGTGCAGTTCAGGCCCGCGTCCTTGAGGGTGAGGGCGGCGGTGAGTCCCGCTATGCCCGCGCCGACCACGGCGATTCTGGGCGCGGCCGCTCGTACGACGGCCTGGGCGGGTGCGGCTGCGGTGCCGGCAAGGGCGGTGCCGAGGCCGAGGGCCGCGGCACGGCCCAGCAGTTCCCGACGGGTGGACCCGCGGACCTCTGCGGCGGGCATCCGCAGCCTGCGGGCGGCGGCGTGCTCTGCGGCGAGCCGGCGCAGTGCGTGCATCGTGTTCGTACGGGACATGGGGACGCTCCTCAGACTGTGGCGGCGGGCTGGGGGTCTGCGTCGGTGCGCTCGGCCGCGTCGTCGAGGACGATCCGGCCGATGATCTCGTAGCGCTCCGGCTGCTTGGCCTTGAGGTAGAAACCGAGGCCGAGACCGCCGAAGAAGACCGCTCCGACGATCCACGGGATCAGCTTGAAGAAGAGGGAGTCGGCGGCGAGGCCGGCCGCGGTCTCCATGTTGAGCACGAGCAGTACGACGACGGCGATCATGCCGATGCCACCGAGCAGGGGCGCGGTGAACGTCCTGAACCAGTGCCGGTCCTCGGGGTGGTTCCTGCGGAAGTAGCCGATCACCGCGAACGAGCACAGCGTCTGGACGATGAGGATCGCCATCGTGCCGAGGATCGCGAGCAGCGTGTACAGGTGGATGTACGGGTCCTCGCCGCCCAGCCAGAACGCCCCGACGAGCAGGGTGGCGATGCCGGACTGGACGTACGACGCGATGTACGGCGAGCCGTGCGAGCGGTGCGTGCGGCCGAGGGCGGGGGGCAGGAAACCCTCGCGTCCGATGGCGTAGAGGTAGCGCGACGCGCACTGGTGGAAGGCCATGCCGCAGGCGAACGAGCCGGTGAGCAGCAGCCACTGGAAGGCGTCGACGGCCCAGCCCCCGATGAACTGCCGCGTCGGGTCGAAGAAGAGGTCGAGCGGAGAGGCGGACGAGGAGACCTTGACCGCACCGTCCAGCCCGTTGCCGGCGATCGTCATCCAGGAGACGTAGATGTAGAAGAGCCCCACACCCACCACCGCGATCAGCGTCGCGCGTGGGATGACGCGCTTCGGGTCGCGGGACTCCTCGCCGTACATCGCGGTCGATTCGAAGCCGACCCACGACCAGAAGGCGAAGAAGAGGCCGAGCCCGGCCGAGCTGCCGGTGAAGGCGTTGACCGGATTGATCGGCTCGACGGGGATGCCGTCGGGGCCGCCGCCCGCGAGCAGTACGGCGGTGGCGACGGCGAAGAGCACCGCGATCTCGGCGACGAGCATGATGCCGAGGGCCTTCGCGGTGATGTTGATGTCGAAGTACGCGAGAACGCCGGTCACAGCGAGCATTCCGGCGGCGTACACGATCCAGGGGAGGTCGACGCCGAGCTGGTCGGCGACGGTCGTCCGGCCGAAGTAGGCGAAGATCCCGACGATCGAGGCCTCGAAGACGATGTACGCGAGGACGGCGAGCATGCCGGACGCCATGCCCGCGATGCGGCCGAGGCCGTGCGAGATGTAGCCGTAGAAGGCGCCCGCGGCGGTGATGCGCTTCGCCATGGCGACGTATCCGACCGAGAAGACGGTCAGGACGACGGTCGCGAAGAGGTAGCCCGCCGGGGCGCCCGTGCCGTTGCCGAAGCCCACGGCGATAGGGAGATTTCCGGTCATGGCGGTGATCGGCGCCGCGGTGGCCACCGCCATGAAGACCACACCGACCAGTCCCACGGAATTTGCCTTGAGCCGCTGGACTTCACGTGCGGGTTTGTCAGACATGCCGCGCCCTCTCTTACGAACCTTCGTGTACGGGGGCGACAGTCTTTGTCCGGGTGACGTACACCACAACAGACACGGGGTCACTCAAAACCCTTGTCGAGGCGACGAGTTGTCGGGGCACAGGGCCGCGATATCTGTCCCGTAACCGCAGGGTGATGTTCCTGGAACTTGGCCGCAGGTAGCGTCCTCGGGATGGACACTCAGGGCGGAATCACCGTGCAGCGCGCTCTGGAGCTGCCGGGGCTGCGCGGCGGGCTCCCCGAGGTGGTCGCAGGCGCCGACCGTCTGAACCGCACGGTCCGCTGGGTGCACGCCGGCGAGGTGCCGAACATCGCGTCGCTGCTCAAGGGCGGCGAGCTGCTCCTCACCACCGGCCTCGGCCTCGGTACGCGCCCCGCCGAGCAGCGCGCCTTCGTACGCCGCCTCGCCGAGCGCGGGATCGCGGCCCTGGTGGTGGAGCTGGGGCCGCGCTTCAGCCGGCTGCCCTCGACCATCGTGGAGACCGCGCGGGCGGCCGGCCTGCCGCTCGTGCAGCTGCACCGCGAGGTGCCGTTCGTATCGGTCACCGAAGAGGTCCACACCGAGATCGTCAACGGCCACTACACGCTTTTGCGGCGGGCCGAAGAGGTGCACCGCCGCTGCACGGAGGCGCTGCTCGACGGGGGCGGGATTCCCCAGGTCCTCGGCATCCTCGCCGACTTCACCGCCAACCCCGTCTTCCTCGAAACGGCGGACGGGCAGCTCCTCTACGCGGCCGCGCCCGAGTCGGGCGAGGCCTGCGCCGACCCGCTCCAGGTGTGGGAAGGCCTGCGCGGGCAGCGGGAGGCACGCGAGGCGGGCCCGCCCGCGAACGGCGTGCTGGTGGACGTACCGGGCGGCGGCCACGGCGCGGGCGCGGTACGGGCCAGGATCGCCCTGCTCGCCGTCTCGGCGCCTCTCCTTCCCGTCCACCGGATCGCGGCCGAGCGGGCGGCCGGAATCCTCGCGGTGGTCCTGATGCAGGCACGCCAGGAGGAGGAGCTGGCCGCGCGTGGACGCGGCGACTTCCTCACCGACCTGGCGGAGGGCCGTATCGCTGCCGAGGACGCGCCCGCGCAGGCCAGGGTGCTCGGCTTCAAGCCGGGCGAGGGCCCGCTGCTCCCCGTCGTGATGCGGCTCGCGGCCGAGCTGGCTCCTGCGGGCAACTGGGCGGTGCTGGCGCGGGCCGTCCTGGAGGAGCTGTCCTCGGTCGGCGTGCCGGTCCTGCTGGGCGTACGCCCCGTGGAGGGCCGCGTACCTCTGCTGCTCGGCCTGCGCTCCGAATCGGAACGTACGGCGGTCGCCGACCGGGTGGCCGCGGCCCTGCGCGCCGGTGTGGAGCGGGCCGGCCTGGAGCGCGCGGGCGGCCATCCGCCGGTCGTGGTGGTCGGCGTCGCGGGCAGCTGGGCGGCAGCATCGGCGGGCCTGCGGCACGCGGCGGAAACCGCCACGGCGGCCCAGGGGCTCTCCGACCGCCCCTGGTACGACGCCCGGCGCCTCGACATCGACCTTCTCCTGTGGCGCCTGCGGGACCATCCGGACCTGGCGGCCTTCGTGGACCGGGCGATCGGCCCCCTCCGCGACCACGACCGCACGTCCCGCCCGCCCCTGCTGCCCACCCTGCAGACGTATCTCGCGCACGCCGGCCGCAAGGCGGAGACAGCCCGCGAGCTCCACCTGAACCGCCAGACGCTCTACAACCGCCTGGCGCGCATCTCCGAACTCCTCGGCACGGACCTGGACGACCCCCAGACGGTCCTGGCCCTGAGCCTCGCGCTGCGGGCCCGCCGCCACACGTCCTGACCCGACCCAACCGCCCTAACCGGTCAACTCGTCGTACACACTCAGCACCTGCGCGACGGTGTCGTCCTCCGTGGGCCAATGGGCGGCCTGCGCCCTGCCCGCGTCAGCCAGCAACTGCCGTCGCGCCGGGTCGGTCAGCAGCCGGACGACGGCTCCCGCGAGCGCGTCGGTGTCCCCGTACGGCACGAGTTCGGCCGCGTCGCCCACCAGCTCTGGCACCCCGCCGACCGCGGTGGCGACCAGCGGAACCCCCGCGCGCAGAGCCTCCTGCGCGACGACGGACCGCCCCTCCCACTTGCTGGCGAGCACCGCGACGTCGGCGACCGCAAACAGATCGGCGATGTCGTCACGACGGCCGATGAGCTTGACGGGCAGCGACTCGTCCTCGATACGACGCTGAAGGGCCGCCCGCTCGCGCCCCTCACCCGCAACGATCAGCAGCGGCACGGGGTCGAGGTCGCGCCACGCACGGGTGGCGTCCAGCAGCGTTCCGTACCCCCTGCCCCGGACCAGGCTGCCGACCGCAATGATCAACGGCCGTTCCACCGCACCCAGTTCGGCCCGCGCCTTGCCTTCCTTGACGCGCGCGGCCGGCAGCGGCGCGGGCACACTGACCGGCGCGAGCCGCGCGTCACGCGCACCCCGCCGACGGGCCCGGTCGACCAGATCGGACGACGTACCGAGCACAACCGCGGCCGCCTTGGCCGCCCTTCGTTCCAACAGTCGTACGACATGACCGCGCGGGCCGTCGGCATGCGCCCGGGTGTGCCAGGTGACCACCAGCGGAATCCCCCACCCTCGCAGTGCCAACGTGCTCCGTACGGCGGCGTGGAGCCCGTGCGCGTGCACCAGGTCGGCCCCGGCACAGGCGGACCGCAGCGCGCCTACTGCGGCGGGATCGCTCCTCCTGGGTACGGACACGAACTGCGCGCCGGCACCGCCGAAGTCGTAACCCGGCTCCAGCCCCGCAGGGGCGCACACGGTCACCCGCAGCCCCCGCGCGACGAGCCCGGCGGCCAGGGACCTGACGTGCGTACTGCTGCCCGCGCTGCCGCCGCCCAGCACTTGGACCACGCTCAGCGGCGACTGACCGTACGGCGGGACCGGGGTGCTGCTCACGGAGCTCCTGAGTCGACGTCGGTGCGGGGTACGCACGCGGTGCAGGCCCAAGAATGCCAGCCCGCACGCGCGTTCCGGCACCGCAGAACGACCGAACCGGCAGCCGACCCCCACAACGACCACACAGGGACCACCCACATGGGTGAACCCAGGAGGTTGTGGGGCCACGATTGGTGCCGAGGTGCGGGGCCGGTGTTGGTGCCGGGGGCCGGGGCGGTGCGGGGCCCTGTCGTGGTGCCGGGGGCGGGACGCTGCGGGGCCGGTGGTGGTGCCGGGGGCCGGGGCCTACGGGAGCGGCATTCGGGACTGCATGATTTAGCTGCGATCCCGGGTCACCGAAAGCCTCCCGGCGTCCCGCGCACAAATCACGTTTTACGTCCCGAACACCACTCCCTACGGCCCCGTCCCCCTCCCGTACGTCGCAAATCATCGACCGGCGCCGGTTGCGGACCGGGTGAACGGGGTGGGAACGGCGGCGAGGGGGCGGGACGCGCAGGGGGCGCTGTTCGGGACGTAAAGCGTGATTTGTGCGCCAGTTACTGGCCTCGCACACGCAGCCCCCGCACCGCAGCTAAATCATGCAGTCCCGAATGGCGCCCCCGGAGCGGCCCGACCCCGCACGGGGCCCACCCGGCGCAAGCCAAACCCCACCCCCCGCCAACCGCGTTACGCGTCCGCGCGCGCAGCCGCCAGCAGTTCTTCCGCGTGCGCCCGCGCCGTCTCCGAGTCCTCCTGGCCCGCCAGCATCCGCGACAGCTCCCGGACCCGGGCCTCGCCTTCCAGCACCGTGACGCCACTCCTCGTCACCGACCCGTCGTTGGTCTTTTCCACCAGCAGCTGCCGATCAGCAAACGCCGCGACCTGCGGCAAGTGCGTCACCACAACCACCTGCGCCGACTTGGCAAGCTTCGCCAGCCGCCGCCCGACCTCGACCGCCGCCTTGCCGCCGACGCCCGCGTCGACCTCGTCGAAGAGATACGTAGGCACCGGATCGGACCCGGCGAAGACGACCTCCACGGCGAGCATCACCCGCGAGAGCTCACCGCCCGAGGCGCCCTTGGCAATCGGCCGAGGCTGTGCACCGGGGTGGGGAGCGAGCAGCAGCTCGACCTCGTCCGCACCGGACGACCCGTATGCCACAAGCCGCCCGCCCACCTCGATCCCGTTCTCCCGGTCCTCGACCTGCCGGATATCGATCGAGACGCGCGCATGCGGCATGGCAAGGGAGGCCAGTTCAGCGGTGACGGCGTCGGCGAACCGCTGAGCCGCATCCGTACGGGCATCGGTCAAGGCCTGGGCGAGCCCCGCGAGTTCGCCCCGCAATGCGTCCCGCTCGGCCGTCAGCTCACCGATCCGGTCGTCGTCGCCCTCCAGCTCGGTGAGCCGCGCCGCACTCTCCTGCGCCCACGCAAGTACGGCGCTGATGTCCTCGCCGTACTTCCGGGTGAGCTGGTTGAGGGCCGCGCGCCGTTCCTCCACCGCGGACAGCCGCAGCGGATCGGCGTCGAGATTGTCGGCGTACCCGGCGAGCTCCCCCGCCACGTCGCCCAACAGGATCCCGATCTCACCGATTCGCTCAGCAAGCACGGCAAGCGCGGGGTCATGGGCGCGTACGGCGTCCAGCGCCCTGTGCGCCCCGGCGACCAGTGTGGTGGCGTCGACGCTCTCGGGGTCCTCGGGGTTCCCGGCGAGCGCGGCATGAGCCACGGACGCGGCGGATGCCAGTGCCTCGGCGTGCCCGAGGCGCTCCGCCTCGGCGGCGAGTTCGACGTCCTCGCCGGCCAGCGGTTCGACGCCCGCGATCTCTTCGAGCCCGAAGCGCAGCAGATCCGCCTCCTGCGCCCGCTCACGCGCCCGCGTGGTCAGCTCGTCCAGCTCGACCGCGACAGTCCTGAGCCGCCGGTACGCGGCCGCGTACTTCGCATGGGGTACGGCGACGGCGTCGCCCGCGTACCGGTCGAGAGCCTGCCGCTGGCGGGCCGGGCGCAGCAGACCTTGCTGGTCGGTCTGGCCGTGTACGGCGACGAGGTCGTCGGCCAGCTCGGCAAGCAGCCCCACCGGAACCGAACGCCCGCCGACATGGGCACGCGAACGCCCCTCGGCCGAGACGGTCCGGCTGACCAGCAACGCCCCGTCGTCGAGTTCGGCGCCGGCTTCCGCGGCCCGTACGGCGGCGGGCGCGTCGGCGGGCAGGGTGATCCGCCCCTCGACGACCGCCGCTTTGGCCCCGATCCGCACCAGGGCAGGGTCGGCGCGTCCGCCGAGCAGCAGCCCGAGGCTGGTGACGACCATGGTCTTGCCCGCGCCCGTCTCGCCGGTCACCGCGGTGAACCCGGGTGACAGCTCGACGACAGCATCGTCAATGACGCCCAGCGACCGTATCCGCATCTCCTCCAACACGGACACGACCTTACGAGGTCCGGGCCCCGCTGTGCGACGGACCCCACACCACCACTCCTAGGACGGTACGGAAAACCCCACCCTCAAGACGGGTGATCACCCCATGGCGGGGCTCCTCCCTCAGGCCGCACTCTGATTCCATGAGTTCGGGATTGGCAAGATCAGCCCTGCGTGGCCACCGCCCCGCCTTCGTCGGCACCGCGGTTGCGGCGCTTTTCGCGGCGACCGTGGTGAGCGCGTCGACAACCATGCTGACGGTCACGAGCACGGACGGCGTGTCCGTGCATGTCGCCGACATGGCCACGGTCCTGCTGATCGGTTCGATCTACATGTCGATATTCGTGGTCGTGTCGACGATGGGCACGGCAGTGGTCCAGCAGCACCGCGAGCTCGCCCTGGTACGGGCGATCGGCGCCCGCCCCCGCCAAGTCCGACGGGCCGTGGCCACCCAGGCGCTGGCAGCCTCCGTACCGGCCGCGCTGGCCGGTTTCGCGCTCGGCGGGGCGCTGGCCCGGCCGTGGTTCGACGGGATGCGGGACCACGGCCTGATCCCGCCCGAGGTGACGTACCAGTTCAGCTGGATCGCGCTGCCGGTCAGCTTCGCCGTGGCCGTGGTGACCTCAACAGCCGCCGCCCTGCTGGCTTCCCTGCGCTTCTCGCTGCTGCGCCCGGCCAAGGCGCTCGAGGAGGCGTCGGCGGGCCGTCGCGGCCTCGGTGTGGTGCGGGCCCCGCTCGGTCTGATCTCCGTCGGGGGCGGTGTCGCCCTGTCCATAGTGCTGTCCGGGCAGCCTGCGGCGGAGGCGAGCGAGGGCGCGTTTCTCGTGCTGATTCTCTTCTGCGTGGGCGCCGGACTTCTCGGCCCGCGGATCGTGGGCCCCGCGGCCTGGCTCGTCTCCGCACCCGCCCAGCGGCTGGGCAGCAGCGCACGTCTGGCCATGCTCAACGTCCGCTCGCAGCCGCGCCGCTTCTCCGCCGCGGTCGTGCCGCTCGTCCTGGTCGTGGGCTTCGGCCTGACCAAGATCGGGATGCGTACGACGGCCCAGCACCGCACCGGCTCCGCGGGCAGCGCGGGCGAGGTCTGGCTGGACTACGCCGGCACGGGTCTGTACGCGGGCTTCGCGGCCATCGCCGCGGCGAACACCCTCGCCATGATCTCCTTCGAACGCCGCCGGGACGTCGCCCTGCTCCGCGTGATCGGCGCGCTCCCCCGGCAGATACGGGCGATGGCCGCCTGGGAGGCAGGCATCGTGGCGCTCACGGCGCTGGTGCTGGGCGGCGTCATCTCGCTGGCCACGCTCGCACCGATCCTCGCGACAGCCTTCGGCTCACCGTTGCCGTACATCCCGTGGACGGTGGCGGCAGGCGTCGCGGGCGGCACGCTGCTGCTGACCGTGCTCGCCACGGGCCTGCCCGTGCAGTCCGCGATGCGCCGCCGCGCGACAGCCACGGTCAGCGCGACGGCGTAACGGACCCGAGGGGCGAGCCGTGCTGCGTCAGTGCGGCGCCCCGCGCCAGCCCGAAACGGGCAGGGCGAACTTGGCGACCAGCCGGTCGGTGAAGGACGCGTGGTGCAGCCGTGCCAGTCGTACGGGCACGGCCCCCCGCCGCACCTCCACGCGCGCCCCTGCGGGCAGTTCGACGGTCCTGCGCCCGTCGCACCACAGCACGCCGTGCGGCGTGTGCGGCTGCACCTCGACGGCCAGCACCGAGGACGGCGACGTCACCAGCGGCTTGGCGAACAGCGCGTGCGCACTGATCGGCACCATCAGCAGCGCCTCGACCTCGGGCCAGACCACGGGCCCGCCCGCAGAAAAGGCGTACGCCGTGGACCCCGTGGGGGTGGCGCAGACGATGCCGTCGCAGCCGAAACCGGTCACCGGACGGCCGTCGATCTCCAGGACGACTTCGAGCATCCGCTCGGGCGAGACCTTCTGCACGGCGGCCTCGTTGAGCGCCCAGTCCTCGTGCACGACGTCGCCGTTGTTGTGCACGAGGACGTCGAGGGTCATGCGTTCCTCGACCTCGTACGCACGCGTGACGACCCGGTCGACCACCTTGTCGAGGTCGTCGCGCTCGGCCTCCGCGAGGAAGCCGACACGGCCCAGGTTGACGCCGAGCATCGGCACCCCGGACGCACGCGCGAACTCGGCGCCGCGCAGCAGCGTTCCGTCCCCGCCCAGGACAACGAGCAGTTCACAGCCGTCGAGTACGTCGGGCGAGGCCTCCGCCACCGTCTCGACTGATGGCGGCAGCGGCAGGTCGGCAGCCTCGGCTGCCAGCACGCGCACGCCGAGGCCGCTGCGCAGCAGCCCCTGTACGACCAGTTCCGCACTGCGGATCGCCGCTGGGCGCCCGGTGTGCGCGAGCAGAAACACGGTGCGCGTCGATGCAGACGCAACCGCCGTCGCTGTCGTCGCCGTCGCTGTGGTTGTCGTCGTCGCTGTCGTCGTTGTCAACTCGGCCCCTCCGCCACTGCACGGTCAACATCCGCCGGGTCGAGTTCAGGAGCCCCCGCCCGGAGCCAGAGAAAGTATTCGACATTTCCCGAAGGCCCGGGCAGCGGACTGGCGGTGACGCCCCGTACGCCGAGACCGAGCTCCCACGCCTGCCGCGCCACTGCCCGTACCGTTTCCGCCCGCAGTTCAGGACTGCGCACGACCCCGCCGCTGCCCAGCCGGTCCTTGCCCACCTCGAACTGCGGCTTGACCATCATCACGAGGTCGGCATCGGGCGACGCGCACCGCACCAGCGCCGGCAGCACCAGCCCCAAAGGGATGAAGGACAGATCGCCGACGATGAGGTCCACCGGCTCCCCGTCGATCGTGTCGGGTGTCATTTCCCGCACGTTGGTACGGTCCTTGACGGTCACGCGTTCATCCGACTGCAAAGACCAGGCGAGCTGCCCGTAACCGACGTCCACCGCGACGACATGCCCGGCCCCGGCCCGCAGCAGCACATCGGTGAAGCCGCCGGTCGACGCCCCCGCGTCCAGCGCCCGCCGCCCCTCCACCTTCAGCCCGAGCGGTACGAACGCCTCCAGGGCGCCGGCCAGCTTGTGCCCGCCCCGCGAGACGTAGTCGGGGTCGTTGTCGTCCTTGAGCACCACGACGGCGGCGCTGGTCTCGACCTGCGTGGCGGCCTTGGTCGCGACGGCGCCGCCCACCTTCACCCGCCCTGCGGCGATCAGCTGGCTCGCGTGCTCCCGTGAGCGGGCGAGTTTCCGGCGGACCAGCTCGGCGTCGAGGCGTCGGCGCGCGACTCCTGCCACGTTCGGTTCAGCTCCTGTTGTCGTACGACGAAGGGGGCGCCGGAGGTCCCGGGCGGGCGTCCAGCGCGGTCAGCGCCTCACGCAGCCCCCGATGTACATCCTCGTACACCTCGATGTGCCCGTCCGCCGGGAGGTGGTCGGCGTCCCCGAGCCGCTCCAGCAGGGCGTCCACATCGGCGTGCCCGGTGGGGGTGCGCTCCACCCCGATCGGTGCGGGGGCAGCCGGGTCGTACGCCGGCTCGGGCCCGCCCGTCGATCCCGCCGTCTCGTCGTTCATGCCCCGACGCTACCCCGAAGCGCTGGGGTACCGTCGATCCCGATGGCAACGATGGAGGAGTGCCGCAGCGCGCTCGACAAACTTTCGGACAACCTGGCTCAGGCCGACGACGGCGTACGCAGCGCCGCCGCCCTCGACCGCTCCCTGAGCTGCCACATCAAGGATCTCGACGTCACCTTCACCGGCCGCCTCGCGGGCGGCCGGATCGACGTACGGGAAACCCTGGAGGGCCCCCCGCGCGAACGCGCCGAGATCCGCCTCGCCATGACCGGCGACGACCTCGTGGCCATGGTCGGCGGCGAGCTGAGCTTCGCGAAGGCCTGGGCCTCGGGCAGAGTCAGGCTGGAGGCCGGTTTCCGCGACCTGATCCGCCTCAGGACGCTGCTGTAGCCGCAGCTGTAACAGCCGTAGCCGCCGCGTCGGCCTTTCCGGTACGGGCCTTCCTCGCGGCGGGCACCACCAGCGGTGTCCCCGTCTCCGGGTCGTCGATGACCTGGCAGCGCAGCCCGAAGACCCGCTCCACCAGCTCGGCGGTGACGACCTCGGCGGGCGGCCCCTGCGCGACGATCTCCCCGTCCCGCATGGCGATCAGGTGCGTGGCATAGCGGGCGGCGTGGTTCAGGTCGTGCAGTACGGCGACGAGCGTGCGCCCCCGCGTCTCGTGCAGCTCCGCGCACAGGTCGAGTACGTCGATCTGGTGCTGGATGTCGAGGAACGTCGTCGGCTCGTCCAGCAGCAGCAGCGGCGTCTGCTGGGCCAGCGCCATCGCGATCCAGACACGCTGCCGCTGTCCGCCGGACAGCTCGTCGACGTAACGGTCGGCCAGTCCACCGACGCCCGTCGAGGCCATCGACTCGTCGACGATCCGCTCGTCCTCCGGCGACCACTGCCGCAGCAGCCCCTGGTGCGGGTAGCGACCGCGCGCCACCAGGTCGGCGACCGTGATCCCGTCGGGCGCGACGGACGACTGCGGCAGCAGCCCCAGCGTCCTGGCGACCTTCTTCGCCGGCATGGAACCGATGGCGTTCCCGTCCAGCAGCACCCGCCCCTGCGAGGGCTTGAGCATGCGTGAAAGCGCGCGCAGCAGCGTCGACTTGCCGCAGGCGTTCGGCCCGACGATGACCGTGAAGGAGTTGTCGGGTATCTCGACGGACAGGTCTTGCGCGATGACCCGCTGGTCGTAGGCGAGGGTCACCGATTCCGCGCTGAGGCGCTGCACTGGCATGCTCCTGGAGTTCTTCACAGTGGGTTGCGTGGTCGTACGGCTCGTCCGCGTACCGCTCATATGCGTCCCGCCTTGCGTTCGGTGACCAGCAGCCACAGCAGATAGCAGCCGCCGAGCACCCCGGTGACCACACCCACCGGCAGCTGTCCCCCGAAGGCCTGCTGGGCGATCCAGTCGGCGATCACCAGGAGGGCGGCGCCCATGCAGGCGGACGCCCCGAGGTTGGGCCCCGGCATGGGGGCACCTCCCGCGCCCTTAAGGCAGCGGGGGAACGTCAGCCTGCGGGCCAGCTGCGGCGCGCTCAGCGCGACGAAGGCGATGGGCCCGGCGGCCGCCGTGGCGACCGCGATGAGCAGTACGGCACACAGCATCAGCACCATCCGCCCGCGCTCGACGCTCACCCCGAGCGCGTACGCCGCGTCGTCGCCCATCTCCATCATGCGAAGCGCACGCCCGTGCCCCAGCACCAGCGGAACGGCGACCGCGCACACGCCGAGCAGCGGCCACGCCTGGTCCCAGCCCCGCCCGTCGAGCGAGCCGGTCATCCACACCGTGGCCCGGGTCGCGTCGACGATGCTCGCCTTGGTGACGAGATAGTGGTTGAGCGCCGTGAGCATGGCGGCCGCGCCGATCCCGACGAGAACCAGCCGGTAGCCGTGTACGCCGCGCTTCCACGCGAGGAGGTAGACGGCGGCGCCCGTCAGCAGGCAGCCGGCGAGCGCACCGCCCGCGACCGCGAGGGAGTTGCCCTTGGACAGGACGATGACGAGAAGCGCGCCGGCCGTCGCCCCCTGCCCGAAGCCGATGACGTCGGGACTGCCCAGCGGGTTGCGGGAGACGGACTGGAACACCGCCCCGGACATCCCGAGCGCGACACCGACGAGCAGCCCCACCACCACCCGCGGCAGCCGCAGGTCGGTGACGATGAACTCCTGCGAGGCGGTGCCGTTGCCGAGCAGCGTGCGTACGACGTCGCCCGGCGACATCTGGAAGTCGCCGCTGCCGATGAGCACGACGCCCATGGCCAGCGCCACGGCCATGAGCAGCACGATGGCGACGAGCGCCCTGGGTTCGACCCGGACGGAGAGACCGCCGGGGGTGCGTATCGCGCGAAGTCCGGGGGCCCGCCCGCCGGAAGTACGGGAGTTGCGGGAGGCAGCAGTCACAGTTGGGTCATCTTCCGGCGGCGTACGAGATGGATGAAGACGGGCCCGCCGACGAGCGCGGTCACGATGCCGACCTGAAGCTCGGAGGGCCGTGCGACGACGCGGCCGATGACGTCCGAGCCCAGCAGCAGCACCGGCGCGAGCACCGCGGCGTACGGCAGGATCCAGCGCATGTCGGGCCCTGTGATGGCCCGCACGAGGTGCGGCACCATCAGGCCGACGAAGACGATCGGCCCGCACGCGGCGGTCGCGGCCCCGCACAGCAGAGTCACGGCGACCATCGCCAGTACGCGGGTACGTGTCAGATGCGCGCCCAGCGCCCTGGCGGTGTCCTCGCCCATCTCCATGGCGTTGAGCGGCCGCGCGATCAGCATCGCGAGCACGACACCGGCGGCGACGAACGGCCAGACCTTGCCGATGATCTCCATGTTGGCGGACGCGAGCGAGCCGACGGTCCAGAAGCGCAGCTTGTCGAGCGCCGCCGAGTCCATCAGCTGTACGGCGTTGACGTATCCGTAGAGCGCCGCGGTCACCGCGGTGCCGGCGAGCGCGAGCCGTACCGGTGTCGCACCGCGGCTGCCGCCCAGGATGTATACGAGCACGGACACAACCCCCGCGCCGATGAACGAGAACCAGACATATCCCGTCAGCGATGTGACGCCGAGGAAGCTGATGGCGGACACGACGGCGGCCGCGGCCCCCGCGTTGACCCCCAGCAGCCCGGGCTCCGCGAGCGGATTGCGGGTGAGCCCCTGCATGACAGCTCCGGCCAGCCCGAGCGCCGCACCGACGAGTACGCCAAGGAGCGTGCGGGGCATCCGCACGTCCTGGACGATCACGTCGTTGCCGGTGCCCGAGGCGTGGAACAGGCCGTGCCATACGTCGCCCAGCGGGACCTGCTTGGCACCGATCGCGATACTCGCGACGACGACCACCAGCAGTACGCCGAGGGAGACGAGCAGCCCGAGGGCGCGCAGGGCATGGCGTTTGCGGGGCGCGGGGGCCTGCGGGGCCTGCGCCGCGCGCTGTTCGGGAGGACTCTCAACCAACACGGAGTTAGGTTAGCCTACCCTCGCATCGCGACAAACAGGCAGGTGGGACGAGCCCCGGCCCCGTCCTACAAGCCCAACCTGCCGAGCGGCTCACCCGCATCCAGCCCGCACACACCGTCCCCGGCGTACGTCCAAGCCGCCGCGCACAGCGCCCGCAGCCCGTCCAGCGCCGCGCCTTCCCCGTCAAGCACCAGCGCATCCTCCCGCACCGAAGCGGTCCACCCACCGCACACGAACCGGCCGTCCGCTCCGCCCACTTCCGGCTGCCCGGTCAGCAATCCCCGCAGATCCGCGTCGACATACGTCGGCCGGTACTTCGGCTCGGCCGTCAGCAGCAGCGCGGCGTCCGTCACCCCGGTCAGTACGAGCAGCGAGTCGACGCCTCCGGCATTCGCGCCCTCGATGTCCGTGTCAAGCCGGTCCCCGACGACCAGCGGCCGCTCGGCGCCGGTCCGCAGGATCGTTTCCCGGTGCATCGGCGGCAACGGCTTGCCCGCCACCTGCGGAGGCTCGGCGCCCGTGGCGATCCGTACGACCTCCACCGCCGCACCGTTGCCCGGAGCGATCCCCCGCGCACTCGGAATCGTCAGATCCGTATTGGAGGCGAACCACGGCACACCCCGCGCGACGGCGTACGAAGCCTCCGCGAACCGGCCCCACGCCAGGTCGGGCCCGCCGTATCCCTGCACCACAGCCGCCGGATCGTCGTCGGCCGACTCCACCGGCACGAGCCCGCGTTCGCGCAAGGCGACCCGCAGCCCGTCCCCGCCCACCACCAACACCCGAGAACCGGACGGGATCTGATCGGCAATCAGCCGGGCGACCGCCTGCGCCGACGTAATGACGTCCGCCGGCTCCGCAGGCACCCCGAGCTCCGTCAGATGCTTCGCCACAGCATCGGGCGTCCTCAGCGCGTTGTTGGTCACGTAGGCGAGATGCATCCCGCCCTCCCGGGCTGTCCCGAGCGCCTCGACGGCATGCACTATGGCCGCACCGCCCGCGTACACCACCCCGTCCAGATCCAGCAGAGCCGTGTCGTACGCCTCCCTCAGCGCACGCGCGCATCCGTCCGGCCGTGTCCTGGTCTGCTGGCTCATTCCGTAGCGCTCCTCGGTCGGTGCTTGTCCCCCGATCATCGCTCATATAGACATCCCACTTACCATGCACCAATGAGCAATCATGGTCGGCCAGAGGAGGACCACGGCCTGCGCCTGTCCCCATTCCGTGGACTGCGCTATGTCCCCGAGCGGGTGGGCAGCCTGGCCGCTGTGACGTCACCGCCGTACGACGTCGTCGTACGGCCCGACGGCCTGTCCCACCTGGAGTCGGCCGATCCGCACAACATCGTCCGGCTGATCCTCCCGCAGGCCGCGACCCCCGCCGACCGCAACCGCCAGGCCGCCGAAACGCTGCACCGCTGGCTCTCCGACGGCGTACTTGCTCCCGATCGCGAGCCCGCTCTGTACGTGTACGAGCAGCGCAAGGGCGATCTTCTCCAGCGCGGCGTCATAGGCGCCCTGGCCCTCACTCCGCCCTCCGACGGCATCGTCCTCCCCCACGAGGACGTCATGCCGCACGTCGTCGCGGACCGCGCGGGCCTGATGCGAGCCACCGCCGCCAACCTCGAACCGCTCCTGCTGACCTATCGCAGCGGCGGCAAGGCGACCGGCGCGACCGCCGTCATCGACCGCACCATCCTGCGCTCCCCCCTCCTGGCCACCACGACAGAGGACGGTTTCAGCCACCGCCTGTGGTCCATCACGGACCCTACGGAGCTGGCAGAGGTCACCTCGGACCTTTCGACCCGTCAGGCACTGATCGCCGACGGCCACCACCGCTGGGCGACGTACCTCCGCCTCAAGTCGGAGCACCCGAGCCCCGGCCCCTGGGACTCCGGCCTCGTCCTCCTCATCGACACGGCTCGATACCCGCTCCAGGTCCGCGCCATCCACCGCGTACTGCACCGCCTGCCGGTTGCCGACGCGATGGCGGCGGTCGCCGGCACCTTCCGCGTCCGCAAAATCCCGGGCCCCCTCCCCCAGGCCCTCGACGAACTCGCGGAAGCGGCCACCGCAGGCAATGCGTTCCTGCTGGCGGGAGACGGCGCCTTCCACCTCATCGACCGCCCCGACGAAGCCCTGTTGGCCCGTACGATCCCCCGGGACCATCCGGCGGCCTGGCAGACCCTCGACGCGACGGTCCTGCACGCCACGCTCCTGGACCATGTGTGGTCGATCCCCGACGCCCCCGAGGACATCGCCTACATCCACGACACCGAGGCTGCCGTCACCCACGCGGAACGCCATGGCGGCACGGCAGTCCTGATACATCCGGTACGGGAAGAGATCGTCCGGGACCTGGCCCGCCAGGGCGTCATGATGCCCCGCAAATCCACGTCCTTCGGCCCCAAGCCGGCGACGGGCCTGGTCCTGCGGAGCCTCGATCTGAGCTGACCCCGCAAACGCGAAAGGGCGGCACCCCGAAACGGGATGCCGCCCTTACTCACACACTCAGCCCTTGTCGCCCTCGACGTCGGGCCCAACCGGCGACTCGGCCTCGGCCTCAGCCTCCACGGACTCGGCAGCTGCCGATTCCACGTTGGTCTCCTCCGTCGCCTCGGTCGCCTCGTCGAGGGCGTCGACGAAGTCCACGCCGTCGAGCTCGGCGAGCCGGTCGGAAGCGTCCGTCGAACCGTCCTTGTCGGCCTCGACGGCCTTGGCGAACCACTCGCGCGCCTCGGCCTCACGCCCCGCCGTCAGCAGCGCATCGGCGTACGCGTACCGCAGTCGCGCGGTCCACGACTGTACGGAGTTCGACGCCAGCTCGGGGCCCTGGAGGGTCACGATGGCCGCATCGATCTGCCCCATGTCGCGGCGCGCACCAGCCGCGACCAGGCGCATCTCGACCTGGCCGGCCTTGTCGAGCTTCTTCACCTCGGGCTCACCGGCCATCGCCATCGCCCGCTCCGGCCGCCCGAGCCCGCGCTCGCAGTCCGCCATGACGGGCCACAGCTCGACGCTGCCGGTCATACGACGGGCCGCACGGAACTCCGCGAGCGCCTCCGTGTACCGCTGCGTCGCGTACGCCGCAAAGCCTGCCGCCTCACGAACCGCCGCCACTCGCGAGGCGAGCCGCAGCGCGATGCGCGAGTACGCGTAGGCCTCTTCGGGGTCGTCGTCGATGAGGTTCGCGACCATGACGAGGTTCCTGGCGACATCCTCGGCCAGCGTCTTCGGGAGGCTCATCAGCTCCTGACGCACGTCCTTGTCGATCTCCTGGCCCGTGACGTCGTCGGGAATCGGAAGCCGCTTGATGGGCTCACGATCCCGCTCGTCACGCTGCCCGCGGTAACCCTCGCGGTCCCGGTCGTCCCGGCGAGGCGCGCGATCGTCCCGGCGAGGCCCACGGTCGTCGCGACCACCACGGAAGCCACGCTCGTCATCACGACGCCCGCCGGAGCGGTCATCACGGGGGAAGCGACCGCGCTCGTCGTCCCGACGAGGTGCACGGTCATCACGACCGCCACGGAACCCGCCACCCCGCTCATCATCACGACGGGGCCCACTGGGCCGCTCGTCGCGACGCTGATAGCCGCCACCACCACTCGGCCGCTCATCACGACGCTGGTAACCGCCACCACCACTCGGCCGCTCATCACGACGCTGGTAACCGCCACCACCACTCGGCCGCTCATCACGACGCTGGTAACCGCCACCACCACTCGGCCGCTCATCACGACGCTGGTAACCGCCACCACCACTCGGCCGCTCATCACGACGCTGGTAACCGCCACCACCACTCGGCCGCTCATCACGACGCTGGTAACCGCCACCACCACTCGGCCGCTCATCACGACGCTGGAATCCACCACGGTCGTCATCACGACGCGGCCCACTGGACCGGTCGTCGCCACCGCCACGGAATCCACCGCCACCACTTGGGCGGTCGTCACGACGCGGTCCGCTGGGCCGCTCGTCACGACGCTGGTAACCACCGCCACCACTAGGACGGTCATCGCGACGCTGGAATCCACCACGGTCGTCATCACGACGCGGCCCACTGGACCGGTCGTCGCGACCGCCACGGAATCCACCGCCACCACTGGGGCGGTCGTCACGACGCGGTCCGCTGGGCCGCTCGTCACGACGCTGGTAACCACCGCCACCACTGGGCCGCTCGTCACGACGCTGGTAACCACCGCCACCACTGGGCCGCTCGTCACGACGCTGGTAACCGCCACCACCGCTGGGCCGCTCGTCACGACGCTGATAGCTGCCACCGCCACCACTGCTCGGACGGTCATCGCGACGCTGGAAGCCGCCGCCACCGCTGGGGCGACCACCCCGGCTGTCGTCGCGACGGAACCCGCCGCCACGCTCATCATCACGACGGGGCCCACTGGGCCGCTCATCACGACGCTGGTAACCGCCGCCACCACCGGTCGGCCGCCCACCACGGTCGTCGTCACGGCGAGGACCGCCGGAGCGGTCGTCCCGTCCGCCACGCGAAGGGCCGCCGGTGGGACGGTCATCACGACGGAACCCACCGCGGTCGTTGTCCCGGCGCGGCCCACGGTCGTCACGACCGCCGCGGAATCCGCCCCTGTCATCGCCGTCTCGCCGGCGCGGCTCGCGCTCCGGACGATCGTCGGAAGAGTTGGTGGACATCGGTTGGCTCCTGTCTTGGGGTAACGCAGTCATTCTCGCGCAGTCGGCCATCCGACGCGCTTCGGAAAAACAAAAAGGACCCGCAGTCCAGCATGAACGCTGGACCACGGGTCCTGAAAGATTGTTCGGCGGCGTCCTACTCTCCCACAGGGTCCCCCCTGCAGTACCATCGGCGCTGAAAGGCTTAGCTTCCGGGTTCGGAATGTAACCGGGCGTTTCCCTAACGCTATGACCACCGAAACCCTATCGGGCTTAGCGAACAAGCACACTCTTCAATTAAGTAAGTGGATCTGTTCAACCGGTGCGACAACTATTCGCAACCCGGGAACAACACAGTGGACGCGAGCAACTGAGGACAAGCCCTCGGCCTATTAGTACCAGTCAGCTCCACCCGTTACCGGGCTTCCACATCTGGCCTATCAACCCAGTCGTCTACTGGGAGCCTTAACCCCTCAAAGGGGGTGGGAACACTCATCTCGAAGCAGGCTTCCCGCTTAGATGCTTTCAGCGGTTATCCTTTCCGAACGTAGCCAACCAGCCATGCCCTTGGCAGGACAACTGGCACACCAGAGGTTCGTCCGTCCCGGTCCTCTCGTACTAGGGACAGCCCTTCTCAATATTCCTACGCGCGCAGAGGATAGGGACCGAACTGTCTCACGACGTTCTAAACCCAGCTCGCGTACCGCTTTAATGGGCGAACAGCCCAACCCTTGGGACCGACTCCAGCCCCAGGATGCGACGAGCCGACATCGAGGTGCCAAACCATCCCGTCGATATGGACTCTTGGGGAAGATCAGCCTGTTATCCCCGGGGTACCTTTTATCCGTTGAGCGACAGCGCTTCCACAAGCCACTGCCGGATCACTAGTCCCGACTTTCGTCCCTGCTCGACCCGTCGGTCTCACAGTCAAGCTCCCTTGTGCACTTACACTCAACACCTGATTGCCAACCAGGCTGAGGGAACCTTTGGGCGCCTCCGTTACTCTTTAGGAGGCAACCGCCCCAGTTAAACTACCCATCAGACACTGTCCCTGATCCGGATCACGGACCGAGGTTAGACATCCAGCACGACCAGAGTGGTATTTCAAGATTGACTCCACACACACTGGCGTGCATGCTTCACAGTCTCCCACCTATCCTACACAAGCCGAACCGAACACCAATATCAAACTGTAGTAAAGGTCCCGGGGTCTTTCCGTCCTTCTGCGCGAAACGAGCATCTTTACTCGTAGTGCAATTTCACCGGGCCTATGGTTGAGACAGTCGAGAAGTCGTTACGCCATTCGTGCAGGTCGGAACTTACCCGACAAGGAATTTCGCTACCTTAGGATGGTTATAGTTACCACCGCCGTTTACTGGCGCTTAAGTTCTCAGCTTCGCACGCCCGAAAGCGCACTAACCGGTCCCCTTAACGTTCCAGCACCGGGCAGGCGTCAGTCCGTATACATCGCCTTACGGCTTCGCACGGACCTGTGTTTTTAGTAAACAGTCGCTTCTCGCTGGTCTCTGCGGCCACCCCCAGCTCACCGTGTAAAACGGATCACCAGTGATGGCCCCCCTTCTCCCGAAGTTACGGGGGCATTTTGCCGAGTTCCTTAACCATAGTTCACCCGAACGCCTCGGTATTCTCTACCTGACCACCTGAGTCGGTTTAGGGTACGGGCCGCCATGAAACTCGCTAGAGGCTTTTCTCGACAGCATAGGATCATCCACTTCACCACAATCGGCTCGGCATCAGGTCTCAGCCCTAATGTGTGACGGATTTGCCTATCACACGGCCTACACCCTTACCCCGGGACAACCACCGCCCGGGCTGGACTACCTTCCTGCGTCACCCCATCGCTTACCTACTACCACCTTGGGCCGCCGGCTCCACCACTTTCCTTTCCCCGAAGGGTCCGGAACGGCTTCACGGGCTTAGCATCAATGGGCTCGATACTGGGCGTTTCAAAGCGGGTACCGGAATATCAACCGGTTGTCCATCGACTACGCCTGTCGGCCTCGCCTTAGGTCCCGACTTACCCTGGGCAGATCAGCTTGACCCAGGAACCCTTAGTCAATCGGCGCACACGTTTCTCACGTGTGTATCGCTACTCATGCCTGCATTCTCACTCGTGAACCGTCCACAACTCGCTTCCGCGGCTGCTTCACCCGGCACACGACGCTCCCCTACCCATCCCAGCAGGCGTTGGCCCTATTGCTGGAATGACACGACTTCGGCGGTACGCTTGAGCCCCGCTACATTGTCGGCGCGGAATCACTTGACCAGTGAGCTATTACGCACTCTTTCAAGGATGGCTGCTTCTAAGCCAACCTCCTGGTTGTCTCTGCGACTCCACATCCTTTCCCACTTAGCGTACGCTTAGGGGCCTTAGTCGATGCTCTGGGCTGTTTCCCTCTCGACCATGGAGCTTATCCCCCACAGTCTCACTGCCGCGCTCTCACTTACCGGCATTCGGAGTTTGGCTAAGGTCAGTAACCCGGTAGGGCCCATCGCCTATCCAGTGCTCTACCTCCGGCAAGAAACACACGACGCTGCACCTAAATGCATTTCGGGGAGAACCAGCTATCACGGAGTTTGATTGGCCTTTCACCCCTAACCACAGGTCATCCCCCAGGTTTTCAACCCTGGTGGGTTCGGTCCTCCACGAAGTCTTACCTCCGCTTCAACCTGCCCATGGCTAGATCACTCCGCTTCGGGTCTAGAGCGTGCAACTACGTATCTAAATTAGACACAGCGCCCTATTCGGACTCGCTTTCGCTACGGCTTCCCCACACGGGTTAACCTCGCTACACACCGCTAACTCGCAGGCTCATTCTTCAAAAGGCACGCAGTCACGACTGCATGTGCAAGCACATACAGCGACGCTCCCACGGCTTGTAGGCACACGGTTTCAGGTACTATTTCACTCCGCTCCCGCGGTACTTTTCACCATTCCCTCACGGTACTATCCGCTATCGGTCACCAGGGAATATTTAGGCTTAGCGGGTGGTCCCGCCAGATTCACACGGGATTTCTCGGGCCCCGTGCTACTTGGGTGTTGCACAAGCAAGCCGTTGATGTTTCAGCTACGGGGGTCTTACCCTCTACGCCGGACCTTTCGCATGTCCTTCGCCTACACCAACGGTTTCTGACTTGCCCAACAGCCGGCAGACTGTTGAAGTGCAATCCCACAACCCCGCATGCGCAACCCCTGCCGGGTATCACACGCATACGGTTTGGCCTCATCCGGTTTCGCTCGCCACTACTCCCGGAATCACGGTTGTTTTCTCTTCCTGCGGGTACTGAGATGTTTCACTTCCCCGCGTTCCCTCCACATACCCTATGTGTTCAGGTATGGGTGACAGCCCATGACGACTGCCGGGTTTCCCCATTCGGAAACCCCCGGATCAAAGCCTGGTTGACGGCTCCCCGGGGACTATCGTGGCCTCCCACGTCCTTCATCGGTTCCTGGTGCCAAGGCATCCACCGTGCGCCCTTAAAAACTTGGCCACAGATGCTCGCGTCCACTGTGCAGTTCTCAAGCAACGACCAGCCACCCATCACCCCGCCCCGAAGGAGCGAGTGCACTGGGGCCGGCATCGCGAAGATACAAACCAACGGTCCGTACCCTCAGATACCCAACAGCGTGCCCGACACGGTCAACCAGGACTCACGTTCCACGCCGAAGCAGTACTAGTGAACCTTGCCGATCGTGCCGAGTAGTCAACGTTCCACCCATGAGCAACCAGCACCGGACGTTCGCCGATGAACTGGCCTCTGACCAAACCGAAGCCTGGTAAGAAGTGCTCCTTAGAAAGGAGGTGATCCAGCCGCACCTTCCGGTACGGCTACCTTGTTACGACTTCGTCCCAATCGCCAGTCCCACCTTCGACAGCTCCCTCCCACAAGGGGTTGGGCCACCGGCTTCGGGTGTTACCGACTTTCGTGACGTGACGGGCGGTGTGTACAAGGCCCGGGAACGTATTCACCGCAGCAATGCTGATCTGCGATTACTAGCAACTCCGACTTCATGGGGTCGAGTTGCAGACCCCAATCCGAACTGAGACCGGCTTTTTGAGATTCGCTCCGCCTCGCGGCATCGCAGCTCATTGTACCGGCCATTGTAGCACGTGTGCAGCCCAAGACATAAGGGGCATGATGACTTGACGTCGTCCCCACCTTCCTCCGAGTTGACCCCGGCGGTCTCCTGTGAGTCCCCATCACCCCGAAGGGCACGCTGGCAACACAGGACAAGGGTTGCGCTCGTTGCGGGACTTAACCCAACATCTCACGACACGAGCTGACGACAGCCATGCACCACCTGTATACCGACCACAAGGGGGCACCTATCTCTAGGTGTTTCCGGTATATGTCAAGCCTTGGTAAGGTTCTTCGCGTTGCGTCGAATTAAGCCACATGCTCCGCTGCTTGTGCGGGCCCCCGTCAATTCCTTTGAGTTTTAGCCTTGCGGCCGTACTCCCCAGGCGGGGAACTTAATGCGTTAGCTGCGGCACCGACGACGTGGAATGTCGCCAACACCTAGTTCCCAACGTTTACGGCGTGGACTACCAGGGTATCTAATCCTGTTCGCTCCCCACGCTTTCGCTCCTCAGCGTCAGTAATGGCCCAGAGATCCGCCTTCGCCACCGGTGTTCCTCCTGATATCTGCGCATTTCACCGCTACACCAGGAATTCCGATCTCCCCTACCACACTCTAGCCTGCCCGTATCGAATGCAGACCCGGGGTTAAGCCCCGGGCTTTCACATCCGACGCGACAAGCCGCCTACGAGCTCTTTACGCCCAATAATTCCGGACAACGCTTGCGCCCTACGTATTACCGCGGCTGCTGGCACGTAGTTAGCCGGCGCTTCTTCTGCAGGTACCGTCACTTTCGCTTCTTCCCTG
This sequence comes from Streptomyces spiramyceticus, assembly GCF_028807635.1. NCBI lineage: Bacteria > Bacillati > Actinomycetota > Actinomycetes > Kitasatosporales > Streptomycetaceae > Streptomyces > Streptomyces spiramyceticus. Next base: position 888,732 of record NZ_JARBAX010000001.1, read on the forward strand.
CTGAAAGAGGTTTACAACCCGAAGGCCGTCATCCCTCACGCGGCGTCGCTGCATCAGGCTTTCGCCCATTGTGCAATATTCCCCACTGCTGCCTCCCGTAGGAGTCTGGGCCGTGTCTCAGTCCCAGTGTGGCCGGTCGCCCTCTCAGGCCGGCTACCCGTCGTCGCCTTGGTAGGCCATTACCCCACCAACAAGCTGATAGGCCGCGGGCTCATCCTTCACCGCCGGAGCTTTTAACCCCCACCCATGCAGGCAGGAGTGTTATCCGGTATTAGACCCCGTTTCCAGGGCTTGTCCCAGAGTGAAGGGCAGATTGCCCACGTGTTACTCACCCGTTCGCCACTAATCCACCCCGAAGGGCTTCATCGTTCGACTTGCATGTGTTAAGCACGCCGCCAGCGTTCGTCCTGAGCCAGGATCAAACTCTCCATGAATGTTTTCCCGTAATCGGGAGTGAACACCACGTTGAGCGGAACAGATCGGACCGGAATATGGCCCGCTGTCCTCAGCGTCCTCGCTGTGTTTGCCTACCCGCCACATGGGCCGGTAGGACTTCAAAGGAACCACCAACCCACCGAAGTGGGCCGGGGTATCAACATATCTGGCGTTGACTTTTGGCACGCTGTTGAGTTCTCAAGGAACGGACGCTTCCTTTGTACTCACCCTCTCGGGCTTTCCTCCGGGCTTTCGTTCGGTATTTCGTGTTTCCGACTCTATCAGACTCTTTCGTGTCCGACTTCCTCGGCGCCTTTCAGCTCTTCGCTTTCGCGTTTCCCTTTCGGCGATCACTACGTTAGCGGATTTCCCTTGCGGCTCATAATCGAGCCGGTGGGCTTGAATTCGGGCATGCCGAAATTCGAACCCGTCAGGGAAGTCGTAGTAGTGGTTGGCCGCTTCGAGGTGCTTCGGTTCGGCCCGAGGGCCCGTATCGAAAGCACTGCCCGTGTCAAGCGGCTCGGGCTACGTTAGGCGTCCGCCGGGTCCGAGTCAAGTTGCGCGGCGGCGTGGCTTGTGCGCCCTGAAAATGCTCACCGTGGGGTCGTCGGCGATCCAGAAGCGCCAGGGGTGGTGCGCGCCGTCGCCGCCCACTCCGGTGCGCGGGCCGTTCTGCACCAGCTCAGCGGGGGCGGGGGTGCCGTGCAGTACATAGAGAGGGGAGCCGGGGCCGTCGCAGACGTCGGTGCCGTCGAGGGTGCGGTCGATGTCGAGTGCGGTCGCGAGGCGAGCCGGGCCTTTGGCCAGTTCCTTGTCACTTCGGGCTGATAGTCGCCGTTTGCGGACGAGATCGTGGCCCCGTGTCACCTCTCCCGCGCGCAGGAGGACGCCGCTCGCCGTGTGCTCCTGGCCGCAGACCAGGTTGAGGCTGAACCACATGCCGTAGATGAAGTAGACGTACGCATGTCCGGGCGGGCCGAACATGGAGGCGTTGCGTCGGGTCTTTCCACGGAAGGCGTGGGAGCCGGGGTCGCCCGGGCCGTCGTATGCCTCGACCTCGGTGAGGCGGAGCTCGATCGGGCCGTCGGCGGTCTCGCGTACCAAAGTGCGGCCCAGCAGATCGGGGGCGACCTCCAGTACAGGGCGGTCGAAGAACGCGCGAGGGAGCGGCGTACGGTCGGGGTCCGTGATCATGCCCTCCGAGCGTAGTGGATGTCGTCCGTTCGGGTGGGTGGCGGCCGGGCGGCCGCTTTGTCAGGGTGAGGGCGCGGAACCGGGCGTCCCCGTTCCGCGTTTGTAGTGGTCAGAACCAAGAGCTGGGGAGGAAGACATGGGCTTCAAGAAGTTGCTGGCGAGCCTGGGTGCCGGTGGCGCGTCGGTGGAGACGGTGCTGACCGAGGCAAACGTCGTGCCGGGTGGCGTGGTCCAGGGCGAGGTGCGTATTCAGGGCGGCTCGGTGGATCAGCAGATCGAGGCGCTCTCTGTGGGGCTGCAGGCCCGCGTCGAGGTCGAGGGTGGTGACCAGGAGGTCAAGCAGGACATCGAGTTCACGAAGCAGCGGCTCGGTGGCGCCTTCGAGGTGAAGGCCGGCGCGGTGCATGTGGTGCCGTTCGGGCTGGAGATTCCGTGGGAGACGCCGGTCACGAGCATTGCCGGTCAGCAGCTGCACGGGATGAACATCGGGGTGACGACCGAGCTGGAGATCGCGCGGGCCGTCGACTCGGGTGACCTGGACCCGATCAATGTGCACCCCCTGCCGGCGCAGCAGGCGCTGCTGGATGCCTTCGTACAGCTGGGCTTCCGCTTCAGGAGTGCGGACATGGAGCGCGGTCACATCCGCGGGACACGTCAGCGGCTGCCGTTCTACCAGGAGATCGAGTTCGCTCCGCCGCAGCAGTACCGCGGGCTCAACCAGGTCGAGCTGACCTTCATCGCGGACGACCGGGAGATGGACGTCGTCCTGGAGATGGACAAGAAGCCGGGGCTCTTCAGTGAGGGCAGCGACTCCTACCGGTCCTTCAAGGTCGGGCTGAACGACTTCCAGGGGACCGACTGGGTCGCGTACCTCAACCAGTGGCTCGCGCAGGTCGGTGGCCAGCGCAACTGGCTCTAGTTCAGGTTCTAGGCTCGCAGGCTGTCAGGCAGGACAGCCCAATCGGAGGTTCAGACGTGTCCGAGGCGAAGAGGCCGCCGCTTCCCCATGACTTCCATCCGCCGGTGCCCTCCTTCACCGTGGTGAGTGACGACGTCACGCACGGGTCGGTGTTGAAGGACGCTCAGGTCAAGGCGGGCGGCAATACGTCGCCGCATCTTCGGTGGGAGGGCTTCCCCGACGGGGCCAAGAGCTTTACCGTGACGTGCTTCGATCCTGACGCGCCGACCGGCAGTGGGTTCTGGCACTGGACCGTGTTCGACATTCCGGCGTCGGTCACGGAGCTGCCTGCCGGGGCAGGCAGCGGGAAGTTCGAGGGGTTGCCCGAGGGCGCCGTTCAGGTCCGTAATGACTACGGAACGAAGGACTTCGGCGGGGCAGCGCCGCCGGCCGGTGAGAGGCACCGCAATGTGTTCACCGTGTACGCGGTGGACAGCGAGAAGCTCGGGCCGGATGCCGACGCCTCCCCCGCTGTCGTCGGTTTCAATCTGCGCTTCCACACGCTGGGGCGTGCGCAGTTGGTGGCCGAGTACGAGGCTCCCGCGCAGATTTGATCGTTCATCCTCTGTTTGCCCGCCCCCGGTCTTGGAAGAGATCAGGGGCGGGCATCTTTTTATTGCGTTGTCCATCTCGGTGTGCCCGGTCAGAGTTGATCCAAGCCCGCCATGGGGTGGGCGGGCGCAGGGAGGTGGGCGGGATGCGGGACACGCTGGTACTGAACGCGAGCTTCGAGCCGCTGTCGACGGTGACGTTGAACCGCGCGGTGGTGCTTGTCCTGACGGACAAGGCCGTCGTCGAGCAGGCCCATCCCGGACTGCTGATGCGTGCGGCCGCCGTGGAGCTTCCGGTGCCGCAGGTGATCAGGCTCTGCCGGTATGTACGGGTGCCTTTCCGAAGACAGGCACCGTGGTCGAGGCGCGGCGTGCTGGTCCGGGACCAGCACCGGTGTGCGTACTGCGGGCGTCGGGCCACGACCGTCGACCACGTGGTGCCGCGGGCGCAGGGTGGCGGGGACAGCTGGCTGAATACGGTGGCGTCCTGCGCGGAGGACAACCACCGCAAGGCGGACCGTACGCCGGAGGAGGCGGGGATGCCGTTGCTGCGGCGGCCGTTCATACCGTCGCCCGCCGACGCGATGCTGCTGGCGTTGGGGGCTGATGAGCGGTCCGTACTGCCGGAGTGGCTGGCGCAGCCGGCGTAGGAGTGGCGTAGGGAGTTGCTGTACGACGCGGAAGCCCGCCTCTTGCAGGAGGCGGGCTTCCGTGTATCGGTGTCAGCGCAGCAGCAGTTGGACGATGGCCAGCGTCCCTACGGCCACGATCACTGTGCGCAGCATTGCCGGGGGAAGGCGGCGGCCGATCTTGGCTCCGATCTGACCGCCGAGGGTGGAGCCGACGGCGATGAGTGCGACCGCCGTCCAGTCGAATTCCGCGGCGAAGACGAAGAAGAGCGCGGCGATGGAGTTGACGACCGCGGCAAGGACGTTCTTGGTGGCGTTGATGCGCTGCAAGGTGTCGTTGAGCAGCATGCCCATCAGTGCGACGTAGATGATCCCTTGGGCAGCGGTGAAGTAGCCGCCATACACGCTGGCCAGCATGAGGGCGACGAAGAGGAGCGGGCCGCCGTTCTCGGAGGCGTGGGAGCCGTTGCGGTCGCGGCGGCGCTGTACGGCCTTGGTGATGCGTGGTTGCAGGACCACCAGGACGAGGGCGAGGCCGACGAGGACCGGGACGATCGTCTCGAAGGCGGTCGGTGGCAGTGCGAGGAGCAGTACGGCTCCGCAGAAGCCGCCGGTGGCGGCGGCCAGGCTCAGGCGCAGGATGCGGTCGCGCTGGCCGGCGAGTTCCTTGCGGTAGCCGATGGCGCCGCTGACGGCTCCCGGTATCAGGCCGAGGGCGTTGGAGACGGTTGCGGTGACCGGCGGCAGGCCGGTGGCGAGCAGGACGGGGAAGGTGATCAACGTGCCTGAGCCGACGATGGTGTTGATGGTTCCGGCGCCGACGCCTGCCGCGAAGATCGCGAGCATTTCCCAGATGGACAAGGCCATCTCCTTCGGTGTTCAGGGAAGCCTCCCCGCCATGAAGGTCGAGGGGCTCCCTGATCATGCACGAAGGCGGGGCCGTGTCAGTCGACCGGGGGCTCCTCGCGGCGCTCCTTGCCGGTGTTGAAACCGGGGACGCCGCCGCCGAGGTTGCCGAAGGCGCCGCTGAGGCCCTTGAGGGCGTCGCCGATTTCGCTGGGGACGATCCAGAGCTTGTTCGCGTCGCCCTCGGCGATCTTCGGGAGCATCTGGAGGTACTGGTACGAGAGGAGCTTCTGGTCCGGGTCGCCCGCGTGGATGGACTCGAAGACCGTACGGATGGCCTGGGCCTCGCCCTCGGCGCGCAGCGCGGATGCCTTGGCCTCGCCTTCGGCGCGCAGGATCGCGGACTGCTTCTCGCCTTCGGCGGTAAGGATCGCGGACTGCCGGATGCCCTCTGCGGTGAGGATCGCGGCGCGCTTGTCGCGGTCGGCGCGCATCTGCTTCTCCATCGAGTCCTGGATGGAGGTCGGCGGCTCGATCGCCTTGAGCTCGACGCGGTTGACGCGGATGCCCCACTTGCCGGTGGCCTCGTCGAGGACGCCGCGCAGGGCCGCGTTGATCTCCTCGCGGGAGGTCAGGGTCCGCTCCAGGTCCATGCCACCGATGATGTTGCGGAGGGTGGTGACGGTGAGCTGCTCGATCGCCTGGATGTAGCTGGCGACTTCGTACGTCGCGGCGCGGGCGTCGGTCACTTGGTAGTAGATGACCGTGTCGATGTTGACGACCAGGTTGTCCTGGGTGATCACCGGCTGGGGCGGGAAGGGCACGACCTGTTCGCGGAGGTCGATCCGGTTGCGGATCGAGTCGATGAACGGGACGACGATATTCAGGCCCGCGTTGAGGGTCCGCGTGTAGCGGCCGAAGCGCTCGACGATGGCGGCGCTGGCCTGCGGGATGACCTGGATCGTCTTGATCAGGGCGATGAAGACCAGCACCACCAGAATGATCAGGACGATGATGACGGATGACATCGCGTACCCCGTGCCCTTCGTGTCGTGCTTCTCGGGAGACCGGTCAGGACTATCTGATAACTGAAGATCGATCTTCCCAGAACGCGGTGCGGTGTGTGGGGTGTTCGGCTCAGCTCATTGGGCATTCGGCTCGGCTCATTGGGGTGTTCGGTTCGGCTCACATGACCACGGCCGTGGCTCCGTCGATCTCGATGACGTCGACGTGCTCGCCCGGTTCGAAGATCTGGTCCGCGTCGAGGGACCGTGCGGACCAGATCTCGCCCGCGAGTTTGATACGGCCACCGCTGCCGTCGACCCGTTCCACCACGACGGCCTGACGGCCTTTCAGCGCATCGACGCCGGTGGCCAGTTGGGGCCGCTCTGCCCGGTGTCTGGCCGCGATGGGACGTACGACCGCGATGAGCGCGACCGAGACGGCGGCGAAGACCAGTACTTGGGCGACCATGCCGCCGCCGAGGCCCGCGGTGACCGAGCCCGCGACCGCGCCGGCCGACAGCATTCCGAATTCGGGCATCGCGGTGACTACGAGCGGGATGCCCAGCCCCACCGCACCGATCAGCCACCACACCCACGCGTCGATGTCCACGTGGTCATGGTAGGTGCGGGGGGGTCTTCGCGGACAGGGTGTCCCTCGGGTCAGCCGAGAGGCAGGCCCTGGGCCGTCCAGCGGTCGGACCTGCGCTCGACGACGAGCGGGAGGCCGAAGCAGCGGGAGAGGTTGCGGGAGGTCAGTTCGGTCTCCATGGGGCCCGCGGCGAGCACCTTGCCCTGACGGATCATCAGGACGTGGGTGAAGCCGGGGGCGATCTCCTCGACATGGTGCGTGACCATGATCATGGAGGGGGCGTACGGGTCACGGGCGAGGCGGCCGAGACGGCGTACGAGGTCTTCGCGGCCGCCGAGGTCGAGACCGGCGGCGGGCTCGTCGAGGAGCAGCAGCTCCGGGTCGGTCATCATCGCGCGGGCGATCATCGTGCGCTTGCGCTCGCCCTCGGAGAGCGTGCCGAACTTCCGGTCGAGGAAATCCGTCATGCCGAGGCGGTCGAGGAAAGCGCGGGCGCGCTGCTCGTCGATCTCGTCGTAGTCCTCGTGCCAGGTGGCGGTCATGCCGTACGCGGCGGTGAGCACTGTCTGGAGCACGGTCTGGCGCTTGGGCAGCTTCTCGGCCATCGCGATGCCGGCCATGCCGATGCGGGGGCGGAGCTCGAAGACGTCCGTGCCGGGGCTGCCGAGCTGCTCACCGAGGACCGTGGTCGTGCCGGTGGAGGGGAAGAGGTAGCTGGAGGCGATGTTCAGCAGGGTGGTCTTGCCGGCGCCGTTCGGGCCGAGGATCACCCAGCGCTCACCCTCTTTGACCGACCAGGAGACGTCGTCCACCAGAGCGCGTCCGTCGCGGACCACGGATACGTCCACCAGCTCCAGTACATCGCTCATGAGCGCGTTGTCTCCCCATGCAGTCTCGAGAATGTCGGGCGTACCTGTAGGCACAGCTCCAGGGAAAACCTACGCCACCGGTCGAGCGGCCCGGCTTCTAGGTCCGCCCTACGGTCCGGCCCGGGGTCCGGCCAGGGGTCCGGCCCAGGTCTGCCCTGGGTCCGGCGCCTGGCTCGGTCCCGGGTCTCTGGTCCGTCCGGCGCCTGGCGTCCCCGGTCTGTCCTTAGGGTGGGTCCATGCTCTTGGAACCACGCTCAGGACGACTGGCCGCATGGGGAAATGCCCTTTTGGCCGGGATTGCTTCGCCGGATGACGCCGCGCTCGGCATCGTCGGGGAGGACACGGTGCACCGGGTTGAAGGGGTGCCCGGGGAGACGGGGCCGGTCGGGCTCACTCTGGCCCTCGGGCGACTGCGCGGCCTGGGAGTGACCGGGTTCCGGGTGGCGCTCCCCGCGCCGGGGCATCCGCTGGGGCTCAGCGGGCCGCCGGAATTCAATGCGCGTGCGCTGGAGGCGGAGGAGGCGGTGGTCTGCTCCGGGGCGGCGTTCGGGCTGGTGCCGGAGGTGTACGAAGTGGGCCCGGCCGGTGATGTGCATACCGAGGTGACGTGGCACTGCCTGACAGTACGGGAGGCTCCGCCGGCGGATGTGCCGTCGCTCGGGGAGGCCGAGCGGGAGCTCGCGGAGGCGCTGCGGGATGCGACGGCGATGCTCTCCCGGCTGGATGTCGCCGGGTCCGGGCCGGTGGCGGAGGCGGCGATCGACGCGTACCGGGCGCGGGTTGAGGGCGGCGGCGGGGAGCTGCTGGCTCCCGGGTATCCGCCGCGTGCGGTACGGGTCCTGGAGCTGGCGCAGCGGGTTGGGCTGCTGATCTCGGTTGCGTACGAGAACGGACACGGCGGTGCGGTGAGCGCGTCGGAGATCGCGGCGCGGGGTGAGGCGCTGCGGCCGGTGGAGCGGGTGGCGCGGAGGGCTCAAGTGGCGGCGTACAACGCGTGGGTGGAGGAGCGGGAGCGGGGGGTGTGAGCGGTGGGTCGGTGCGGGGGGTCTGAGCGATGGATCGGTGCGGGGGGGTGCGGTGCGGGTGCCGGCGGGCGCGGTGTGGGGTGCGTGCCGGGGGCTGCGTGGCGTGCGGGGGCATGCCGGGGGCTGCCTGCCGTGCGGGCGCATGCGGCGCTGGTCCCCTCCCCGCCCCTTCCCGAAACCGGGGGCAAGCCCCGGACCCCCCAGGGGGTGGGAGGCGGACCGGCCCCCAGGCGCTGTGCGCCTGGGGGCCGGTGGTCACCGCTCGACCGGGGGTCGTCAGTGGTTGATGCCTTCGTTCCCGAAGGCCGGGTTCAGGACGCCGACCACGTTGATGGTGTTGCCGACGACGTTCACCGGGACGGCGACCGGGGCCTGGACCAGGTTGCCCGAGGCGACGCCCGGGGACTGGACGGCCTTGCCGTTCGCGTGCGCACCGTCGGTGGCAGACGCGACGCCCGCACCGGCGGCGATGAGGCCTCCGGCAACCATCGTGACGGCAGCGGCCTTCTTCAGGGTCTTCACTTCAGGATCCTCCTAGCGGTCGCTGCGGCCAGCCGCCGCAGCACGCCATGGAGAACGGCCGCGGGCCGATCTGGTTGCGCCATGTGGGGGACGTACACCCGACAGTATGAATCTCGGATCGGATGTAGACGCCCGGATTAGCCCGTTACCCCATGTCGTACGGCCCAGAGCGCCGCCTGGGTCCGGTCGGAGAGATCGAGCTTCATCAGGATGTTCGATACGTGCGTCTTGACGGTTTTCTCCGAGAGGACGAGTGCGCGGGCGATCTCGCGGTTGGAGCGGCCGTCGGCGATCAGAGTCAGTACTTCCCGCTCCCGCTCGGTGAGCGTGTTCCCCCGGCCCGTGCCGCCGTTCCCCTCGTCCTGGGACAGCAGGGCGCCCGCGACCTCCGGCTGGAGGAGGACGTGGCCGGCGTGGACGGAGCGGATGGCTCCGGCCAGGGCGTCCGGGTCCACGTCCTTATAGACGTAGCCGGAGGCGCCGGCCCGAAGGGCGGGGACGACGGTGCGCTGCTCAGTGAAGCTGGTGACGATCAACACCTTGGCGGGGTTGGCCAGTTCGCGGAGTTTGCGGAGTGCGTCGATGCCGTCCGTGCCCGGCATCTTGATGTCCATGAGTACGACGTCGGGGCGGAGCTCTTCGGCCCGGGCCACCCCCTCGGCGCCGTCCCCGGCCTCCCCGACCACCTCGATGTCGTCCTGGATCTCCAGGAACGTGCGGAGACCTCGGCGTACCACCTGGTGATCGTCGACCAGCAGTACGCGGATACCGGCCTTTGCGTCAGCCACCGGGGACCTCCATCTTGATCGTGGTGCCCGTGCCGGGCGCCGATTCCACGGTGAGCTGTCCGCCGGCCCCGCTCGCGCGGTCGCGCATCGAGACCAGGCCCAGGTGGCGGCCCGCCTTGCGGACGGTTCTCGGGTCGAAGCCGGAGCCGTCGTCCGTGACCCTCAGCATGGCGCCCTGGCCGTGCTTTTCGAGTACGACGTCCACGCGGGAGCCGCCCGAGTGGCGCAGTGCGTTGTGCAGTGCCTCCTGGGCGACCCGGAGGAGGGCTTCTTCCTGGGCGGCGGGCAGGGCCCGTACTCCCGAGCTTTTGAAGGTGACGTGGGCGCCGTGGGCGCGGTCCATGACCTGGATCTGGGTACGGAGGGTGGCGATCAGGCCGTCCTCGTCCAAAGCCGCGGGGCGGAGTTCGACAACGGCGTCGCGCAGTTCGTCGGCCGCTTCGGCGGCGAGCGCCGCCACCTGCTGGAGCTCGCCCTTGGCGCGGGCCGGGTCGCGGTCGACGAGGGCGGCCGCGGCCTGGGCGGTCAGGCGCAGGGAGAAGAGCTTCTGGCTCACGGCGTCGTGGAGCTCGTGGGCCAGGCGGGAGCGTTCCTCGACGATGGTGAGTTCGCGGCTGCGCTCGTACAGACGGGCGTTGGTGAGGGCGATCGCGGCGTGCTGGGCGAGCATGCCGAGCAGCTCCTCGTCCTCTTCCGTGAAGCCGCAGCTGCCGTCGGGCTTGGGGCAGCGCTTGTTGGCGAGGAAGAGCGCGCCTATGACCTCGTCGCCGTCGCGGATGGGCAGGCCCAGGAAGTCGGACATGTCGGGGTGCGCGGACGGCCAGCCCTCGAAGCGGGGGTCCTTGCGTACGTCCCCGAGGCGCTCGGGCTCTGCGCCGTGCAGCATCGCGGCGAGGATGCCGTGCTGCCGGGGCAGGGGGCCGATGGCCTTCCACTGCTCGTCGCTGACGCCGTCCACCACGAACTGGGCGAACCCGCCGTGATCGTCGGGGACGCCCAGGGCGGCGTACTCCGCGTCCAGTAGCTCACGGGCGGAGGCGACGATCGTCTTGAGGACGTCGCGCACTTCCAGGTGCCGGCTCATCGCGAGCAGCGCGGTGCTCACGGCGGACAGGCCGGAGCGTGGGGACGGGGTCTCCGCCCCTGCTCGAACGGGGTTGAGACCTCGGGGAACGGTCATGGGATCACCGTACCGGCGGGGGTGCGGTGGCCGTATCGGACCTGCGGCGGCCTCTGCTTAGGGCGCAAGGCGTAGGCCGAAGTGCCCTGGTGCGGTGGGGCTCGCGCATGAGGCGCGGGGCGGGGGCGCGTTCCTACGTTGGGGGCATCGAACGCGATGTCTAGGGATGCAAGGGGACGGTTGCCATGCCGGTTGCGATCATCACGGGGGCTTCGAAGGGGCTGGGGCAGGCGCTGGCCCTGGGGCTCGCGGAGCGGGGCTGGGATCTGGTGCTGGATGCCAGGACCGGGAGCGTGCTGGAGGACGCGGCGCGGGAAGTGCGTAAATACGGGACGCGGGTGGTGGCCGTGGCGGGGGATGTCACGGACGCCGCGCACCGGGGGGAGCTGGCCCGGGCGGCGCGCGGGCTCGGCGGCCCGGATCTGCTGGTGAACAACGCCAGCGCACTGGGCGCGGAGCCGCTCGTACGGCTGGAGGAGCTGCCGCTGGAGGGGCTGCGGGCGGCGCTGGAGACGAACGTGGTGGCGGCGCTCGGGCTCGTACGGGAAGTGCTGCCGATGCTGCGGGAGGCGGGGGGCGCGGTGCTTTCGGTGAGCTCGGACGCGGCGGTGGTGGCGTACGAGACGTGGGGCGGGTACGGGGCTTCGAAGGCGGCGCTCGACCATCTGTCGGCGGTGCTGGCGGTGGAGGAACCGGGGCTGCGGGTGTGGGCGGTGGACCCGGGCGACATGCGGACCGATCTGTACGCGGCGGCTGTTCCGGGGGACGAGGACGCGCGGCCCGAGCCCGGGAGTGTGGTGCCCGCCCTGCTGCGGCTGCTGGACGAGCGGCCGGCCAGTGGGCGGTACACGGCGGCCGCGCTGCCGGAGGTACGGCGATGACGGTGCTCGACGCACTGCGCGTACCGGAGGAGCTGTCGGCACGGGTGCCCGCCGAGGAGCGCGGCGGCGGGCGTGACGATGTGCGGCTGCTGGTGTCGCGCGGGACGGAGGTGGCGCATCACGCGTTCCGGGACCTGGCGGGTCGGCTGCGAGCCGGGGACGTACTGGTGGTGAATACGTCACGGACGCTGGCGGCGGCGGTGGACGGGTGGCTTGTGGGGCGGGGGTCGGGAGCGGGGACGGGGACGGGAGCGGGAGCGGTTCCGGGGGCAGGAGCGGGAACGGGGCCGGGACCGGAGACGGGAGCGGGGTCGAGGCCGGGACCGGAGACGCGAGCGGGGTCCGGAGCGGGAACGGGGTCCGGAGCGGGAACGGGGTCGGGTGCAGGGTCCGGAGCGGGAGCGGGTGCAGGGTCCGGAGCGGGGACGGGGACGGGGACGGGGACGGGTCCAGTGTCCGGGGCCGTTTCGGGGGGCGAGGCTGTGGTCGTGCACTTCTCCACCCGGGGGGACGACCTGCGGTGGAGCGTGGAGCTGCGGAGTCCTGTGGGGGACGGGACCACCCGGCCGCGTGCCGGTGGGGGCTCGGGGGACGTGGTGCTCGTGGGTGGCGGCGTACGTCTGGTATTGGAGGAGCCTGTCAGTGCGGTTGGGGAGCGGTTGTGGTGGGCCCGGGTTTCCGGTGGGGACGTGCCGGGGCTGTTGCGCGGGCACGGGCGGCCCATTCGGTACGGATACACGGAGCGGGACCAGCCGCTGTCCGCTTACCAGACGGTGTTCGCGGTGGACTCCCCCGACGGGGCCGGTTCCGCGGAGATGCCCAGCGCCGGGCGGCCCTTCACCGCGGCGACGGTGGCGGGGCTGGTGAGCCGGGGTGTGCAGTTCGCACCGCTCACCCTGCATACAGGGGTGTCGTCGGCCGAGGCGCACGAGCCGCCGTACCCGGAGCGCTTCGAGGTGCCGGACGCGACGGCGCGGCTGATCAATGCCGCCCGTGCGGGAGCAGGCCGGGTCATTGCCGTCGGGACTACGGCCGTGCGCGCGCTGGAGTCGGCGGCGGGTCCCGACGGGGTCGTGCGCGCGGCGGCGGGCTGGACCGATCTGGTGGTCACCCCCGAGCGCGGGGTGCGTGTGGTGGACGGGCTGCTGACAGGACTGCACGAGCCGGAGGCATCGCATCTGCTGATGCTGGAGGCGATCGCGGGGCGGGCCGCTCTGGGCCGCAGCTACGCCGAAGCGCTGACCCATCTCTACCGCTGGCACGAGTTCGGCGACGTACACCTCATCCTGCCGGAGGAGGCCACTCACTCTGAGCATCGCTCGTGCAACGAGCGGTGAGGTTGTTACGTGCCCGATGTGAGCCCGCGCATAGGACGTACATCACTTACGAAGGAGCGTAGTGGTCGTATAAGGGCCAGTTCCGTGGGGTAGGCGCGGGCGCCGGGCCTAGATCCGGGGGGTCCTTCCCACTACCTCCCGTAGTACGTCACACCTTTGCCAGAGGATTTTGCGGACGCTAACAATGGCTGCCGTCGCGGACTCCGCGGCTTCCGCTACTTGAAGAGGTACGTCTGCATGTCCGCGTCCAGCACCCCCGGCCATAGTCGCCTGAAGAAGACCCACAAGGTTTCCATCGCCGGTGTCGCCGCCCTCGGCGCCGCTGCCCTCGCGTTCTCTCTCGTCCCCAGTAACGCATCCGCTCAGGCAGAGCCCGCGACCGTCGCCGCCGCACCGGTGGCATGGTCCGCAGCGGCCGCCGACAGCGCGCAGGCCAAGACTGTGCACACCAGCATCACCCAGCAGCACACCGACGCCGACAGGCTGGCGAAGGCTGTGGCCGACGCGCGGGCGAAGGCCGACGCCAAGGCCGCCGCGGCCGCCAAGGCAAAGGCTGAAGCCGAGGCGAAGGCCAAGGCCGCCGCCGCCGCGAAGAAGCGCGCCGCCGACAAGAGGGCCGCGGCCAGCCGCGCTGCTGCCCGCAAGCCCGTCTACGCGAACAACCTGGACGGCTGGATCCGCGAGGCCCTGTCCATCATGAAGGCCAAGGGCATCCCGGGTACGTACGACGGTCTGCACCGCAACATCATCCGCGAGTCCGCCGGCGACCCCCGCGCCATCAACAACTGGGACATCAACGCCCAGAACGGCGTCCCGTCGATCGGCCTGCTGCAGGTCATCAAGCCGACGTTCGACGCGTACCACGTGGCCGGTACGGCCCACAGCCAGTACGACCCGGTTGCCAACATCACCGCCGCTGCCAACTACGCGGCCGACCGGTACGGCTCCATCGACAACGTGAACAGCGCCTACTAAGAGGCACTGGACTTCACGAGCATGAAGGAAGGGCGGCACCCCGTGCGGGGTGCCGCCCTCCTTCGTGTGCGCAGGCGCTGTTACTTGCGCATGACCTCGGGCTCGTGGCGGCGCAGCAGTCGCGCGACCGCGAAGCCGCAGGCGACGCCGATGGCCAGCAGGACCGTGATGTTCATGCCCCACACGCCCGCGCTGTGCTCCCACAGCGGGTCCAGGTCCGTGGGGTTCTGCGGGTCCCACGGCGGCATGAGGTGCGCCAGGTCGAGCGTCGCACCCGCGCCGGCGATGGCCCAGCGGGACGGCATCAGCCAGGCGAACTGCTCCAGGCCGGGCGAACCGTAGACCTGGAAGAGGATGCCGGTGAAGACGACCTGGACGATCGCGAACATGACGAGCAGCGGCATGGTCTTCTCGGCGGTCTTCACCAGCGAGGAGATGACCAGGCCGAACATCATCGAGGTGAAGCCGAGCGCGATGATGATCACGCACAGCTCGACGGCCGGGGGCATCAGCAGGCCCTCTTCCGGCAGGTCGCGGGATGCGAAGCCGATGGCGCAGATGATGACGCCCTGGATGGCCGTGATCACGCCGAGGACGATGACCTTGGACATGAGGTACGCCGAGCGGGACAGGCCGGTGGCCCGTTCCCTTTCGTAGATGACCCGTTCCTTGATCAGCTCACGTACGGAGTTGGCCGCGCCGGAGAAGCACATGCCGACCGCGAGGATCAGCATGATCGTTCCGGCGTCGCCGTTGAACCTGGACGGCGGCTCGGGCGGCGCGAGGCCGAAGTCGGCCGGGATGACGACGCTGACCACGCCGAGGACGGCGGGCAGGACCACCATCAGGCCGATAAAGCCCTTGTCGGACGCGATGACCGAGGTGTATCGCCTGATCAGTGTCCAGAGCTGAGCCATCCAGCCTTGCGGCTTGGGCGGCCGCATCTGCTGCGGGGGCGGCATGTGTACGGACTGTGCGGCAACGGCGTCGATGTCCGCGGCGTACATCTGGTAGTGCTGCGAGCCGCGCCAGCGGCCCGCCCAGTCGTAGTCGCGGTAGTTCTCGAAGGCGGAGAAGACGTCGGCCCAGGTGCTGTAGCCGAAGAAGTTCAGTGCCTCCTCCGGCGGACCGAAGTAGGCGACGCTGCCGCCGGGCGCCATGACGAGGAGCTTGTCGCAGATAGCGAGCTCGGCCACGGAGTGCGTGACGACGAGGACCGTACGGCCGTCGTCGGCGAGGCCGCGGAGCAGCTGCATGACGTCGCGGTCCATGCCCGGGTCGAGGCCGGAGGTCGGCTCGTCCAGGAAGATCAGCGACGGCTTGGTCAGCAGCTCCAGGGCTACGGAGACGCGCTTGCGCTGGCCACCGGAGAGGGAGGTGACCTTCTTCTCCTTGTGGATGTCCAGCTTGAGCTCGCCCAGAACCTCGTCGATGCGGGTCTGGCGCTCGGCCTCGGTGGTATCTGCCGGGAAGCGGAGCTTGGCGGCGTACTTGAGGGCCTTCTTGACGGTCAGTTCCTTGTGCAGGATGTCGTCCTGCGGGACCAGACCGATGCGCTGGCGGAGCTCGGCGAACTGCTTGTACAGGTTCCGGTTGTCGTAGAGGACGTCGCCCTGATTGGCGGGCCGGTAGCCGGTGAGCGCCTTGAGCAGGGTGGACTTGCCGGATCCGGACGGGCCGATGACCGCGATGAGCGACTTCTCCGGTACGCCGAAGGAGACGTCCTTGAGGATCTGCTTGCCGCCGTCGACCGTCACCGTGAGGTGGCGGGCGGAGAAGGAGACCTCACCGGTGTCGACGAACTCCTCGAGCCGGTCCCCGACCAGGCGGAACGTCGAGTGACCGACGCCGACGATGTCGCTCGGACCAAGCAGCGCGGTGCCGGACTTGGGGATCGGCTGACCGTTGACGTACGTGCCGTTGTGGCTGCCGAGGTCGCGGATCTGGAAGCGGCCGTCGGGCGTCGCGGTGAACTCGGCGTGCAGCCGGGAGACCTGGAGGTCGGAGACGACCAGCTCGTTCTCCAGCGCACGGCCGATCCGCATGACGCGGCCGAGGGCCACCTGGTGGAACGTCGTCGGGCTGCGGTCTCCGTACACCGGCGGAGCCCCCGCGACACCGCCGGACTGGGCGCCGCCGTGGCCTGCGTGGCCGCCCTGGCCGCCTTGCTGGTGTGGCACCTGAGGCTGCTGCCAGGCTTGCTGGGGCTGCTGCTGTTGTTGCTGGGGCTGCTGCTGTTGTTGCTGAGGCTGCTGTTGCTGGTGCTGCTGTTGCTGCTGTTGCTGCGGGGCCTGTGCTGCCCAGCCGGGAGCGCCCTGCTGGTGTGGTGCCTGCTGGTGTGGTGCCTGCTGCTGCGGCGTCTGAGCCGGTGCCTGCTGGGCCATCGCGCCGGCCCCGCTCAGGCTCAGTCGCGGACCGTCGGTGGCGTTGCCGAGGTGCACGGCGGAGCCGGGGCCGATCTCCATCTGGTGGATCCGCTGGCCCTGCACGTACGTGCCGTTGGTGCTGCCGTGGTCCTCAATGACCCAACTCCGGCCCCCCCAGCTGATGGTGGCGTGTCGCCACGAGACCCTGGCGTCGTCGATCGCCAGGTCGCCCTGCGGATCGCGTCCGAGGGTGTACGACCTGGACGGATCGAGCGTCCAGGTCCTTCCATTCAATTCCAGTACGAGTTCCGGCACTCCGCGCCCCACTAGTTGTCCCCCGAGTTACCCCCGTCGCAGGGAGTCTAGGGATGCTGAACATCGGGAGGAACTATTTCAGGCCCGGTCCCGAATTAGAAAGTCGGGCTCCGTACAGACCGTGCACGGGCTGCCCGTTGACGCGGGAGAAATACCTCCGGAGAGTGGTAAGCACCCATGAGTACGTACGGATCATGCGCGAATAGAACAACCTAGGACAGTTCTGCACGGATCGGGGGGTCCTGATGGGCGCTGGCGGCAGTGTGGGCGTGCGGTGGGGCGATGTGCTGTTCGCCGCGATCGCTTCGGTGAGCTGGGCGTTGGTCGGCATGGCGGGCGTCGCGGCCCTCGGGCTCCATCTGCTGGGCGCGGATTCGGCGGCATCGCTCGGGCCGATGACAGCGGCGGTGGTGGTGCTCGGGGCAGGGGGTTCGGTCAGTCCTTCCGGCAATGTCTCGGCCTTCGGTCTGGAGGGCGCGGAGGCGACGACCGCCGTCGACATCGCGCCACTTGGGGTGGGTCTGGTCGGGGCTCTCCTGCTGGCGTTCTTCTTCCTGCGGTCGCTGCGGGGCGCGGGGAAGGTGATCTCCGGGGGCGAACTGGCCGCGCGGGCGGGCTCGGTGGCCGTGCTGTTCGTCGCCACGATGGGCGGGCTCGCCTGGGCCGGCCACGACGTCATCACCATCGACGGCGATGCGCTCGGCGGCGCGCTCGGGCTCGACGACACCGGCGACGTGCCCGGCGGTATCGCCGACCGCCTTCCCGACGGGCTCGGGGACATCGGCGGTCTGCTCCCCGGCGGCCTCCCCGACCGGCTCGCCGACCTCGCGGACGCGAAGGCGTCGGTCGGCTTCACCGTCAATACCGGCGATTCTCTGGTGGGCGGGGCGTGCTGGGTGGTCGGAGTGCTGGTCATCGCGTTACTCGCGTCCCGTCGTACGCCGCTGCCTCGCGGGTGGGACGCCATGCACCGGGTCGTACGGCCGGCCGCTTCCGCCCTGGTCACAGTGCTGGTTGTCGCGGTTGTGGCCGGGCTCGCCGCGGCGGCGTACGCGGCGGTCGGCGACGACCACCCGAAGCGGGTCGTGGGCGCCGCGCTGCTCGGGACGCCGAACGGGGTGTGGCTCGGGATCCCGCTCGGGCTGCTCGTGCCGTGGGACGGCGAGGCGACGGGCGAGCTGGCGAAGGTGCTGCCGGATCCGCTGGACGAGCTGCTTCGGGCGGGCGCGGAGGAACCGGTGACGCTGGGCAGGCTCGCCGAACTCGACGGTCGTATCTGGCTGTTGGGGGTCGCGGCCGCGGTGATGATGCTGTACGCGGGGGTGCTTGCGGCGGCCCGTACACCTCGGGGGGAGCTGTCGGTCGCGGGGTTCGCGGGACGGTGCGGGGTGCGGCTGGGGGTGGTGGCGGCGATTGCGCTGCCGCTGCTGGTGTGGCTGACGGATGTTTCCGCCGACGCTTCGCTGTCCGTGCTGGGGTTCGACGCGTTCGGCGCCGGTATCGAGCTGCACGGGAGTGTGCCGATGGCGGTACTGATGGGCCTGGCGTGGGGTGCGGGGGCAGGGAGCGTGGGGGCGCTGCTGGCGTGTGCGGCGGGGGTGGCGGGGGCGCGGGCCGCGGCCTTGGCGTCGGCGTCGGCTTTGGGTGGCGGCGGGGGGCGGACCTATCCGGATCTTGCTTACGTGCCGGGGCCCTACCGGCCGTCGCCGGCCTATCGGCCCTCGCACGACGATACGAACCCGTATCTGAGGCCGCCGGAGGATGTGCATGGGGCGCCTACGGTGGCGGGGCCGATGGTACCGCCGCCTCCGGTGGGGCCAAGGCGGCCGCCGCCTCCGGTGGGGCCGCGGCGGCCGTGGCCTCCGGAGGAGGAGGGACCGCCGCCGGGGTGGCCGGGGCGGCGGGGGTGAGGGGCTGAGTGCGCACGGGCGGGGTGTGCTGGTGGCTGGGGCTGCGGGCGCCGGGGCTTTGTTCCTCCTGGCCGCCCCTTCCCGTGGGGGGGCACTCCCCAGCCCCCCGGGCGCGCTGGAAAATCAGCCCTCCGGCATTCGAGGAGCTGGGTCCGGGGTGGAGCCCCGGTTCGCCCGGTGTCCGGTCCTCGGGACAGGAGGTGAGCGTGGGAGGCCGGGCCGATACGGTGGAAGCATCATGAGCGCATCGCAGCCCAGCCAGACCTCCGACGCCCCCACCCTTCTCGTCAAGATCTTCGGGAAGGACCGCCCCGGAATCACCGCCGGGCTCTTCGACACCCTCGCCGCCTACTCCGTCGACGTGGTCGACATCGAGCAGGTCGTCACCCGTGGCCGCATCGTCCTGTGCGCCCTCGTGACCGAGCCCACCGTGAGCACCGCCGGTGAGCTGCGCGCCACCGTGCACAGCTGGGCCGGGTCCCTCAAGCTGCAGGCAGAGATCATCTCGGGTACGGGCGACAACCGTCCGCGCGGCAGCGGTCGTTCGCACGTCACCGTGCTCGGGCACCCGCTGACCGCGGAGTCGACCGCCGCCATAGCGGCCAGCATCACGGCGACCGGCGGGAACATCGACCGTATCTTCCGGCTCGCCAAGTACCCCGTCACCGCGGTCGAGTTCGCGGTGTCCGGTACGGAGACCGCACCCCTCCGCACCGCGCTCGCGCTGGAGGCCGCCGAGCTCGGGATCGATGTGGCCGTGGTGTCCGCCGGGCTGCACCGACGGGCACAGCGGCTGGTCGTGATGGATGTGGACTCCACGCTCATCCAGGACGAGGTCATCGAGCTGTTCGCGGCGCACGCGGGATGCGAGGACGAGGTCGCCGAGGTGACCGCACAGGCGATGCGCGGTGAGCTGGACTTCGAGCAGTCGCTGCACGCACGCGTGGCGCTGCTCGCGGGGCTCGACGCCGCGGTCGTGGACAAGGTGCGGCAAGAGGTGCGGCTCACGCCCGGCGCCCGGACCCTGATCCGTACGCTCAAGCGGCTGGGTTACCAAGTGGGCGTCGTATCGGGCGGTTTCACGCAGGTCACCGATGATCTGAAGGAGCGGCTGGGGCTGGACTTCGCCTCGGCGAATACGCTGGAGATCGTCGACGGGAAGCTCACGGGGCGCGTCGTCGGCGAGATCGTGGACCGCGCCGGCAAGGCCCGGCTGCTGCGCCGTTTCGCCAAGGAGGCGGGCGTACCGCTCTCGCAGACCGTCGCGATCGGCGACGGTGCGAATGACCTCGACATGCTGAACGCGGCGGGCCTGGGCGTTGCCTTCAATGCGAAGCCTGTCGTCCGCGAGGCCGCCCACACCGCCGTGAATGTGCCCTTCCTGGACACGGTTCTGTATCTGCTGGGCATCACGCGCGAAGAGGTCGAGGCGGCCGACGGCCTCGCCGAGTGAACGTGAGGGGCCCCGGGACGGATATCCGTTCCGGGGCCTCTTTTCGTACGCGGAAGGTTCGTATGCGGAAGATTCGTACGCGGAAGAGAAAGCGCGCCGTCAGTCGTGCGGTGCCCAGTAGTCCAGCAGCCTGCCCGCGCCGTGCTCCACGGACTTCCAGGAGCCGGTGAACCCGATGACCGCGAACGACGCGGTCGGGAATCCACTGCGGGTCATCCGGGCCAGTGCGTCGCCCTCGGCACCGCCCGCCAGGGCGTCGGCGGCCGCGTGCATGCCGGGGTTGTGGCCGATGACAAGAAGGTCGTTCACCTCGTCCGGGGTCTCGTTCAGCAGCGCGAGAAGGTCGCCGAGGGAGGCCTCGTACAGCCGCTCCTCGTAGACGGTCCTGGGTCGCCGCGGCAGCTCCTGCACGGCCAGCTTCCAGGTCTCACGGGTCCTGGCGGCGGTCGAGCAGAGAGCCAGATCGAAGGTGATGCCGGTGTCCGCCAGCCGGTGGCCGGCGACCGGGGCATCCATGCGGCCTCGGTCGGCGAGCGGGCGCTCGTGGTCGGACACCTGTGGCCAGTCGGCCTTCGCATGCCGGAGTAGGACGATCCTTCGGGGTGTATCGACGCTCATGCATCCCAGCTTCGCACGAATCGTGCCACGGGGCGCTGGGTGTTGGCGGGCTCCCCCACCACGGGTGAACGGGCCCTGAATGACTAGCGGGACAGGGTCTGCTGGAGGCGTTCCACGAGGTGCGCGACCGTCGGGTCGCCGCTTACGGCGTGCGCCTCGCCGGGACCGGCGATGAGGATGAGCAGTACGGCGAAAGCGAGCGTGGGGAGGACGACGCCCCACCACGGCAGGCGAATGTCGACGCCGGAGGCCTGCGGGTTGGACCGGGTGTGTGCACGGGCCGCCATGGCCGCCTCCGTTGACGTTTCGACTGGTGTACGTCGAACCTACGGAGGGCCGGCGGCGTAACCCATCCGGTGACCCACCCACTTCACCCTGACCCTGTCCCCCTAGGGGAGGGTGGGGAAAACCCCACCACCCTCAGGTCAGGGGGAGGCGAGCGACGCGACGATCGCGATGAGCACCGTGATGCCGAGCATCGCGCCGAGCACGATGAGCAGCTTCTTCTGGCCGTTCTGGGGGTTGGGGTCGAGTACAGGCATACGGCCAGTCTCGCACCCTTTGTACGCCCGGACGCGGCCGGGTCAGCGGAGCTCTTCCTCGATGGTGCGGTTGCGCCCGGCCAGCGCGCCGACCACGATCTGCGGCACCATCAGCCCCGCCATCAGGGCGATCGGCAGGCCCCAGCTGCCGCTGTGCTGGTAGAGCACGCCGACGAGCAGCGGCCCGGGGATCGAGAGGAGATAGCCGGTGCTCTGCGCGAAGGCGGAGAGGCGGACGACGCCCGCGCCGGTCTTCGCCCGCATCCCGATCATGGTGAGGGCGAGCGGGAACGCGCAGTTGGAGACGCCGAGCAGCAGGGCCCACACCCAGGCGCCGGAGGCCGGAGCGAGGTAGAGGCCGGTGTAACCCATGAGCCCGCACAGGCCGAGGGCGACGACGATCGGGCCCTGGGTGCGCATGCGGGACGCGAGGCGCGGGATGACGAAGGCGAGCGGGACGCCCATCGCCATGGTGACGGCGAGCAGCACACCGGCAGTGCCCGCGGAGACTCCGGCGTCGCGGAAGATCTGCGGCATCCAGCCCATCGTGATGTACGCCGCCGTGGCCTGGAGGCCGAAGAAGCAGGCGAGCGCCCATGCCGTACGACTGCGGGTGATCCTCAGCGCGGGGGCGTTCCGCTGCTCCTGGGCGGCGGCGCGCGTCTCGGCGGCCCTGGCGCCGGCCTGCCGGGTCAGGACGAGCCAGGGCAGTACGGCGACTGCGGCCAGCGCGCCCCACAGGGCGAGGCCGGTCTGCCAACTGCCGCCCAGGGCCTGGGTCATGGGGACGGTGGCGGCCGCGGCGAGGGCGGTGCCGAGGGAGAGGGCCATCGAGTAGAGCCCGGTCATCTGGCCCACGCGGTCGGGGAACCAGCGCTTGACGATGACCGGCATGAGGATGTTGCTCAGCGCGATGCCCATGAGGGCGAGCGCGCTGGCCGCGAGGAATCCGGCGGTGGCCCCGACGAAGGGGCGTACCAGCAGGCCTGCCGCGATGGCCGCCATACCGGCGCACACGATCGCGCCGGGGCCGAAGCGGCGGGCGAGGCGCGGCGCGGTGAGGCCGAAGAGCGCGAAGCAGAGAGGCGGTACGGAGGTCAGGAGACCGGCGACGCTGCCGCTCATGCCGAGCCCGATGCGGACCTCTTCGAGGAGCGGGCCGAGGCTGGTGATGGCGGGGCGGAGGTTCAGGGCGGCGAGGACGAGTCCGACGATCAGGAGCCGGGTGATCCAGACTGTGCGCCGGTCCGCGGAGGCCTGTGCCTGTGCGGGGATGGTCGGCGCCTTGTGGGCGGGGCTCAGGGTCCGGGTCTCGTCGTCGGGCATGGGGCCATCATAGAATCATGGGATGATTGGTTGTCCAATCGTGGCACTGCTGACCAGAGGAGCACCATGGCGCTGACCTCCCCCCGGCGTTCGGCACTCGCCGACCAGGTGATCAACGAGCTGCGCAACCAGATCACCTCGGGCGAGTGGCCCGTCGGGTCGCGCATCCCGACCGAGCCGGAGCTCGTCGAGCAGCTGGGAGTGGCCCGCAACACCGTGCGTGAGGCGGTGCGCGCGCTGGCGCACAACGGGCTGCTCGACATCCGGCAGGGCTCGGGTACGTACGTCATCGCCACCAGCGAACTGGCCGGCGTGATGCACCGCCGCTTCGCGGACGCCGACCCCCGCCACATCGCCGAGCTGCGCTCCACCCTGGAGTCCTCCGCGGCCCGGCTGGCGGCGGAGCGGCGTACCGAGCGTGATGTGAGGCAGCTGGACGCGGTGCTCGCGCGCCGGGAGGCGGCCTGGGAGTCGGGCGACGCAGAGCTCTTCGTCCGCGCGGACGCGACGCTGCACCTGGCCGTGGTCGCCGCCTCGCACAACGACGTACTCATCGGGCTCTACGCCGACCTGGGCGACCTGCTGCGCGCCTGGCTGCGCGACGACGTGGGGCACGAACTGCGCCCCGAGGACCACATGGACCATGCACGGATGGTGGAGGCGATCCGGGCGGGCGACGCCGATACGGCGGCCACCGAGGCGGCGAGCTACTCCCTCAAGTGCCTCGGGGACCGCGTGCAGTCATCTCCCGGGATGTGACTGCATCCGCTCGTGGCTGACCCACGCCGCGCGGACTTCCTTCCAGCAGCGGTCGGTGAGTCGCACGGTCCGGGCGGGGCCGACCTCGACCGGCGGCCCGTCCGCGTCTATGTCCCACCAGCGGTCGCACTCGGTGTGCAGCTGCACCCGGTCGGACTCGGGGTAGGGGTTGTGGCAGTACGCGACGACCCGGGACCCTTCGATCGAGGTCCGGCAGGTGGAGCCGAAGGGTGGTGTGCCGGATGCGGCCGCCTGGGCGGCGGTGGCCGGGGCCACCAGTCCGGCCACGGCGACCGATGTCAGTACGAAAGCTGCCGCTCGGTGGTTCGACGGGCGCAAGCGCCGTCACCTCCTCCCCACAGCACACCGGGTGAATCCCGGCCTTCACAGTTTGCGGGGAGTGGTCCGCATTTTCGACTCGGGGAGCCGGACGCACACCGGACGCACACCGGACAGGCAGAAAGCCGCGCACCGTCTCGTCGACGGTCGCGCGGCTTTCTGGCAGCCGTGAGACGCTGAGTGGTCGAGCGCTGCGCGCTACGCGCCGATGGCGTGCAGCCCGCCGTCGACGTGGATGATCTCGCCCGTCGTCATCGGGAACCAGTCGGAGAGCAGCGCGACGACGCCGCGGCCGGCCGGCTCCGGGTCGGACATGTCCCACTTCAGCGGGGAGCGGTCGTCCCAGACGCCCGCCAGCTCCGCGAAGCCGGGGATGGACTTGGCGGCCATGGAGCCGATCGGTCCGGCCGAGATCAGGTTGCAGCGGATGTTGTCCTTGCCCAGGTCACGGGCGAGGTAGCGGGAGGTGGCCTCCAGCGCGGCCTTGGCCGGGCCCATCCAGTCGTACTGCGGCCAGGCGTACTGGGCGTCGAAGGTGAGGCCGACGACCGAGCTGCCGCTGCCCATCAGCGGGCGGCACGCCATGGTGAGCGACTTCAGCGAGAACGCCGAGACGTGCATCGCCGTGGCGACGGATTCGAAGGGCGTGTTGAGGAAGTTGCCGCCGAGCGCGTCCTGCGGGGCGAAGCCGATGGAGTGGACGACGCCGTCGAGGCCGCCGAGCTCCTCGCGGACCAGGCCTTCGAGCCGGTCCAGGTGCTCGGTGTTGGTCACGTCCAGCTCGATGACCTTCGCGGGCTTCGGCAGCTTCTTCGCGATGCGCTCGGTGAGCGTGGGCCGGGGGAAGGCGGTCAGGATGACTTCGGCACCCTGCTCCTGGGCCACCTTGGCGGTGTGGAAGGCGATGGAGGACTCCATCAGCACACCCGTGACGAGGATGCGCTTGCCGTCAAGAATTCCACTCATGTGATCAGTGACCCATGCCCAATCCGCCGTCAACCGGGATGACGGCTCCAGTGATGTACGACGCGTCGTCGGAGGCGAGGAACCGCACCGTCGCGGCGATCTCGTCCGGCTGCGCGTAACGGCCGAGCGGCACCTGGGCAACGATGCCCTTGCGCTGCTCGTCCGAGAGCGCCTGGGTCATGTCGGTGTCGACAAACCCGGGCGCGACGACGTTGAAGGTGATGTTGCGCGAGCCCAGCTCACGGGCGAGCGAACGCGCGAAGCCGACCAGACCGGCCTTGGAGGCGGCGTAGTTCGCCTGCCCCGCCGAGCCGAGGAGCCCGACGACCGAGGAGATCAGCACGACCCGGCCCTTCTTGGCGCGCAGCATGCCGCGGTTGGCACGCTTGACGACCCTGAAGGTGCCGGTGAGGTTGGTGTCGAGTACGGACGTGAAGTCCTCTTCCGACATGCGCATGAGGAGCTGGTCCTTGGTGACGCCGGCGTTGGCCACCAGCACCTCCACGTTGCCGTGCTTCTCCTCGATCTCCTTGTAGGCCTGCTCCACCTGCTCGGCGTCGGTGATGTCGCACTTGACGGCCAGGCAGCCCAAGTCGGTGAGAGCTGCCGGCGGCTCGCCGGAACGGTAAGTGATCGCGACCTTGTCGCCTGCCTCGGCGAAAGCGCGGGCGATGGCGAGGCCGATGCCCCGGTTTCCTCCGGTGACGAGAACCGAGCGGCTCAACGGATCACCCTTTCGATAGCGGTCTGGTACCGATCGAAGCTATCGGTACCGGGCCTCCTACGGAGAATCGGGGCCTGACAGCGCCGTACGAAAGTCACTGTCGGGTCCCTACAGAAAGTAGTGGGCACAGCGCCCCCGGGCGCGACATGATCGGGGTGACCGGTCTCGACGACAGGAGTCATCCGTGCCTCATTCCATCGACGAAGCGTTCACGGCGCTGCCGTTGCGCGCGCTCGCCGACGCGGCGCTCGCGCGTGCTCGCGCGCTCGGCGCCGATCATGCCGATTTCCGCTTCGAGCGGGTGCGCAGCGCGACCTGGCGGCTGCGCGATGCCAAGCCATCGGGTACGTCCGACACCACGGACCTGGGGTATGCGGTACGGGTGGTGCACGGGGGTAGTTGGGGCTTCGCTTCCGGCGTCGACCTGACCATGGACGCGGCCGCCCGGGTCGCGGGCCAGGCCATTGCGATGGCGAAGCTGTCGGCGAAGGTGATCAAGGCGGCGGAATCGGACGAGCGTGTGGAGCTGGCCGACGAGCCGGTGCATGCCGACCGGACGTGGGTCTCGGCGTACGACATCAATCCGTTCGATGTACCGGACGAGGAGAAGTCGGGGCTGCTCACCGACTGGAGCGCGCGGCTGCTGGCGGCCGAGGGGGTCGCCCATGTGGACGCCTCGCTGATGACCGTGCAGGAGAACAAGTTCTACGCGGACACCGCCGGCACCGTCACCACCCAGCAGCGGGTGCGGCTGCATCCGCAGCTCACCGCGGTCGCCGTGGACGACAAGAGCGGCGAGTTCGACTCGATGCGGACCATCGCGCCGCCGGTCGGGCGCGGCTGGGAGTACCTGACGGGGACCGGCTGGGACTGGGAGTCCGAGCTGGAGCGGATTCCCTCGCTGCTCGCCGAGAAGATGCGCGCGCCGAGCGTGGAGGCCGGGACGTACGACCTGGTGGTCGACCCGTCGAATCTGTGGCTGACCATCCACGAGTCGATCGGCCACGCGACCGAGCTGGACCGGGCGCTGGGCTACGAGGCGGCGTACGCGGGGACTTCCTTCGCCACCTTCGATCAGCTCGGGAAGCTGGCGTACGGCTCCCCGATCATGAATGTGACGGGTGACAGGACCGCCGAGCACGGGCTCGCGACGGTCGGGTACGACGACGAGGGTGTCGAGGCGCAGTCCTGGGATCTGATCAAGGACGGGACGCTCACCGGCTACCAGCTGGACCGGCGCATCGCGAAGCTGACGGGCCTGGGGCGGTCGAACGGCTGCGCCTACGCCGACTCCCCCGGCCATGTGCCCGTACAGCGCATGGCGAATGTCTCGCTCCAGCCGGATCCGGGCGGGCTTTCGACCGATGATCTGATCGGGGGTGTGGAGCGCGGGATCTACGTCGTCGGTGACCGGTCCTGGTCGATCGACATGCAGCGGTACAACTTCCAGTTCACCGGGCAGCGCTTCTTCCGGATCGAGAACGGGCGGCTGGCCGGGCAGCTGCGCGATGTCGCCTACCAGGCGACGACGACGGACTTCTGGGGCTCGATGGAGAAGGTCGGCGGCCCGCAGACGTACGTGCTGGGCGGCGCCTTCAACTGCGGCAAGGCCCAGCCGGGCCAGGTGGCGGCGGTCTCCCACGGCTGCCCGTCGGCCCTGTTCCGGGGCGTGAACATCCTCAATACGACGCAGGAGGCCGGTCGATGAGCCGCACAGCCAAGCCCTACGAGATTGTCGAGCGGGCGCTGGAGCTGTCCAGGGCGGACGGCTGCGTGGTCATCGCAGACGAGCACTCCTCCGCCAATCTGCGCTGGGCGGGCAACGCGCTCACCACCAACGGCGTCACGCGCGGGCGCACTCTCACCGTCATCGCGACCGTCGACGGCGCGGAGGGCACGGCGTCCGGTGTGGTGTCGCGTTCGGCCGTCACCGCCGACGAGCTGGAGCCGCTGGTACGGGCCGCCGAGGCCGCCGCGCGCGGCGCCGGGCCGGCCGAGGACGCACAGCCGCTGGTCACCGGCGTGCCCGCGTCCCCCGATTTCACGGACGCGCCCGCCGAGACCTCCTCCAGCGTCTTCGCCGACTTCGCGCCCGCGCTCGGCGAGGCCTTCGCCCGCGCCAAAGCCGGTGGGCGTGAGCTGTACGGGTTCGCGAACCACGAGACGACGTCCAGCTACCTCGGTACGTCGACGGGCCTGCGCCTGCGTCACGACCAGCCCAACGGCACGCTGGAGCTCAACGCCAAGTCCCCGGACCGTACGCGCTCGGCCTGGGCCGGGCATGCCACGCGCGACTTCAAGGACGTGGACCCGGCCGCGATGGACACGGAGCTGGCGAAGCGCCTGGGGTGGGCGGAGCGCAGGGTGGACCTCCCTGCCGGGCGGTACGAGACGCTGCTGCCGCCGACCGCCGTCGCCGACCTGCTGATCTACCAGCTGTGGTCGTCGACGGCCAGGGACGCCGCGGAGGGCCGCACCGTCTTCAGCAAGCCGGGCGGCGGCACCCGGATCGGCGAGACGCTGTCCGAGCTGCCGCTGACGCTGCGCAGCGACCCGAACGAGCCGGGCCTGGAGTCCGCGCCGTTCGTCATCGCACACTCCTCCGGCGACGACTCGTCGGTCTTCGACAACGGGCTGCCGCTCAACGCCACCGACTGGCTGCGCGACGGCAGGCTCGAACACCTGCTCACGACCCGGCACAGCGCCGGCCTGACCGGGCTGCCGGTGGCTCCCGGGATCGGCAACCTGATCCTGGACGGCGGGGGCGGTCGTTCGCTGGACGAGATGGTGGCCTCCACGGAGCGAGGGCTGCTGCTGACCTGCCTCTGGTACATCCGCGAGGTCGACCCGGCGACGCTGCTGCTGACCGGGCTGACCCGGGACGGTGTCTATCTCGTAGAGAACGGCGAGGTCGTCGGCGAGGTGAACAACTTCCGGTTCAACGAGTCGCCGGTCGACCTGCTGTCGCGGGCCGCCGAGGCCGGACGCAGCGAGAAGACGCTGCCGCGTGAGTGGGGCGACTGGTTCACCCGGGCCGCGATGCCCGCGCTGCGTATCCCGGACTTCAATATGAGCTCGGTCAGCCAGGGCGTATGACGCCCATAGACTGGCCGGGAGACTTCCCATCATTTCGAGGAGAGACAAGACCGTGACGGACATCGTCGACGAGCTGAAGTGGCGCGGGCTGTTCGCCCAGTCCACTGACGAGGACGCACTGCGCAAGGCGCTCGCGGACGGTCCGGTCACGTTCTATTGCGGCTTCGACCCGACGGCGGCCAGCCTGCACGTGGGGCACCTGGTGCAGGTCCTCACCGTGCGCCGGCTCCAGCAGGCCGGTCACCGGCCGCTCGCCCTGGTGGGCGGGGCCACCGGCCAGATCGGTGACCCGCGGCCGACCGCGGAGCGCACGCTGAACGACCCGGAGACGGTCGCGAACTGGGTGGCGCGGCTGCGCGCCCAGATCGAGCCGTTCCTCTCCTTCGAGGGGCCGAACGCGGCCACCATGGTCAACAACCTGGACTGGACCGCGGAGATGTCCGCGATCGAGTTCCTGCGGGACATCGGCAAGCACTTCCGGGTGAGCAAGATGCTCGCCAAGGACTCGGTCGCCCGGCGGCTGGAGTCCGACCAGGGCATCAGCTACACGGAGTTCAGCTACCAGCTGCTTCAGGGCATGGACTTCCTGGAGCTGTACCGGCGCTACGGCTGCACGCTCCAGCAGGGCGGCAGCGACCAGTGGGGCAACCTCACGGCGGGTCTCGACCTGATCCACCGCCTGGAGCCGCACGCGAACGTGCACGCGCTGGCCACCCCGCTGATGGTCAAGGCGGACGGCACCAAGTTCGGCAAGTCCGAGAGCGGTGCGGTCTGGCTGGACCCGGAGATGACCACGCCGTACGCGTTCTACCAGTTCTGGCTGAACGTGGACGACCGGGACATTTCGCCGTACATGCGCATCCTCAGCTTCAAGAGCCGTACTGAGCTGGAGGAGCTGGAGAGGCTCACCGAGGAGCGCCCGCAGGCCCGCACGGCCCAGCGCGCGCTGGCGGAGGAGCTGACGACGCTCGTGCACGGAGCCGAGCAGTGCACGGCGGTCATGGCCGCGTCCAGGGCGCTCTTCGGCCAGGGTGAGCTCGCCGAGCTCGACGAGGCGACGCTGGGCGCGGCACTGTCCGAGCTGCCGCACGCCACGGTCGCCGAGCTCGGGTCCGTCGTGGACCTGTTCACGGAGGTCGGCCTGTCGCCGAGCAAGTCGGCCGCCCGTCGTACGGTCCGGGAGGGCGGGGCCTACGTGAACAACGTCAAGGTCACCGACGAGGACGCCGTACCCGCGCGGGAAGAGCTGCTGCACGGCCGCTGGCTGGTGGTGCGGCGGGGCAAGAAGAACCTGGCGGCGATCGAGGTTGCCGCCGGCTGAGTCGCTTCCGCAAAGAAAAGCGGCCGGGTGCGCGATTCCGCGCTCCCGGCCGCCTTTCGCGTTCCTGGCCCGTAATACGTGAGGCCCGTACGTCACGCCCGCCGTCTGGTGCCCTCCATCGATGCCCAGAGCATGTCGCCCCCTGCCGTGTGCGCAGGTGCGCCCAGTCCCGGACCGCCCCCGGTACGGCGCATGCCGGACGGCGCCCTACGTGGTCGGGCGGTCGCCGTGCGCGCAGGGCTGGGGATCCCCCGGTCTCGAACACGGCGCAGGCGCGGCGTAACGTGGAACGCGTCCGGTCCGGGGAGCGTCCGGCACACGAATCGGGTGGTGGAACATGATGCGGAAGCACAGCAGCGCCGAGGTCTTCCGGATCACAGGAGCCCGGCAGTCGCTGGCCGACGACGTGCGTGGCCGGCAGCGGCGCTATGTCATTTCGATGTCCGTACGGACCGTTTCGTTCATCCTGGCCGCGGTCCTGTGGAATGTGGAGCGGCCCGTCGCGATCGTGGCCCTGGTACTGGGAGCGCTCCTCCCGTACATCGCCGTGGTCATCGCCAACGCGGGCCGGGGAAACGCACCTTCACTGCCCTCGACCTTCGTCCCCACACCCGTACGCCCGGCGCTCACCGCCTCCCCCGAACCGGCCGCCCCGGAAGCCGAGCCGGAGGGGGCCGAACCCGGCCGGGGTCAACGGGCGCCTGACCAGAGCTGATCCCGTCCGGTCTGCAAAGCTCAAGAAAAGCTCAGATCAATCATGAAGTTCCGGTGCACCGCACCCCGTGTCGCGTGACATACTTCGTAGGCGCTCCGCATCCCCCGTCGGAGCGACGGACCGACGCCGGGCAGCTCCCCCCGTGGCTGCTCGGCGTCGCCATTTGGGGCTGGCCTAGGGTTGAGCGCGTGAACTCCCCTGATGCTTCCGATTCCAGCGCACCGGTCTGCTCCGCCAAGGGCTGCCGCACCGCCGCCGTCTGGGTCCTTGCCTGGAACAATCCGAAGCTGCACACCCCGGAGCGCCGCAAGACCTGGCTGGCCTGCGACGAGCACCGTGAGCACCTGTCCCAATTCCTCGGCGTACGCGGCTTCTTGAAGGATGTGGTGACGCTCAGGGAGTGGGAGGACTCCGCCGCCGGAGACGACCGGGACGGCTGAGCCCAAGACGGCGACGGCTGAGCCCACGACGGCCGAGACGGCCGAGACGACCGATCGGCGCCTCAGCCTCCGATGGCCGACATCGGACGGTCGGGCTGCAGGAAGGACGGGTCGTCGAGACCGGAGCCCGCCTTCTTGCCCCACATCGCCAGCTTCCAGAGCCTGGCTATCTCCTCGTCCGGGGCGCCGGAGCGCAGGGCCCCGCGCAGGTCCGACTCCTCACGGGCGAACAGGCACGTACGCACCTGGCCGTCGGCGGTGAGCCTGGTCCGGTCGCAGGCCCGGCAGAACGGGCGAGTGACGGAGGCGATGACGCCGACGCGGTGCGGGCCGCCGTCGACTACCCAGCGCTCGGCGGGGGCCGAGCCGCGCTCGTCGTCGCCCTCCGAGGTGAGCGCGAAGCGCGTACGCAGCGACTCCAGGATGTCACCGGCCGTAATCATACCGTCGCGCTTCCAGCCGTGCTGGGCGTCGAGCGGCATCTGCTCGATGAAGCGCATCTCGTAGTCGTTCTCGACGGCCCAGGCGAGCAGGTCGGGGGCCTCGTCGTCGTTGAGCCCGGGCATCAGCACGGCATTGACCTTGACGGGCGTGAGGCCCGCGTCGCGGGCGGCCGCCATGCCGTCGATCACGTCGTGGTGACGGTCCCGGCGGGTGAGGGTCTTGAAGACGTCGGGGCGCAGGGTGTCCAGCGAGACATTGACCCTGTCCAGGCCGGCCGCCTTGAGGGCGACGGCGGTGCGCTTGAGGCCGATGCCGTTGGTCGTCAGGGACATCTGGGGGCGCGGCTCCAGGGCGGCGCACCGCTCCACGATGCCGACGAGGCCGGGGCGCAGCAGCGGCTCTCCGCCGGTGAAGCGCACCTCGGTCACGCCCAGGTCCGTCACGGCGATCCTTATCAGCCGGACGATCTCGTCGTCGGTGAGCAGATCGGGCTTGGCCAGCCACTGCAGGCCCTCTTCCGGCATGCAGTACGTACACCGGAGATTGCAACGATCGGTGAGTGAAACACGCAGGTCAGTGGCGACCCGGCCGTAAGTGTCGATAAGCATCCTCGGCCCCCTCCCCGATCCGGAATTCGTCTTGGTCCAACGCTGTCGAGCCTACGCGACGCCTCTGACAACAACAGGGGCCCGATGCCACGAGGAGCACAGTGGCCGCCTCGTACGACTCTACGACGCGGCCACGGCTCACCGTTGTGGAATGTGCTGTGCAATGTGCGGTGGATTCCGCTGTGGCACCTGAGGTCAGTGCGCTCCGATGCCGGTGAGGGACTTGACCTCCAGCTCCGCGTACTTGCCGACGTCCGGCTCCTCCTTCGACAGTACGGACCCGAGCCAGCCGAGCAGGAAGCCCAGCGGGATCGAGATCAGCCCCGGGTTCTCCAGCGGGAACCAGGCGAAGTCCGCGTCGGGGAACATCGACGACGGCTTGCCCGAGACGACCGGCGAGAAGAGCACCAGGGTCACGGACGAGATCAGGCCGCCGTAGATGGACCACAGTGCGCCCTGGGTCGTGAACCTCTTCCAGAAGAGGCTGTAGAGGATCGTCGGCAGGTTGGCGGAGGCGGCGACCGCGAAGGCGAGGGCCACGAGCCCGGCCACGTTCAGGTCGCGGGCCAGTGCGCCCAGTGCGATGGAGACGATGCCGATGGCGACCGTCGCCCAGCGTGCGGCGCGTACCTCTTCCTTCTCGGTGGCCTTGCCGCGCCGGATGACGTTGGCGTAGATGTCGTGCGCGAACGACGACGAGGACGCCAGGGTGAGGCCCGCGACGACCGCGAGGATGGTCGCGAAGGCGACCGCGGAGATCACGGCGAGCAGAATCGCGCCGCCCGGGGAGTCCGCGCCGCCGCCGATTTCCAGGGCGGCCAGCGGGGCGGCCGTATTGCCCGCCTTGTTGGAGGCGACGATGTCGCCGGGCTTGAGCAGCGCGGCGGCGCCGAAGCCGAGCACGATGGTCATCAGGTAGAAGGCACCGATGATGCCGATCGCCCAGTTCACTGACTTACGGGCGGCCTTCGCCGTCGGCACGGTGTAGAAGCGGATCAGGATGTGCGGCAGGCCGGCGGTGCCCAGGACCAGGGCGATGCCCAGTGAGATGAAGTCGAGCTTCGAGATCCCCGTGGCGCCGTACTTCAGGCCGGGCTCCAGGAACGCCGAACCCTTGCCGCTGTTGGAGGCCGCGGTACCGAGCAGGTCGGAGAGGTTGAAGTTGAACTTCAACAGAATCAGGAAGGTGATCAGCAGGGTGCCCGCGATGAGCAGGACGGCCTTGACCATCTGGACCCAGGTGGTGCCCTTCATGCCACCGATGGTGACGTACAGGATCATCAGGACGCCGACGAGGGCGACGATGAGGATCTTGCCCGCGTCGCTGGTGATGCCGAGGAGCAGCGAGACGAGTACGCCCGCGCCCGCCATCTGCGCGAGCAGGTAGAAGATCGAGACGACGATGGTGGAGGTGCCTGCTGCGGTACGGACCGGGCGCTGGCGCATGCGGTACGCGAGGACGTCGCCCATGGTGTAGCGGCCGGAGTTGCGCAGCGGCTCCGCGACGAGGAGCAGCGCGACCAGCCAGGCGACCAGGAAGCCGATGGAGTAGAGGAAGCCGTCGTATCCGAAGAGGGCGATGGCGCCCGCGATGCCGAGGAAAGACGCGGCGGACATGTAGTCGCCGGAGATCGCGAGGCCGTTCTGAAAGCCCGTGAACTGGCGGCCGCCCGCGTAGAAGTCGGCGGCGTTCTTGGTC
This sequence comes from Streptomyces spiramyceticus, assembly GCF_028807635.1. Taxonomy (NCBI): domain Bacteria; kingdom Bacillati; phylum Actinomycetota; class Actinomycetes; order Kitasatosporales; family Streptomycetaceae; genus Streptomyces; species Streptomyces spiramyceticus. Next base: position 922,156 of record NZ_JARBAX010000001.1, read on the forward strand.
TGGCGGCCCGCCCAGACCGTGATGAACAGGGTGGCGACGACGAACAGGCCGAAAAGGGTGATGATGAGCGGCCGGTGCTCGCTCGCGTCGCCGGCGGCGGCGAGCTGGACCGTGGCCGCCGTGGTCAGCGCGGTGCTCATGCGTCGCCCTCCATACGGGACTTGATCGCCTCGGACTTGGGGTCGAGCTGCGCGGCGGCGTGGCGCGAGTAGAACCAGGCGATGAGGAACGTGGTGGCGAACTGGGCGAGGCCGAGGGCGAGCGCCACGTTGATGTTGCCGAAGAGCTTGGTGCCCATGAAGCCGCCCGCGTAGTTGGACAGCAGGACGTACAGCAGGTACCAGGCGATGAACGCGACGGTCAGGGGGAAGGCGAAGGAGCGGTGGGAGCGGCGCAGTTCGCCGAACTCCGCGCTCTCCTGCATCTCGACGAACTCTTCCGTCGTGTGCCCTGCGGTGTGTTCCGCCGTGTGCTCTGCCTGGCTCAGGCCCGTGCCGCCCTCGGGCGGTGGTGCATCGGTTGCCACGGAATCTCCTCGCGACGCGGGTGCGGTGGGTGGGGTGGGCAATGTGACCTCACTGGTGGGGGACGGTGGTGCGTGTCTCCCTGTCAACGGCACGGGTCGCGCGACGACTCGGTTCAACGTCGGCCATTATCTTTTCCCAACTCGTTGATACGAATGCATGATCGGCGCTAGCTTCACTCGTCACGTACCCGCTCTCGCGCACCCCGCGCAAGGGCGGCTTTCAAAGATGATGTGGAGAACCCATGGCTCATCTGGGATCCAGACGGCAGCGCAACCTGGCACTGCCCCTCGGACTGGCTCTCACGGCGTCGCTCGGCTTCCTGCCTGGAGCGATAGCCACCGCGGCACCTCTCGAAGACCCGGTTGCGGCCACGGCCGCCGCCACAGGCCCGAAGCTGTCGTACGTGGTGAACACCAACGGTGGCCACGGCACGACCGCTTCGGTGAAGAGGGCGATCGTCAGGGCCGGCGGCACCGTGGTGAAGGCGTACGAGCAGATAGGCGTCATCGTCGTCCACTCGCAGAACCCCGACTTCGGCAAGCAGATACGCATGGCGAAGGGTGTGGCGTCGGCCGGTGCCACCCGCACCGCGCCGCTCACCCCGGTCGCCACCACCGAAGAAGGCACCACGCAGAAGCTGTCGGCGGCCGAGGCCGCGAAGGCGGCCGAGGCGGCGGAGCCCGGGCAGGAGCCGCTGGAGGCCAACCAGTGGGACATCCGCGCCATCGGTGCGGACAAGGCCGCCGAGATCAATGACGGCAGCAGCAAGGTCACCGTCGGCGTGATCGACACCGGTGTCGACGACACGCACCCGGACCTCGCCCCGAACTTCTCCAAGTCCCAGTCGGCCAACTGTGTCGGCGGCGTGGCGGATTCGTCCGAGGGCGCCTGGCGTCCGTACGCCGACGGCAGTGACCACGGCACCCATGTCGCCGGTACGATCGCCGCCCCGCGCAACGGGCTCGGCGTCACCGGTGTCGCGCCGGGCGTCAAGCTCGCCGGTATCAAGGTCAGCGAGCCGGGCACCAGCCTCTTCTTCACCGAGGCCGTCGTGTGCGGTTTCGTGTGGGCCGCCGAGCACGACATCGACGTGACGAACAACAGCTATTACGTCGACCCGTGGATGTTCAACTGCAAGGACGACCCGGACCAGAAGGCCCTCCTCGACTCCCTGACGCGCGCCACGAAGTACGCGGAGCGCAAGGGCGCCCTGAATGTCGCGGCGGCGGGCAACTCGAACTTCGACCTCTCGGCCGACGAGATCCTCGACGACTCCAGCCCCAATGACACCACCCCGGCCGACCGGCTCATCGACCCGTCCGAGTGCTTCGACGTGCCGACTCAGCTGCCGGGTGTCGTGACGGTGACCGCTACGGGCGACAAGAACGTCAAGTCGTACTATTCCAGCTTTGGTTACGGTGTCGCCGATGTCGCGGCCCCGGGTGGCGACAAGTACCAGATCCCGGCCACGCCCGACGCCAACGGCCGGGTCCTGTCGACCGTCCTGAACGGCGGCTACGGCTACAAGCAGGGCACTTCGATGGCCACCCCGCACGTCGCGGGCGTAGCCGCGCTGCTGAAGAGCGCGCACCCGAAGGCGACTCCGGCGCAGCTCCAGGCGCTGCTCAAGGCGCAGGCCGACAACCCGGGCTGCCCGAGCCACGTCTACGACGCGGCCGGCAAGTGGGTCGAGGCGACCACGTGCGAGGGCGACAAGAACTACAACGGTTACTACGGCTTCGGCGTCGTCGACGCTCTCGACGCCGTCAAGAGGTGACCGGCCGGCGCTCCGTCCCATTCCGCTCCGCCCACTTCAGCGAACCGGAGATCTCATGACGCCGCACCGCACCCTGCGGTCCAGCCGTACCGTGGCCATATCCGCGGGCATGGCCATCACCGCCGCCCTCGCCTTCCTGCCGGGCACCGCATCGGCGACATCGGCCGACGCCACCGGCGCGACAGGAATGGCAGATGCCCGGTCCGCGGTCGCCGAGGCCGCGGGGACGCCGCTCAGTTACGTCGTCAACGTCCGCCCGGGACACGGCAACGCGTCGAAGGTGAAGCAGGCCATCGGCAAGGCCGGCGGCACGATCGTCCAGGCGTACGACCAGATCGGCGTGATCGTCGTCCACTCGTCGAACGACGCGTTCGCGAAGACGATGCGCAAGGTGAAGGGCGTCCAGTCGGCGGGTGCCACCCGTACCGCGCCGCTGCCCGCCCAGTCGACGAAGGATGTCGGCACGCCGAAGGCGCTCACCGGCGCGCAGCTGGAGGCGGCGTCCGCGGACGCCGTCGCTGGTGAGGACCCGTTGCAGCCGCTGCAGTGGGACCTGCCCGCCATCAAGGCGGACAAGGCCCACGAGAAGTCGCTGGGCAGCAGGGACGTCACGGTCGCCGTGATCGACACGGGTGTCGACGACACCCACCCGGACCTCGCGGCGAACTTCGACCGCGAGGCGTCGGTCAACTGCGTGTCCGGCAAGCCGGACACGACGGACGGCGCCTGGCGCCCGTCGGCGGAGGAGAGCCCGCACGGCACACATGTGGCGGGCGAGATAGCCGCCGCGAAAAACGGTGTCGGGGTCACCGGTGTCGCACCGGGCGTCAAGGTGTCCGGCATCAAGGTGTCCACTACGGCCGGTTTCTTCTACACCGAGTCGGTCGTCTGCGGCTTCGTGTGGGCGGCCGAGCACGGCGTCGATGTGACGAACAACAGCTATTACACCGACCCGTGGATGTTCAACTGCAAGGACGACCCGGACCAGAAGGCGCTGGTCGACGCCATCGTCCGGGCGTCGCAGTACGCCGAGAAGAAGGGCGCGGTGAACGTCGCCGCGGCCGGCAACTCGAATTACGATCTCGCGGCGGACTCGATCAAGGACACGACGAGCCCGAACGACACCACACCGGTGCCGCGCGACATCGACCCGAGCGAGTGCCTCGACGCTCCGACCCAGCTGCCGGGCGTCGTCACCGTCGCTTCGACGGGTGCGAAGGGCCTGAAGTCGTCGTTCTCGAACTACGGTCACGGTGTCGTCGACATCGCGGCTCCGGGCGGCGACAGCACGGCGTACCAGAAGCCCGCGCCGCCGGCGGTCAGCGGGTTGATACTGGGCCCGATTCCGGGCGGCAAGTGGGGCTACATGGCCGGTACGTCGATGGCCTCCCCGCACGTCGCGGGCGTAGCGGCGCTCATCAAGAGCACGCACCCGCACGCCTCGGCGAAGCGGATCAAATCCCTCCTGGCGAGCCAGGCGGACGAGACGGCCTGCACCGACCCGTACGACATCAACGGCGACGGCAAGATCGACGCGGTGTGCGAGGGCGGTAAGAACTACAACGGCTTCTACGGGGTCGGCATCGCCGACGCGCTGGACGCCGTGACCAAGAAGTAGGTCGCTTCACGACTTACGCGTTACGAGTGCGCGGGCCGCCCGGTCTCTCCGGGCGGCCCGTCTCGCGTCACGGCCGCCCCGTCGCCGGGAGCCGGGGCCGCCCGCCGCGCGAGTACGCCCATGGCCAGCAGGCACTGCGCTGCCACGTAGGTGAGCATGATCCAGAAGTCGGGTGCGGGCAGCTGTGGCCATTCGGCGACGCCGGTGGCGATGAGGGTGTCGGAGAGCAGGAAGAGCGCGCCGCCGAGCCCGGCGTACAGCCCGAGGCCGCTCGCTCGCCACGCCATGGCGGTGAGCAGCAGGCTGTATCCGGCCACCGGGATGCGCAGTTCGGCGGGGAGGTCGGGCCACAGGAGCGCGACGGTGGCGACGAGGGCGACGGCGTATCCGGCGCCGAGGAGCGGGGACGTGTGGCTGACGCCATTACTTCGTTGACGGCTGCGCCCGAACAGTGCGAGATAGCAGACGTGACCGGCGGCGAAGGAGCCCATGCCGGCCATGAACGCCGGCTCGGCGTCGGAGAGCAGGGCGACGTCGCCGCCCCACCCGAACAGCAGGGCCGCGACCAGCAGTCGGGGTGCGCCGCGCAGCATGGCGTACGCCGCGAGGAGCGGCATCAGCAGCGGTTTGGCGATCAGGTGCCCGGCGTCGGCCCCGGCGACGAGCGAGCCGAGGTCCGCGAGGGCCACGAGGCCGAAGCCGAGGAGCAGCCCCCGGGCCCACACCTCGCGCCGGTCGCGGACGCGGGCGCCGTCGGGCCGGCCCCCGGGCGTGGCGGTGGCGCTCACGCGGTGCGCCCCGCGGCGGCTTCCTGCGCCTGACCCTGGCTGGCAGCCGAGGCCGGCTCCGCCGGGCGTGGCTGCCAGCCGGGGCCGCGGAAGATCCGGCCCGCCCGCTCGCGCCAGGTGGCTGCCGCTCGTACGTCGCGGGCGATGGCGGCGTACTCGTGGGTGGCGACGCGCAGCGGGTTGTAGGTGTCGATGTTCTTCGTCAGGCCGAAGACGGGCCGCTCGGTCTCGGCCGCGAAGGAGCGGAAGAGCCGGTCCCAGAGGATCAGGATGCCGCCGAAGTTCCGGTCCAGGTAGCCGCCTTGGGAGGCGTGGTGGACGCGGTGGTGGGACGGCGTGTTCAGGACGTACTCGAAGGGGCGCGGCAGCTTGTCGACGCGCTCGGTGTGCACCCAGAACTGGTAGACGAGGTTCGCGGAGGAGCAGAACGCGAGCGCGGCCGGATGCACACCGCACGCGATCAGCGGCACGTAGAACGGCCAGACGGTGAGCGTCGTCCAGGGCTGGCGCAGGGCGGTGGTGAGGTTGAACTTGCGGCTGGAGTGGTGGACGACGTGGCAGGCCCAGAGAATGCGGATGACGTGGTGGCCGCGATGCGACCAGTAGTAGAAGAAGTCCTGCGCGAGGAGCATCAGCGGGATCGTCCACCACAGGACGGGGACGCGGGCGGGCGTGAGTTCGTACACGGCCATGTAGATCGCGACGATCGGGATCTTCCAGAGGAGATCGAACGCGATGCTGCCGAGCCCCATGCTGACGCTGGTGACGGCGTCCTTGGTCTCGTACCCGGCGGCATCTTCGTCGGGATGGAGGCGGTAGCTCACTATTTCGAGCGCGGTGAGCAGTACGAAGGCGGGTATCGACCACAGCACGACATCGGGCAGGTTCGGCATGCCCGCACGATAGAGGCGCAGGTGAGCGCTCGGCTAGGGGTTGTTACCGCCAAGTATGTAAGACGTGATGTCAGCGACTCCGCTACCCCCTAGATGCCCGCCGCCCCCAGCAGCGACCCAGCCCCGTACGTCACCGCCATCGCCAGCGCCCCGCCCGCCACGTTCCGTACCACCGCCGGTCTCGGCGGTGCCGCGCCCAGGCGGGCGCTGCCCCAGCCCGTCAGGGCCAGGGCGATCAGAACCGAGACCACTGTGACCTGGAGGCGCCAGGACTCGGGCGGGAGGACGATCGCGAGGAGAGGGAGGAGGGCTCCGACCGTGAAGGCGACGAAGCTGGCGGCCGCCGCGTGCCAGGGGTTGGTGAGCTCGTCGGGGTCGATACCGAGTTCCACGCGCGCGTGCGCGCGCAGCGCGTCGCGTTCGGTGAGCTGTTGCGCGGCTTCGCGGGCCACGTCCGGGGAGAGGCCGCGCCCGGCCAGCAGCTCTGTCAGTTCGTCGAGTTCGGCCTCCGGCTGTTCCCGGAGCTCCCGCTTCTCCTCGGCCAGCGCCGCCTTCTCGGAGTCGCGTTGCGTCGACACCGATACGTACTCCCCTGCCGCCATCGACATCGACCCGGCCAGCAGTCCGGCGAGGCCCGCCGTCAGCAGCGCGGCGCGCTCGTCCGTCGCGCCCGCGACGCCGACGACGATGCCCGCCGTGGAGACGATGCCGTCGTTGGCCCCGAGCACCCCGGCGCGCAGCCAGTTCAGGCGCGTGCCGAGGCCGCCGCCGTGGGCCGCGTCAGCCGCTTCATGGGGTACTGGTTCAGTCACTCGGGGAGGGTCTCACCCGCACGCTCACCACACGCGGACCGACCCGCCCGGTGCGAAGGCGGGGCTGGTCGCGTCCGGCGGGATCTCCTTCAGGGGCTCGGCGATCTCCGCGACGGTGGGTCCGGTCTTCGCCGCGATGCGGTCGAGTGCGGCGAGATCGAAGCCGTACACGCAGGCCGCGTTGCCGCCCGCCATGGCCGCGACCTCCTCGCGCGGCAGGCCCGCGTACGCGATCCGAAGGCCCTCGCGCGAGTACGGAGTCGTGCCCTCGTCGTGGGGGTAGTCGGAGCCCCACATGATCTTGTCGAGGCCGATCCGGTCGCGGAGCGGCACCTCGTGCGGGCGCATGAAGCTGGCGCCGACGAAGCAGTTGTCCCGCCAGACCTCGCCGGGGCCCTTGCCCATCGAAGCGGCAAGGCCCGACCCGAACTTGGACTCGGCCGTGGAGGCGCCACGAGTCTCTGCCGCCACCAGGCGCGAGTGGTAGTAGTCCAGCATCTCGATCACCCCCGGGATCCAGCCCGAACCCTGTTCGGTGAGGACGAGTTTCAGGCCGGGGTGACGTCGGAAAGCGCCGCCGAAGATCAGGTGCCACAGCGCCCGGTGCGAGAACCACGTCGTCTCCACCATGAAGACGGCGCGGGCCGCCGGTTCGTCACCGAGCGGCGGGGACGCGGACCCGCCGTGGTGGTTGACCGGTACGTCCAGCTCTTCGCACACCGCCCAGATCGGGTCGTACATCTGCGAGTACAGCTCGGGCATGCCGCAACCGGGCGGCGTGCCGGGCAGCAGGATGCCGCCCATGAGGCCCGCCGCCTTGGTGCGGCGGATCTCGCGTACCGCTTCGTCCACGTCGTTGAGGAGGATCTGCGCGACACCGGCCCGGCGGCCCGGAGCGGCGTCGCAGAAGTCGGCCAGCCAGCGGTTGTGCGCACGCAGACCCGCCCAGCGCTGCTCGTACTCCGCCTGCGAGGGCGCCGGGGCCATGAGTGAGGCGGAGGGGAAGAAGGGCGGGATGGTGTTGGGGAAGACGACTTCGGCGACGATGCCGTCGGCCTCCAGCTCGGCGAGGCGGCGTGCGGAGTTCCAGTTGCGGTCGGCGGTGTCGGCCAGGAGGTCCTCGTACGGATTGACGTACGCCGCAGCCCAGGCGTCGAAGTCGTCGTGGTGCCTCTTCTCCAAGTACGGCTTGTAGTCAAGGAGATCGGCGCCGGCGTGACAGTCGGCCGAGATCACCGTGTAGCGGTCCGACGTCATGGCGAGACCCCCAGCACCGGGAAGTCGTGGTCGGTCAGCCAGTGGCGGCCCACCTCACGCGACCTGGCCCACGACGCTTCGACCGGCCCCTGGTCGTCGGGTTGGCCCAGCTCCTCCGGCGTCGGGCCGATCCGCCGTGCGAGCGGGGCGAGTTTCACCGTGTCGAAGCCGAAGACGTCGGCGGCGGCGAGGCCGAGGATGCGGCGGGTCTCGGTCACCGGGATGTCGTGGAAGGTCCTCTTCAGCCACGCACGCGTGTCGGGCCAGGTGCCCTCCGGGTGCGGGAAGTCGCTGCCCCAGAGGATGTTGTCGACGCCGATCTCGTAACGCTGGGCAAGTTCGCGGCGCTTGGTGTTGGTGGCGCAGATGAAGACCTGCCGGTCCAGGTACTCGCTGGGCGGGCGCTTGAGCTCGGCGAACGGGGAGAGCTTCTTTCCGCCGTGCGCGCCGAGGTAGAGGCGGTCCATGAACCACAGCTGGTTCGGCAGCCACCAGCAGCCCGACTCGGCGACGCCGAACTTCAGGCCCGGGTGGCGCTCGAAGACGCCGGACCAGAGCAGGAACCACAGCGGCCTGGCCGGCCACCACGTCACCTCGGACACGTAGATGCCCAGGTGGTCGCCGTACTCGTGGCGGGGCGCCGCCCCCGAGTGGGTCACGACCGGCATGCCTGTCTCGGCCGCCGCCGCCCACACCGGGTCGTAGCGCCGGTCGTGGTACGGCGCCTTGTCGACCCACATCGAGGGGATCATCAGTGCGCCGAGCCCGGACTCCTTGGCCCGGTGGATCTCGGCGACGACCCGGTCCACCTCTCCCGTGACGGGGAGGAGTGCGACCCCGCAGTGGCGTTCGGGATTCTGGGCGACGAATTCGGCGAGCCAGCGGTTGTGCGCCTGCGCGCCCGCCATGCCCAGCTCGGGGTCCTGGTCGCCGGAGAGGCCGAGGCCGACCCCGAAGGGCGCGGCGGTCTGGCTGTCGACGGCATCGGCGTCGGGGAAGACGACCTCGGCGGCCACCCCGTCGCCGTCGAGCTCCTTGAGGCGCTGGGCGGTGTCCCAACCGCCGCGCAGCCCCTCCTCGTTGTCCTGGAACCATTTGGCGGCGAAGGCTTCGTTGCGTACGCCCAGGCGCGTCATCTCCGCGCGGCGGGCATCGCGCTGCCCGAGGAATTCGTCGAAGTCGCGGTGGAAGGCGCTGTCCAGATAGGGCCGGTACTGCTCGGTCGGCAGCCCGGCGTGGCAGTCGGAGGAGATGATCAGGTACGGGTCTGTCATCGCACGTCCCTCAGTCCAGGATGAAGCTTTCCAAGTACGACGGGTTGGCGCGGTCGAGCATCGACTGCGACCTCGCCCGGATCTGCCGGTCGCTGTGCTCGCTCGCCGGAAGCATCCAGAAGCGGTCGGCCCGGATCCCGTCCACGACGGCATCGGCGACCTGCTCGACCGGCGTGAACTCGATCTCGTGCCCCGCATCCTTCATTGCCGCCTCCCACTGGCCGAGGCTGCGGTAAGGAGTCTTGCGAGGCCGCTCCTTGGCGTACCGCTCGAGCCGGTTCCTGTGCGACTCCCACAGTCCGGTGCGGAGCATGTGCGGACCGGGGAAAAGCACCGACGCGCCCACCGGCACGCCCTCCGCCTTCAGGTGGGCGTACAGCGACTCGGTCATCGTCACGACGGCCGCCTTGGTGACGGCGTACACGGAGGCGGTGGGCAGTGGCGCGATGCCGCCGTCGGCCGACGACGTGTTGACCACATGGCCCGGCTCGCCGCCCGCGATCATCCGCGGTAGGAAGGCCTGGATGCCGTGGAAGACCCCCCACACGTTGACCGCGAACGCCCACTTCCAGTCGTTCGGTTCGTGCTCCCACATGCGGCCCTCGGCGCCCGACCCGACGCCCGCGTTGTTGCACAGCACGTGCACCGCGCCGAAGGTGTCGTACGCCGCGTCCGCGAGCGCGACGACGGACGCGCGCTCGCTGACGTCGACGGCGTGGGCCAGCACCTGCGCGCCCTCCTCGCGGAGTCCGGCCGCCGCCTTCTCCAGCGCGGCCTCCTCCACGTCCGCGAGGACGACCTTGAGGCCTTCGGCCGCGAACCGGCGGGCCATCGCGAGCCCGATGCCGCTCGCCGCGCCCGTGACGACGGCGACCTGCCCTTCCGCCGGCCGCATCAGACGCTCCCTTCCGGCGGGCCGTCGAGGATCTGCTGCGGGTCGTCGTAGCGCTGGTGGATGTACGGCAACAGGGCCTGCGCGCTGACCCGTTCGGCCACCCGGCCCTTCTGGTCGGTGGTCTTCTCGCCGACGGTGATGCTGACGACGCGGCGTACGGGCAGGTCGGCGACGGGGTCGTACATCGACTCGCGCAGCACCACATCGCCCACGATCCGCTCCAGCTTCCGGACCTTCTCGTTGCGGGTGCAGTGCACGAGGACCGGGTCGGCGTCGAAGCCCCGCCCGTCAACCGCCGGCAGGAACTTGAAGTAGAAGTCCACCTTCTCCACCGGCTCGGGCAGCGGAAGCGGCCCGTCCACCGCGCCCCGCACCTCGACGAACGCGATGCCGTGCCGCGCGAGGGCCGCTCGTACGACCAGACCGTCGCGCTCGACGCTCACCTCGCCCAGCTTCTTCGGCTCGCCGAACACCTCGCGGCCGCCGATGAGCGCCCGCTCGTGGGTCATCGGCATGACGAGGGGGTACCAGCCGGTGATCCCGTCGTGGACGGCCGCGACCGCCACCGAACCGGCGCCCAGAGGATATCCGGGCAGGTCGACCTTGCTGATGTTCGCCCGTACGAGCGCACTCCCGTCGGGCTTGAGCGGCGGCGGCAGTACGGCCGCCACCGCGTCCGGGTCGCTCTCCCAGACCGCCACCACACCGGTCGACCAGATGTCGGGGAGCTTGGTGCCGGCCTCGCGCGCGGCCCTGATCTCGGCCTCGGTCCGCGCGCCGTACCGTACGCGTGCCATGTCGTACCTGCCCTTCGTCGGTAGCCTGTAACACAGTTACACCGAGGGCGATGAACGGTAAAGAGCCGTGCACGTACGAGAATTGGGGGCTCCATGCCACGCACCGCCCTGACCCGCGAAGAGGTCCTGGAAACCGCCGCGGCTCTAGTGAAACAGCACGGTCCGGCGTCCCTCACGATGCGCAAGCTCGCGGCCGAGCTGGGCACCGCCGTCACCTCGATCTACTGGCATGTCGGCAACCGCGAGTCGCTCCTCGACGCCCTCGTGGAGCGCACCGTGCAGGAGATGGGCGCCATCCGCCCCACCGGCCGCACCCCGGCCGCCCGCATCGTCTCCGTCGCCCGCACGCTCCGCCGAGAACTGCGCGAGCGCCCGCACCTGATCGCGATGGTCCACGAACGCGGCCTCACCGAGCGGATGTTCCTGCCCGCCCAGCAGGCCCTCGTCCACGAGATGCACGCGGCGGGCCTGCGCGGCGCGGCCGCCGCCGAGGTCGTACGGGCGGTCCAGTTCCAGGCCGTCGGACACGTCCTCGTCGAACGCAATCGCGAACGCGCCCCCGTTCAGCACCCGGGCGAGGAGGAACTGTGGGACGCCGAGACCGCGGAACACGACCCGGCGCTGGCCCGCGCGCTCGCCCGCCCCGCCGATTCCGAACGGCTCTTCGTCAACTCCGTGAGAGCTCTGGTCGATGGTCTGCTCACCCGGGATGACCGGGCTGTCAGTGGGGGCCCGTATCCTCAGTGACCATGCTCGAAGACCACTCGACAGCAGCGCCGTGGCCGACCGCCTACCCAAAGGGGTACGCGGTCGTCGACGTGGAGACCACCGGACTCGCGCGCGACGACCGGATAATCTCCGCTGCCGTCTACCGGCTGGACTACCGGGGGGACGTCGAGGACCACTGGTACACGCTGGTCAACCCGCAGCGCGACCCGGGCCCCGTCTGGATCCACGGACTGACCAGTGACGTCCTCGGCGGCGCTCCGCTCTTCCCGGAGATCGCGGCCGAGCTGTCCGAGCGGCTCGACGGGCGGGTGCTCGTCGCGCACAACGCGATGTTCGACTGGTCGATGATCGCCAGGGAGTACGCGCGCGCCGAGCGCACCGCACCCGTCCAGCAGCGGCTGTGCACCATCGCGCTCTCCAAGGAGCTCCGACTCCCCCTGCCCAACCACAAGCTGGAGTCGCTCGCCGCGCACTTCGGCGTCGTACAGCAGCGGGCGCACCACGCTCTCGACGACGCGCGCGTGCTCGCCGAGGCGTTCCGGCCGAGCCTGCACGCGGCGGCGCAGGGCGGCGTACGACTGCCGCTGCTGGAGTGCCGACCGCTCACCGAATGGTCGGATTCGCCCGCTACACCCCGAATTGGGTACCAGGCGTCGTACGGAGGATCAAGCAGCCCGGCGAGCTGGCGCCCGTCGCGCAAGCGCCCGGCCTGCCCGTATCCGAACCCCGGGCGGTACGAGCCGGGGAAGCTGCTGAAGCAGGGGATGCGGGTGGCGTTCTCCGGGGACACCTCCGTGGACCGCGAGCTGCTGGAGGATCGGGCGATCGAAGCGGGGCTGCACGTCGCGACGAGTGTGTCGCGGCTCACGAGTCTGCTCGTCACCAACGACCCCGACTCCGCCACCTCCAAGACGGTCAAGGCCAAGTCCTTCGGCACTCCCGTCGTCGACGAGGCCGCCTTCACCCAGCTGCTGCGGGACGTGACCCCGGCAGACGGGTGATTGCCGAAGACTCGCCCGGCGACCGCTCGCACCGCCGCCGCCCACCGTCCCACCCTGTGGCGCATGGCACGTTGCGAAGTATGCGGAAACGACTACGGCATGTCCTTCGAGGTGCACGCGCAGGGCGCGGTGCACGTCTTCGACTGCTTCTCCTGCGCCATCCACCGGATGGCGCCCATCTGCGAGCACTGCCGGTGCCAGATCATCGGCCACGGCGTGGAGGCGAACGGACACTGGTACTGCTGCGCGCACTGTTCGCGCGCGGAGGGGAAGGTGGGCATCGTCGACCACGTCTGAACCGGCTCCACCGCCCTTCTCATCCGCCCCCGCCTTCCGGACACCCCATGGCCGAGTTGTACGGTCATGGGGTGTACCGCTTCCTGTTGTCCCGGCAGTGGGTGATCCTCACCCTCCTGATGCTCGCTCTCATCCCCACGATGACCGAGCTGGGGTTCTGGCAGCTGCACCGTCATGAGCACCGGGTCGCGCAGAACAAGCTGATCGCCGACAACCTGAAGGCGAAGCCCGTCCCTGTGGGCGACCTCACCTCCCCCGGACACACCGTCCCGCGCGCCGACTACTGGCGCCGGGTGACCGCCACGGGGACGTACGACACCGCGCACGAAGTCGTCGTACGCCGCAGGACCTCCGCCGACGACAAGGTCGGCTACCACGTCCTCACCCCGCTGGTCCTCGGCGACGGCCGCGCGGTGCTCGTCAACCGCGGCTGGATCCCCTTCGGCGCCGACCAGCAGGCCTTCCCCAAGATCCCGGCCGCCCCCAAGGGCGAAGTGACCGTCACCGGACGCCTCAAGGCCGACGAGACGACGGCCGGCAGCGGCATCAAGGACCTGAGCGGACTGCCGCCCCGGCACATCATGCTGATCAACAGCGAGCAGCAGGCGAAGACCCTCTCCCGGCCCGTCCTCGGCGGCTACATCGAGCAGATCGAGCCCGTCCCGGCGGGCCCGAAGCCCGAGCTCGTCCCCTCCCCCGACGCGGACTCCATCGGCCCGCACATGGCGTACGCCGTCCAGTGGTGGCTCTTCGCCGCGGCGGTGCCGGTCGGCTGGGTCGTTCTCGTACGCCGGGAACTGCGCGACCGGGCGGAGGCCGCGGTGGCCGGCGACAGCGGTACCGACGACAGCGGCGGCGGTGACGCGGGCGGTGGCGACGCACCGGCGGAGCCCGCCGCCGCGAACGCCTGACCGTAACCGCACCCGCTTAGCCCCCCGCCTGTGCGGGAACACGGTTGGCGTGACCCAACTCATCGAGGACTACGCGCTCATCGGGGACCTCCAGACGGCAGCGCTGGTCGGCAGGGACGGCTCCATCGACTGGCTCTGCCTGCCCCGCTTCGACTCGGCGGCCTGTTTCGCCGCGCTGCTCGGTGACAAGGACAACGGCCACTGGCGCATCGCCCCCAACGGCGCGGGCAACTGCACCCGCCGGGCCTACCGGGGCAACACCCTCGTCCTGGAGTCGGTCTGGGAGACCCGCTCCGGCACGGTCAAGGTCACGGACTTCATGCCGCAGCGCGACAAGGCCCCCGACGTCGTACGGATCATCGAGGGCATCTCCGGCACGGTGTCGATGCGCTCCACACTCCGGCTGCGCTTCGACTACGGCAGCATCGTGCCGTGGATGCGCCGCTCGAAGGGCCACCGGGTGGCCGTCGCGGGGCCCGACGCCGTGTGGCTCCGCAGTGGTCCCGAGGACCGGGTGAAGACGTGGGGCCAGCAGTTCAGCACCTGCTCGTCGTGCACCGTCGCCGAGGGCGAGCGGATCGCGTTCGTCCTCACCTGGCACCCGTCGCACGAACCGCAGCCGGAGTTCATCGACCCCTTCGAGGCGCTCGAACACAGCGTCGAGGACTGGGAGGAGTGGTCGTCGCGCTGCTGCTACACCGGTCCGTACGCCGAATCCGTACTGCGCTCCCTCATCACCCTCAAGGCCCTGACGCACGCCCCGACCGGCGGCATCGTCGCCGCCCCCACCACCTCGCTCCCGGAGGAGATCGGCGGCGTACGCAACTGGGACTACCGCTTCTGCTGGCTGCGCGACTCCACCCTCACCCTCAGCGCCCTCGTCTCCGCCGGCTACCTCGACGAGGCCGCCGCCTGGCGCGACTGGCTGCTGCGGGCGGTGGCGGGCGACCCCGCCGACCTCCAGATCATGTACGGAATCTCCGGCGAGCGCCGGCTTCCCGAGGTGGAACTGCCGTGGCTGCGCGGGTACGAGGGGTCCGCCCCCGTCCGTATCGGCAATGAAGCCGTCAAGCAGCTCCAGCTCGACGTGTACGGAGAGGTCATCGACTCTCTCCACCTGGCCAGGTCTTCGGGCCTGGTCACCAAACCGCACGCCTGGAACCTGCAGCTCAGCCTGCTCGGCTTCCTCGAATCCACATGGCGCGAGCCGGACGAGGGCCTGTGGGAAGTCAGAGGGCCGCGCCGCCATTACGTGCACTCCAAGGTGATGGCATGGGTCGCGGCCGACCGGGCCGTACGCGCTCTGGAGGAGCATCCGGCGCTGCGCGGCGACGCCGACCGGTGGCGGGTGATGCGCGACGAGGTGCACAGGGATGTCTGCGAGAAGGGGTTCGACCCGGAGCGCAACACCTTCACGCAGTCGTACGGCTCCGCCGAACTGGACGCCGCCACGCTGCTCATCCCCCGGCTCGGCTTCTTGCCGCCCGACGATCCGCGGGTCCTCGGCACGATCGAGGCGGTACGGACCGGGCTCGCTCACAACGGGTTCATCCGCCGCTACACCACGGACCGCAGGGACCGTATCGCGGTCGACGGGCTGCCCGGCTTCGAAGGGGCCTTCCTGGCCTGCTCGTTCTGGCTGGTCGACGCGCTGCGGCTGACCGGGCGCGAGAAGGAGGCCCGGGAGCTCTTCGAACGGCTGCTGTCGCTGCGCAACGACGTGGGGCTGCTGGCCGAGGAGTACGACGCGGCCACCGGGCGCCAGCTCGGCAACTTCCCCCAGGCCTACAGCCATATCGGACTGGTCGTATCGGCCCTCGCCCTGGCAGGGGAAGAGACGGCAGGATAACCCCATGGATCTTGAACTGAAGGACCGCGTGTACGTCGTCACCGGAGCCAGCCGTGGGCTCGGCTTCGCCTCGGCGCGGCAGCTGACGGAGGACGGCGCGAAGGTCGTCCTCACCGGCCGCGACGAGAAGGCGGTCGCGGACGCCGCCGCCGAACTCGGCCCGAACGCGGTCGGTATCGCCGCGGACAATGCCGACCCCGGGGCGGCTGAGCGCCTGATCGGCGCTGCCCGTGCGCACTTCGGGCGGTTCGACGGCATCCTCATCAGCGTCGGCGGACCTGCGCCGGGAAGCGCCGCCGACAACACGGACGAGCAGTGGCAGGCGGCCTTCGACTCCGTCTTCCTGGGCGCGGTACGGCTGGCACGCGCCGCGGCCTCCTCGCTCACTGAGGGCGGAGTCATCGGCTTCGTCCTGTCCGGCTCCGTCCACGAACCCATCCCCGGCCTCACCATCTCCAACGGCCTGCGGCCGGGCCTGGCCGGCTTCGCGAAGTCGCTCTCCGTCGACCTGGGCCCGCGCGGCATCCGCGTCGTCGGCCTGCTGCCGGGGCGTATCGACACGGACCGGGTGCGCCAGCTCGACGCGCTCTCGGGGGACGGCGACGCGGCGCGGGCGAGGAGCGAGTCCCGCGTACCGTTGCGCCGCTACGGGAGGCCGGAGGAGTTCGGCAGGGCGGCGGCGTTCCTGATGTCGCCCGCGGCGTCGTACGTGACGGGCGTGATGCTCCCGATCGACGGCGGCGCACGCCACGGCTACTGATTCCCCGTGCACCCCTCGCACCGCTCAGCCCTGGCGGGCTTCCCGGGCTTCGGGGCACTGCGCCGGACTCCGTCCGCCGGGCCGTGGCGCCGGGCCGCACCTGCGGGCCGGTAGCTGGTGCCCCGGCCTGCGGCCGGGCCCGGCCCCACCCCGCCGCGCCCGTGCGCGGGGGCGAATGCTCGGTTACCACCCCCGGTGAGCAGCTCAGCATCGTTGGAGGCCGTCGGCCGGTGGGTGGTACCCGGCCTGCGGCCGGGGCCTGCCCCGCCGCGCCCCGTGCCGGGGGGCGACTGGTCGGTTACCGCCTCCGGGTGGGCAGCTGCTCAGCGCCGTTGACGGCCGTCGGCCGGTGGGTGGTATCCGGCCTGCGGCCGGGGCCTGCCCCGCCGCGCCCCGTGCGGGGGGGGGCGACTGGTCGGTTACCGCCTCCGGTGGGCAGCTCAGGCCGTTGGCAGCCGTCGGCCGGTGGGTGGTGGGTGGTGGGAGCAAGGGCACCGTAAGCGTCAGGGGCGCGGCCGCTCGCGGCACAGAGCGTCGCGTAACCAGGGTGGGGCCTCGCCCGTGCGGGTAACACCCCCTGAGCCCGGCCCCGCCGCGGAGCAGCACCCCGATCAGCCGGCCCGTCCGGAGATTGAGGACCGGGGTCTGGGGCGGAGCCCCACCACGCGGCGGCAGCCGCAGAATGTCACAGCGGGAAAGGGCGGGGTGGCGGAAGTTGCTGTCGGCACGCCACACTCGCGTCAAGTCACGCGTTGCGCACGGTGTTTGACTTCCCTCAGGCGGATCTCCGCCGGCAGCGTCTCCAGCCCCGCCGAATCCCGCGCCCGCGCCAGCGCCTCCCGCGTGACGCCCGACAGCGCCGCCGCCGGTTCCGCGTACGGCGCGAGGGTCAGGGTGATCCGGGCCCGGGGCATGGTCCGGCGGCCCGTCAGCCTTACGCGGGCCCGCTCCACCCCCTCCACCGCCTCCGCATCGCTCGCGAGCACCGCCTCCAGCGCCCGCCCCCGTAGCAGCGCCCCCTCGCCGTCGCCGCTGTCGACCAGCACCTCCGCCAGCCGCGAGCGGCGCAGCTGGGCCAGCAGCCACCACAGTGCGAGCAGGACCACCGCGGTGAGAACCGCGAAGACCGTGGGCCACCACCACGTCTCGTCCCGCCACCGCTTACGGCCCGACTCGCTCAGCAGTACGTCGTCAGGCCCGTCGAACGGCCACCAGGACGGTACGGAGAGCCCGGCTCCGGCGGCGAGCACCGCGCCGCCGACGGCGATCAGTACCAGGCCCGCGAGCCCGAGCAGGACACGGTTGGCCTTCTTCGGCATCACCCCGTCACCCCTTCTTGTCCGGGCGGCCGACGTGCACGGACAGCCTTGGCGGGTCGTCGAGGCCGAGCTGCCGGATACCGACACCGAGCGCGGTGTCCAAGTCGCTGCGCACGTCGTCGAGTTGACGGAAGTGGGACACGGCGTTCACGGAAACCTTGGAGCGCCCCACCTGCACCCGTACGGACTGCACGCCGGAGACCTCCATGGCCCGGTCGCGCAGCACGAGCGCCGCCGCGGACCGGTCGAGCCCGGCCCGTACATCCTCCGAGGGCCGCCTCATCGGCAGAATCGCCCGCAGGCCGGGCGTCACGGCCAGGACCAGCAGCCACAGGCCGAGCGCCACGGCGATGCCCGCCCCGGTGAATACCCACGTGTCGTCCAGGGGCCGGGTCGCGAGGTCGTCCGCCAGCTCGCGGCGCCAGCGCATCGCGGGGTGGTCGGCCCGTACAGCGGCGATGTCGTACAGCAGCAGACCGGCGGCGCCGAGCACCACGAGGGCGAGCAGCCCGGCCGGCACCCGGCGTTTGGACCAGAAGCGTCCGGTCTTCCCGTCGTCGTCGTCCCCGAGGGTCGGCACCGGGTTGAAGTCCGCGGCGGACGCGGACTGTTCGCGTTCGACGACAGGGAGCCGCCGCGTCGTGCTGTCGGGTTCACTCATCGGATCCTCCCGCGGTCCGCGCGGCGTGCCTGGGACGCCGAGTGGAGGCGCTCGACCTGAACCGACACCTCGGGCACTTCCATCCCCGCCAAGGCCTTTACCCGCTGCGCGACTTGGCGACGCACTGTGCCGCACTGCCCGCCGATGTCGGAGGGATAGCCGAGTTCGAGACTGATCCGTACCCGCGCCGTGTCATGGCGCACGGTCACCGCGGCGTGCGGCTCCTTGCCCCTGTCCCTGCCCGGCTGGTCGTCGGGCGCCTGGGCGAGCGCCTCGCGCGCCGCCTGTGCGGCGATCTTCGCGACGACCCGGTCGGCGATACGCGTCGCACCGCGCTCGGCGGCCGCGACCCGGCCCGCTGGGGCCTCCCCGGCCGGGACTTGACCATCAGCGACCCGACCGGCGGCGCCCACTCGCGGGTCACCTCTGCCGTTCGCCGCGCTCGCGGACACGGAAGAAGTCGCCGGGTTCGAGGTCGCCGTCGGCGAACCGGCCGAGTACGTAGCCGATCGCGCCAAGGGCCGCCACCAGCAGAAAGGCTCCGAAGCCACCGAAATACCCGGCGAACCCGAGCGCCATACCGGCCAACAGGCCGACCACAGCCATGCTCATCCTGCGCTCCTCCTCCTAGTGGGCTGTCCTACGGAACAGGCGGCCTACTGGATACGTGGCTCGGGCTCTTCCTCTTCCTCTTCGGGCAGCTTCACATCGCTGACCGCGATATTGACCTCGACCACTTCGAGGCCGGTCATGCGTTCCACGGCCGAGATGACGTTCTCGCGTACGGCGCGGGCGACATCGGCGATCGAGACGCCGTATTCGACGACGATCTCCAGGTCGAGCGCCGTCTGCACCTCGCCGACCTCGGCCTTCACGCCCCGGGAGACGGCTCGGGCTCCAGCTCCGGCACCGGCACCCGGCACCCGGTCGCGTACTGCGCCGAAGGTCCGGGAGAGGCCGCTGCCCATGGCGTGGACGCCGAGTACGTCGCGGGCCGCGAGGCCGGCGATCTTCTCCACCACTCCGTCGGCGATGGTGGTACGGCCACGGGCACCCGGATCGCCGCCGCCCCGCTTGGTCACGGAGGTCTTCTTGGTCTCGTCGCTGGTGTCAGTCATCGCCGTTCGTCCCTTCCGAGCGGTACTGGACTCCATTGCCCAGATTAGGCTCGGTTGCCCGATCTCGCGCCGCGAGTGCGGCAGGCTGGAGGTATGGCACCTGACGGATTGACTCGGGCAGTACGGCAGCGACTGGGCCTGGGCAGGCTGCTGCCGCTGGGTGGGGCGGCGGACGGCGCGTGGCTGGCGGAGCAGGCGGCGGACTCGGTATTGCGGCGCGCGGCGAGGGAGGTCGCGGGGGTGTCCCTGGGGACGCTACGGATCGGGCTCGCAGATCCGGAAACGGTCGAGGCCCCCGCCGTACCTCCGCCGCCGGGGGCGCTGCCGCCCGGCCCGCTGCGTATCGATGCGGATTTCGCGGCCACGGCGGACGAGCCGCTTCCGCTGACGGCGGAGGGGCTGCGCGAGGTGTTGTGGGAGGTGGCGTCGGGCCGGCTGGGGCTCGTGGTCACGGAGGTGGACCTGCGGGTGACGGACCTGCTGGATGCGGGGCCGGGTGGTGCGGCGCGGGACTCTGCGGCGGCCGCGGCTCCTCCGGAGGAGGGAGAGGCGGGGCCGCAGGCCGGCCCCCAGGCCGTCGTGGCCTCGGCAGCGGCGGCCGTCCCCGGGGTGGCGCGGCTGACCAGCACGCTGGGGGCGCCGGTGCATATCGCCGAGGGCCATGTGCGGGTGGAGCTGGCGACGGCGGCGGGGCGCAACCCGGTGGAGGTTGCGCGGGCGGTGCGGGAGGCGGTGGCCGTGGCCCAGGGCGGGCGCGTGACGGTGACTGTGGTGGTGACGGCCGTCGACTGAACGGGGTGCGCCTGCGGCGGGTTTGTTCCCCACCCCGCCCCTTCCCGCTGTGACACTCTGCGGCTGCCGCCGCGTGAGGGGCTCCGCCCCGGACCCCGTGTCCTCAAACGCCGGACATGCTGAAAGATTCAGCCCGTCCGGGGGTCTGGGGCTTGCCCCCAGCTTCGGGAAAGGGGCGGGTAGGGGAAAGCGCCGCAGGCAACCCGCACCCGGCGCCGTCCACCACTACCCGCACCGAGCAGCACACACCCACCGGCTGCCCGCGCCTAGGGGGGGTGTCCGGTCGATCTCCGCGGCGTCGCGGGGCTCGACCGGACACCCCCTAATCCGCGAGCCCCGCCAAGTCGCGCAGCCTGCGCGCCTGCGCCGCCCGCTCCGCCACGCGCTGCTCCTCGTACGTACGGTCAGCCGCCCCCCGGAGCAGCGCCTTCGTCTCGATCACCGCATCCCGCGGGGCAGCCAACAGCGCGCCCGCCAAGTCCCGTACCGCGCCGTCGAGTTCCTCGGCGGGCACGACGAGGTTGGCGAGGCCGATACGCTCCGCCTCCGCCGCGTGGACGAAGCGTCCCGTGGCGCAGATCTCCAGCGCGCGGGCGTACCCGACGAGGCCCGTCAGCGGGTGCGTACCGGTGAGGTCGGGGACGAGACCGAGGCTGGTCTCGCGCATGGCGAACTGCACGTCCTCGGCGACGACCCGCAGGTCGCACGCGAGGGCGAGCTGGAAGCCCGCGCCGATGGCGTGGCCCTGTACGGCGGCCACGGTGACGAGGTCATTGCGCCGCCACCAGGTGAACGCGTCCTGGTACTCGGCGATGACCTTGTCGAGGTCTTCGTCGGAACCACGTGCGAGATCGAGGAAGGACGGCTCACCGTCGAACCCCTCGGGGGTGAACGCCTGCCGGTCCATGCCGGCGGAGAAGGACTTGCCCTCGCCGCGCAGCACGACGACCCGCACGTCGCCCGGAAGTGACCGTCCGGCTTCCGTCAACGCCCGCCACAGAGCGGGAGACTGGGCGTTGCGCTTGGCCGCATTGGTAAGGGTCACCGTGGCAACGGCGTCTTCGACGGTGAGTCGTACGCCGTCCTTGTCCAGCACAGGGTCGAGCGAAGCCATGTGGCGCCTCCGGTTCGGGTGGCAGTCGGGCAGTGCAGATAAGTGACTGCACAGTAACCACCCGGGCGATCGTGCGACCGACCGGGTGGCCACCGCCGAAACCGGTGAGCCGAGTCCGCCTGCGACCGTCAGGCCGAAGCGGCCTTCTTGCCTCGCGTCGCCCCGCCGCGTCCCCGCAGCGTGACTCCGGACTCGCTGAGCATCCGGTGTACGAACCCGTAGGAGCGGCCGGTCTCTTCGGCCAGCGCCCGGATGCTCGCACCGGAGTCGTACTTCTTCTTCAGGTCTGCCGCGAGCTTGTCGCGCGCGGCGCCGGTTACCCGGCTGCCCTTCTTAAGAGTCTCGGCCACCCGTGCCTCCTCAAGGAAGTGCGCTCTGGACTCTCATGATCACCCCTCCAGGGCTTCCTGGCCACCCATTCGGCAAGGTCCGTACAACAACGTTCCCGGACAGGAACCGCCCGCCACGAGTGGAATCAAGGGTTCCGCACGTCTCGCGCCGTACGGCCGAACGGGGGCACGGAAAGAATCACCAGGTCAGCGCCCCCAAAAGATCAGAGGGACAGAAAGGGCCCGCCCCGTGAGGGACGGGCCGCAATCCGGTGGCTGACACGCCGGGGTACGAGAGCCACTACCTCAGATGAAGGATCACCCGTAGGCCGAATGATCCAGAGGAAGTGGATCAGGAGTGGATCAGCAGTGGATCAGGGGGCACTCAGGCCAGCGCGACGAGGTCCTTGTAGTCCGGACCCCACAGGTCCTCGACGCCGTCCGGCAGCAGAATGATCCGCTCCGGTTCCAGGGCGTCGACCGCGCCCTCGTCGTGGGTGACCAGGATGAC
This sequence comes from Streptomyces spiramyceticus, assembly GCF_028807635.1. Lineage (NCBI taxonomy): Bacteria > Bacillati > Actinomycetota > Actinomycetes > Kitasatosporales > Streptomycetaceae > Streptomyces > Streptomyces spiramyceticus. The sequence goes on from NZ_JARBAX010000001.1 coordinate 944,185, forward strand.
CGCGCCCTTGTACGTGCGCAGGGCGCCGAGAATCTCTTCGCGGCTGGCGGGGTCGAGGTTGTTCGTCGGCTCGTCGAGCAGCAGGACGTTGGCCGAAGAGACAACCAGGGTGGCCAGCGCGAGACGGGTCTTCTCACCGCCGGAGAGGACCCCCGCCGGCTTGTTGACGTCGTCACCGGTGAAGAGGAACGAGCCGAGCGTCTTGCGTACCTCGACGAGGTCGAGGTCGGGCGCGGCCGAGCGCATGTTCTCCAGGACGCTTCGGTCCGGGTCGAGAGTCTCGTGCTCCTGGGCGTAGTAGCCCATCTTGAGACCGTGGCCCGGGGTCACCTCGCCCGTGTCGGGCTTCTCCGCGCCCGCGAGCAGGCGCAGCAGCGTGGTCTTGCCCGCGCCGTTGAGGCCGAGGATGACGACGCGCGAGCCCTTGTCGATGGCCAGGTCGACGTCGGTGAAGATCTCCAGGGATCCGTACGACTTCGACAGGCCCTCGGCGGTCAGCGGGGTCTTGCCGCAGGGGGCGGGCTCGGGGAAGCGCAGCTTGGCGACCTTGTCGGAGACCCGTACCGCTTCGAGGCCGGACAGCAGGCGCTCGGCACGCTTGGCCATGTTCTGCGCGGCGACGGTCTTGGTGGCCTTGGCACGCATCTTGTCGGCCTGTGAGTTGAGGGCGGCGGCCTTCTTCTCGGCGTTCTGACGCTCGCGCTTGCGGCGCTTCTCGTCGGCCTCGCGCTGCTGCTGGTAGAGCTTCCAGCCCATGTTGTAGATGTCGATCTGCGAGCGGTTGGCGTCCAGGTAGAAGACCTTGTTGACGACGGTCTCGACGAGGTCGACGTCGTGGGAGATCACGATGAAGCCGCCGCGGTACGTCTTGAGGTAGTCCCGGAGCCAGACGATCGAGTCGGCGTCGAGGTGGTTGGTGGGCTCGTCGAGGAGCAGGGTGTCGGCGTCCGAGAAGAGGATGCGGGCCAGCTCGACGCGGCGGCGCTGACCGCCGGAGAGCGTATGCAGGGGCTGGCCGAGCACGCGGTCGGGCAGGCCGAGCGCGGCGGCGATGGTGGCGGCCTCGGCCTCGGCGGCGTATCCGCCCTTGGTGAGGAACTCCGTCTCCAGGCGCTCGTACTTCTTCATCGCCTTTTCGCGGGTCGCGCCCTGGCCCGTCGACATGCGCTCCTCGTTCTCGCGCATCTTGCGCAGGACGGAGTCGAGGTCGCGGGCGGAGAGGATGCGGTCGCGGGCGAGGACGTCGAGGTCGCCGGTGCGGGGGTCCTGCGGGAGGTAGCCGACCTCACCGGAGTTGGTGATGGTGCCGCCGGCGGGGGTTCCTTCACCTGCGAGGCACTTGGTGAGGGTGGTCTTGCCCGCTCCGTTGCGGCCGACGAGGCCGATGCGGTCGCCCTTGGCGATACGGAAGGACGCGTTCTCGATGAGGATGCGGGCGCCGGCGCGCAGCTCGATGCCGGAAGCGGTGATCACGGAAAAACTCCAGGGCGGTATGGACGGCGGAAGAAGGGCAGGCGGAGGTGATTCTTCGACGCCGGCTAATGCACAAGGAGAGATGCCATACGGCCCAGTCTAACGGGCGCCCGCAACCACTTTTCTGGCGCGGCCCTCTCCGCCCTCTCCGCCCGGCAGGGCATTGCCGAGCGGTCTGCGGTCGGGCACGATCCGGCCGAGATCGTCGACGGCCACCAGTTCCGTGGTCCAGGCGGCGGTTGGCCCGCAGGGCTGGGCGACCAGGAGCACGCCGCCGATGCGGGCCGTGCGGCGCGGCTCGAAGGCGCATCCCCGGGCGGCGGGCAGCACCCAGCGCAGGTCACCGTCCATGGTGCGGTACGCGGCGATGCGCTGCGGGGTGATGACGGCGAGCATGCCGGAGGAGGGGCCGAGCGACTGCAGGACGTCGGCGGCCCGGCCGGTGCCTCCGGCCGCCAGCCAGCCGGAGAGCCCCGGGACGGCGCGGTGCCAGTTGACCGTACGGCCGTGGGTGCGGGCGGTGTCGGTGACCAGGCCGTCGCTCCAGAGCGCGAAGGCGTGGCCGGGTGCGGGGCGCAGGGCGAGGGGGCGGCGGCCTTCACGGGTGTACGTCCAGTGGCGCCGGCCGGAGGCGGGGTCGTAGGCCTCTACTGCCTGCCCCTTCATGCGCAGGGCGGGGTCGGGTCGGGCGGGGGGTGTGTGGGCGGTGAGGTGGTCGCCGTACGGGGTGGGCCGGATCTGGTGGGCGGCGGTGACCAGGGGCAGGGCCAGGGTGGCCGCGGCGAGAGTGAGGATGATGCGGATGCCTCGGCGGAGGGTCGCGTTCCTGGCTGCCGGTGCCGTCGGCGTACTGGCAGTCACGGTTTCCCCCTTGTGGCGCCGCCCATGGATCAGGGACAGAACGTAGCGGCGGGGGATGTGGGGGCGGGCCGGGAGCCCGGCCGACACGGTGGCGGGGGCGGGCCGGTCCCCCATTCGGCCCTGTCCCGGTCCGCGCCGAACACCCCTGGAACAGGGCGGAAGTGGGTGAAGGCGGCGCGTACGCCCGAGAAGTCGACAGGGCCGCCGCTGGTCACCTCGCTGACGGACCAGGACATCGAGGACGGGCTCGACGCGGCGGCCGCGGTCGGTGACAACCGGATCCGGGAGCGGTCGCGGGGGCGGGTGACACCGGAGTCCTGGACGCAAGGCTCGGCGGCGCAGCGCCGGCAGTGGTTCCGGCAGGGCTTTCGTACGGGGGACGACATGGCGCGGTGCGACACCTTCGCCCGGTGAAATCGCGCGTGGAGTCCGCCCGGTGAGATTCGCCCGGTGAGACGTCTCGCCGGGGCGTTGTCAGTGGGCGGTGCAAAACTGGGATCCACGTCACATTCGGCGAGACGAGCGAGAAGAGAAGGTGGACCGCATGACCGGCGCACCGAGCATCTACCCGACGGTTCTGTACAAGGACGCGAAGGCCGCGATCAGGACGCTGAAGGACGCTTTCGGCTTCCGCGAGGTGAGTCTCTACGAGAGTGAGGACGGCTACGTCGAGCATTGCGAGCTGGCGTGCGGCAACGGCGCGGTGATGGTGGGCTCGCACGGCCGCGAGGGAGTTTTCGCCAAGGCCATGGCGAACGCGGGACCGGTCGGTGTGTACGTGGTGGTGGACGACGTGGACGCACTCCATGCGCGGGCCGTGGAGAACGGGGTGGAGATCCTGATGCCGCCGACCGACCAGGATTACGGCTCGCGGGACTTCATGGCGCGGGATGCCGAGGGCAACGTCTGGAGCTTCGGGACGTATACCCCCGACATCGGCGGCTGACTTCCTTTTACGACCCGCCGGTGTGCACCTGGAACGCCGCCCTGCGCACGGCCTTGGCGAGCGCCGGGTCCGGGTGGGCCGCGGCCAGGGCCACCAGGACCTGGACGGTACGGGGGTGTCCTATGGCGCGTACCTCGTCGAGCAGGGCCGGGACGGTCGACTGCACGGCCGCATCGAGGTGGCGTACCAGCACCTGGGTCTCACCGTGGTCGGCGACGGCCGCGGCGGTGTCCACCCAGAGCCAGGTGGACTCCTGGCGGGTGAGGACCTCGTGGGCGTCCTCGGGATCGGCGCCCTCGTGCTCCGCCAGCCACAGGAGGGCGTAGGGGCGCAGCGAGCTGTCGTCGGCCGCGGCGCGTACGTCGGCCTCCGCCGGGGCGCCGACCACGCGCAGCGCCTCGAAGGCGAGCCCGCGCAGCAGGGCGTCCTCGCCCCGGGCGGCTTCGAGGAGTTCGGTGACGGCGCTGGACACGGGGCGGGCGGCCAGCCAGGCGCGGTACTCGGCGCGGGCCGGGCCGGGGGTCAGGCGGGCGCAGCCGCGCAGCATGTCCTCGGCGGACTGCTCGATGTTGCCGGCGGGGCTCTGGGCTGCGACGCAGATCTGCTCCAGCTTGACCCACACCGCCCAGTTTCCGAGTGCGGTCAGGGTGGCGAGTCCGGGCCGGAGGGTCAGGGCGCCGACGGCGGCCATGCCTTCCAGGGCCCAGTCGAGGAGAGGGAGGAGCGGCACGTCGGGTGCGGTGGGCTCCGCGGGCGTGAGGGGCTCTGCGGGTGCGGCCGGCCCGGGGAGCGGCTGGGGTCCGTACGGGACCTCGCAGCGCTCTTCACGGAGCTCGGCGACGCGCTGCTCCAGCAGGTCCAGGAGGGCCGGTACGTGTACGGGCCCCGCCGACAGCTGAAGGAGGGAGAGAACTTGGGGGACGGCTTCGACGACCTCGGCCACTGAGGCGGCGGCGATGCCGTCGGGGGCGGGGTGGACGATCGACCAGGCGTCGAAGAGCGCGACCCAGCCGCGCAGTACCGCCGCCTCGTCGCGGTCCCAGGCTCTCAGCCGCCAGCCGGGGCGGGTGCGGTCGCCGTGCAGTTCGACGAGTCCGGCGAGCCTGGCCCTGTCCCAGGCCGCGCGTACCTGAGCCGGGGTCAGTGCGAGGTCGGCCGCGGCCTGTTCGACGGCTGCGGCCGAGAGGGCGCCGGCCTGGCCGGGCTCGGCGTGGGACTTTCCGCCGCGGAGCGACGGAGATGCCCACCGGGCGACCCGTACGGCGTCGGCGAGCACGATCCTGGCCTGGCGGGCCAGTTCCGCGGGGGGCGGAGTGCCCTCGGGGGGCCTCGGGGCCGGCCGGGTACGCCGGTTCGTCACGGCCTGGGGTCCGCCCTGAGAAGTCAGGGGGAGGGAGGCGGCGAGGGATCGCGGGCGGACAAGTCGGAGCCTGGAGTCGCGCGGGGTACGGGACGTCACGGGGAGCAGTCTCGCCGCTGACGCCCCGAAAGCCCAAACGGAACCGGGCTTGCCGCTCACGGCTGGCGCTGCGGGACTACGGGGCGGAGTACGACACCGGGACATTCCGCCCGGGGGTGGGTGCGCCGCCGAAGCTTTCCCCTCCCCTCCCCGCCCCGTCCCGAAACTGGGGGCAAGCCCCCAGACCCCCTGTACGCCCTTGGGGGTCCCCCCGGACGAAGTCTGGGGGAGTGTCCTCAGGCTCCCCCAGACTTCGTCCGTGGGGCCCCAACGGGCTGGATCAGGGCTAGATCAGGGGGGTGAGGAAGCGGCGGAGGGTTTCTTCGTAGGCCGTTGGGTTCGCGTTCCACATCGATGCGTGCGGGGCGCCGCGGACCGTGTGGAGGGTGATCAGTTCAGGGCGCAGGCGAGCAAGTTCGCGTGAGGGCTGCCACGGGGCCAGGGCGTCGTCCGGGCCGTGGAAGATCAGCACGGGGACGCTCACCGCCTCGGGGTCGGCCGCTTCGCGCAGGCGGTCGCCGTGCACGCCCGTGCTGCCCTGTACGGACCTGACCGCGAGCGGGAGCAGCGCTCCCGGGATGCGGCGGGCGGTGGCCAGCGCTCGTACCGTGGCTTCCCAGTCCAGCACCGGGGAGTCGAGCACGAGGCCGCAGATGTGGTGGCGCAGCGCGGAGTTCGCCGCGGCGTGCACGGCCATGGCGGCGCCGGTGGACCAGCCGTGCAGGATGACGCGCTGCGCGCCGTACCGCACCGCGTAGCGGATGGCGGCGTCCAGGTCCCGCCACTCCGAGTCGCCGAGGTGGCCGAGTCCCCCGGGAGGCCTCGGGGCTCCGAGGTCGCCGCGGTAGGCGAGGTCCAGGAGCGGCAGGCGCTGGTCGTGCAGGAAGCCCATGATGTTCATGGGGTGTTCCCGTGTCGTGCCGAGGCCGTGCACGGTGATCACCCAGGTGTCGCGGATACCGGGCACGAACCAGGCGGGCAGCGCGCCGAGTTCGCCCAGGACGTCCACGTCGGCGTGGTCGAGGCCGAGCGCGGCGCGCGGGTCGCCGACGTACAGCTGCGGGGTGAATCTCACCTTCGTGCCGGTGCCGAGGGTGCCGTGGCTGACCCGTTCCAGGCGGCGTACGACGGTGTCCGCGGTGTGCGGCGCGTCGTTGAGGACGGGGCCGACGACCGCGTGGACGCCGGAGCCCTCGATGCCGTACGTGCCGGGGCGCAGGGACGCCAGGCAGCGGGTCAGCGTGATCTGTCCGGCGGCGGTGGCGTGCACGGTGAGTCCGGGGTCGGAGGGCAGCGGGCGGCCGGGCGATGCGTTGAGCGCGGCGTGGCCGGCATACCGGCCGACCGCGACCGCCGCCGCCCCGACGCCGATGATTGTGGTGACGGCCACTGCCGCCGCTGTCGCCGGACGCACCGCTCCAGTGTCCGCACAGGCGGTGCGCAGGGCCAGTGGGCGGTGCCGTCCGGCGGTCAGCGGGGCTGGCCGTAGCTGCGGAGTTTCTCCTTTACCTCGTCCAGTTGCCCGCTGGAGAGCAGCGAAGGTTCGCGGCCGGGGACGGAACTCGCGGTCAGCCAGAGCCTGCACATCCACTCCAGCTGGGCGGTGCGGTCGTAGGCCTGGCCGAGGGTGTCTCCGTAGGTCACGGTGCCGTGGTTCTGCAGAAGCGCGCCGGTACGGTCCTCCAGGGCGCGGAGCATGTTCGCGGCGAGCTCCTCCGTTCCGTACGTCGCGTACGGGGCTGTGCGGACGGGGCCGCCGAGGGCCGCGGCCATGTAGTGCACGAGGGGGAGCTCGGAGACGAGGGTGGAGACGGCGGTGGCGTGGACGGCGTGGGTGTGCACGACGGCCCGGGCGGAGGTGTTGCGGTAGACCGCGAGGTGCATGGGGAGCTCGCTCGTCGGGGCGAGTTCACCGAAGACCTGTTTCCCTTCGAGGTCGACGGCGACGGTGTCCCCCGGACCGAGGCGGTCGTACGGGACTCCGCTCGGGGTTACCAGGACGAGTTCGCCGAGGCGTACGGAGACGTTGCCGGACGTGCCGACGACGAGTCCGTCCGTCACTGTCCTACGGGCCGCGTCCACGAGCTCGGCCCACGCCCGCTCGATCTCGTCCCGCCGCTCGCCCTGCGGTTCGCCCTGCCGCTCGTCCTGCCGCTGCTCAGCCATGCGGCAGATCCTGCCAGCCGTGGGCGGCGAACTGTAGTGCGGAGCCCGGGACTCCGTAAGTCCGCATAAGAGAACTATTCACCCGCTGGGGCGGATTGGCCGGAGATCGACCGGCATCTGCGGATCTTCCAGTAGCGTCTGGGGCATTTGTCATGCACGTCGCCATCGGGGGGAAATATGGCTCGTGATCACAAACCGTTCCGCCGTGCCCGGATGATCGGGACAGCCGCCACCGTCCTCGCCCTGGGTGGCACCACCCTCGCCGAGATCCCGGTCTCGGCGGCCACCAAGCCGAAGGGGCACGACGTCTCCTCTCACCAGCGGAACGTCGACTGGCGGAAGGCGAAGAGCAAGGGCGCGAAGTTCGTGTACGTCAAGGCGACCGAGTCGCACAGCTACCGCAATCCCTACTACAACCAGCAGTACAAGGGGTCGCGCAATGCCGGCATCATCCGCGGCGCGTACCACTTCGCCGTCCCGGACAGGTCGTCCGGGAAGAAGCAGGCCTCGCACTTCGTGCGCAACGGAGGCCAGTGGCGGGCCGACGGCCGGACGCTGCCGCCGGCCGTCGACCTGGAGCACAACCCGTACGGCAGGAACAAGTGCTACGGGCTGAGCAGGCCGAAGATGGTCTCCTGGATCAGATCCTTCAGCGACGAGGTCAAGCGCCGGACGGGCCGCAGGCCGGTCATCTACACCACCACGCTGTGGTGGAACGAGTGCACCGGCAAGAGCCGGGCGTTCGGTTCGAATCATGCACTGTGGCTCGCCCGCTACAACGCGTCACCGGGTCCGCTGCCCGCGGGCTGGTCGTACTGGACGATGTGGAGTTCGACAACGGCAGCGGCAGCCTGCCGGGTGATCAGAATCTCTTCAATGGGTCGATGGCCCAGCTCAAGAGGTTCACAGGGGGCTGACGGCCCAGGAAATCGCCGCCGTTCCGGCCACAACCGGAACGGCGGCGCCGCTTTGAGACACCGCACCGCCCGCCCCAGTTCACCTTCCGTTCATCCAGGTTGCCTACGTTCCACGAGCCACTGACGTCAAACGATTGCCTGGGTAAATGGAACACATCACCTTGCTGCTCGCGATTGTGATCGTGACAGCTCTAGTGTTCGATTTCACGAACGGTTTCCACGACACCGCCAACGCGATGGCCACGACCATCTCGACCGGTGCTCTGAAGCCCAAGACGGCGGTGGCCATGTCCGCCGTGCTCAACCTTGTCGGCGCGTTCTTGTCCGTGGAGGTCGCCAAGACGATCTCCAGCGGGATCGTGACCGAAGCAGGCATCACTCCCGAGGTCATATTCGCGGCGCTCGTCGGCGCCATCCTCTGGAACCTCATGACCTGGCTGATCGGCCTGCCGTCCAGCTCCTCGCACGCCCTCATGGGCGGCCTGATCGGCGCCACCATCGCCTCGGTCGGCATCAGCGGCGTCAACGGCGGCACCGTCGTCACCAAGGTGCTCATCCCCGCGATCGCCGCGCCGCTGGTCGCCGGCCTCGCCGCGTACCTCGCCTCCCGGCTGACGTACAGGATCGGCAGGAACGCCGACCCGAAGGCCACGGCGAAGGGCTACCGCGCCGGCCAGATCACCTCGGCGGGCCTGGTCTCCCTGGCCCACGGCACCAACGACGCGCAGAAGACCATGGGCATCATCACGCTGGCACTCGTCGCCGGCGGTGTGCTCTCCCCCGGCTCCAACCCCCCGATGTGGGTCATCCTCTCCGCCGGTCTCGCGATCGCGCTCGGGACCTACCTCGGCGGCTGGCGCATCATCCGCACCATGGGCAAGGGCCTCACCGACCTCCAGCCGCAGCAGGGCTTCGCCGCCCAGACCAGCGCGGCCAGCGTCATCCTCGCCTCGTCCAACCTCGGCTTCTCGCTGTCGACCACGCACTCGTGCTCCGGTGCCGTGATGGGCGCGGGCCTCGGTCGCAAGGGCGGTGTGGTCCGCTGGTCCACCGCCACCCGGATGTTCGTCGCCTGGGGTCTGACGCTGCCGGCGGCCGGTCTGGTCGCCGCGGGTTCGGAGTTCGTCACCAAGCAGGGCGACTGGGGCGTCGCGGCCATCGCGGTCTTCCTCGTCTCCGCCTGCACCGCGATCTGGTTCATCTCCCGCCGCCAGGTGGTCGACCACACCAACGTCAATGACGTGGACGCCGACACCGAGCCGGCCGGCGTCGTCACCACCGCCATGGCAGCCGTCACCGTGCCGCCCACGGCCGGTGCCGCTGCCGCCGCCGAGGACCTCAAAACCACCATCCCGGCCCCGGCCGGCAGCTCCGCCGAGCCGGCCAGCCCGGCCGCGGTGTAAGGACAGATCGCATGAACATCGACTGGGCAGCTCTCGGCTCCGTATTCGGCGTCAGCCTCCTGGCCACCGTCTCGCTGGTGGGCCTGTTCACCCTCGGCATCGTGGGTCTCTCCAAGCAGGAGAGCGCATCGGGCCAGGGTGGCGGCTCCGCCGTCATGGCGCGCACCGGCGCGTACGCCTGCTTCGCGCTGTGCGCGGCAGCAGTGGCGTACGGCATCTCCCTGATCGTCTTCTGACGCCGGTCACGCACCACCCGGGGACCACTTCCGCACCACGCGCAACAGTCCCGGAAACCGTCCCGCGCCCCGCCTTTCACGGCCGGGCGCGGGACGGTTTCTGTGTGCCCCAACACACTCTCCCTTCGCAGGTCAACAGCAAGTTGACGGGGTTCGCGGAGCGTGGTGGACTGCCCGAGCCAATACGGCGGCAGGAGAGGAAGTCCGGTGCGAATCCGGCGCGGTCCCGCCACTGTCACCGGGGAACACAGCCAGCACAGCCCCGGGAGCCAGGAACTCTCGCCGCCGGTCACGTCGAACCAGGGCGCGGACCCTGAGTGAGGACATACCGCCATGCCCGGCTGCCGTTCAGTCATCCCTGCGAGTACGAGTACGACAGTCCTTCGAGGCGCATCGGCCTGCTGAGCCATGCGTGCCGATCGCATCTTCGCGTACGGCGCCACCGCCGGCCTGATCGGCGACCTCGTGCTCGGCGACCCTCGCCGGGCACACCCGGTCGCCGCGTTCGGGCGGGCCGCGGGCGCCGTCGAGTCCCTGCTGTGGCGTGACCACCGCGGGTGGGGCGCGGTGCACACCTTGCTGTGCGCCGGAGGCGCCGCGGGTGCCGCCGCGCTGGCTTCCCGTGCCGTACGCCGCTCCCCCGCCGCCGCTGTAGCGCTGACCGCCGCAGCCACCTGGGCCGTCGTCGGCGGGACGTCGCTGGGCCGCGAGGCGCGGGCCGTCGGGGGCGCCCTGGAGGCCGGGGACATCGACGTGGCCCGCGAACGCCTTCCCCATCTGTGCGGGCGCGACCCGCAGTCGCTGGACGCGCAGCAGATCGCCCGCGCCGTCGCTGAGTCCGTCGCCGAGAACACCTCGGACGCGGTCGTCGGCGCGCTGGTGTGGGGCGCCGTGGGCGGCGTACCCGGGCTCGTGGCCTTCCGCGCGATCAACACTCTCGACGCCATGGTGGGGCACAAATCAGCCAAATACCTGCGTTACGGCTGGGCTTCGGCCCGCCTCGACGACGTCGCCGGATGGCCCGGAGCCCGGCTCACGGCCGCCCTCGCCGTGGTCGCGGGCGGCAACCCGCGCGGTGCGGTGCGGGCCTGGCGTACGGACGCGGCGAAACACCCGAGCCCCAACGCCGGCCCGGTGGAAGCCTCGTTCGCGGGCGCGCTCGGCGTACGGCTTGGCGGGACGCTCTCGTACGCGGGGCGCGTCGAGTACCGGCCCGTACTCAATGCCACGGGACGGCCCGTCGGCGTACCGGACATCGAGCGGGCCGTGCGGCTGTCGCGCCGTGTCGGGGCGCTGGCTCTGGGGACGGCTGTCGCCGGGCGACTTGCTTTCGGCGCGCTGCGTCGCGCCGCCACTGGGGGGAGAAACGCATGAGCAGCTCATTGGGCGGGGCATTGGGCGGTGGCGCGCTGGGCGGTGGCCTGCTTGTCGCGGGGACCACGTCCGACGCGGGGAAGAGCGTGGTGACGGCGGGGATCTGCCGGTGGCTGGTGCGGCAGGGGGTCAAGGTCGCGCCGTTCAAGGCGCAGAACATGTCGCTGAATTCGTTCGTGACCCGCGAGGGCGCGGAGATCGGGCGCGCGCAGGCCATGCAGGCGCAGGCGGCCCGCGTGGAGCCGACCGCGCTCATGAACCCCGTCCTCCTCAAGCCGGGCAGTGACCGCAGCAGCCAGGTGGTGCTGATGGGCAAGCCGGTGGGAGAGATGAGTGCCCGTGGCTACCACGGGGGAAGGCAAGAAGCGCTGTTGGGGACGGTGACGGACTGTCTGCGGGAATTGCGGGGCACGTATGACGCCGTGATCTGCGAGGGGGCCGGCAGTCCGGCCGAGATCAACCTGCGGCGTACGGACATCGTCAACATGGGCATCGCACGGGCGGCCCGCTTCCCGGTGGTCGTCGTCGGCGACATCGACCGGGGCGGTGTTTTCGCTTCCTTCTTCGGTACGACGGCCCTGTTGAGCGCCGAGGACCAGTCGCTCGTGGCGGGCTATCTGGTGAACAAGTTCCGGGGTGACGTGTCGCTCCTCGAACCCGGGCTCGACATGCTGGAGGGCCTGACGGGGCGGCGTACGTACGGCGTACTGCCCTTCGCGCACGGCCTCGGCATCGACGAGGAGGACGGCCTTCGGGTGTCCTTGCGCGGCGCCGTACGGGAGCACGTCGTCGCGCCGCCGGTCGGGGAGGACGTGCTGCGCGTCGCCGTGTGCGCCGTGCCGCTCATGTCGAACTTCACGGATGTGGACGCGCTCGCCGCCGAACCGGGCGTCGTCGTGCGGTTCGTGGACCGGGCCGAAGAGCTCGCCGACGCGGACCTCGTGATCGTGCCGGGGACGCGCGGCACGGTGAAGGCCCTGGAGTGGCTCCGCGAGCGCGGGCTCGCCGGCGCGCTGGCCCGGCGAGCGGCGGAAGGCCGGCCCGTACTCGGCATCTGCGGCGGCTACCAGGTGCTGGGCGAGCGCATCGAGGACGACGTCGAGTCGAAGGCCGGGACCGTGGACGGGCTCGGACTGCTGCCGGTGCGCGTGCGGTTCGCCGTCGAGAAGACGCTGGCGCGGCCGGTCGGCAGCGCGCTGGGCGAGCCCGTCGAGGGATACGAGATCCATCACGGGGTCGCCGAAGTGCTGGGGGGGACACCGTTCATCTCTGATGACAATGGACACAGCCTGGACGGGTGCCGCGCCGGCTCGGTCTGGGGCACCCACTGGCACGGCTCGCTGGAGAGCGACTCCTTCCGGCGCGCGTTCCTGCGCGAGGTCGCCGCCGCCGCGGGGCGCCGCTACGTACCGGCACCGGACACCTCGTTCGAGGCGCTGCGCGAGGAGCAGCTCGACCGCCTCGGCGACCTCATCGAAGAACACGCGGATACAGATGCGCTGCTGCGGCTGATCGAGTCGGGCGCGCCGTCAGGACTTCCCTTCATCGCACCTGGAGCGCCCGCATGAACACTGTGCTTTTGCTGTCCACCGCCGATACGGATCTGCTGGCGGCCCGCGCCTCCGGCGCCCCGTACCGCATCGGCAACCCCACCCGTATCGACGCGGCCGGGGAACTGCCCGCGCTGATCGAGGGGGCGTCGGTCGCCGTCGTACGGCTGCTCGGCGGCAAGCGCGCCTGGGAGGACGGGCTCGCCGTCCTCAAGGCCTCCGGGATTCCGACCGTCCTGCTGGGCGGTGAGACCGTGCCGGACGCCGAGCTGATGGCCGAGTCGTCCGTACCTGCGGGCGTCGTCGCCGAGGCGCTGCGCTACCTCGTCGAGGGCGGGCCGGGGAACCTGGTCGAGCTGGCCCGGTTCCTCTCCGACACCGTGCTGCTGACCGGTGTCGGCTTCGCCGAGCCGCAGAAGATGCCCGAGTGGGGCGTGCACGGTGAGCGCGCGTACACCGAGGGGCGCCCGACGGTCGGCGTGCTCTTCTACCGGGCGCACGAGCTCTCCGGGAACACGTCGTTCGTCGACGTGCTGTGCGACCAGATCGAGGCGAAGGGCGCCAACGCCCTCCCCGTCTACTGCGGCTCACTGCGCAGCGCCGACCCGGAGCTGTACGAGGAGCTGGGCAAGGCCGACGCGCTGATCGCCACGGTCCTCGCGGCGGGCGGCACCCGGGCCAGCGACGCCTCGGCCGGCGGTGACGACGAGGCGTGGGACATCGGCGCGCTCGCCGACCTCAACGTGCCCGTGCTGCAGGGCCTTTGCCTTACGTCGTCACGCGCGACGTGGGACGAGTCCGATGCGGCGCTCTCGCCGATGGACGCGGCCATGCAGGTCGCCATCCCCGAATTCGACGGCCGGCTCATCACCGTGCCCTTCTCCTTCAAGGAGCAGGGCGAGGGAGATGTCCCGGTGTACGTCGCCGATCCCGAGCGGGCCGCGCGCGTGGCGGGTATCGCCGTACGGCACGCCAGGCTGGCGCACAAGCCGAACGGTGAGAAGCGCCTCGCGCTCGTCTTCACGGCGTACCCGACGAAGCACTCACGCGTGGGCAATGCGGTGGGTCTCGACACGCCCGCTTCCGCGATCCGGGTCCTCGACGCCCTGCGCGACGCCGGATACGGCGTCGAAGGGCACCCCGACAACGGCGACGAGCTGATCCACCGGCTCATCAACGCCGGCGGGCACGACGTGGAGTGGCTGACCGAGGAGCAGCTCGCCGCGGCCCCCGCGCGGGTGCCGCTCGCCGACTACCAGGCGTGGTTCGACAAGCTGGAGCCCGAGCTGCGCGACGGCATGCTGGAGCACTGGGGCGAGGCACCGGGCCAGCTGTACGTCGACGGTGACGAGATCGTGCTGGCGTCCCTGCAGTTCGGCAATGTCGTCGTGATGATCCAGCCGCCGCGCGGCTTCGGCGAGAACCCGATCGCGATCTACCACGACCCGGACATGCCGCCCTCGCACCACTACATGGCGGCGTACCGGTGGCTCGAAAACAGCTTCGGTGCGGACGCGATCATCCACATGGGCAAGCACGGCACGATGGAGTGGCTGCCGGGGAAGGGCCTCGGGCTGTCGGCCGGTTGCGGTCCCGACGCCGTGATGGGTGAGCTGCCGCTGATCTACCCGTTCATCGTCAACGACCCGGGCGAGGGCACGCAGGCCAAGCGGCGCGGGCACGCGACGGTCGTGGACCACCTGGTGCCGCCGATGGCGCGTGCGGACACGTACGGGGACCTGGCGAAGCTCGAACAGCTGCTGGACGAGTACGCGCTGGTCAGCGACCTCGACCCGGCCAAGGCCCCTGCGGTGCGGGCACAGATCTGGACGCTGGTGACGGCGGCCCAGCTCCACCACGACCTGCACCTCGACGAGCAGCCGGACGACGACGACTTCGACGAGTTCGTCATGCACATCGACGGCTACCTGTGCGAAATCAAGGACGTCCAGATCCGCGACGGCCTGCATGTGCTGGGCGGTGGCCCCGAGTCCGAGGCCCGGGTCAACCTGGTGCTGGCCGTACTCCGCGCCTCCCAGGTGTGGGGCGGCAAGGCCAACGCGCTGCCCGGCCTGCGGGCGTGTCTCGCCGAGCACTTCGGTCTGGTCGAGAAGGAGCTGCTGGGCGAGCCCGGTGCGGCCGTGAAGGTGGCGGACGGGCTGACCGCGCTGGTCGACGGCCCGGCGCGGACCGGCGCCGACGCGATCGACCTGCTGGAGCAGCTGTGCCGGCGGCTCGCCGAGGGCATGGAGGAGCGCCGCTGGGACGTCACGGAGGCCGCCGGCCTGGTGGACGAGGTGCTGGGCGTCGAACTGCCGGACGCGGTGGCCGTGTTGCGGTTCGCGTGCGACGAGGTCGTGCCGAGGCTTGCCCGTACGACCGACGAGATCGGCAACATCCTGCACGCGCTGGACGGCGGCTATGTGCCGGCCGGACCCTCGGGTTCGCCGACGCGTGGTCTCGTGAATGTGCTGCCGACCGGGCGCAACTTCTACTCCGTCGACCCGAAGGCGATCCCGTCGCGGCTGTCGTGGGAGGTCGGGCAGGCACTGGCCGACTCGCTGGTGGCCCGGTACCTGACGGACACCGGCGAGTACCCGAAGTCGGTCGGCCTGACGGTGTGGGGTACGTCCGCGATGCGCACCCAGGGCGACGACATCGCCGAGATCCTGGCGCTGCTCGGGTGCCGGCCGGTGTGGGACGACGCTTCGCGACGGGTGACGGGGTTCGAGGTCGTGCCGCTGGAGGAGCTGGGGCGGCCTCGCATCGACGTGACGGTGCGCATTTCCGGATTCTTCCGGGATGCGTTCCCGCATGTGGTGGGGCTCATCGACGATGCCGTGCGGACCGTGGCCGAACTGGATGAGCCGGGTGACCGCAACTTCGTGCGCGCGCACGCGGACGAGGACACCGCCGAGCACGGTGACCGTCGGCGCGCTACGGCTCGTATCTTCGGCTCGAAGCCTGGGGCTTATGGGGCGGGGCTGCTGCCGCTGATCGATGCGCGGAACTGGCGCTCGGATGCGGATCTGGCCGAGGTGTACGCGGTGTGGGGCGGTTACGCGTACGGGCGCGGGCTTGAGGGGCGAGCAGCCCGGGGGGACATGGAGACGGCGTTCCGGCGGATCGCTGTGGCCGCGAAGAATGTCGATACGCGCGAACATGATCTGGTCGATGCCGACGACTACTTCCAGTACCACGGCGGCATGGTCGCCATGGTGCGTCACCTGACGGGTGAGTCGCCCGAGGCGTATGTGGGTGACAGCGCGACGCCCGACCAGGTGAAGACGCGGACGCTGGGCGAGGAGACACACCGGGTGTTCCGGGCGCGGGTGGTCAATCCGCGGTGGATGGCGGCGATGCGGAGGCACGGTTACAAGGGCGCCTTCGAGATGGCGGCCACCGTCGACTACCTCTTCGGGTACGACGCGACGGCGGGCGTCGTCGACGACTGGATGTACGAGAAGTTGTCGAGCGAGTACGTCTTCGATCCGGAAAACCAGGACTTCATGAAGAAGTCCAACCCCTGGGCGCTGCGCGGGATCACGGAGCGGCTTCTTGAGGCCGCCGAGCGTGGGCTGTGGGCGGAGCCGGACGCGGAGACGCTGGAGCGGCTGCGGGCGACGTATCTGGAGCTTGAGGGCGACCTGGAAGGTGACGCGTGAGGGGGCCTGCGGCGGGCTTCTTTCCCCACCCCGCCCCTTCCCGACCGTGTCAATTTGCGGCTCCGCCGCGGAGGGGGCTCTGCCCCCAGACCCCCGGTCCTCAAACGCCGGACGGGCTGGATTTCGGCCCGAACAAGCTTGATCTGGAGGCTTCCTCGTGAGTACGCCTTATCCCTTTACCGCCATCGTCGGACAGGACGATCTGCGGCTCGGTCTCCTGCTGAACGCCGTCTCGCCCGCAGTCGGTGGCGTGCTCGTGCGAGGTGAGAAGGGGACCGCCAAGTCGACTGCGGTACGTGCCCTTTCGGCGCTTATGCCGCAAGTTGCCGTTGTCGCCGGGTGCCGGTTCTCTTGTGCGCCCGGGGCGCCCGACCCGGCGTGTCCCGACGGGCCGCACGAGGTCGCGAGCGGCGTGTCGCGGGCTGCTCGGATGGTTGAGCTGCCCGTCGGCGCGTCCGAGGACCGGCTCGTCGGTGCGCTCGACATCGAGCGGGCGCTGGCCGAGGGTGTCAAGGCCTTCGAGCCGGGGCTGCTCGCCGACGCGCATCGCGGGATTCTGTACGTCGACGAGGTCAACCTGCTGCACGATCACCTGGTCGACCTGCTGCTGGACGCCGCCGCCATGGGCGCGTCGTACGTCGAGCGTGAAGGTGTTTCCGTACGGCACGCCTCCCGCTTCCTGCTCGTCGGGACGATGAACCCCGAAGAGGGCGAGCTGCGGCCTCAGTTGCTCGACCGGTTCGGGCTGACCGTGGAGGTGGCCGCCTCCCGGGAGACCGATCAGCGGGTGGAGGTCGTACGGCGCAGGCTTGCGTACGACGATGATCCGGCCGCGTTTGCCGCGAAGTGGGCCGGTGAAGAGGCCGCGCTGCGGGCGCGGATCGTGGCTGCGCGGGCGTTGCTGCCAGACGTACGGCTGGGCGACGGTGCGTTGCGGCAGATAGCCGCCACCTGCGCGGCCTTCGAGGTCGACGGTATGCGGGCCGACATTGTGATGGCCCGGACTGCTACGGCTCTGGCCGCTTGGGCGGGGCGCACCGACGTAATGGCCGAGGATGTGCGGCAGGCCGCGCTGCTGGCGCTTCCGCACCGGCGTCGGCGTAATCCGTTCGACGCGCCTGGGCTCGACGAGGACAAGCTCGACGACACGCTGGAGCAGAACAGCGGATCCGAGGACGACGATCCTGATCCCGACGGGCCAGGTGGGGGCGGGCAGCCGCCGCAGGGTGATGGCGGTGCTGACGACGGCTCGTCCGACTCGCCTGATCAGCCCGGTGAGGCCGAGCCCGAGGCCGGGGAGGGGCAGCAGGCTCCCGCCGGGTCCGGTGGCGAGCAGGCTGCCGCCAGGGCGGGTGAGCCGTTCCGTACGAAGGTCCTGAGCGTGCCCGGTCTGGGCGAGGGTGCTGCGGGGCGCCGGTCCCGTGCGCGTACCGAGCACGGTCGTACGACGGGCGCCCGGCGGCCTCAAGGGGCGCTCACGAAGCTGCACTTGGCGGCCACCGTGCAGGCCGCCGCGCCGCATCAGCGGGCGCGGGGGCGCAGTGGGCGCGGTCTTGTGGTGCGCCGCGACGATCTGCGGCAGGCGACGCGGGAGGGGCGTGAGGGGAACCTCGTGCTGTTCGTCGTGGACGCGTCCGGGTCGATGGCTGCCCGGCAGCGGATGAGCGCGGTCAAGGGGGCTGTTCTTTCGCTGCTGCTCGATGCCTATCAGCGGCGGGACAAAGTGGGGCTGGTGACGTTCCGGGGGAAGGACGCGGAGCTTGTGCTTCCGCCTACGTCGTCCGTGGATGCGGCCGCCGCACGGCTGGAGATCCTGCCCACGGGCGGGCGTACGCCGCTGTCGGCGGGGCTGCTGAAGGCGCACGACGTGCTGCGCGTGGAGCGGTTGCGGGATCCGTCGCGGCGTCCGCTGCTGGTCGTCGTGACCGACGGGCGGGCGACCGGCGGGCCGGAGCCGGTGGCTCTGGCCGCGCGGGCCGCCCGGCTGCACGAGATCGAGGGTGTCGCCTCCGTGGTCGTGGACTGCGAGTCCGGGCCCGTACGGCTCGGTCTGGCCGGTGATCTGGCGCGTGAACTGGGCGGCAACGCCGTCACGCTCGAGGAGCTGCGGGCCGACAGCATTGCCGGGCTCGTCAAGGACGTACAGGGAACGAACAGGAGGGCAGCCTGATGCCGCAGGGACAGCCGAGCGTCGTACCGGAAGACGGGCTCACCACGCGTCAGCGGCGCAACCGGCCGCTCGTCGTCGTGCACACGGGGATCGGGAAGGGCAAGTCGACCGCGGCCTTCGGGCTTGCGCTGCGGGCCTGGAACCAGGGGTGGCCGATCGGGGTGTTCCAGTTCGTCAAGTCGGCGAAGTGGAAGGTCGGCGAGGAGAACGCGCTGAAGGTGCTGGGCGCGAGCGGCGAGGGCGGGTCCGTCGCCTGGCACAAGATGGGCGAGGGCTGGTCGTGGGTGCAGCGCGACTCGCAGCTCGACAACGAGGCGGCGGCGCGTGAGGGGTGGGAGCAGGTCAAGCGGGACCTGGCCGCCGAGACGTACAAGCTCTATGTGCTGGACGAGTTTGCTTACCCGATGCACTGGGGGTGGGTGGACGTCGACGAGGTGGTCGCGGTGCTGCGGGACCGGCCCGGGACGCAGCATGTCGTGATCACCGGGCGCAACGCTCCCGAGAAGCTGGTCGAGGCCGCCGACCTGGTGACCGACATGTCCAAGGTCAAACACCCCATGGACGCGGGCCAGAAGGGGCAGCGGGGCATCGAGTGGTAGCACGTCTTGTTGTCGCCGCGCCGTCGTCGGGGAGTGGGAAGACCACTGTCGCGACCGGGCTGATGGCTGCCTTCGCGGCGCGGGGGCTGTGCGTCTCGCCGCACAAGGTGGGGCCCGATTACATCGACCCCGGGTATCACGCACTGGCCACTGGGCGGCCCGGGCGCAACCTTGATGCGTACCTGTGCGGGACCGATTTGGTCGCGCCGTTGTTCGCTCATGGGGCTGCCGGGTGCGATGTGGCGGTCGTCGAGGGCGTGATGGGGTTGTACGACGGGGCGTCGGGGCAGGGCGAACTCGCGTCCACGGCGCAGATTTCCAAGCTGCTGCGGGCGCCGGTGGTGCTGGTCGTCGACGCGTCTTCGCAGTCGCGGTCGGTGGCGGCGCTGGTGCACGGCTTCGCGTCGTGGGATCCGGAGGTGCGGATCGGCGGCGTGATCCTGAACAAGGTGGGCTCGGAGCGGCACGAGGAGTTGCTGCGGGAAGCGCTGGACGCGTCCGGGGTGCCGGTGCTGGGGGCTCTGCGGCGGGGGAAGCAGGTGCGGACGCCTTCGCGGCACCTTGGGCTGGTGCCGGTCGCCGAGCGGCGGGCGGATGCGGTGGAGGCGGTTGCTGCGCTGGCGGAGCAGGTGCGGGCGGGGTGCGACCTGGATGCGGTGCTCGCCCTGGCCCGGAGTGCGCCGGAGCTCGGCGTGACTGCGTGGGAGCCCGGGGTTGCGCGGGCCGCGGACGGGCCGAGTTCGTCCGCACGGCCTGTTGTGGCCGTCGCCTCCGGGGCCGCGTTCACGTTCTCGTACGCCGAGCATGCGGAGTTGCTCTCTGCCGCCGGGGCCGAGGTCGTGCCGTTCGATCCCTTGCGGGACGAGCGGCTGCCCGACGGGACCCGGGGGCTCGTCATCGGCGGCGGCTTCCCCGAGGTGTACGCCCCGGAGCTGTCCGGCAATGAGCCGTTGCGCAAGGCCGTTGCCGAGCTGGCGTTGTCCGGGGCGCCCGTTGCCGCCGAGTGTGCCGGGTTGCTCTATCTGTCGCGGTCTCTCGACGGGCAGCCCATGTGCGGGGTGCTCGATGCGGAGGCGCGGATGTCGGAGCGGCTGACGCTGGGGTATCGGGAAGCGGTTGCGGTTTCCGACAGTTCGCTTGCCGCCGTCGGGGCTCGGATGCGCGGGCACGAGTTTCACCGGACGGTGATCGAGCCCGGGGCCGGTGCGGCTCCCGCATGGGGGATGCATCTTCCCGAGCGGCGGGTCGAGGGGTTCGTACAACAGGGTGTGCATGCCAGCTATCTGCATACCCACTGGGCTGCCGATCCCGGCATGGCCAAGAGATTTGTCGAGAGGTGTGCGGGATGAGCGGCATGAGCGGCATGATCACAAAGCTGACCGGTGTCGGCGTCGGGCCCGGCGATCCTGAACTGGTGACCGTGAAGGGCGTCAATGCCCTTCGGGACGCGGCCGTCGTGGTCGTACCGGTAATGGCTGCGGCCGATGGAACAGATGTCGGCGAACCCGGCCGGGCCGAGGCGACCGTGCTGCATTACGTCGATGCGGCAAAGGTCGTCCGGGTCGTCTTCGCGCTCAATGAGCGCGAAGACCGCGCGCGGCGCGAAGCCGCTTGGGACGCGGCAGGGGCGCGGGTCGCCGAACTGCTGCGTGCGCACGGCACGGTGGCGTTCGCGACGATCGGTGATCCCAACGTCTACTCGACGTTCACGTATCTCGCGCAGACGATCCTCGGTCTGGTGCCCGGTACGGAGGTGGTGACCGTGCCCGGCATCACCGCCATGCAGGATCTGGCGGCCCGTAGCGGTGCCGTCCTGACCGAAGGCACGGAGCCGCTGACCCTCGTGCCCGTGACGGCCGGTTCGGCTGTGCTGAAGGAGGCCCTTGAGGGGCCCGGGACGGTCGTGGCGTACAAGTTCGGGCGGCTGGCCGGCGAGGTGGCGACCGCGCTGCGCGAGACCGGACGTACCGAGGACGCGGTGTGGGGATCCGCGCTCGGGCTGGCCGAGGAATCGATTCGGCCTGCGTCGGAGCTCGCCGACGGCGGATCGCTTCCGTATCTCTCGACTCTCATCGCGCCGGCGCGGCGCGAGGGCGGGCGCGGGGGCAAGTTGTGAGATCAGCCCGCCACGCCCACCATCAGCCAGATGAAGGCCACTCCCGCGACCGTGCACAGCAGCGTGGAGCGGGCCGGGTGTTCGTGGTGGGCTTCGGGGAGGATTTCGACGGCCGCGAGGTAGAGCAGGGCGCCGCCGAAGAAGCCCAGATAGCTTCCGAGGAGTTCCTCCGGAAGGGTGAACAGCGAGGTGGACGCCGCGCCGATCACGGGCGCCAGGGCGTCCGCGATCAGCATCGTCACGGCCTTGCCGCGCTTGTTTCCGTACAGGCTCGTGAGCGTGTAGGTGTTGAATCCGTCCGCGAAATCGTGGGTGACGACGGCGAGCGCGACGGTCGTGCCCATGCCGTCGCCGACCTGGAATGCCGCGCCGATCGCGATGCCGTCCATCAGGCTGTGGCCGACCATGGCCGCCGCTGCCGTCAGCCCGACCTGGGGGGTGCGTTTTTCGCTCGCGCCGTGTGCCGCCCGGCGTACGGCGAGCAGGCGTTCCACCAGGTGGGCCGTCAGAAAGCCGCCGACGAACAGCAGCAGAGCCTGTGGCACCCCGTAAAGATCGTCGCCCGCGGCCTCCATCGCCTCCGGCAGCAGGTCCAGGCCGACGACGCCCAGCATCAGCCCGCCCGCCAGGCCCAGCACCAAGTGGCGGCGGTCGGTGACGCGCTGGGCGACCCACCCGCCGAACAGCGTCATGAGGAACGCGCCGAGCGCGACGAAGACCGCCATGTGCTCTTGCTAGCCGATTGACCCGCCGCTTCGCACATCCAACTTCCGCCCCGTTACATCCGATTCGCCTGATTCACCCCGTTTCGAGAGGACCTCACTCATGGCCGATGCCCCCACCGGCAAGGTGACCTTCGTCGGCGCCGGCCCTGGCGCCGCCGACCTGCTGACCTTCCGCGCCGCGCGAGCCATCGCCAAAGCCGACGTCGTGATCTGGGCGGCCAGCCTGGTGCAGGCCGAAATCCTGGAGCACGCGCGCGAGGGCGCCGAAATCCTGGACTCGGCGGCGATGTCCCTGGAGGACGTGGTCGCGGTGTACGAGCGGGCTCTGCGGGACGGTCTGAAGGTCGCCCGTGTGCACTCCGGCGACCCCGCCCTGTGGGGCGGCACGCAGGAGCAGGTCGACCGGTGCGACGAGCTCGGTCTGGCCGTCGAGATCGTGCCGGGCGTCTCGTCCTTCTCGGCGGTCGCCGCGATCGCGCAGCGCGAGCTGACGATTCCCGAGGTCGCGCAGTCCGTGATCCTGACCCGTCTCGGCGGCGGCAAGACGCCGATGCCGCCCGGTGAGGAGGTGCGGGAGTTCGCGCGGCACGGCACGACGATGGCCGTGTTCCTGTCGGCGGCCCGGTCGGGGCAGCTGACGGCGGAGCTGCTGGAGGGCGGCTACCCGACGGACACCCCGGTCGTCATCGCATACCAGGTCACCTGGCCGGAGGAGTTGGTGCTGCGGTGCACCATCGCGACGCTGGAGGAGACGGTGAAGGAGCACAAGCTCTGGAAGCACACGCTCTTCCTGGTGGGGCCCGCGCTGGCCGCGTCCGGCACGCGCTCGCACCTCTACCACCCGGGGCACTTCCACGGCTTCCGGCGGGCCGACCGGGCGGCGCGGGCCGCGCTGCGCGCGGCGCAGAAGTCCGCAGAGGTGAATACGGAGAAGTCCGGGTCATGATCACTGTTGTGGGTACGGGGACGGGCGCCCCGCTCTCCCCCGACGCCCGTGCGGCGCTCGACGCCGCCGGTCTTGTCGTCGGCGGGCGGCGCCACCTGGACGCCGCCGGGCTGCCCGACGGCACGGCCCGGGTGGTGCTCGGGCCGCTCGCGCCCGCACTGGACGCGGTCGCGGAGCATCTGGCCAAGCACGCGGGCAGCGCTGGCAGCGGGGCTGTGGTGCTGGCCTCCGGCGATCCCGGGTTCTTCGGGATCGTACGGGCGCTGGCCGAGCGCTTCGGCGCGGACGCTCTGGATGTACGGCCCGGGGCACCCTCCGTCGCGGTCGCCTTCGCACGGCTCGGGCTGCCGTGGGACGACGCGGTCGTCGTCAGTGCGCACGGGCGGGCGCTGCGGACCGCCGTGAACGTGTGCCGGGCGCACCCGAAGACGGCCGTCCTGACCGGCCCCGGCGCCGGGCCCGCCGAACTGGGCGCCGCGCTCGCCCGTACCGGCATTCCGCGCACCCTCGTCGTCGCTTCCGCCCTCGGCGACCCGGCGGGCGAGAGCGTCGAGCACCTCTCCCCCGCCGAAGCCGCGGCGCGCGACTGGCCGGGGGCGGTCAGCGTCGTCGTATGCCTGGACGAGGCGCGGGCGCTGGCGCCGGTGCAGCGGACGGTCGCCGGGCGCGGTGCGGGGCCGGGCGGATGGGCCCTGCCCGAGGATGCGTTCGAGCACCGCGATTCGATGATCACCAAGTACGAGGTACGGGCCCTGGCGCTGGCCAGGCTCGGCCCCCGTCTCGGCGACCTGGTGTGGGACATCGGCGCCGGGTCGGGATCCGTTGCCGTGGAGTGCGCGCGGCTCGGTGCGGCCGCGGTCGCCGTGGAGAAGACCCACGACGGCGTCGAGCGCGTACGGGCGAACGCCGCCGCGCACGGCGTGGACGTACAGACGGTGCACGGCGCCGCGCCCACGGTGCTGTCCCAGCTGCCCGAGCCCGACGCGGTGTTCGTCGGCGGCGGCGGGCGCGAACTGCCCGCCATCGTCGCGGCGTGCGCCCGGCGTGCACGGCGCACGGTCGTGGTCGCCCTGGCGGCGCTCGACAGGGTGCCCGCGGTACGCGCCGCTCTGTCGGCCGCCGGCTTCGAACCCGAGGGCGTACTGCTGCAGTCGTCCCGCCTCGCGCCGCTGCCCGGGGACGTGACCCGGCTCGCGGCGGCCAACCCCGTCTTCCTGCTGTGGGGTCATCGCCCCGCAGAACCCGTAGCAGAACCCGTAATTGAAGGAGCAGTTCAGTGATCGGCCTCATCTCAGCCACGGCGGCAGGCGCCGTGGCCCGCGACCGGCTGGCCGCGGCCTGGCCCGGGCGTACCCGCGTGTACGAGGGCCCGGTACGGGAGGCTGTCGGGCGTGCCTTCGCGGAGTGCGAGCAGTTGGTGTGCTTCCTCGCGACGGGCGCGGTCGTACGGCTGATCGCCCCGCTCCTCGCCGACAAGGCGTCGGACCCGGGCGTGGTGTGCGTCGACGAGGCGCAGCGCCACGCGGTGTCCCTGCTCGGCGGCCACGGCGGCGGCGCGAACGAGCTGGCGCTCGCGGTGTCCGAGGTGCTGGCCTGCGCCCCCGTCGTCACGACGGCGACGGACGCCACGGACGTCCCGGGCCTGGACACGCTGGGCTGGCCCGTCGAGGGCGCGACAGCGACGGTGACCCGCGCGATCCTGGACGGCACCCCGGTGACGCTGGAGGCGGACGCGGTGTGGCCGCTGCCGCCGCTGCCGGGGAATGTGACGCGGGCGGGTACGGGACCGGCGGCGGACGCCGTGCTGCGCGTGACCGACCGCGTGGTCGAGATCGGCGAGCGGGAGGTCGTGCTGCGGCCGCCGTCGCTGGTCGTCGGCGTGGGGGCCAGCAAGGGGGCTTCCGTCGACGAGGTGTTCGGGCTCGTCGAGGAGACGCTGGCGGGCGCCGGACTCTCGGCGCGTTCCGTCGCCGCGCTCGCCACCGTCGACGCCAAGGCCGACGAGGCCGGGATCGTGGGGGCCGCCGCTCGGCTCGGGGTGCCCCTGACGACATACGCCGCCGAAGAGCTCGCCCGTATCGACGTACCGAATCCCTCGGGGGCTCCGCTCGCCGCTGTCGGGACGCCGTCCGTCGCGGAGGCCGCCGCGCTCGTCGGCGGGGGTGAACTCCTCGTGCCGAAGCGGAAATCGGCCCCCGAGGGGCGTGCCGCGATGGCCACCTGTGCCGTCGTACGCAAGGAGCCGCGCGGGCGGCTCGCGGTCGTCGGACTCGGGCCCGGCGCACGCGATCTGCTGACGCCGCGCGCCCGGGAGGAGATCCGGCGGGCGTCGGTGCTCGTCGGGCTCGACCAGTACGTCGACCAGATCAGGGACCTGCTGCGGCCGGGAACGCGCGTCCTGGAGTCGGGGCTCGGCGCCGAGAAGGAGCGGGCCCGTACCGCTGTCGCCGAGGCCCGCGCAGGACATGCCGTCGCGCTCATCGGGTCCGGTGACGCGGGCGTGTACGCCATGGCGTCGCCCGCCCTGGCCGAGGCGAGCGACGACATCGACGTCGTCGGCGTACCGGGCGTGACGGCGGCGCTCGCCGCCGCCGCGATCCTGGGGGCGCCGCTCGGCCACGACCACGTCTCGATCAGCCTGTCCGACCTGCACACGCCGTGGGAGGTCATCGAGCGGCGCGTACGGGCCGCGGCGGAGGCCGACATCGTCGTCACGTTCTACAACCCGCGCAGCCGGGGCCGCGACTGGCAGCTCCCCAAGGCGCTGTCGATCCTCGCGGAACACCGCGAGCCCACGACGCCCGTGGGTGTCGTACGGAACGCCTCGCGACCGGACGGAACAAGCCGCCTCACCACGATCGCCGCACTCGACCCGGCGACCGTCGACATGATGACCGTCGTGGTCGTCGGCAACACCGCCGCCCGCGAGATCGCCGGCCGCATGGTGACACCGCGCGGCTACCGCTGGCAGACGGAGGGTTCGTAATGCAGAGGGTTGTGCATCCCATCGAGCAGGAGTCCTTCCGGCGCCTGCGCTCCCGCCTCGACACCTCGCATTTCGCACCGCTGACGCGGGCCGTCGTCGAGCGCGTCATCCACTCCGCGGCCGATCTGGAGTACGCCACCGACCTGGTCTGCGACGAGCGCTCCCTCGAAGCCGCGCACGCCGCCCTGCACGCCGGTGCGCCGGTCGTCGTGGATGTGGAGATGGTCGCGGCGGGCATCACGCGGCGCGAGACCGTATGCCGGCTGAAGGACGCGAAGGCGGGGCCGGACCTGACCCGCAGCGCCCATGCGATCAGGCTGGCGTACGAGCAGGTGGGGCCCGGCGCCCTGTGGGTGATCGGCTGCGCTCCGACCGCCCTGGAGGAGCTGCTGCTCCTCGACGCCGCGCCCGCGCTCGTCATCGGCCTGCCCGTCGGCTTCGTCGGGGCCGCCGAGTCCAAGGCGGCGCTGCGCGAGAGCGGGCTGCCCGCCGTCAGCAATGTTTCGGAGAAGGGCGGTTCGGCGGTCGCAGCGGCGGCACTGAACGCCCTGCTCTACACCCCCCTCACCCCCCTCACCAAGGAGAACGCGTGACCACCGCGCCCGCACTGCTCATCGCCGGCCACGGCACCCGCGACGAGGCGGGTGCCGGAGCCTTCCGCAGCTTCGTCGAGGAGCTGGGCAGGCGGCACCCCGAACTGCCCGTCGCCGGCGGCTTCATCGAGCTGTCCCCGCCGCCGCTCGGCGACGCCGTCACCGACCTCGTGGAGCGCGGCGTCAAACGCTTCGCGGCCGTCCCGCTGATGCTGGTCTCGGCCGGTCACGCCAAGGGTGACATCCCGGCGGCGCTGACCCGCGAGAAGGAGCGCCACCCGGGCATCTCGTACACCTACGGCCGTCCGCTGGGCCCGCACCCGGGTCTGCTGGCCGTCCTGGAGCGTCGGGTCGACGAGGTCCTCGGCGACACGGACCGCTCCGAGGTGACCGTGCTGCTCGTGGGCCGCGGCTCGACCGACCCGGACGCCAACGCCGAGGTGTACAAGGCGGCACGACTGTTCTGGGAGGGACGTGGGTACGCGGGTGTGGAAACCGCCTTCGTCTCGCTCGCCGCTCCCGACGTGCCGAGCGGACTCGACCGCTGCACGAAGCTCGGGGCCAAGCACATAGTGGTCCTGCCGTACTTCCTCTTCACCGGGATCCTGCCGGACCGGGTGCGGCAGCAGACTCAGGACTGGGCCGAGGCGCACCCGGAGACCGGGGTGCGTTCGGCCGATGTCATCGGCCCCGCCGAGGAGTTGATGGACCTCGTGATGGAGCGCTACCGGGAGGCCGTCAAGGGCGACCTGCGCATGAACTGCGACTCGTGCGTCTACCGGATCGCGCTGCCCGGCTTCGAGGACAAGGTGGGGGCGCCGCAGCAGCCGCACTTCCACCCCGACGACGACGGGCACAGCCACGGGCACGGACACCACCACCATGCGCACGCGCACTGACACCACGCACGATCTGCGTCACCACGGGGACGCAGAGGTGCGGGAGGGTGATCTCACCGATCTGGCGGTGAACGTACGGGCCGACACTCCCCCGGCCTGGCTCAAGGCCCGCATAGCCGCGTCCCTCGACACGCTCGCGGCCTACCCTGACGGGCGGGCCGCGCGCGCGGCGGTCGCGGCGCGGCACGGGCTGCCTGTCGAGCGGGTGCTGCTGACGGCGGGTGCGGCGGAGGCGTTCGTACTGCTGGCCCGCGCTCTCGCGGTACGCCGCCCCGTCGTTGTACACCCTCAGTTCACGGAGCCGGAGGCGGCGTTGCGGGACGCGGGCCACGAGGTCGGCCGTGTCCTGCTGCGCGAGGAGGACGGCTTCCGGCTCGCTCCGGCGGCTGTCCCCGAGGACGCCGACCTGGTCGTGATCGGCAACCCGACGAACCCCACGTCCGTCCTCCACCCCGCCTCCGCCATCGCCGGGCTGGCCCGCCCGGGGCGGACGCTGGTGGTCGACGAGGCGTTCATGGACGCGGTGCCGGACGAGCCGGAGGCCCTGGCGGGGCGTACGGACGTACCCGGCCTGGTCGTGCTGCGCAGCCTGACCAAGACATGGGGTCTGGCCGGGCTGCGCATCGGATACGTCCTGGCGGAGCCGGAGACGATCGCGGCGCTGGAGCGGGCGCAGCCGCTGTGGCCGGTGTCCACGCTCGCGCTGACGGCCGCGGAGGCGTGCGTGGAGCCCGCGGCACTCGCGGAGGCCACCCGCGCCGCGCACAAGGTGGCCGCCGACCGGGCGCATCTGCTGGCCGGGCTGGCGGAGTTCGACGAGGTACGGGTGGTGGAGGCGGCGGAGGGTCCGTTCGTACTGGTACGGATGAAGCGCGCGGAGCAGGTACGGGAACGCCTGCGCGGCCTCGGCTTCGCGGTGCGGCGGGGGGACACGTTCCCGGGGCTCGGCACGGAGTGGCTGCGCCTGGCCGTACGGGACCGGTCCACGACGGGCCGCTTCCTCCAGGCGCTGGACCAGTCGCTGACGCTGGTGGCCGACTAGTCGTTCCCCTCCCCGCCGCTCCCGGGGCGGGGCCCCAGGGGCGGGGAGGGGAACTGCGCCGCAGGCACCCGTACCCGCACCTCCTGGCTCACCCCCTCTACACCTCAAGCCCGGCTACGAGCCCGCGTACGCACCAGCACCAGTGCCCCGCTCCCCACAGCAAGCAGCGCAACCGCACCACCCACCAGGTACGGCGTCGTCGAACTGCTCCCGGTCTCCGCAAGGTCCGCCCCGGGCTGCCGGGGTTCAGTCGCCGTCTGCACCTCCACATCACGCGCTCGCGGCGACTCGCACGTCGCCGCCGCGAGCGTGACCGTGCCCTCGACCTCCGCGACGTTCAGCTTGAGCGGGTTCACGGACACCTTGAGCTCAAGTGCCGTCGCTGCCGCCGTACGCGAAGTGGTATGCGTCTTCGACAGGTCGAGCGTCACTTCACCAACCGCCGGCACCTCCACCCGCGTCGGTCCGCTCGCCGACAGCGTGACCTTCTTGCCGAGCACCGTCACCGCACCCAGCACATTCGACTCCGCGACGGGCTGCTTGCCCGCCTCGCAGAGCGCCTTCGAGGTGACCTTCTCGACCTCGATGAGCGAGAGCAGCGGCAGCCCCGGCACATGCACCTTCGCGTGCGCGAGGTTGGTGTAGCCCTCCGCCTTGTGCGCGTCGGCCGTCGCCTTCGCCGTGGCGACGTCCGCGCGCAGCACGCTCACCGGGTTGCCCTGTTCGACGCCGTCCAACTGGACCGTCAGGGCGGTCTTTTCGGCGCTGGCCGGGGCCTTGACCTCGTTGAGCGTGGTCGTGAGCGGCACGTCGACGGTCTTGTTGAGCAGCGAGACGTCGAGCCCGGTACGGAGCACGACGGCGCCGGCTTTTCCGTCGCGGCCACCGCCACCGCCGCCACCAGTGGCGTGCGCGGAAGCCGCAGCAGGACCTAAGGCGAGTGCCAGAGCCGCCGCGGCGGCCGCCGAACGGTGTGCGGGCATGCTGAAGAGAGAGCTGTTCACGGTGGTGGAACCCCCACAAGTGACTTGGCGTCGCCCGGCGCACACCACGGGGACATCATGGGCGCCGACGACTGGGACACCGGAATCTTTACGCACTGAGAGTGAACGGTCAGCAACCTGACGTGACTTCACCCCAAAGTGGGGTTTCCGCCCTCGCGTTCGAATCTGGCGGCGCAGGCTTCCCGTGCGCCCCTCCCGCAACAGAAAGGCCGCACTCCTAGCCGACGACCCGCCCGTCGAGCACGATCACGCGCGGCGCCGCCAGCACCCGTACGTCCGCCCGCGGATCCTCGTCGTACACCACAAAGTCCGCGGGGGCGCCCTCCTCCAGCCCGGGCCGCCCGAGCCATTCCCGCGCGCCCCACGCGGTCGCCGAGAGCGCGTCCAGGGCCGGGATGCCGGCCTTCACCAGTTCGGCGACCTCGGCCGCCACCAGGCCGTGGGCCAGTGAGCCGCCCGCGTCGGTGCCGACGAAGACAGGGATGCCCGCGTCGTACGCCGAACGCACCGTGTCGTACCGGCGCTTGTGGAGGTCCCGCATATGGGCCGACCAGCGCGGGAACTTCGCCTCGCCGCCGTCCGCGAGATGCGGGAAGGTCGCGATGTTGACCAGCGTCGGGACAATCGCGACGCCGCGCTCCGCGAAGAGCGGGATGGTGTCCTCGGTGAGCCCGGTGGCGTGCTCGATGCAGTCGATTCCGGCCTCGACGAGGTCGCGCAGGGAATCCTCGGCGAAGCAGTGGGCGGTGACCCTGGCGCCCAGCCGGTGCGCCTCGGCTATGGCCGCCTCGACCTCGCCGCGCGGCCAGCACGCGCCCAGGTCGCCCGTCTCGCGGTCGAGCCAGTCGCCGACGAGCTTGACCCAGCCGTCGCCGCGCCGCGCCTCCCGCGCGACGTAGGCCACCAGGTCCCCGGGCTCGATCTCGTGCGCGTAATTGCGGATGTAGCGGCGGGTACGGGCGATGTGGCGGCCCGCCCTGATGATCTTCGGCAGGTCGGCGCGGTCGTCGATCCAGCGGGTGTCGGACGGCGATCCCGCGTCGCGGATCAGCAGCGTGCCCGCCTCCCGGTCGGTGAGGGCCTGCTTCTCACTGGTGGTTTCGTCGACCGGGCCGTGCCGGTCGAGTCCGACATGGCAGTGCGCGTCGACGAGCCCGGGCAGCACCCAGCCTTCGACGGTCGGCACGTCCCGTACGGCGTCCCGTACACCGGCGGGCCGTTCGTAGGTGATCCGCCCGCCGACGGCCCACAGCTCGTCCCGTACGTCGTCGGGTCCTGCGAGCACCCGTCCCCTCACGCGCAGCACCATCTGATCGCTCATGCACAGCACTCTACGAGGGGGCGGACGGGATGTGCCCCCAGGTGTGGACCTGTGCGCGATCG
Source organism: Streptomyces spiramyceticus (assembly GCF_028807635.1). Lineage (NCBI taxonomy): Bacteria > Bacillati > Actinomycetota > Actinomycetes > Kitasatosporales > Streptomycetaceae > Streptomyces > Streptomyces spiramyceticus. The sequence continues at coordinate 974,698 of NZ_JARBAX010000001.1, forward strand.
GCACGCAGAAGGCGATGGGCGGCCCGGCCGGCGTGTCGGCGGTGTCGGTGAGTGCGCGCGCCTGGGAGGGGTCGATGCCACGCGGGGTGCGGTCCTTTCGTCACTCGCCGCACTGGGTGCGGCACTGAGCGAGTTCGGCTGCCACGTCGACCTCGAAGCTGCCCGGACTGCAGTTTCGGAAACCTGGCCCAGCGAATAGATTCTTTTAATTCAATGAATTTATGATGACGGGAAGCTGCTTTATTCGGAGCAGCTTCCCGTTTTCTTCTGCCCGCTTTCTCCGACCCTAAACGCTAAGATTTCGGCAGGGGATCGAGGCAGTTACAGGCATGTGACCGACCCCACACGCAAGACGATTTGCCCGGTAATTTCCGGGCAAATCACCCGGATTTGCAGTCTGCTCGCGCGAAGTGCGCGCCCGCGCGATAACACAAAGAGGGCTCTCGCCCAACCCCATCCGACGATGCACTTTTTGAATTTGCTCGGTAAATTCCCTCTGCATGACTGCCGCACAAGCAGACCTTGCACGTGCCCGAAGCGAATTCCTGCAGATCGAAGCGCCACGAGTGGAGGACGGAGCCGCGATCTGGCGCATTGCCCGCGACTCCAAGGTCCTGGACCTGAACTCCTCGTACAGCTATCTGCTGTGGTGCCGCGACTTCGCGGCGACCTCCGTCGTGGCCCGGGACAGCCCCGGAGGCGAACCGATCGCCTTCATCACGGGCTACGTACGCCCCGACCGCCCCGAGACGCTGGTCGTCTGGCAGGTGGCCGTCGACCACGCCCACCGCGGCCGCGGGCTGGCCGGCACTCTCCTGGACGCGCTGACCGAACAGGTCGCCGCGCATCAGGGGGTCAGATCGATCGAGACGACCATCACCCCGGACAACACCGCCTCCGACCGGCTTTTCACGTCGTACGCCGAGCGCCGCGGGGCGTCCCTGGAACGCGAGGTGCTCTTCGACGGCGGGCTGTTCCCCGAGGGAACACACCTGCCGGAAGTGCTGTACCGCATCGGCCCGATCGCGTCCTGACCCGAGCCCCCCGGCTCCCCCCTCGACTTTCCACCCCCCTCTCTCCCCAGGAGACAGCTGTGACCATCACTCCTCCCGCCCTGAGCGTCTTCGAGACCCTGGAATCGGAAGTACGCAGCTACTGCCGCAGCTGGCCGGCCGTGTTCGACCGCGCGCAGGGCAGCTACCTCCACGACGAGGACGGCCACACCTATCTGGACTTCTTCGCCGGAGCCGGATCGCTCAACTACGGCCACAACAACCCGGTGCTGAAACGCGCGCTGATCGACTACATCGAGCGCGACGGCATCACCCACGGCCTCGACATGGCGACCACCGCCAAGCGCGCCTTCCTCGAAGCCTTCGAGAACGTGGTCCTGCGGCCGCGCGACCTGCCGTACAAGGTGATGTTCCCGGGCCCGACCGGCACCAACGCCGTCGAGTCCGCGCTCAAGCTGGCCCGCAAGGTCAAGGGCCGCGAGTCGGTCGTGTCCTTCACCAACGCCTTCCACGGCATGTCGCTGGGCTCGCTCGCTGTCACCGGCAACGCCTTCAAGCGGGCCGGCGCCGGTATCCCGCTGGTGCACGGCACGCCGATGCCGTTCGACAACTACTTCGACGGCCAGGTCCCGGACTTCCTGTGGTTCGAGCGGCTGCTGCAGGACCAGGGCTCGGGCCTCAACAAGCCCGCCGCCGTGATCGTCGAGACCGTGCAGGGCGAGGGCGGCATCAATGTGGCCCGCGCCGAGTGGCTGCGCGCGCTCCAGGCGCTGTGCCACCGCCAGGACATGCTGCTGATCGTCGACGACATCCAGATGGGCTGCGGCCGCACCGGCGGCTTCTTCTCCTTCGAGGAGGCCGGCATCACGCCGGACATCGTCACCCTGTCGAAGTCCATCAGCGGCTACGGCATGCCCATGTCGCTGTGCCTGTTCAAGGCGGAGCTGGACATCTGGGAGCCGGGCGAGCACAACGGCACCTTCCGCGGCAACAACCCGGCGTTCGTCACCGCCACCGCCGCGCTCAACACCTACTGGGCCGACGGCCAGATGGAGAAGCAGACCCTGGCCCGCGGCGAGCAGGTCGAGCGGGCGCTGCTGGCCATCGCCGACGAGAACTCCGAAGCCGGCGTGAGCTTCCGGGGCCGCGGCCTGGTCTGGGGCATGGAGTTCACCGACAAGGCGCGCGCCACGGCGGTCTGCCGCCGCGCCTTCGAACTCGGGATGCTGCTGGAGACCTCGGGTCCTGAGAGCGAGGTCGTGAAGCTGCTCCCCGCGCTGACGATCTCCCCCGAGGAACTGGACGAGGGCCTGCGCATTCTGGCCCGGTCCGTACGAGAGACCGCCTGACCACCGTATTAGAGAAGGGCTCAACTCACCGTGATTGTCCGATCGTTCAAGGACATTGAAGGCACAGATCGCCATGTGAAGGCCGCATCGGGCACCTGGGAGAGCAAGCGCATCGTGCTCGCCAAGGAGAAGGTCGGCTTCTCGCTCCACGAGACCGTGCTGTACGCGGGCACGGAGACGTCGATGTGGTACGCGAACCACATCGAGGCCGTGCTGTGCACGGAGGGCGAGGCCGAGCTCACCAACGACGAGACCGGCGAGACCCACTGGATCTCGCCCGGCACGATGTACCTCCTGGACGGCCACGAGCGGCACACCATGCGGCCCAAGACCGATTTCCGCTGTGTCTGTGTCTTCAATCCTCCCGTGACCGGACGGGAGGACCACGACGAGAACGGCGTCTACCCGCTGCTGACCGAGGAGGTCTGAACCATGGGTCTGCACCCCGACCTGTACCCCACGCGTGGCGCCGCCGAGGTGACCGTTCCCCGCCAGGACCCGGTCGTCTGGTCCGCGCCCGGCGCGGAGGGCCCCATCGACGCCGCCACGCTCCAGGGCTTCGAGCGGGACGGTTTCCTCACCGTCGACCAGCTGATCACTCCGGACGAAGTGCCCCTCTACCGGGCCGAGCTGGACCGGCTGGTCACCGACCCGGCCGTGCGGGCGGACGAGCGCTCGATCGTCGAGCCGAAGTCCCAGGACGTGCGCTCGGTCTTCGAGGTGCACCGGCTCAGCGAGGTCTTCGCCGAGCTGGTGCGCGACCCGCGGGTGGTGGACCGGGCCCGGCAGATCCTCGGTTCCGATGTGTACGTCCACCAGTCCCGGATCAACGTCAAGCCGGGCTTCGGGGCTTCGGGCTTCTACTGGCACTCGGACTTCGAGACCTGGCACGCCGAGGACGGTCTGGCGAACATGCGGACGGTGTCCGTCTCGATCGCGCTGACCGAGAACTTCGACACCAACGGCGGCTTGATGATCATGCCGGGGTCGCACAAGGAGTTCCTGGGCTGCGCGGGCAGGACGCCCAAGGACAACTACAAGCGGTCCCTCCAGATGCAGGACGCGGGCACGCCCTCGGACGCCGCCCTGACGCGGATGGCGGACCGGCACGGGATCAGGCTGTTCACGGGCAAGGCCGGTTCGGCGACCTGGTTCGACTGCAATGCGATGCACGGCTCGGGGGACAACATCACGCCGTACGCGCGCAGCAACGTCTTCATCGTCTTCAACAGCGTGGAGAACGCGGCGGTCGACCCGTTCGCGGCGCCGGTGCCGAGGCCCTCGTTCATCGGGGCGCGGGACTTCACGCCGGTGAAGTGAGGCGGACGAGACACGTGGGCGGGGCCGGTTCGTATCGAACCGGCCCCGCCCGCTGCTGCCGTCAGCTCACGGCCAGCGCCGGGTAGTCGGTGTAGCCCTTGTGGTCGCCGCCGAAGAAGGAGGCCTGGTCCGGGGTGTTGTACGGGCCTTCGGTCCGCAGGCGGGCCGGCAGGTCCGGGTTGGCGAGGAAGAGGGCGCCGTACGCGATCACGTCGGCGACGCCCTCCTCGACCAGCGGGAGCGAGCCGTGGTCGGTCGGGCCCTCGGTCGCCGGGTTGAGGATGAAGGTGCCGGAGAACTTCGCGCGCAGCGCCAGCAGCAGCTCCCGCTGCTCCGCGGAGACCTCGACGGCGTGCAGGTACGCGAGGCCGAGCGGTTCGAGGGCCTCGACCAGCGCCGCGTACACGGCCTCGGTGTCCGTCTCGGCCATGTCGTTGTACGGGTTGGCGGGCGAGATGCGCAGGCCGGTCCTGTCGGCGCCGATCGCCTCCGCGACCGCCTGGGTGACCTCGACGGCGAAGCGGATGCGGTTCTCGACGGAGCCGCCCCACTCGTCGGTGCGCAGGTTGGTGTTGGCGGAGAGGAACTGGTGGATCAGGTAGCCGTTGGCACCGTGCAGCTCGATGCCGTCGAAGCCGGCGTCGATGGCGTTGCGGGCGGCGGACGCGAAGTCGGCGACGGTCTCCCGTATCCCGGCGGCGGTCAGCTCGCGCGGGGCAACGAAGTCCTTCATGCCGTCGCCGGTGTAGAGCTGCCCGGCAGGGGTGACGGCGGAGGGTGCGACCGGGGTCAGCCCGTCGGGGAGCAGGGACGGGTGGCCGATGCGGCCGGCGTGCATGAGCTGGGCATAGATCCGGCCGCCCGCGGCGTGCACGGCGTCGGTGACCTTGCGCCAGCCGGCGGTCTGCTCCTCGCTGTGCAGGCCCGGGGTGAAGGGATAGCCCTGGCCAACGACGGAAGGCTGGATGCCCTCGGTGACTATCAGTCCCGCCGAGGCGCGCTGGGCGTAGTACTCGACGGTGAGTTCCGTGGGTACGCCGCCCTCGGCGGCCCGGCTGCGGGTCATCGGGGCCATCGCGATGCGGTTGGCGAGCGGCGTACCTGAGAGGTCGATGGGGTCGAACGCTGTGGTCATGGCAAAGCTCCCGAGGAGATAGGTGGTCGGCCAAGTAATCCGACGGGAGCCACTGTAACGCATTACTTGGCCGACCAAGGTAAAGTTGTCCATGAGACTGTGAGAGTCGAAGAAGGAGTTCCGATGAAGGCCGACCCGGCTGCCCCCGCCTGTCCCGAGCCGCCGAGCGCGGCGGTCGGCGCCCCCGTCAGCCTCGCGATCTCACAGACCGCACGGCTCCACCGCATCGCCGCGGGCAGGCTGCTGCGCGACCTCGGCCTCTATCCGGGGCAGGAATTCGTGATGATGCACCTCTGGGACGCGGGTGCGGTGCGGCAGTCCGAGCTCATCAAGGCGGTCGGCCTCGATCCGTCGACGGTGACGAAGATGCTCCAGCGCCTGGAGCAGTCCGGCCATGTACGCCGCTCCCCCGACCCCGCGGACCGCCGCGCCTCACTGGTCGAGGCGACCGATGCGAGCTGCGCGCTGAAGACGCAGGTGGAGCAGGCGTGGGAGCGGCTGGAGGAGGCGACGCTGGCCGGGCTCGACGAGCCGGAGCGGGAAGAACTCCACCGCCTGCTCGGCCTGGTCGAGGCGAACCTGTGCCCGCAGGCGAGGGAGGCGGTGGAGCAGTTGTGTCAGGAGGAAGGGGCGTGCGAGGGGTAGGCGGTGCTGTTCCCGACCCACCCCTCCCCCTACTGACGGACCTCAGCCGGCGAGCACGTCCAGCACCCGGTCCACGTCGGCGGTCGAGTTGTAGAGGTGGAACGACGCTCGCAGGTTGCCCGCGCGGACGGAGACGACGATGTCCTCCGCCGTCAGCGCGTCGAGCTTGTCGGTGAGTCCCGCGGTGCTGACGATCGGGGACTCGCCGGGCACCGGGCTGTGGCCGAGGCGCACGAGCCCTTCACGGAAGCGGGCGGCGAGCGCGGTGTTGTGGGCGCGCACGTTCTCGATGCCGACCTCCTCCAGGAGTGCGAGGGAGTGCTCGGCGCCGGCGTACGACAGGAAGGGCGGCGGCTCGTCGAACCGGCGGGCGCTGCGCGCGAGTTGCTGCACCGGACCGTAGGTGCTGTTCCAGATGTCCTCGCCGGAGAGCCACCCCGCGTGAATCGGCGTGAGGGACTCCTGCGCCTCTTCCGTGACGGTGAGGAAGGACGTGCCGCGCGGCGCCATCAGGTACTTGTAGCCGCCGGTGACGGTGTAGTCGAAGAGCCCGGCGTCGAACGGCAACCAGCCGGCCGCCTGGGTGGCGTCGACGAGCGTACGGGCACCGTGGGCGGCGGCAGCGGCTCGTACGGCGGCCAGGTCGGCCGTACGCCCGTCGGCGGACTGCACCGCCGAGCACGCCACCAGGGCAGTCCCGGGACGCACGGACTCGGCCAGAGACTCCAGCGGCACGTACCGCATCTTGAGGTCGCCGCGCACTGCGAACGGGTTGACCACCGAGGCGAAGTCGCCCTCGGGACACAGGACTTCGGCTCCGGCGGGCAGTGAGGCCGCGATCAGCCCGACATGCACGGACACGGCGGTGCCGACGGCAACCCGCTCCTCGGCGACGCCGACGATCCGGGCGAAGGAGGAACGGGCGGCGAAGACGCAGTCGAAGGCGTCCGCGCCGCCCTGGCCCGTGGCGCTCTGCTCCGCCGTGGCCTTGACGGTCTCGACGGTGCGTCGGGGCAGCAGCCCGATGGAGGAGGTGTTGAGGTACGTCGTCTCCGGCGCGAACTCCGCCGCCACCACGTCAGTGAGAGTAAGAGGCTTCATGCCCCCACTCTGCTACGTCCCCAACTCCCCGTCCATTGCGCATTTTTGCCGACCCTCTCCAAGCAACGCTTATACGTCGCACACCCCGTCGGCGTCACATCCCACACCCGCGCCCACACCCGCACCCGCGCCCCCGATCGTGGCGAGCGGCTCGGCCGTGCGGCTCTGCCAGGCCTGCTCCAGTGCCTGGGTGAAGACCTCGGCGGGCTGGCCGCCGGAGATCCCGGCGTTTGATCCTCCGGTAATCCCGCCGGACCCACGATCGGCCGCGTAGCTCGTATGTGCGCGGGGCTTGCTCTCCCATTGCCGCCGACAAACGGGAGTCAACGGAACGGCAGCCGGGTCAGGCTCAGTCGTTGACGCAGGTGTTGCCGAATGCCGGGTTCAGCAGCCCGATGATGTCGATGCTGTTACCGCAGACGTTGACAGGAAGATGGGTCGGAATCTGGATGGTCTTGCCCGCGATGACGCCCGGTGAGTTCTGAGCGGCACCACCGGACCCGGCGTCGGCAATAGCAGGCGCGGCCAGGACTCCAAGAAAAGCGGCGGTTCCGAGGGCGACAGCAGCGATGCGGCGCATGGAATTCCCTTCGTAGCAAGCAAATTGGTGGTGACTCGGCGGCTGGTTCGAGTCTTCCGAGGGCTGCCCAAGCCAATGCACAGACATGCCCTGTTCACCCGAACGGGGTGACGAAATGATCCCCCACCCTGCGAGGAGCCCCATGCCCCGAAAGCCCCGCCCCCTTGCTCAGTCCCCGGATGCTCTGAACTCACAACGGGCGGACGCTGCACGGCCCGGGTCGCCACCATCGCGGGGCAGTACCGCACGCAGCTCGCCCGATACATCCGTGAACTCGGACTGTCGCCGAGTGCCCGCACCAGCATCACCCTGCCGGAATCCGAGGAAGACGACTCGGACGTGTGGGACTGGCCCGGACGCCAGCCACACCACAGAGCCCCCGTGTTCGTCTCCTTCGCTGGGGGCGGGTGCGGGGGCTTTCTGCGTGTTGCCGAGGATGCGAATAATCGAGAATCACCCCGGACAGACGCCCCTTCGGATCATCATGCTTGCGCTGTTGTGTCCGACGACGAGGGGAACAGCCATGGCAAGGCGACTGCGGGTCCTCGGGAGCACATCCGGAGTGGGCGACTGCCCGACTCTGTATGAGGACCTGGACACTGGGGAAGTGATCGTGCAGGGGGACTCGGTGACCGATCCCGCGGACGTGGTGCAGCTCAAGTACGTCAAGGAAGGGGAAGCGTTCGTGGTCGTGCCTCGGGCGCTGCTGGCGAACTTCTCCCCGAGGGAGGTCACGCACGTGCCCGAGTTCGTGCCGCAACAGAAGATCAGCGAGTTCATCAACGACGGATTCGAGCACACCGCATGGCGGCTGGAGACCCGAAGCGGGTACGCGTCCGACCAGGCGATGCCGTCCTATCAAGAGTTCCTGCGGACCGGTGACACCGCCGGGGAGGTCGGGCACCCGTGGTTCGCCAATGTGCGCCGCATGGTGGACGGCGGCAAGCGGTTCGAGCGGGTACGGATCGTGGACAACCCGCCGACCACTGGTCAGCGGTACCTGCTCGCCTGTGCTCGGACGAACGTTGCAGCAGGCGAGGACATCCGCCACCTGTGGCGTGACGATGCCGAGCACTACGGCGTGAATCTCTCGGACTTCTGGCTGTTCGACTCCCGCACCGTGGCGCGCTTCCATTTCGAGGGTGAGCGCACCATCGGCATGGAGCTGATCACTGATCCGGCGGAAGTGCTGCGGGCCTGTCAGGTGCGGGATGCCGCATGGCACCACGCAGTCCCGTACAGGGAGTTCACAGCTCAGGTACCGTCCGCTGAGTGAGTACGGACTTTCAGCAAGGCCGGGTGTCCCTCGGTGCGCGCCTGCGGGAGCTGCGCACCGAGGGCGGGCTTACGGGCCGCGAACTGGCCGACCGGCTTGAGTGGGGGCAGTCCAAGGTCAGCAAGCTGGAGAACGGCAAACAGACACCGACCGTCGCCGATCTCAAGGCATGGGCCGAGGGGACCGGGAACCGGGGGGCAACAGGCGAACTTGTCGGGCGCCTGCGCGGACTGGAAACGCAGTACCGATCATGGCGTAGGCAGTTGGCGGGTGGTTATCGCGCCGTGCAGGAAGCGCACTGGGCGCAAGCTCAGAAGACGCACTCTCGGCGTAGTTTCGATCCCGCGTTGGTACCCGGGCTCTTGCAGACCGCCGACTATGCACGCGCGGTCCTCACTCGATACTCCGCGATTCACACCGCCCCCAGGGACATCGAGGCCGCCGTGCAGGCGCGCATGGGGCGTCAAGACATCCTCACGGACCAGAGCCGGACGTTTCACTTCCTCGTCTGGGAAGGGGCTCTACGGGCCCGCCCTTGCTCGCCCCCCGTGCTCTCAGGGCAGCTTGACCAAATCGTGGGGCGGCTCGGCCCGGGGAACGTGAGAGTAGGAATCGTGCCGTTCGAAGCGGACATGAACGTTCCCGCTGGGGTCGGATTCTCCGTCCATGACGACAACCTCGTGATCACCGAGACGTGGCACGCCGAAATGTGGTTGGACGATCCGGAGGACGTCGCCCTGCACGTTCGTGCGTGGAAGGCGCTGGAGAGGAACGCCCTCTTTGGCGCCGAGGCGCACCGCGTGCTCATGCGGGCAAAGCAGTCTTTGAGCCCGCGAGAATAAGCGCGAATACGTCCCGTACGCCTCTCCCCGGTTTGCCTAGCGTTCTGACTCACAGAGCCAGAGGCGAAGGGCGGGGCGGTGAGCCGAGAGAGTACGAACACCACCAGGCGTAGTGCCATGACGCTGCGCGTATCTCGGGACAGCGGGAAGACGTACGGTCCCGAGATCATCGTCCCGAGCGATCCACGGAACCCGCTGCCCGTCAGCACCGCCGAGCCCCGCTGTTCCTGCCGGCGATGCGAGGACGTGTGATGAGCACGCGAGTGGTACTGCGGTATGTCAGGTACGTCATGCGTCGCCACCCTTCCGCCGAGACGACCGCGACGGCGCGGTGCCTGAACCCTGAGTGCGACTGGACTGCGGAGCCGACCGCGAACGCAGACGTGTGCACCGACAAGTGCATGCAGCACACCGGCCGGACCGGCCACATGACCTTCCTCCGGGAGTTCTCGGAAGTCGCCGTGGTGGAGCGCGTCCAGTGACCGAAGACAACAAGAAAGGGTGCCCATGGAAACAGCCGATCGTGCACGGCTCGACACGTACTTTGGCAAAGTCGCCGAAGCGTTCACGCCAGCCGAGCGTCCGTCCTCGCTGTTGATCACTCATCTGCTGCCCGAGCGACCCGCGTTCGTCGGTGCGGTGGGCAAGGTGTCGCACCTGCGTGCCGTTCTGCCCAAGCCCAAGTCCATCCACGCGAGCGCTCGCCGAGAGATTGAACGGACCGTGGCGTGCGACGAACTGTCCCGCGACATGTTCAGCGACCCCGACACCGCCGTGACGTACCTGGAAACCAGGGCAGCCGGCGAAAGCGTCGTTCTGCTCGACGTGGGCGGGTACTTCGCTCCCTCGCTGGACGCGCTGTGTGAACGGTTCTCGGGAACCATCCTCGGAGTGGTTGAGGACACCGAGAACGGACACAAACGCTACGCCGAACGGGACAAGCTGCCGTGCCCGGTCGTGTCCGTTGCCCGGTCGCCGCTCAAGGACCCGGAAGACTTCCTGGTCGGGCAGAGCGTGGTGTTTTCCGCCGAAGCGTTGTTGCGGCAGCGCGGGGACATCCTGCACGGGCGCCCGGCCCTGGTCCTCGGGTTCGGCAAGCTCGGGTCCAGCATTGCCCGGCTGCTGCACGTCAAGGGCGTTCGGGTGATCGTCTACGACATCGACCCCGTGCGACGGGCACAGGCTATGTCCCAGGGTTTCGAAGTGGCCCGGGACCGAGACCAGGCCATAGCCACGGCCGGACTCGTTCTCTGTGCAACGGGGGCACTGTCTCTCCGCGGCGAGGACTTCCCGCAGCTCAAGAACGGGGCCTATGTGGCGACGGTGACCAGCTCGGAAGACGAGTTGGAGTTGAGCGGCTTGCCCTCGGGCTACACCCGCGACAGCGCCGGCAAGCACGTGAGCCGCTACAGCACGACCGGGCACTACTTCTATCTGCTGAACGGGGGCGAGGCGGTCAACTTCATCCACGGCGCGAGCGTTGGACCGTTCATCTTCCTCGTTCAGGCCGAAATCCTCGCGGGCGCGGCCATGCTGGCTCGCGGGGGGGCTGGATGCCGCCATGTACGAGGTGCCCACCGCCGACCGGGAAGCCATCGCGGCTACCTGGCTCCACTACTACAACAGGTGAGCGAATGCCCATCACGGCAGACCACATCCGTACGACCCTCGCCGAGTACACCGACGCGCACCCGGCGGAAAAGACCGCCCTGGCGATCGTTCACGAGCTCATCGACCAGGGGGCCGACGTGACCAGCCGGAAGGAGTTCCGGGGCCATGCCACAGCGGGGGCCGTGATCGTCAACAGCGAGGGTCAGGCGCTGTTCATTCGGCACGTGGCACTCGGCAAGTGGCTGACCCCGGGCGGACACCTTGAGCCCGAGGACGCGGACCTGTTGGGTTCCGCCCTCCGTGAGCTGATCGAAGAGACCGGCATCACCCTCAGCGTCTCTCCGGTCCACGCGGTCCCGGTCCACATCGACGTGCACCCGATTCCGGCGAACGAGAGCAAGGGGGAGCCTGCGCACCAGCACTTCGACTTCCGCTATCTCTTCCGGCTGGAGGGTGACCAGGAGGTGACGCTGCAGGAGGAAGAAGTGAGCGGGTACGCGTGGCGCAGCGTGGACACGATCACTGATGAGACGCTGCGGTCGCGAGTGCTCGCGTCGCTTCGCTAGACGCGCTCCACACCCTGAGTCGGCCCCGCCGGGTCATTCCCCGCCTCGTGCCCTGTGCTCGCTCACTGGTCGCGGCGGTGCACGCTGGTCACGGTGAGCGTCATTGCCGCACGGGCGGTGCGGGCGGTACGTCGAGGAGCAGCACCAGGTGGGCGCCCACGCGCGGTGTCTCCGGGTCGGGGTGCCAGCCGTGGCGGGCGTAGAAGGTCTGGGCGCGCAGGTTGTGTTCGTAGACCTCCAGGCGTGCCTGGCGGGTGCCGGTGCGCTGCCAGGTCTCGACGCAGGCGGTGTGCAGGGCGGTGCCGAGGCCGCGGCTCCAGTGGGTCGGGGCGACGTGGAGCTGGGTGAGGGTCATGATGCCCTCGCGGACACGGAAGGCTGCGGTGCCCGCGACCGTGCCTTCGTCTTCGGCGCAGAGCACGTTGGCGTCGTCGCGGGCGATGGCGGCGGCCCATCCCTCGCGTGTTCTGGCGAGTTCGGCCGGGCCGGAGAAGTCTTCTTCGGGGATGTGGCTGCGGTAGTACGTGGCACGGGCGGCCGTGTGCAGTGCGGCGATCGCGTCGAGGTCGGCGGGGGTTGCGTTTCTGATCATGAGGGACGAGACGCGGAAGCTCGTTGGCCGGTTGCGGTGGCGACCCGTGCCCTACCCCAGCCGGTCGTTCACCCTCCGCGGCAGGCCCTCCGGGTTCGCGTCGCGCAGCTCCGGGGGAAGCAGCGGGTCCGGGGTCGACTGGTACGTGATCGGGCGCAGCCAGCGTTCGATGGCCGTGGTGCCCACCGACGTCGACGTGGAGGTTGACGCCGGGTACGGGCCGCCGTGGTGCTGCGCGGGGGCCACCGCAACCCCCGTCGGCCAGCCGTTGACCAGGACTCGCCCGGCGACCCGCGTCAGCTCGGCCAGCAGCCGGGCTCCGGTGCCGGCACCGGAGTCGGTGTCGTCCGTCAGCTCCTCCTCGGCCAGGTGGAGCGTGGCCGTCAGGTTGCCGGGGAGGCGTGACAGTACGGCGGCGATCTGCGTCGGGTCCTCGTAGCGCGCGACCACCGTGACCGGGCCGAAGCACTCCTCCAGGAGCAGGTCGTGCGGGCCCGCAGTGGCCAGCGCCTGCGCCGGGACGGTCAGGAAACCCGCGCTCACCGTGTGCTCGCCCCCCGCGCCCGGGGTCACCGGCGCTTCGGTGTCCGGGAGGGCGGCCCGTTCCCGTACACCCGCGACGAACGCGTCCCGCATCCGGTGGTCCAGCATCACGCCGGGCTCGGTGTCGCTGACGGCCGCCGCCAGAGACTTCAGCAGCCGGTCGCCGGCCGCGCCCGCCGGGGCCAGCACGAAGCCGGGCTTGGTGCAGAACTGGCCCTCCCCCAGCGTCATCGAACCCGCGAGGCCCGCCCCGATCTGCTCGGCGCGTTCCTCCGCCGCTGCTTCGGTGATCACGACGGGGTTGAGCGAGCCGAGTTCGCCGTGGAAGGGAATGGGGGCGGGACGGGCGGCCGCTGCGTCGAAGAGCGCCCGTCCGCCGCGCACCGATCCGGTGAAGCCCGCCGCCGCGACGAGGGGGTGCCTGACCAGTTCGATGCCCGCGTCGAAGCCGTGGACGAGGACGACCACGTCCTCCGGGAGGCCCACCTGCGCGGCGGCCCTGCGCAGCACCGAGGCGCAGAGCTCGGAGGTGGCGGGGTGGTCGGGGTGTGCCTTGACGACGACCGGGCAGCCCGCGGCGAGCGCGCTCGCGGTGTCGCCGCCGGGGACGGAGAAGGCCAGCGGGAAGTTGCTCGCGGCGTAGACGGCCACGACGCCCAGGGGGATCTTGTAGCGGCGCAGGTCGGGCCAGGGCGGTGTCCTGGTGGCGTCCTCGTGGTCGATCCTGATGTCGAGGAAGGCGCCCTCGTCGACGGCGTCCGCGAAGGCCCTCAACTGGGCGGTGGTACGGGCCAGTTCGCCGGTGAGCCGGGTCGGCCCGAGCGCCGTCTCGGCGTCGGCTGCCTCGACGACGTACCGGCCCGCCTCGTCGAGAAGTCCGGCGGCGGTACGGAGCATGGCGGCCCGTACCGCACGGTCGGCGAGCGCGGGGCGGGCGGCGTGCGCGGCCCGTACCGCACAGTCGACCTCCTCGGCAGTGGCCTCCACCGCAACCTGCTCACGCGGCTTCCCGGTTCGGGGGTCGACACTCCAGACTGGTGCTGCTGCCACCGTGGCGTCCTTCCAGCTGTTCGATATTCTGAACAGAGTTCCTGATGCTGAATATGCTGGGACTCTATTAACGGGTAATCGAAGGGGTCAAGGGCAATGTCGACTGCCGATTCGGGTGGGGCACAGGTCAAATCCGCGGTGCGGACCGTGGAGTTGCTCGAATACTTCGCGGGAAGTCCCGGTATGCACTCTCTCGCCTCCGTCCAGGAGGCTGTCGGCTACCCCAAGTCCAGCCTGTACATGCTGCTGCGCACGCTCGTGGAGCTCGGCTGGGTGGAGACCGACGCGACGGGCACGCGGTACGGCATCGGCGTACGGGCGCTGCTCGTCGGTACGTCGTACATCGACGGCGACGAGGTCGTCGCCTCCGCCCGCCCCACGCTCGACCGGCTCTCCGACGACACGACGGAGACGATCCACCTGGCCAGGCTCGACGGTACGAACGTCGTATACCTCGCGACCCGCCAGTCCCAGCACTATCTGCGGCCCTTCACCCGCGTCGGCCGCCGGCTGCCCGCGCACTCGACCTCCCTTGGCAAGGCGCTGCTCGCGACGCACACCGACGAGCAGGTCCGCAAGCTGCTGCCGGAGACGCTGCCCGCGCTGACCGAGCACACCATCACCGACCGCGAGAAGCTCATCGAGGAGCTGCACGCCGTCCGCGAGCAGGGGTACGCCGTGGACCGCGAGGAGAACACCCTCGGTCTGCGCTGCTTCGGTGTCGCCATCCCGTACCGCACCCCGGCCCGCGACGCCATCAGCTGCTCGGTGCCGGTCGCCCGGCTCACACCGGCGCACGAGCAGATGGTCAAGGACGCGCTGTTCGACGCGCGGGACCGTCTCACGCTCGCCACCCGGAGGCTCTGAATGGCCCGTTCCGAGAGGGATGTGACGATGGATGTATCGCTGCGCGAGGTCGTCGACAGTGACGTGCCCGTCTTCTTCTCCCACATGAGCGACCCCGAGGCGATTCAGGTCGCCGCCTTCGTCGCGAAGAACCCACCGGACCGGGCAGCCTTCAACGCCCACTGGGCCAGGATGCGTGCCTCGGACGAGATCTTCGTGCGCACCGTGGTCGTCGACGGCGCGGTGGCCGGCCATGCGGCGGTGTACGGACCTGCCGAGGAGCGCGAGGTGACGTACTGGGTCGACCGCGCGTACTGGGGACGCGGCGTGGCCACCGCCGCTCTGCGCGGGCTTCTCGCACTCGTACCCGAGCGGCCGCTGTACGCCCGAGCCGCGGCCGACAACACCGGTTCGGCCCGCGTCCTGCAAAAGTGCGGATTTGTTGTCATCGGCCACGACCGGGGCTTCGCGAACGGCCGCGGGGCGGAGGTCGACGAACTGGTTCTCACCCTCACCGGGTGATCCCGGGTGATCCCGGGTGAGGGGGTCCTCCGCCGCGCGGCGGAGACGGATCGTCGGTGCGCAGGACGCGCGGCGGCGGTCCGCCCGGGAGCGTGGGGGGCATGACAGAAACCGCGCTCGTCCCCACTCCTCAAGGCCTCCGCACGGCCCCCGCGGGCCCGCTGCGCAAGACACTGCGCGCCGCCGCCATCGCCTCCTGCGTCCCGTACCTCGGCCTCAAGCTCGCCTGGATCGCGGGCAGCCGCACCGGCATCCCCGAGGGAAGCGTCCTCCTCGATCACCCGGGCACGATGGCCGTCGTCAACGCCGTCACGGTCGTCATGGACTCCGCCGTGATCGTGCTGGCGCTACTGCTCACCCAGGGCTGGGGGCGGCGCGTCCCCGCCCGGCTGCTCGTCCTGCCCATGTGGGCGGCGACCGGGCTGCTGACGCCGATCGTGACCGGATATCCGCTCCAGCTGCTGGCCAAGGTGTTCACCGGCGCCGAGAGCGCACCGGCCGAGAGCGAAGCCTTCCTCGACGAATGGGTCTTCGGCGTCGTCTACACCGGCTTCATCGTCCAGGGCATGGCGCTGGGCACCCTCTTCGCGCTGTACGCCCGCGAGCGCTGGGGCCACCTGTGGCGGGGCACAGTGTGGGATCTGCCGAATTCGGCGGTCGGGCCCCGGCTGAGGGCCACCGCGGTGATCGCGTCCGTCCTCGCGGCGCTGTGCGCCGTACCGCATGCGATGTGGGCCGCCGGTTCGACGACCGGGCTCAACCAGGGCCGGATCGACGGACGTACGACGGCCTTCCACCTCCTCGAAGGCGTCTACGTCCTTTTCGCGGCCGTCACGGTGGCCGGCATACTGATGCTCGCCCTGCGCCTCGGCCGCGGCCTTCCCCTCAAGGCCCCGCTCGCGCTCGCCTGGCTGGGCTCGGGCGCGCTCGGCTGCTGGGGCGGCTGGCTGCTCAGCACCGCCGTGATGCCCGCCGCCGAAGCGGCCGACCGGCCCACCACGCTGATGCTGCTGACCTACGCTGTGCAGATGATCACCGGTCTCGTCGTCCTCGCAGCGGGCGCCTCCTTCCTGCGGAAGCGCGCCACGTGAGTCTTCTGTTCGGGGCGCGGGCCCGGCTGCGCTGGGTCCATCTGGTCCTCGGCGGCGCGCTGTTGATGCCGTACTTCCTCCTCGGCAGCGTCATGGTCGGCCCGTTCGCGGACGACAAGAACGTCTTCACCTCGCTCCCCATGCAGTTCGGGGCCTTCGCCGTGGCCCTGCCGATCGCCGCGATCAGCGCGCTCTTCCCGCTCGCCCGGCCCCTGTCGGTGGGGGCCGTGCGGGCGTTGTGCGCGGTGCCCGACGGGCAACTGGCGGACGGTCCGGCCCGGTCGAGGGCGGCGCGGGTGCGGACGGCCGGGTGGTTCACGCTGCATCTCGGTATCGGCGGAATCATCAGCGGCATGACGCTCGCGGTGCCTCCGATGGCGGTCCTGCTGATCATCCTCCCGGTGTTCTCCTCGCTGCGCGAGTCCCGGTTCGGGCTGCCCGAAGTCCTCGACCACGCCTGGGGGCTGGCGCTCTCCCCCGTCGCCGGGATCGCGATGCTGGTGGCTCTCGCGGCGTGCGCGGCGGCGTCCGGGGCGCTGCTGGCCCGGTGGGCGCCCGTACTCCTCGGGCCGACACCGGCCGACCGGCTGGCGGCGGCGGAGCGGCGGGCCGCGGATCTGGCCGTACGCAACCGGCTGGCCCGCGAGCTGCACGACTCGGTGGGGCACGCGCTGAGCGCGGTCACGCTCCAGGCGGGTGCGGCACGCCGGGTGCTGGACAGCGATGCGGCGAGCGATGTGGAGTTCGTACGGGAGGCGCTGACCGCGATCGAGGAGACGACCCGGCGCACGGTGGGCGAACTCGACGCGGTGCTGGGGGTGTTGCGGCAGGGTGAGGACAGCGAAGGCATCGACGATGTGTCCGGGCCGACACTGGACGCCCTGGACGATTTGCTGGCCCGCAGCGGCGTGAAGGTGGCTTGCGCGGAGGAGGGCGATCCGGTCGTACGGACCCCGGACAGGGTGTCCCGTGAGGCGTACCGCATCGTCCAGGAAGGGCTGAGCAACGCCCTGCGGCACTGCGGCGCCTCACCGGTGTCGCTACGGATCGCCCTGCGCGGCGAGGAGTTGGAGATCGTGATGGAGAACCCGCTGCCCGACAAGGCCCCGGTGGTACGCCCCGGGGGCGGCCGGGGCCTGCGCGGCGCGGCCGAACGGGCCACCCTGCTCGGCGGCCACGCCGAAGCGGGCCCGCACGGCGACGTCTGGCGCCTCACGGCCCGCCTCCCGCTGAACGGCGGCCGGCGATGAGCGCCGCGGTGAGCGCCCCGGTGAGTGCCGCGGTCAGGATCGTCCTCGCCGACGACGAGCGCATGGTCCGCACCGCTCTGCGCGTCATCCTCGACGCCGAGGACGGCCTGGAGGTCGTCGGCGAGGCGTCGACCGGCGCCGAGGCCGTGTCGGTGGTGCGTGAGCTGCGGCCCGACGTGGTGCTGATGGACGTACGGATGCCCGAGGTCGACGGCATCCGCGCCACCGAGCAGATACTGCTCGCGATGGAGGAGCCGCCGCGCATCGTCGTCGTCACCACCTTCGAGAACGACTCGTACGTGTACGACGCCCTGCGGGCCGGCGCCGCGGGCTTCCTCCTCAAGCGCGCCGCCGCCGAGGACCTGGTCCAGGCGGTCCGGCTGGTGGCGCGCAGCGACTCGCTTCTCTTCCCCTCGGCGGTGCGCGGTCTGGCCGCGGAATACGCCAGGCGCCGGCCTGCCGCCGCGCCGCCCTGGGCGGCGCGGCTCACCGACCGAGAGGCGGAGGTGCTGCGGCTGATGGCGACGGGCCTGACGAACGCGGAGATCGCGAACCGGCTGCGGGTCGGCCCGGCGACGGCGAAGAGCCATGTGGCGGCCGTGCTGGCCAAAACGGGGGCCAGGGACCGCACGCAGGCGGTGATCAGGGCGTACGAGTCGGGTTTCATCGAGCCTCGCTGACGCGGGCCGAGAGGCGGGCCGAGAGGCGGGCCGAGAGGCGGGCCGAGATGAAGATTCCCTGAGAAGCGCGACATTCCGGAACTGTCGTGGCCGCGCCGCTCGTCTCCCGTACGGGATGAACAAAACGATCAGGCGTGCGTCGGTCTTCTGCCTGCTGATGGTGCTCGCGCTGCTGGTGCGGATCACCTGGGTGCAGGCGTACCAAGGCCGGGCCCTCGCAGAAGACAAGCACAACCGGCGGAACACCATCGCGCAGTACGCGCAGCCGCTCGGGAACATCATCGTGGCCGGGTCGCCGGTCACCGGATCGAAGAAGACGGAGGGCAGTGATCTCCAGTACAAGCGCACGTACAAGAACGGCGAGCTCTACTCGGCCGTCACCGGCTACAGCTCACAGGCGTACGGCGCCACCCAGATCGAGGGCATCTACAGCAATGTCCTGGACGGGACCGACAACCGCCTGAAGAACCCGGCCGACCTCATCACCGGCAAGCAGACCGAGCCGGGCGACGTCGTGACGACCATCGACCCCGCCGTGCAGAAGGCGGCGCACAAGGCCCTGGGCGACAAGAAGGGCGCAGCCGTCGCCCTCGACCCGAAGACCGGGCAGATCCTGGGGATGGTCTCCACGCCCTCGTACGACCCGTCGAAGATCAGCGGGACGACGGACGGCGACGCCTGGCAGCAGCTGAACGGTGACAAAGACAAGCCGATGGTCAACCGGGCGCTGCGGCAGCCGCTGCCGCCCGGGTCGACATTCAAGCTGGTCGTCGCCGCAGCGGCGCTGGAGGAGGGGCTCTACGGGTCGGTCGACGAGAAGACGGACAGCCCGCTTCCGTACACCCTGCCCGGCACGCGGACGGTCCTCAAGAACGAGAACGCGTCCGCGCCCTGCGAGAACGCGACGCTGCGCACCGCGCTCAAGTACTCCTGCAACAACGTCTTCGGGAAGGTTGCCGCGGACCTCGGGCAGGACGAGGTGAAGGCGATGGCGGAGAAGTTCGGCTTCAACACCGAGAAGCAGGATGTGCCGGTCCGGGCGTCGGAGAGCGTGTACCCGTCCGGCATGGACGAGGCGCAGACCGCGCTGACGGGCATCGGCCAGTTCGACGTGACCGCCACCCCGCTCCAGATCGCCATGGTCTCGGCGGCCCTCGCCAACGGCGGAGAGCTCGTCTCGCCCCACATGGTGTCCAAGGTGACGGACGCGGACGGCAACACCCTGGAGGACCTCGGGGACGCCGGCAGCAAGCAGGTCGTTTCCTCCTCCACCGCCGAGCAGCTGCGAAGTGCGATGGTCACGGTCGTCGAGGACGGCACGGGCACGAACGCGCGGATCGCCGGAGCCGAGGTGGGCGGCAAGACGGGCACGGCGCAGCACGGCGTTGCCAACAGCAAGACGCCGTTCGCCTGGTTCACGTCGTATGCGAAGGACGAGTCGAGCGGCAAGGAGGTGGCGGTCGCGGTGCTCGTCGAGGACTCGGGGGCTGCGCGGTCGGAGGTGAGCGGCAATGGGCTGGCGGCGCCGATCGCTCAGAAGATGATGCAGGCGGCGCTCGGGCGGTAACCGGCGATCGGTAACCGCCAACCGGCGACCGGCGACCGGCGACCGGCGACCGACAAGCCGACAACCGGTGACAACGCCGGACGGGCCGGCGGCCGGCCCGTCCGGCGTTCCGAGGACCCGCTCCTACTGTCCCGCCCACCGCTTGACCGTGGCCTCGGCCTTCGCCCGGTCCTCGGGCGTCAGCTTGGAGATCAGCGCACCGTGGTTGGTGTTCGGGGCGACGTAAAGATGGGAGTCGTGCCGGCTCGGCTTGAACTGCTCCGCGCTCCACGGATCGTTCTGCCCGTACACGAACATCATCTGCTCGCCCCGGGTGGACACCCAGCGGTCGACGTCCTTCA
Source organism: Streptomyces spiramyceticus (assembly GCF_028807635.1). NCBI lineage: Bacteria > Bacillati > Actinomycetota > Actinomycetes > Kitasatosporales > Streptomycetaceae > Streptomyces > Streptomyces spiramyceticus. The sequence goes on from NZ_JARBAX010000001.1 coordinate 994,618, forward strand.
TGGTGCGGCCGTTGTACGAGGTGCGCATGTCGGCGGGCAGCACCGAGTTGGGCTGATAGATGTCCGGGTAGTTGCGGACATCGCGCAGATGCTTGAACTTCAGGTCTGCCCAGCCCAGTTGGGCCGCGGCCTGCCGGTAGTACGGGCCGCTGCCCTCGGCCCCGTTACCCTGGTCCGAGTAGATGCTCAGACCGTGGTCGAGCGACCACTTGTAGAGCTCGTCGTCGGTGGCCGCCTCGGCGTCGGGGACGGCGGGGCAGTCGGTGTAGGTGCCGCTCTGCCAGAAGTTCCACACCTGGTCGAGCACCGAGAACTCGAAGGCGCGGTCGGCCGAGCCGAGGTACTTGAAGGTGAGGCCCTTCTCCTTGGACGTCGCCTCGAAGCGCGGCAGCATCGCTTCGCGGCGTACCAGCATTTCGCGCTGTACGGCGTCCAGGGCGGCTCGGCATTCGGGCGTGCCGACGGTCTTGAAGAAGCTCTCGTAGACGCTGTCGTCGCGGTTGTTCGCGTCGTTCGGGGCGACGTACGCGACGACGGCGTCCAGGTCGTCCGGGTAGAAGCGCTCGTGGTAGACCTGCGTCATTCCGCCCTTGCTGGCGCCGGTCCCGAGCCACTTGGCCCGGTAGATGGTCTTGAGCGCCTCGACGATCGCGTGCTCGTCGCTCGCCTGCTGCCAGACGTTCAGGTCGTCCCAGTCGACGTCGTCGCCGGGGCGGGATGTGTTGAAGTAGCGGTGCTCCACGCTGACCTGGTTGGCGCCGAGCAGCGTGGTGATCTCGCGGGTGCTGGAGGACAGCCCGTATCCGCCGGTGTAGTGGACCACCGGCGCGGTCTCGCCCTTGTGCCAGAGCGTGAATCTCTGCTCGAAGGTGCTGCGGCCGGGATCGCCGTGGTCGACGGGCTGAGTCAGGGTCAGGCTGTAGAGGGGAAATCCGCCCTTGTCCGTCACAGAGACCACAGTCAGTCCGGGGATCCGCTCCAGCTTTTCGCGGATGTCGGCCGCGGCGGCGCTCTGTGCTGCGGACGGCGCGGGTTGCGCGGCGACAGCAGCGGTTCCGGTCAGCACGCTGGTGGCGGCTATGAGACCGACACAGAGCAGGGAAGGCAGGACCTTGGTGCGCACGCTGAGTCCCCTCGGTCGGAGGTGATGACATGAATACGACGGCCGCATGGTATGCGCTTTCGGTTTCTCTGCGATCACTCTGAACGAGGTTGTCCGGGTGCGCGTCTGACGCATCGTTCACTGTGACGGCCCTCACTCTGTTTCTTTGCGTCCGGTGTCAACCGGATGCGTGGCCCCGGGCGTATGCCTGATGAGACCGAAGAGATATCCAGGAGTGGTTGTTGACCGTCGAGGAGTTCGAAGAGTTCTACGCGCACACGGCCGCCCGCCTCACCGGGCAGCTGTATGTGATGCTCGGCGATCTGCACGAGGCCCAGGATGTTGTGCAGGAGGCCTTCGTCAGGGGCTGGGGGCGGCTTCGCCAGCTCGACGCGGCCGGTGAACCGGAGGCGTGGATCCGTACGGTGGCATGGCGTCTGGCGGTGAGCAGATGGCGTGTACGCCGCCGCGCGGCGGACGCCTGGCAGCGGCGCGGGAGCCCGCCCGACGTCGCGGGCCCCGGCCCCGAACAGGTCGCGCTGGTGTCGGCGCTGCGCGAACTGCCGCCCAAGCAGCGGCGGACCGTGACGCTGCACTACGTCTGCGACCTCACCATCACCCAGATCGCCGCCGAGACCGGCCTGTCCACCGGCACCGTCAAGACGCACCTGGTGCGGGGCCGGGCCGCGCTCTCCCACCTTCTGCAGGACCCACGCGCTGAGGAGGCCACCGGTGCCTGAGCCCCATGACCTGCCCCATGACCCTGCCCATGACGTTCGCCGTGACCCGTTGAGGAACGCGTTCCAGGAAGCGGCCGCCGCCGGGCAGGCGCACACGAAGCCCCTCCCGGTAGCGGTGATCTCGGCCCGCGGTACCCGTCTGCGGCGGCGGCGCCTGGCCATGGTGGCCGCCACCGCGTGCGTGGCCTTCGCCGGTACGGGTGCGGCGGCTGTGGCGGCGCTGGTGTCCGGCGGAAGTACGGGCCCCCTTGCGCCGGCCACCACGCCGTCCGAGATGCGATCGGAGGCCCCTTCCTACCTCCTCCCCTCTTCGATCCCCCCGTGGACCACGCCGCCTGCGGATCCTCCGGTGTCCAGTACGCCGTCCGACACGTCGCTCGGTACGCCGACCAGCACACCCACGAGCACCCCTGACGGCAACCCCGACGGCACCCCCACCAACACACCGTCAGGCACGCCGACCCAGCTGCCCACGACCTCGTCGCCGCCCGTGGACTGACCCGCCCCGTCCCCAGCTGACGCCTGCCGCTCTCCCCCTGCCCGCCGCTTCCGCCGTGGGGCGATCCCGTATGCCCCGATGCCCGCACCAGGAGCTCGACCATGACCATCGCGACGCCTCTGCGGCCCGGACAGCGCACCCGTACAAGCCCGTCAGGCACCGGACCGTCCGCGCGACGGCGGCTCGCGGACCGCCTGCGCCGGTTCTCGCCCGGCCCCACCGACCGGAACGTTCTGTGGCTGTACGTGCTCACCCGCACCGGAGTCTGGACCACCGCCTACTGCACGCGGTGGCTGTTCCCGGCCGACCGCAAGACCCATGACGTACAGCCGGCGCTGGCGTCGTGGGGGCAGTGGGACTGGTGGCACTACCTGCACATAGCGCAGAGCGGTTACTTCCCCGGCGGGGCCGGGCCCTGGACGGACGGCTGGGACAACAGGGAGGCCTTCTTCCCCGGATTCCCGCTCCTCCTGCGCGCCGTCCACACCGTGATCCCCGACTGGACAGTGGCAGGGCTGCTCATCTCTTTCGTGTCGGGGGCCGTCGCCGTCCTGGCCCTCGCCCGGATCGCGCGACTCCACGGCGTCACGGGGCAGCGCACTGTGCTCTTCTTCCTGCTGTCGCCGTGTGCGGTGTTCCTTGCCGCCGGTTATACCGAGGCGCTCTTCCTGGCCCTCGCCCTGCCCGCCTGGCTCGCCGCCCAGCGCCGCAACTGGCCGCTCGCGGGCGTCCTGGCGTGCCTGGCCACCGGTGTACGGGTCAGCGGGCTCTTCCTCGCGGCGGCACTGGCCGTGCACTTCGTCGTCACGGCCGAAGCCCCCAGACACTGGCGATCTCTCCCGTGGGTGGCGCTGCCGGCCCTCCCCGCCGCCCTCTACGCCTGGTTCCTGCACGCGCACACCGGTGACTGGATGGCCTGGAACCACGCCCAGGAACGCGGCTGGTACCGGAACTTCCACGCCCCCTGGGAGGCGTGGCAGAACACCTGGAAGGCGGCCTTCGCGCACACCCAGTCCACCGGTTACGCCGTCATGTTCCAGGCCGAGCTGCTGACGATGGTGGTCGGCGTCGTACTGCTCGGTGTGCTGCTGAGGCGCCGGAGGTGGCCGGAGGCCGTGTACGTAGGGCTCAGCCTGTGGGCCCTCGGGACCTCGTACTGGTACACGTCCATCCCGCGCGCCACCCTCCTGTGGTGGCCGATGTGGGTGCTGCTGGCGGGCTGGAGCGTGCGACGCCGCGGGCTGAAGGGGGCGTACATCTGCGTGGTCGCCCCGCTCTCGACGGTCCTCACCATCACGTTCATGTCCGGTCGTTGGGCGGGATGACGCGACTATCGGTCGGGGGACCAGGACGGGCTGCGGCCCGCGAGTCCGACGACGCGGTCGAGGAGCGGGGCGTCGTCCGGTACGTCGACGACCGGTCCGAAAATGAGGTCGCGGCCCGGATCACCGACCGCCGACGCCAGGAACTCGTACGACGCCCGAAGGCTGGGTTCGTCACCCGGGTACGGCTGTCCGGTGGCGCGGGCCAGGTCCCAGCCGTGCAGCACGATCTCGTTCAGCGCGACGTGCCCGGCGATCTCCCCCGGCAGGTCGACCCCGCCCGCCTGGGTCATGCCCTCCCAGGCGTCGGGGCTGCGCCAGGCGTCGACGAGCTCGTCGAGCCGGCGCGGGAGCCGGGTGCGCCAGTCGTCGTCGAGTACGGGCAGGGCTGCGCCGGGGTCGGTACCGGTGGTCGGCCCGAACTCCTTCTTCGCCGCGTCACGGAAGGCGGCGGCCAGCCCGAGGAGGTGACCCAGGAGGTGACGTACCTGGTACTTCTCGCAGGGCGTGGGCGCGGAGAGCGCGTCGTCGCTGACACCGTCGAGCAGCTGGGCGACCTGGCGGGCGGCGGGTGCGAGGTCGAGCAGTGGCTTCTGGGCAGTCATGGCGATTCCTCCGGGGTGCGATGAGGATGGCGGCGTCTGTCGTGAGTGGTGACTGCGGGGCGGGCCGGAACTCATCGGTGCGGTGCGCGTGCGGTGCGGGCCAGTTGTGTTTCCCCACCCGTTCCCGACTGTGACATTTGCGGCTGCCGCCGCGTGGGGGGCAAGCCCCCAGCCCCCGGAAGGGCTGATTTTTCAGCCGTCCGGCGATTGAGGACCGGGGTCTGGGGCGGAGCCCCAGTTTCGGGAAGGGGCCGGGGAGGGGATAGCGCCGCAGGCACCCGCAGCCGCACCCGCACCCGCACCCACGACCACTCGCACGCACCGCGCCGCGCCCAATCGCCTACCCCTGGCCCACCCAATCCCCCCGCCCCAAGAACGCCAGCCGCGCCCGCTTCTCCGGCAGGAAGACGTCCGGCAGGTCGATCTCCGGCATCACGACCTCCGCCCCGAGCGCAAACCCCACCCTCTCCAGACGCGCTATCGCCTTGCCATTGAGCGCATCGGGCTCCGCCACCAACCGCTGCCGGTCCGGGTCCGCGAACAGGTAGGCGACCAGCACCGACAGCAGGTGCGCCGTGAAGCCCCGCTCCGTGCCGCCGCCGCCCGAGGGGCTGATCAGCAGGTGGACGCCGTAGTCGCCCGGCTGGACGTCGTAGCACTCGCTCACCCGGTCCGCCTCCGGGTCGTACGTCTGGAAGAGCGCCACCGGCTCGCCGTCCCGCACAGCGAGGTAGGCGTGGTGCGTGGTCAGCGAGTCGAGGTGCTCGTAGATCTCCTGGACCTGCTCGCGGGTCGCGCCGCCCATGCCCCAGAACCGGGCCCGCTCCTCGGTGACCCAGCCGTGGAGCAGCTCCGCGTCGCGTGCGGGGTTCACGGGGACCAGGCGGACCGTTCCGAAGCCTTCGATCTTCTGTTCGTACACCGGCTCAGCGGTTACGGGGGTCGCGGGGGTCATGGTTCTCCTTGGTCAGGTGGTTCCAGTCGGTGGTCACGGGGACGAGTTCGCCCCGCAGCCACAACGGCAGTTGGTCGTGGTGGTGGGCGCTGCCGGGAACCCCGGACGCACCCAGCGGCACCACCCAGAGGCTGTCCTCGCGCCGCGCGAGGTCCCATACGTAGCGGGCGGCGGGCCCGCGCGCGCAGCGGTCGGTGACGCCGGGGACGCTCGACGTCGACAGCACGCAGTCGTGGTCGCCGGGCAGCCCGGGCCATCCCCCGGGCGGCGCCGACTCCACCGCCTGCCACGGCGTCAGGCGGTGTACGTCGCCCCAGGGCACCGGCGGCGCGTCAGAAGCCGCGGCCACCGCCTCGACGGCCGCCCTGACCTCTGCGGGCCTGTCGATGCCCGGCAGCAGGTCGGTCGTCAGCAGGGTCGCCAAAGCGAACCCGACCCGGGGGGTGAGCGCGAGCCAGGGCAGGAAGACCCCCGGGTACGAGGGGTCCGCCACCGGCTCGGTCAGCGCGGCCAGGTCCGGATGGGCCGCAAGCCGCCGCACCACTTCCGTCCGTACGGCGGCGTACACCGTTGCGTCGGTGCTGTCCGCCTCCATCCGCCGGTCCCAGCGCAGGAGTTGGTCCCGCAGGCGCTCGCCCTGCGGGCTGAGCCCGTCGAGTCCGGACAGCAACCCGAGCAGGGGGCGGGCCGAGGCGAGATGCGTGTCGGTGTGGACGGCGGCCATGTCCGGGGCCGACCAGGATTTCGACCCGTCGAGCAGCTGCTTGATGCGGTCGGCGCGGTACGGCGGTGCGAATTCGACGCCGAGCGGCGCGGCGAGTCCTCGCTGGTTCGCCATCACGGCGACGCCGCTCACGTCCGCGCGCGGCATCGGCTCGTGCACGCCGCGCCATGCGTGGCCCGGCTCCCAGGCGGGTACGACGCGCAGGCCGTTGTCCCGGTGGCGCAGCGGGACGCGGCCGGCGACGCGGTGCAGCAGGCCGCCCGCTGTGTCGGCGGCCTGTACGACGTTGACGGGCTCGACCCACTGGTCGACCGCCCGGTCCACGTCGTCGACGGTCCGCGCGCGGAGCAGTGCGGGCAGCGCGCCGAAGCCGAGGTCCTCGTACACGCGGGTCGGGCAGCGCAGGCTGACGACCATCTCGTCGCCGGGGCCGCCGATGATGACGGGGCCGCGCTCGGTCTCGATCACCTCGACCTCGACGGGGTCGCCGCCCGCGACCTCGATGGTCTCGGTGTGGGCGCCGGCGGGCCGCCAGCCGTCCGGGCCGAGGGCCTCGACCACCTCGGCCGCCGCCCCGGCTCCGTCCGTACGGCGACGCAGGCGCTCGCGGTAGAGGTCCTGGTAGTCGGCCATGGCGTTGGTGATCGCCCATGCCACGCTGTTCGTATGCCCGAAGTGGCCGATTCCGGGGATGCCGGGGACGGCGAGACCGACCACGTCGAACTCGGGACAGGCCAGCCGGATCTGCTGGTACACCCCCGGGTCCTCGATGAACCTGTGCGGGTCGCCCGCAATGAGCGGAGCCCCGGTGGCGGTGCGCTCGCCGGTGACGAGCCAGCCGTTGCTGCCGGAGGTGCCGGGGCCGTCGGTGGCGAACAGAGTGATGGCGTCGTCGCCGAGCCTGCGGGCGACCTCCTCGCGCCACAGTTTGGTCGGGAAGCCCGCGAAGAGGATGTGCGTCGACAGCCAGATGCCGAGCGGCGTCCACGACTGCCACTCGCCGGGGGCCAGCCCGGTGCCTGCGAACTCAGGGGCCCGGAGCGCACCTTCGGCGAGACCGGCGTTGACCCCGTCGACGTAACGCTCGACCCAAGCGGCCGTCTCCGCGTCGAGGCTGCGGAAACAGCGCCGGGCGGTGTCGTCGAGCCGCGACTGGCGGGCGAAGCGGTCCCAGCCGACGGCCTCGGCGCCGAGGAAGGCGGCCGTGGTGCCCTGCGACCTGTGCCGCTCGACCTCGATCTGCCAGGCGCGGTCGGTGGCCGCATTGCGGCCCTGGGCGAATGCGAGTTCATGTGCGCTGCTCGCGCGGAGATGGGGAATTCCCCAGGCGTCCCGGAAGACCTCGGTGCTCACTCTGTTCCCGTTCCCCATCTAGGTTTAGGTTAGGCTGACCTAACTTAAAGGACAGTTGTCCGGGAAACAATTCCCGGATCTGTGGGGGAGGAGTCTGCGGTGGGTCATGGCTGGGAGGGCGCGGTACTCAAACTGCTGCGCGGCAAGGACTTCACCTTCACCGTGACCGGGGCGGAGCAGGTCACGGAGGACTACCGGCGCCTGCACCTCACGGACGGCGGCCTGCTCGGCGCGGCCGGCGTGCACCCGACCATGTGGGTCCGGATGTGGTTCGAGAACGCCGGCAAGCCGCACCAGCGCGCCTACACCCTGGTCGGCCCCGACGTCGCCGCCGGGACGTTCAGCCTGGAGTTCGCCCTGCACGACGGGTGCGCGAGCGACTGGGCGCGCAAGGCGCAGCCCGGCGACACGATCGAGGCGACGCTCCAGGGCACGGGCTTCGACACGCCGGAGCCGCGGCCCTCGCGGCTGCTGGTGATCGGCGACCCGGCGTCACTTCCGGCGATCAATTCGCTGCTGGAGTCGATGCCCGAGGTCCCGGCGACGATCTGGTTCGAGACGTCGCACGCGTCGGACGCCGACCTGCCGATCCGGGTCGACCCGGTACGCCACGAGCTGCGCAGGATCCCTCGGCGGGATGCGGGTGGCCACCTGGTGGAAGAGGTGAAGGCGTCGCTGCCGTCGCTGGTGTCGGCTGCGGAGGACCCGGCCGGTGTGTACGTCTGGATAGCGTGCGACACGGCGACGACGAGGACGCTGACGTCGTATGTACGGAGGGAAGTGGGCGTGCCGAAGGGGCGGGTGCACGGGCTGGGGTACTGGCGCGCGGCGTAAGCGTGCGGGTCGCCTGCGGCGCTTCTCCCCTCACTCTCGCCGCCGCAGGTATCGCACTGTTCGCGACAGCCGTGGCCGCGCGTGCGCTGCCGTACGACGCGGTGGTGCCGGCGACCGCAGCCGCGGTCGGCCTCGGCCTGCCCTGCGTCCTCGTCGCGGCGCTGACGGCGGTCCAGCGCGAGACCCCTGACGCACTGCTCGGCCGCGCGCGACACTTGAAGGGCCGTGTGGCACTCCCTAGCGTGTCCACGCATGCGAATGCTGTCCACGTACACGCCCAAGCCCCATCGAGGAGACGCTCCGATGCCCGCACCCCGCACCGTCCTGCTCACCGGCGCCGCCGGCGGCGTCGGCACCCTGATGCGCGGGATCCTTCCGGCGTACGGCTACGAACTCCGCCTGCTCGACGCGACCCCCATCGAGGGCGAACCGGACGCGATCACCGCCGACCTGGCCGACAAGGAAGCGCTGCGCGAGGCCGTGCGGGGCGTGGACGCGGTGATCCATCTCGCGGGCATCTCGCTGGAAGCCCCGTTCGAGAAGATCCTGCGCGCCAACATCGAGGGGACGTACAACCTCTACGAGGCCGCCCGCGAAGAGGGCGTCGAGCGGATGGTCTTCGCCTCCTCCAACCACGCCGTCGGCTTCACCCCGCGCCCCGCCGACGGCGCACCGCTGATCCCCGTCTCGACGCCGCACCGGCCCGACACCTTCTACGGCCTCTCCAAGGCCTTCGGCGAGGATCTCGCCCAGCTCTACTGGGACCTGCACGGCATCGAGACCGTGTCGGTCCGGATCGGCTCCTGCTTCATGGAGCCCAGTTCGGTGCGGATGCTCTCGATCTGGATGAGCCCGGGCGACTGCGCCCGCCTCTTCCACGCCGCGCTCACGGCCGACGGGGTCGGCCACACCGTCGTCTACGGGTCCTCGGCCAACACCCGGCTGTGGTGGGATCTTTCATCCGCACGGGCCATTGGATACGAGCCGAAGGACGACTCGGAGCAGTACGCGGAGAAGCTCATCGCGGAACACGGTGAACTGGACCCAGACAACCCCGGTCACGCCAACCTGGGCGGGGAGTTCTGCACCGACCCGCCCCAGTGGAAGTACTGACCACCTCAGCGGTACAGGCGGGTCCGGCCCGGCTACGGGGGCACCGGTCCGGACCCTTCACGAGGGGAACTCGGCCACGGGCGGCCGGGACCGCCGGTGAATATCACCGACGTGTTCACTGGCGGCGCCGGAGCCCACGGACACGTACTCGCGTCCGGCACAAGGTAGTTGCGCACGCCTGGAACCACGATCCATTACGCGCGCCCACTGTCCGCATTGCGCAGCGCGGCGGCCCACCGGCCGGCCCGGCCCACTCAGCCCGACCGCAGCGTCTCCGACGGCGCCTCGCCGAAGCGCGCACGGTACGCACCGGAGAACCGCCCGAGATGGGCGAAGCCCCACCGGAAGGCCGCCTCACTCACCGTCAGTTCGCCGGGCCCGCACCGCCTCAGCTCGTCGCGCACCCGGTCCAGCCGGACTCCCCGCAGATACGCCATCGGTGACATCCCGACGTACCGGCGGAATGCCTCCTGGAGCCACCGCACACTCACCCGGGCGAGGGCGGCCAGCTCCGCCGCGCTGTACGGGTGCTCGGGACTGTCGTGGATGGCGTCCACGACGCGCTTGACCGGCGCGGGCCGCAGTGTCGCCGCCGTCGGCCTGGTCAGTTCCTCCCTGTACGGGTGGTCGACCGCGAGCAGCAGGCCGTTCAGCAGCGCCTCTTCGAGCGGCTTGGCCACCAGCGGCTCCCGTACGAGCGATCCGGCCCCGCTCGCCTCCCGAGCCGCCCACCGGACGAGCCGGCCCCAACTGCGGCCCGCGCCCTGTGTGACGTCGAGCCGGTGCGCGAAGGCGACAGGCCCGCGCGGCGCCCTGCCCAGCGCATGCGCCAGTTGGCCTTCCAGCGCCGAAGTGTCGATCTTCACCGCCAGCAGCCTGTAGTCGCCGCTCCACCGGTCCAGGAAGGTGTCGCCGGACGGCTGGAACACGGCGCCCTCCTCGGGTGTCGCCGTCGCCCCGGCCCGCGTGCCCTGATGCCAGGACAGCCTTCCTTCAAGCGGAATGTCGACGTGGTAGGCGCCCAGTTCCCCGAAGCGCATCCGCACGTCCGTGCCGCACTGGAGCTCACCCACTGTCAGCGCCCCCAGCTGGATGATGCGGAACTTCGCCGCGAAAGCTCCCTCCCGGTCGAGCCGCTCGATGGAGTTGGCGTAGAACTTCTCGCCGATCACCACGCGCGCCTCGTCCAGGTCCGCCGTACAGAACGTCTCCACAGAACTCCCCACACCCGAGTACGGTCCTCACCCCGCAGGATCCAACAAATTCGGGCGACCCGGAGACCAGGAAGCGGGCACCATGCGGTCATGCCAAAACCGCATGGATTCAGTTACGAGCAATTCGGCGACGGCAGTGTCGTCATCACTCACCAGGGCCGGGCCGCAGGCACCCTGCGCGGTGCGCGTGCGGAAAAATTCCTGGCCGAGGCCGGGGCGGGCGACAGCCAGCTCGTGATGGCGCGATGGACCGGGGCGTACAAACACGGCAACGAGCGGGCCGCCAGAAATCACCCGCGCAACAGGTGACGCAAGGGAACGGCAAAGCGGTGTCGGTCGTTAGCTCTGGCATGACCGCAATGACCCCCGGCTCGAACATTCCGCTTCCCACCGCCCGCGTGGCCGTGGACGTTGCCGCCCCGGTGCGGCTCGACGTATCGGGCCTGCTCCTCACGGCCGACGGCAAGGTGCGCTCCGACGACGACTTCATCTTCTACAACCAACCGTCGGGCCCCGGTGTCACCTACCGGTCCGGCGGCGGCACTGCTCCCGACGCGATCGTGGTGGACACGTCAGCCGTCCCGCCCGGCATCGAGAAGATCGTGGTCACGGCGAGCCCCGACGCCGCGGGCCAGACCTTCCAGGGCATCGAGCCCACCGCCACCGTGCGCGGAGCCGACGACGGCGCCATGATCGCGACGTTCACCCCGCCTCAGCTGGGCACCGAGACGGCACTGGTGATCGTGGAGATCTATCTCCGCAACGGCGCGTGGAAGGTGCGCGCGGTCGGTCAGGGTTACGCGAACGGGCTGGCCGGCATCGCCACGGACTTCGGCGTCTCGGTGGAGGAACCCGCCGCCGCGGCCGCTCCTGCCCCCGCTGCGGCCCCTGTGGCACCCCCTGCGCCCCCAGTGGCCGCCCCCGGGGTCACGGCCCCTCCGGCGGGCTCTGCGGCTCCCCCGGCCCCGCCGGAGGGGCCCGCCGCGAGCGGCAAGATCAACCTCGACAAGGGCCGGGTCAGCCTCCAGAAGAACCAGACGGTCTCGCTGGTCAAGGGCGGACGCCCGCTGCTGTCCCAGGTCAAGATGGGTCTCGGCTGGGAGCCCGCGTTCCGGGGCAAGGACATCGACCTCGACGCGTCCGTCATCGCCTACGACGGGAACCGCAAGCACCTGGACAGCTGCTACTTCGGCAAGCTGTCGATCCTGAACGGTGCGGTCAAGCACTCCGGGGACAACCTCACCGGCGAGGGTGCGGGCGACGACGAGGTGATCGTCGTCGACCTCGGCCGCATCCCCGCGGAGGCGACGGGCCTGGTCTTCACGGTGAACTCCTTCACGGGACAGAAGTTCACCGAGGTGGCCAAGGCCTACTGCCGTCTGCTGGACGCGGCGACCGGTGAGGAACTGGTCCGCTTCGACCTGACGGGCGCCGAGCCGCAGACGGGGGTAATGATGGCGAAGCTGATCAAGCAGTTCTCAGGGGAGTGGGAGATGACCGCGATGGGCGACTTCGTGAAGAGTCGCACCGTTCGCGGCATGGTCAAGCCGGCAGCCCAGGCCCTCTAGCGCTCCCGCGCCAGGGGGACTACAGCTTGGTCAGCTTGACGAAGGGGCTCAGGATGCGGCCTTGTCGCCCTGCGAAGTCGATGAGAACTGCTGCATCGCCTTCGACTGCGATGACCCTCCCGAGTCCGAACTGATCATGCGAAACCCGGTCGCCCACATCGAAAACCTCGATCGGTGGGGCGGCCGCGGCCGGGACGTTGAAGGGACTGGACGGCAGGTAGCGCCGGGCTCCGGCTGACTTTGTCATTAGTTGAGAGTATGCGCCCCGCGAGGCCGCCACGCCATGCCCGTCCATGATCACTTCACCCGGGGCCGGTCCGCACCCCTCCCCAACACCGGGTGTTCGCCGGAATTCGGCTCGTCGGACCGCCTCGCACATTGGTACGGCCTCGGTGGTGTTGGTGCCGCCGGGGCCGCCAAAGCGGCCCAGGGCATTCAGCATGCTTCACCCGTTTTCATAAACGGTCTTCCGCGAAACGAAACTTGCCCCGTCCGCCAAATTCCTGTGCGGAGGAAATGCATGCACTTCTATTTGTAGCTGTATGCGGCAACGTTGTTTTGTGTCCAGAGATCGGACTCGACGGAACCGCCCCGCAGCCGCAACCAAGCGGGGGCCGCAGGCGTCGCACATGGCGTCCGGGACACTGGATCACGATCACTGGACGGGCCGGACGACCGGTGACCGTACAACCGGGAGGACCACGGCATGGCCGAACGCGCTGAGTACCGCATCGTCTCGCTGATCGGCGAGGGCGGCACGGGCCGTGTCCATCTGGCGCGGACCGCCGCCGGGCGGCTCGTCGCGCTCAAGACCGTGCACGAAGACCTTGCCTCCGCCCCGCGCTTCCGCGAGCGGTTCCGCCGCGAGGCCGCCGCCGCCCTGCGCATCGGCGGCCCTTTCACGGCCACGGTGACCGACGCCGGCCCGGAGGACCAACACCCGTGGCTGGCAGCCGAGTTCTGCGTGGGTCCGACGATCGTGGAGACGATCTCCACGGCGGGCCCGCTCGGGCCCGACGACCTCGGCACGTTCGGCTCGGCGCTCGCCGTGGCCATGTCGGCCATCCACGGCGCCGGGCCGGCCTGCCTCGACCTCAAGCCGGCCCACGTCCTCATCACCCGCCGAGGCCCGAAGATCATCGACTTCGGTACGGCGGGGCGCTCCGCCGGCCGGGCCTCCGAATTCCTCGGCTTCCTCGCCCCCGAACAGCTGACGCCCGGCGCCCCGACAGGCCCGCCCGCCGACGTCTTCGCGCTCGGCGCGCTCCTCGTCCTCTCCAGTACGGGACGCAATCCGTTCGGGTCGGGCAGCGCCCAGCAGGTGGCCCACAGGACCCTGCACGACGCCCCCGACCTCATCGGCGTACCGGGCCCGCAGTGGACCGGGTTCCTCGCCGCCTGCCTCGCCACCGACCCCGCGGCCCGGCCCAGCATGCCCGAGGCGCTGGCCTGGTGCGCGGAGCGCGCCGCCCCCGTGCCGTGGTGGGAACAGGAACCGGTGTCCGAGCTGATCCGCGAGCACGAGAACGACGTGGCCGAGCTCCTGGCCGTGGTCAGTGGCGACGCCGCCACGGGCCAGTGATCGCGAGCATGATGCCCGGGTCCTGAATGCCGGCGTAGAGCGTCTTTCCGTCGGGCGAGAAAACGACCCCGGCGAACTCGCTGAATTCCGGTTCGGCGTCGGTCCCGATATTGCATTCATTGCGGGCGACCGGGTACGTACGGCCGCTGTCGGTGGCACCGAAAAGGTGCTGGCCCCCGTCGCCGTCCTCCGCTATGACCAGGCCGCCGTACGGCGAGACGGTGATGTTGTCCGGGCCGTCGTAGTCACCGCTCGTGCTCAGCAGCACCTTCAGCGTGAGCGTGCGGCGCCTGGGGTCGTAGAACCAGACCTGGCCGTCGTGCGGCTCGCCCGGGCTCTCGTCACGGGCGTACGAGGAGACGATGTACGTGCCGCCGTCCGCCCACCACATGCCCTCCAGCTTGCGGGCGCGGGTGATGTCCCCGTCGTCGAACTGCTCGCGCACCGGGACGGTCCTGCCGTCCCGGTCGGGCACCTCGGCCCAGTCGACGCCGTAGACCGTGCCGATCTTCGTCGCGCGCGACAGGTCGTCGACGAAGCGGCCGCCCGAGTCGAAGCACTTCGCCGCCTGGAGGGTGCCCGCGTCGTCGGCGAGCTTGCGGAGCCGGCCCCTGCCGTGCTTGAAGCCGTGCGGCGGGACCCAGCGGAAGAGGAGCCCGTTCGGGTTGGAGTCGTCCTCGGTGAGGTACGCGTGGCCGCGCTTCGGGTCGATGACGACGGCCTCGTGGTCGAAGCGGCCGAAGGCCTTGATCGGCTTCGGGTCGAGGTTGGCGCGTCGGTCGTAGGGGTCGACCTCGAAGACGTAGCCGTGGTCCTTGGTCATGCCGTTCTCGCCGGCCCGGTCGGTGTTCTCCTCGCAGGTCAGCCAGGTGCCCCAGGTCGTACGGCCGCCCGCGCAATTCGTGGAGGTGCCCGCGATGCCGACCCACTCGGCGACCTCGCCGCTGCGGTGCACCTCGACGACCGTGCAGCCGCCGGAAGCGGCCGGGTCGTACACCAGCCCCTCGGCTAGGGGCACCGGGTGCTTCCACTTGCTGCGCGGGCCCTTGAGCTCGTGATTGTTGACCAGAAGCGTCACACCGCGCGGTCCCTCGAAGGTGGCCGTGCCGTCGTGCTTGGACGGGGTGTATTCGCCGCTCTCCAGCTTGGTGACGCCGGAGTGGGTGATGATCCGGTACGTGAAGCCTGCGGGGAGGGCGACAACGCCCTCGGGGTCGGGCACGAGGGGGCCGTAGCCGGGGCCGTGCGGGGCGCCTGCGGGGTCCTCGGCGGCGTCCTCGGCACTGTCGTCGGCCGTGGCGAGGGCGCCGGGGGCGGTGGCGAGAGCGCCGACACTGCCGATGAGTGCGACTCCGGCGCCGGTGAGCGCGGACCGTCTGGCGAAGTCCCTGCGGGTGAGCGTCATTCGGACCTCCTGAGGCGGCCCCCTGCGGGGCACGTGTTTTCGGCCTCAGGCTTCCGGGCGCGTACAAACGTCGGCTGAACAACGCCCGACGTCCGGGAGGCGAGCGCCCGACCGTGACAGCCCCCGCCGTGACCGGGCGCAAGGCTCCCAGACCACCGCAGACCGCCAGTTTCAGGAAGGGGCGGGGTGGGGAATCTTCGTATGAACAGACAGTGAGACAGTGCCCTGCCAACCGGGGGCCCGCGGGAAGTCGCCGGGTGGATCCAGTACCCATTGGAGGGAGGCGAGCCATGTGGATGCCAAGCAGGCCCGCGCACTCCATGAGAGCCAACTGCTTCAGCTGCCCAATGTGACCGGCGTCGGCACCGGGAAGGACGAGGGCTCGGGCGCGGACGTGATAGTCGTCTTCGTCACCCGCAAGGTGCCCAGCGACCAGCTCCGGGCCGAGGACGTCGTGCCGGAGGAGCTCGAAGGCGTGCCCGTGCGCGTGCTCCCCATCGGCGAGAGCTGATCGGCCAGGCGCTGATCGGCGCACGCACTCCCGAGGCGCGGCGGGCGGCGTAAGCCCAGCGGCCCATGCCACCCGCCGTACCCCTCAACTCACGCTGCGCGAACGCGCCTTGAAGGCCGCCTTCCGGGCTTCCTTCGCCGCCTTCTTGTCGGGGTGCAGGCGCCCCATGGCCTCCAGGACGTCCGCCGTCGCCGGGTGATCCACCCGCCAGGCGGCATCGAAAAAGCCACTGTGCCGACCGGTCAGCCCGGCCACCAGGTCCCGGAGCTCCGCCGGTTCGCCGTCTGCGTCGAGCTGCGCGGCGATGGTGTCGATCGCGAGCCAGAAGATCATCGACTCGGGCGGCGGCGGCACGTCCGACGCGCCGCTCTCGGCGAGCCAGACCCGGGCCAGGCCGCCCAGCTCCGGGTCGTCGAGCACCTCGCGCACCGCGTCCTCCGCCTCCGGGCCGACCAGCGAGAGCGCCTGCTGGCTGCGGAGCCTGCGCAGCGGAGCGCCCCGGTCGACGCCGCGGGCGGCGGCGAGCAACTCCCGGGCGGCTGCGGCCGGTTCGCGGCGGGCGAGCCACTGCTCGGTCTCGGCGCCGGCCGACGCTTCGGGGAAGTACGCGATGCCGTCGAGCAGCGCCTCCGCTCCCTTGTCGGCGAGATCGCCGACCGCGGGCGCGTCGATCCCCGCTTCGAGCATCCGGACCCTGATGCCGTACAGACCGAGCGGGGTGAGCCCGACCATGCCGTACCGGGACACGTCCTCGTCGTCGACGGGCGGCTCGGGCTCCGATCCCTCCTCCGCCATCAGCGCCTCGTCCACCGGCTGGTAGGTGACGAGCCCGACCGGTTCGAGCACCCGGAACTGGTCGTCGAGCCGCATCATCGCGTCCGACACCTGTTCCAGTACGTCGTCGGTGGGCTCGCCCATGTCCTCGGGCACGATCATCGAAGCGGCGAGTGCGGGCAGTGGCACCGGGCCTTCCGCCGCGCCCTCGGTGACGGTCAGCAGATACAGGTTGCCGAGTACGCCTTCCAGGAACTCGGCCTCCGCGTCCGGGTCCCAGTCCAGCGAGTCGAAGTCGACCCGGCCGTCCTCGCCGACGAGCCCGGAGAGGTCGTCGAGGACGGGTGCGGTCGCGTCGGCGAAGACGGCCTCGAACGCGTCGAGCCAGATGGCGAGGACGTCCTGGGGGCTGCCGGAGGTGAGCAGTGCGAGGTTCTCACCGGCGGTGACGGTCCCGTCCGCTTCGCCCTCGCCCCCCTCCTCGGCGTCGGTGACGTCGACGAGCCCCGTGTCCACGGCGATGCGCCACGCTTCGCTCGCCTCCGCCGCGCCGTCCTCGTCGGCGGCGAGACCGAGGTGCTCGGCGGCCTCGGGCAGCTGCTCGTCGACGAGTTCGCCGCCCGCACCGACCCGGGTCGCGGGCCCTGCCCAGCGGGCGAGCCTGGCGGCGCGCGCGAAGAGCGGGGAGGCGAGCGCCTCCCGTGCCAGCTCGGCGTCGGAGTGCAGGCGCACCGGCGGCAGGGTGGGGCGTTCTCCGGACATCTGGGGGGTCTCCTTGGGCATGCGGGTCGGGCGTCCCCCAGCGTAGACGTATTTGCCCCTATGCCACCGGGTTCATGTACCCGTCAGGATTCGTACACCTGGCGACCCTTGACAACCCCCTTGTCCACACAAGAGATTGACGCGCGTAGAACCGTGCTCTACCCCTCATCCATCGCACTCGGAGCTCGTACATGACTGCCCGTTCCTCTCTCCCCAGATCCGCCGCCGTCGCAGCCGTCGTAGCCACCGCACTGGCAGGCGGCCTGCTGGCCGCCACGACCGCCGCCTCCGCCTCGGACTCCCCCGCCTCCGCTGCGGAGACCCGGATTCACGACATCCAGGGCACCACCCGAATATCCCCGCTCGTGGGGCAGCAGGTCGCCGACGTCACCGGCATCGTCACGGGCGTGCGCACGTACGGCTCGAAGGGCTTCTGGTTCCAGGACCCGCAGGCCGACGCCGACGCCGCCACCAGCGAAGGCATCTTCGTCTTCACGAGCTCGGCGCCGACGGTGGCCGTGGGCGACGCGGTGAAGGTGTCCGGCACGGTCGGCGAGTACATCCCCGGCGGTACGTCGTCCGGCAACCAGTCGCTGACCCAGATCTCCAAGCCGACGGTGACCGTGGTGTCTTCGGGCAACCCGGTGCCCGCGCCGGTCACCCTCTCCGCGAAGTCCGTTCCTTCGTCGTACGCCCCGGAGGGCGACCCGGCGGCGGGCGGCAGCATCAACGCGCTGCCGCTGAACCCGCGCAAGTACGCCCTGGACTACTACGAGTCGCTGGAGGGCAGCAACGTCCGGATCGGCACGTCGCGCGTGGTCGGCGCGACCGACCCGTACTCGGAGCTGTGGGTCACGGTGAAGCCGCACGAGCACGACAACCGCCGCGGCGGCACGGTCTACGGCTCGTACACCTCCCAGAACACCGGCCGCCTCCAGATCCAGCAGCTCGCCCCGGTCTCCCAGCAGCCGTTCCCGAAAGCGAATGTCGGTGACGTCCTGGCGGGTACGACCGAAGGCCCCCTGGACTTCAACCAGTTCGGCGGCTACACGCTGACCGCCCGCACGCTCGGCACGGTCACCGACCGCGGCCTCAAGGCGGAGTCGACGCGTCCGCAGCGCAGCGGCGAGCTCGCGGTGGCGACGTACAACGTCGAGAACCTCGACCCGACGGACCCGCAGGCCAAGTTCGACGCACTCGCCGCGGCGGTCGTCAACAACCTGGCCTCCCCCGACGTCATCGCCCTGGAGGAGATCCAGGACAACAACGGCGCCAAGAACGACGGTACGGTCGCGGCCGACGAAACGCTGAAGAAGTTCACGGCGGCGATCGCGGCGGCCGGCGGTCCGGCGTACGACTGGCGCACGATCGACCCGGCGAACAACAAGGACGGCGGCGAGCCCGGCGGCAACATCCGCCAGGTCTTCCTCTTCAACCCCGAGCGGGTTTCCTTCACCGACCGCGCGGGCGGCGACGCGGCCACCGCGACGGCCGTCGTACGGGACGGGCGCGACGCGGCCCTGACCCTCTCCCCCGGCCGGATCGACCCGGCCAACGCGGCGTGGGAGAACAGCCGCAAGCCGCTGGCCGGCGAGTTCACGTTCCGCGGCCGTACGGTCTTCGTGATCGCGAACCACTTCGGTTCGAAGGGCGGCGACGAGAGCCTGGTGTCGCACCACCAACCGCCGGTACGCAAGTCGGAGATCAAGCGACTTGAGCAGGCACAGGCGGTCAACACCTTCGTCAAGGACATCCTCAAGGTCCAGCGGAACGCAGACGTCCTGGTCCTGGGCGACATCAACGACTTCGAGTTCTCGGCGACGACGAAGGCACTGACGGCGGACGGCGCGCTCTACCCGGCGGTCAAGTCCCTGCCCCGCTCGGAGCGTTACTCGTACGTCTTCCAGGGCAACAGCCAGGTCCTGGACCAGATCCTGACGAGCCCGTCGATCGACGACTTCTCGTACGACAGCGTGCACATCAACGCGGAGTTCTCCGCCCAGAACAGCGACCACGACCCGCAGGTGCTGCGCTTCCGCCCGTAGCCACCGCCATAGCCGCCTACACGCCCGCGCTGAAGCTGAGCGCGGGCGTGTACCGCTTCACGCCGCCGCCGCTCACGCCCGGGTAGGTCCGCACTTTCGTCCACTGGGGCGTCGGCGAACCGACCCCGTCACCGGGCCCGGCGAGGGCCTCGATGTGCGCGTCGGCGCTCTCCCACTCCGCGTAGTTCAGCACCCGGGTGCCGTCCGTACTCACGTGGAAGTGCCCGGAGATTCCGCCCGGGTGGGGGTGCGGGTCCGTCCCCAGGGCCTCGAAGACGGTGTCCACCCAGTCGCGCTGCCTGGCCGGGTCGGGCCCTTCGAACTCGACGTCGACGATCACGATGCAGCCCGGCACGCGGCCGCCCACCTGCCCCAGCGGGGTGCTGCGGTAGAGCTCGTACGTGTACAGCCCGAGCCGCTCGATGCCCGGCACAGCGGCGTCGACCTCGTCGACCCGTGCCGCGCGGCCCGCGCGCAGGAAGGCTGCGTACGCCGTCTCGTCTGCCCACTGCGTGTAGTGGAGCAGGCTCTTGCCGTCCTCGCCGATGTAGACGCTGTACGAGAGGAGCCCCTCGTCCGGCCACTCCCGGCTGCCCCAGACCTTGCTGATGACCTCTACGGTCTCCCGCTGCCGCTCGGGCGTACCGACGTCCCAGACGGAGACCTTGGCGACGCCGACGCCCGAACGGGCTATCCAGGGAAGTGAGTTGACATTCTGCACGGACGACGGCGACATGACGGTACTACCTCCTGGCTCGACGCGCCGCTGTGACGCGTCCTCATGACCACCATCGTGAAACCTGAAGCGCGGTTGAGGTCAAGGCCGGTCCGTAATGCGATGGCGGTGATCGGCAATCCGGTGTTTGGATGCACCGCGTGACTTCTGAAGATCTTGAACTGCTGCTGGACCGGCTTGAGTCGTACTACGACGCGGTACCGCGCAATGGCGCCAGGGCCGAGGACTTCGGCCCACTGACGTTGTTCGTACGGGAAGGTGCGGGCTGGCCCTTCTACGCACGGCCGACCCGGGGCGGCTCCGGTGCAGTGACGGCCGCCGATGTGGCCCGAGTCCGCTCTCGCCAGCGCGAACTCGGCATCCCGGAGAGCTTCGAGTGGGTCGCCGAGTCGGCGCCGACGCTGCGGGCGGCGGCCGAGGAGGCAGGTCTGGTGGTGCGTGAGCACCCGCTGATGGTGCTCGACGCGACGGTCTCGGTGCCCGCTGCGGACAAGCTGTCCGACGGGCCGTCGATACGCACCGTCGCCCCGGACGATCCGGCACTGGCCAGCGCATTGGTCGTCCCCCACCTCGCCTTCGCGGAGCCCGGTACGGGTGTCGGCCAGGCGGGACTTCCCGAACTGGCCGAAGCTGTCCGTACCCGGGCAGGCGACGGGTCGGTGGAAAGCGCGGTGGCGCGGATCGAGGCCGGTCTCACCACGGTCGCGGCAGCGGTCGAGGACGGGACGGCGCTGTGCGCCGGCCAGCACCAGCCGGTAGGAACGGTCAGTGAAATCGTCGGCGTCGGCACCCTGCCCGCCGCACGCCGCCGAGGCCTCGGCCTCGCGGTCACGGCGGCACTGGTGGCCGACGCGCGATCGCGGGGCGTGGAGACTGTCTTCCTGTCGGCGGGCGACGAGGACGTGGCCAGGATCTACGGCCGCCTCGGCTTCCACCGGGTCGCCACCGCGCTGATCGCAGAACCGGAGTAGCGTGCGGGCCGACCGGAAGTAGTGCGCGGCGCCGAACGGGAGTCTCACGGTCCGCCAACAGCCTTGGAC
This sequence comes from Streptomyces spiramyceticus, assembly GCF_028807635.1. Taxonomy (NCBI): domain Bacteria; kingdom Bacillati; phylum Actinomycetota; class Actinomycetes; order Kitasatosporales; family Streptomycetaceae; genus Streptomyces; species Streptomyces spiramyceticus. Next base: position 1,015,502 of record NZ_JARBAX010000001.1, read on the forward strand.
GGCGGGCGGAAGCAGGCAACACTTCAGTGCTGCTTGTCATTCGTCCGGAGAAAATCTAAGTAGACCTTCACCGTCCGCTGGCCCAAGACTTGCGGCATGACGCCATCGCGCCCTTCCCGCCCCTTCGGCCGCGCCCTCTGCGCGATGATCACGCCCTTCACCTCCGAGGGCGCACTGGACCTGGACGGCGCCCAGGCGCTCTCCGAGCGCCTGGTGGTCGAAGGAGGCTGCGAGGGCCTCGTGCTCAACGGCACCACCGGCGAGTCCCCGACCACCACCGACGCCGAGAAGAGCGCTCTCGTACGGGCTGTGTCCGAGGCGGTCGGCGGCCGGGCGTCGGTCCTCGCGGGCGTGGGCAGCGCCGACACCCGGCACACCGTCGAGCTCGCGAAGGCGTCCGCAGGGGCGGGCGCGGACGGCCTGTTGGTCGTCACGCCGTACTACAGCCGCCCGCCCCAGGCCGCCGTCGAGGCACACTTCCGCCGGGTCGCGGACGCGGTCGGCGTCCCGCTGATGCTCTACGACATCCCGGGCCGCACCGGCACCCGCATCGAGGTCGAGACGATGCTGCGCCTCGCGGAACACCCGCGTATCACCGCGGTCAAGGACTGCGCGAACGACCTGCTCGGCAGCGCCACGGTGATCGCCCACACCTCTCTCGCGTACTACTCGGGCAGCGAGGAGCACAACCTTCCGCTGTACTCACTCGGCGGCGCGGGCTTCGTCAGCACAGTCGCCAATTCCGCGCCCCGCGCGATGCGGGCGGTCCTCGACGCGTACGACGCGGCAGACACCGCGGCGGCGGCCCGGGCCCACCACCGCGCGCTCCCTCTGATCACCCTCACGATGGCTTCGGGCCTGCCGGGCACGGTCACCACGAAGGGCCTGCTCGGCGCGCTCGGACTGCCCGCGGGCCCGGTCAGGGAACCACTGCAGCCCGCCGACCGGGCCACGGTCGACGGGCTGCTGGCGGCGTACGAGGAGCTGGCCCAGCGCTACATGTAGGTCTTGCCGAGAACCGTCGCGTGCTCCAGCACGTCCTCCAGCGGGTCGTCGATCTGACCGGTCGAGATCAGGCTGAAGCGTGGCGCGTTGTGCGAATTCGTGTGCGTCTCGTCGGCGTGCGCCGCCCCTGCGGGCAGCCCCACCGCCAGAAGAACCGCACCGCACCCGATGAACCACCGTGTCAGTACCCGCGTCTGCTGTGCCCTCATGCCGTGTCCTCGCCCTGTTGCTCGTCCGATGTGCCGACCTGCTTATCTGCCAGAACCGCCGAAGGCGCCCGGAGGTCACGCACGTCGCGCAAGGCCATCCGTCCGAGCGGGACCGGCTTGACGGGGTTCACCATCCGGCGTAGTCCGGAATGAGAGACCAATCGGGCTTTTCCGGCATCATTTCGAGAGGAGACCGATCATGCTCGGCGATGTGCTCGGCGAGGAACAGGGAGAAATCACCGGAATGCGGGTCCTGCCCAGCGAGGACGGCCTCCCCGCGATGGAGGTCTCCTTCCAGGGTGAAGGAACGCTCCTGGGCTCGGCGGCCAAGGACTTGGGAACCTACGAGTCGTACGTCCGCCTTGACGGCACCCTCTTCGGCGACGGCCAAGGAATCATCATGACCCCGGACGGGGAGACGATCACCTGGCACGGCCAGGGCATCGGGCACTTCACCGACTCCGGCGGGGTGAACTGGCGCGGCGCCGTCTACTACCAGACCGCCGCCGCCAAGTTCGCCCGGCTCGCGGGAACAGTCGGCGTGTTCGAGTTCGACACCGACGAGAAGGGCAAGGTCACGGCCAAGGTCTACGAGTGGAAGTAGCCCCCGGCCGAGCCACTGGCAGAGCCAATGACCTGGCAGAGCCAATGACCTGGCAGAGCCAATGACGGAGCGCCCCTCCAGGGCAGTCCGGGGCCGTGGAGGGGCGCTCCAGCGCGCAGGCGGGCGCGCAGGCGGGCGCGCAGGCTGATCAGTTGTGGCTGTGCAGTACGTCGTTGAGCCCGCCCCACACCGCGTTGTTCGGGCGGGCCTCCACGGCGCCGGTCACCGAGTTGCGGCGGAAGAGGATGTTGCTCGCGCCGGACAGCTCCAGCGCCTTGACGATCTGGCCGTCGGGCATCGTGACGCGGGTGCCCGCGGTCACGTACAGGCCCGCCTCGACGATGCACTCGTCGCCGAGCGCGATGCCGACGCCCGCCTCGGCACCGACCAGGCAGCGCTCGCCGATCGAGATGATCTGCTTTCCGCCGCCGGAGAGCGTGCCCATGGTGGACGCGCCGCCGCCGATGTCGGAGCCGTCACCGATGACGACACCAGCGGAGATACGGCCCTCGATCATGGAGGTGCCGAGGGTGCCGGCGTTGAAGTTGACGAAGCCCTCGTGCATGACGGTGGTGCCGGAGGCCAGGTGCGCGCCGAGGCGGACCCGGTCCGCGTCGGCGATACGGACGCCCGCCGGGGCCACGTAGTCCGTCATCCGCGGGAACTTGTCGATCGAGGTGACCTGGAGGTTCAGGCCCTCGGCGCGGGCGTTCAGGCGCACCGTCTCGACCTGGTCCACGGCGACCGGGCCGAGCGAGGTCCAGGCGACGTTGGAGAGGAGACCGAAGACTCCGTCCAGGTTCTGGCCGTGCGGCCGGACCAGGCGGTGGCTGAGCAGGTGGAGGCGCAGGTACGCGTCGTGGGCGTCCAGCGGCTTGTCGTCGAGCGAGGCGATGACCGTACGGACGGCTACGACCTCGACACCGCGGCGGGCGTCGGGGCCGAGGGCCTTCGGCGCGGTCGCGCCGAGCAGCTCGGCGGCGCGCTCGGCGGTGAGGCGCTCGGTGCCGGCGGGGCCGGGCTCGGCGACGAGCTCGGGGGCGGGGAACCAGGTGTCGAGGACGGTGCCGTCGGCGGCGAGAGTGGCGAGTCCGGCGGCGACGGCGCCGGTGGTGCGAGTAGCAGTCGTATCGGTCATGACACGAACCTAACCGGCACTGGCCCGCGTGGGCGAACCGGTCTCGGCTGGCGGGCGCCCGTCCCGGCACTCGCCTGCGGCCTGCCCCGCAGGCTCCCCCGCGGACTCCCCCGGCGTACGCATCCGGCCCGCCGCCAGTACGGCCAGTCCGGCGGCCACCGCGAGCGCCGCGCTCAGCGGCCACAGCAGCGCGGGCGCGGCGGCGTACAGTGCGCCGCCGAGTGGCGGGGCGAGGATGACGCCGCTGACGGAGACACCGGCGTACAGGCTCTGGAAGCGGCCCTGGGCGTGCTCGGGCGCCTGGTCGGCGACGTAGGCGGTGGCCGGGGTCTTTTGAAGTGCTCTCCCGGCTGAATCCGGGAGATTCCCACCTACCTTGCGGTGGTGGGCTTGACGCGCTTCGCGCGCCTGACGACTGCCCTCCCGGCAGCCGGGATGAGCGCGAGGCCCATCCGGTACAGGTGCAAGACGTTGCGGGCTGCGTTGTGGTCGGCGTTGCCCGACCAGCCGCAGTCCGGGTTCTTGCACACGAACACGGCCTGGGACTCCCGGCTGCCAGGTGTGATGAAACCGCACGCGGAGCAGCGTTGGGAGGTGTGGGGGGCGGGGACCTTGACCAAGGTGCCGCCGTGCTGGGCGGTCTTGTACGCCAGCATGGTGACCGTCCGGCCCCACGCTTCGCCGCTGATGGAGCGGTTCAGCCCGGCTTTCTGGGCGACGTTCTTCCCCGGCTGGTCCACTGTTCCTTTGGCGGACTTGACCATGTTCGTGATGTGAAGTGCTTCCACCACGACAGTGCCGTACTTCTTGGCGATGGCGGTGGTGGTCTGGTGCTGCCAGTCCAGTGCCCGGCGCTTGGCTTTCGCGCGCAGTCCTGCGATCTGGTCATAGGTGTGCTTCAACCGGCGTGAGGTGCGCTCGCCCGGTTTGCGGTGCTGCTTGCGCTGGGCGGCACGCTGCTGAAGGCGCAGGAGCTTGGCCTGCTCCTGCTTGGTCAGCCACTCGTCGTGGTCGTACGTCTCGCCGTCGGAGAGGGCAATGGGCACGGTGACGCCCACGTCGATACCGACCTCGGGACCGGTATGAGGCTCGGGTTCGGCTTCGAGGGCCTGGACACGGAAGGCGATGTGCCAGCCGAGCGCGTCTTTGACCAACCGGGCCCCGGTGATCCGGTTGTCGGTGTTGGCGTGCTTGCCTACGGGAAGGTCTTTGGTCCACCGGAACCGGACGCGACCCACCTTGGGAATGTTGACCACGCCCCAGCGGCGGTGCACGCGGGTGATGTTCAGGTCCCGGCCCTGCGGGATGTCCACGGACATCACCGTGCGGAACCGGGCCTTGAAGTTCGGGGCATCAGCCCGGCCCTCCCAGCAGTTCTTCCACGCCTGGAAGTACGTCTTAAGTACCGCCTGCGCGGCCTGCGCGGGCAGCACGGCGAGGAAGTCGATGTCCTTACGCGCCTGCCGAATCGCGGCGTCCGCGTTCGCTAACGTCCGCTTCTCCTTCGGCACCATCTGCCACCACGCATGGAGAAGATTCCACATCGTGCGGGCGGCGTGCGCCTGATCATCAGCCTTGAGCGACAGGACGGGGGAAAGTACCAGTCGGGCGCGATGCCCGAACTGCCGCTTCCCCAACCCTCGTTCACTCATAGCGACCACCATACTACGGTCGGTTTATGTCGCCACGCTGGAACCCCAACCCGGATCTACGCACCGTCGCCACGTCGTCCACAACCTTCACGTCCACTTGGGGGGGGCGACACCTGGCTGCTGGGAGAGGGCGAGACGATGGCGACGACCGCGGAGGCTTCGCAGGAGGCCGAGCGCGTGCACGCCCTGCGCGGCACGCGCCTGCCGGAGCTTCAGCTGCCGGATTACGACGGTGAGTCGAGGGACCCGGTCGCGGCGCATACTCCGTACACCGTCCTCTACTGCTTCCCCGGCGCGTACGCCCGCCCGGACGCCTATCCGCCCGGCTGGGCCGGAATCCCGGGCGCCCCCGGCTGCACCCTCGAATCCTGCACGTACCGCGATCAGCTGGCCGAGTTCACGGCGGCGGGCGCGACCGTGCACGGCGTATCGGCACAACGCCCGGACGAGCAGCGGGCGTTCGCCGACAAGGAGCGGCTGCGCTTCCCGCTGTTGTCGGACGCGGACCTGACGCTGACGGCGGCGCTGCGGCTGCCGACGTTCCGTGTCGCAGGGATCAGCAGGCTGAAGCGGCTGACGCTGGTGGTGGACCAGGACCGTAAGATCCGCGAAGTCCTCTACCCGATCACGGACATCGGGGCGAGCGTCGAGGCGGCGCTGGCCAGTGTCAGAGCCGGCGTCAAAGCTGACGTCAAATCCGGTGTCAAGAACGGCCGGCGAGGATCCGATTGAGCATCTCCCGGGCGTACGCCGCGTCGTACTCGGCTCCGGTCAGCAGCACCTGGAGGCAGATCCCGTCCATCAGAGCGACCAGCGCCCGCGCGGTGACCGGGTCGGTGCGCCGGGCCAGTTGGTCGGCCACTCCCGCGCACCACTCGGCGGCGACGGGGCGCAGCGCGGGCCGGCGCAGTGCGGCGAGGTAGAGCTCGTACTCCAGCTCGACGCCGGTACGGTCCCCGGAGATCCACTCCCCCATCAGCGCGGCAAGCTCCTCCGCGACGTCGGCCTCGGGATCCTGGAGGGCGGCGCGCTCGTCGACGAGCTTCGCGAAGCCTTCGCTCGCCTGGCGCAGGGCGGCGACCAACAGCTCGTCGAGGGTCTTGAAGTGATACGTCGTCGAACCGAGCGGCACATCGGCCTCGGCCGCGGCGGACCGGTGGCTGAGGCCCGCTATGCCCTTGCTGCCGACCACCCGGATCGCGGCGTCGATGATGCGGCGGCGCCGTTCGGGGTCGTAACGGCGGGCCATCAGTGCGTGCCCCCGAGATTGAGCAGTACGACCCCGACGATGACGAGCCCGATGCCTGTCAGCTTGACGGCGTTCGCCGACTCGCCGAGGAAGAACATGCCGATGGCGGCGACCGCTGCCGTGCCGACGCCCGCCCAGATCGCGTAGGCGGTGCCGACCGACATGGACTTGAGGGTCTGCGCGAGCAGGCTGAAGGCCAGCAGATAGCCGACGACTGTGCCGATCGAGGGCCAGAGCTTACTGAACCCGTAGCTGTACTTCATGGCCGTGGTCCCGGCCACCTCCGCCGCAATGGCCGCGGCCAGCAGTACGTATGGCATGCGCACGAAGGTACACACCGTTGTGTACGACCGTACACATAAGCGAGGAACGCACCGCACCGCCATTCCGCCCCAGGCGCCCACCCGTTACGGTGTAGCGCCTGGTCAGGGCATGAAACGTAACGGAGTGACAGTGGCGCACGATTCGGGATGGAACGGCCCCCACGGCGGCGGACCGTACGCAGGACCCCCGCCGCCCGGCTGGGGCGGCGGATGGATGCCGCCTCCGCCCCCGCCGCCCAAGCCGGGGGTGATACCCCTCGGTCCGCTCGGCCTGGGTGACATCCTGGGCGGCACGTTCACCACCATGGGCCGTTACTGGAAGCAGCTGTTCGGCATAGCCGTGCTGATGTACGGCGGAGCGCTGCTCGTGGTGGTCGGCGCCGTCGCCATCGCCCTCTCCGCCACCCACGACACCCTGCAGACGGTCTTCGACAGCGCCAACGACGAGGACCCGCCGTGGGACGAGTTGTGGACTCTGCTGATCTCCTTCGGCGTGGTGTGGATCGTCGCCATGCTGTCGATGGTGGTAGCCACCGCGACCATCATGGCCGCCTGCCCCGCGGTGCTGCAGGACGCGGTGCTCGGCCGCCGTACGACCTTCGGCGCGGTGTGGCGCCGTGCCTGGCCGCGGGTGCCCGCCGTCATCGGCGCGATGCTGCTGCCCTGGCTGGTCGCCATGGTCACCATGGGCCTGTTCATGGTCAGTTACGTCGTGCTGATCGTGTCGTTCCTGTCGCAGGACACCAGTGGTGCCTGGGCGGCCCTGGGCTTCGTGGTGTTCCTCGCGTTCATCCCGCTGGCCGTCTGGCTCTGGGTGCGGTTCAGCCTGGCGCCTGCCGCCGTGGTCTTCGAGTCGCAGGGGCCGGTCGCGGCGCTGCGCCGCTCGTCGCAGCTGGTACAGGGCGCCTGGTGGCGGATCTTCGGCATCACCGTGCTGGCCTCGATCATGGCCATGGTCGCGGGCTACATCATCCAGCTCCCGCTCACCATGATCGGCGCGCTGACGAGCATGCCGGGCATGGCCGAGGTGGGTCCCGAGCCCGGTGTGGGCGAGGCCCTCGTCGCGATGGGCTCGTACCTCGTTTTCATCCTGCTGGGCAGCATCATCAGCCAGATCGTGGCCACCACTTTCCCCCAGCTGGTGACCGGCCTGCTGTACGTCGACCAGCGCATCCGCAAGGAGAACCTGGCCCCGGTGCTCGCCGAGGCGGCGGCGGACCGGTACTGAGCGGACCGTACTCGGACCGTACTGATACGCCGAGAGGCCCCCGGCAGTGCCGGGGGCCTCTCGGAAGTCTGGCTGGTCGGTCGGCTCGTCTCAGACGTTGAAGCCGAGCGCGCGGAGCTGCTCGCGGCCGTCGTCCGTGATCTTGTCCGGGCCCCACGGCGGCATCCAGACCCAGTTGATCTTCAGCTCGTTGACGATGCCCTCGGTCGCCGACTTCGCCTGGTCCTCGATGACGTCGGTCAGCGGGCAGGCCGCGGACGTCAGCGTCATGTCGAGCGTGGCGATGTTGGAGTCGTCGATGTGGATGCCGTAGATCAGGCCGAGGTTGACGACGTCGATGCCCAGCTCGGGGTCGACCACGTCGTACAGAGCCTCGCGGACCTCGTCCTCGGAGGCCGGCTTGGTCTTGAGGTCCTCGGTGGGTGTCGCAGCGTTGTCAGTCATGCGGTCTTCCTCTCGGCGCTCTCGCCCAGTGCCTGGGCCGTCGCGTCCTTCCATGCCATCCAGCTCAGCAGAGCACACTTCACACGCGCCGGATACTTCGAGACACCGGCGAACGCGACCGCGTCCTCCAGCACCTCTTCCATCGCGTCGTCCGGCTCGATCTGGCCCTTGGACTGCATCAGCTCCAGGAACGTGGCCTGGATCTTCTGCGCCTCGGCCAGCTCCTTGCCGACCAGCAGGTCGTTCAGCACGGAGGCACTGGCCTGGCTGATGGAACAGCCCTGGCCCTCGTACGAGACGTCGGCGATCGTGTCGCCGTCGTACTTCACGCGAAGCGTGATCTCGTCGCCACATGTCGGGTTGACGTGGTGCACCTCGGCGTCGCCGTCCCGGAGCCCGCGCCCGTGGGGGTGCTTGTAGTGGTCCAGGATGACTTCCTGGTACATCGAATCCAGCTTCACGATCCCAGTCCTCAGCCGAAGAAGTTCCGGACGTGCTCCAGGCCGTCGACCAGGGCATCGACCTCGGCCGGCGTGGAGTACAGATAGAACGACGCTCGCGTGGTCGCAGGAATTCCGTACCGCAGGCAGACGGGCCGCGCGCAGTGGTGTCCGACGCGGACCGCGATGCCCAGCTCGTCGAGGACCTGGCCCACGTCGTGGGGGTGGATGTCACCCAGTGTGAACGAGATCGTCGCCCCGCGCTCCTCGGCCGTCGTCGGGCCGATGATCCGCAGACCGGGTACCTCCAGCAGGCGCTTCACCGCGTACTCGGTGATCGCGTGCTCGTGCGCGGCGATGTTCTCCATGCCGATCGACGTGAGGTAGTCCACGGCCGCGCCGAGGCCGACGGCCTGCGCGATCGGGGGCGTACCGGCCTCGAACTTGTGCGGAGCGGGCGCGTACGTCGACGAGCTCATCGAAACAGTCTCGATCATCTCGCCGCCGCCGAGGAACGGCGGGAGGTCCTCAAGGAGCTCCTGGCGTCCCCACAGCACCCCGATGCCGGTCGGGCCGACCATCTTGTGGCCGGTGAAGGCCACGAAGTCGGCCTGCAGCGCCTGTACGTCGAGGGGCATGTGCGGCGCGGCCTGCGAGGCGTCGATGCAGACCAGCGCGCCGACCTCCTGCGCACGGCGGATGATCGTCTCGACCGGGTTGATCGTGCCCATGATGTTGGAGACCAGCGTGAAGGAGACGATCTTCGTCTTCTCGGTGATGATCTCGTCAATGTTGGACAGGTCGAGCCGGCCGTCGTCGGTGATGCCGAACCACTTCAGCTTCGCGCCCGTGCGCTGCGAGAGCAGCTGCCACGGCACGATGTTGGAGTGGTGCTCCATCTCCGTGATGACGATCTCGGTGTCGCTGTCCACGCGGTAGGGCTCGTCGGCCCAGCCCAGCATGTTGGCGACGAGGTTGAGCGACTCGGAGGCGTTCTTCGTGAAGATGACCTCGTCGCGGCTCGGCGCGTTGATGAAGGCGGCGACCTTGTCGCGGGCGCCCTCGTACAGCGCCGTGGCCTCCTCGGCGAGCACGTGCACGCCACGGTGGACGTTGGCGTTGCTCTGCTCGTAGTACGCGTTCAGCGCGTCGAGGACCTGGCGCGGCTTCTGCGAAGTCGCCGCGTTGTCCAGGTAAACGATCTTCTTGCCGTCGTGGATCGTGCGATCCAGGATCGGGAAGTCCTTACGGATCGCCTCGGTGTCGAGAAGGCCCGGCAGCTGTGTCACGCGACGTCCTCCTCTGAGTTCGCTCCGCTCACGGGGCCACCCTTCGTGTACTTCTCGTAGCCCTCGGCCTCAAGCTCGTCGGCGAGCTCCGGACCGCCGGACGCGACGATCCTGCCGTTGGCGAAGACGTGGACGAAGTCCGGCTTGATGTAGCGCAGGATGCGCGTGTAGTGCGTGATCAGCAGGGTGCCGACCTCACCGGTCGAGTGGACGCGGTTGACGCCCTCGGAGACCTGGCGCAGCGCGTCGACGTCGAGGCCGGAGTCGGTCTCGTCGAGGATCGCGATCTTCGGCTTGAGGAGCTCCAGCTGGAGGATCTCGTGGCGCTTCTTCTCACCGCCGGAGAAGCCCTCGTTGACGTTGCGCTCGGCGAAGGCCGGGTCCATCTGGAGCGTCTCCATCGCGGACTTGACCTCCTTCACCCAGGTACGCAGCTTGGGGGCCTCGCCGCGCATCGCCGTCGCCGACGTACGCAGGAAGTTGGAGACCGAGACGCCGGGGACCTCGACCGGGTACTGCATGGCCAGGAACATGCCGGCGCGGGCGCGCTCGTCGACGGTCATCTCCAGGACGTCCTCACCATCGAGGGTGACGGTGCCGCTGGTGATCGTGTACTTGGGGTGACCCGCGATCGAGTACGCGAGGGTGGACTTGCCGGAGCCGTTGGGGCCCATGATGGCGTGGGTCTCGCCCTGCTTCACGGTCAGGTCGACGCCCTTGAGGATCTCCTTCGTGGCGTTGTCGGCCTCGACGGAAACGTGCAGGTCGCGGATTTCAAGCGTTGCCATGGGTGTCTCAGGACTCCTGTGTGACGGAGACGAGCACATCGTCCCCTTCGATCTTGACGGGGTATACGGGGACGGGGCGCGTCGCGGGAAGGCCGGACGGCTTGCCGGTGCGGAGGTCGAAGCTCGAACCGTGCAGCCAGCACTCGATCATGCAGTCCTCGACTTCGCCCTCCGAGAGGGAGACGTTCGCGTGCGAGCAGATGTCGTTGATCGCGAACACCTCGCCCTCGGTGAGGACGACGGATACCGGCGTGCCGTCGAGTTCCACCCTCTTCGGGGTGTCCTCCTCCAGCTCGCTCAGCGCACAGGCTCGGGCGAAGGCCATCAGACGGATGCCTCCAGCTCCGTGTCGATCTTGTCGAGGAGGCGCTCCTCCACGTCCGGCAGACCGATCTTCTGCACCAGCTCGGCGAAGAAGCCGCGGACGACGAGGCGGCGGGCCTCTCCGGCCGGGATGCCGCGGGCCATGAGGTAGAAGAGCTGCTCGTCGTCGAAGCGGCCGGTCGCCGAGGCGTGTCCGGCGCCGACGATCTCGCCGGTCTCGATCTCCAGGTTCGGTACGGAGTCGACGCGGGCGCCGTCCGTGAGGACGAGGTTGCGGTTCATCTCGTACGTGTCCGTACCCTCGGCGGCGGCCTCGATGAGGACGTCCCCGATCCACACGGCGTGCGCGTCCTGGCCCTGGAGTGCGCCCTTGTAGGCGACGTCGGACTTGCAGTGCGGGGTGTTGTGATCGACCATCAGCCGGTGTTCCTGGTGCTGGCCGGCGTCGGTGAAGTACAGGCCGAAGAGCTCGGCCTCACCGCCGGTGCCCGCGTACTGCACGCGCGGGTGGAGACGTACGACATCGCCGCCGAAGGTCACCACGACCGACTTGAACGAGCCGTCGCGGCCGATCAGCGCGTTGTGCTGGGCGATGTGCACGGCCGTGTCGTCCCAGTCCTGGACGGACACGACGGTCAGCTTCGCGCCGTCGCCGACGACGAAGTCGACGTTGGCGGCGAGCACCGCGTCACCGGTGTGGTCGATGACGACGACAGCCTCGGCGAAGGCGCCGAGCTCGACGACCTGGTGGCCGTACGCCGTACCGCCACTGCCGTGCACGCCGATCCGGATCGGCTCGGTCAGCACCATCTCCTTGGGCACCGAGACGACCGAGGCCTTCTCGAAGGAGCTGTACGCCTGAGCGGCGACCCGGTCCACCGGGGTGCCGGCCCTGCCGAGCCGCGCGTCGCCGCGGCCCACCGTCTCGACGGTGACGCCGTCGGGGGCGCTCACCTCGACGGTGAGGACACCGCCGGCTTCGGCGGTGCCGTCGTGCAGACCGCGCAGGCGATCGAGCGGCGTGAAGCGCCACTCCTCCTCGCGGCCGTGCGGCACCGGGAAGTCCGCCACGTCGAAGGACGGCGGGGCGCTCATGCGCGTGGCGACGGTGGACTCGGCGGCCACCGCGATGGAACCGGAGGTCGTGGAGCCCACCGGAATGTTCTGAGCCTCAGCCATGGCTGTCGTAGTGCTCTCTCTCTGGGTCAGGAATCAGTCGCTGCGGGGGACGGTGGCGTCAGCCGACCGAGCCCTCCATCTGCAGCTCGATCAGCCGGTTGAGCTCAAGCGCGTACTCCATGGGCAGCTCCTTGGCGATCGGCTCGACGAAGCCGCGGACGATCATCGCCATCGCCTCGAACTCCGTCATGCCCCGGCTCATCAGGTAGAAGAGCTGGTCCTCGGAAACCTTGGAGACCGTCGCCTCGTGGCCCATGGACACGTCGTCCTCGCGGACGTCGACGTACGGGTACGTGTCGGAGCGCGAGATCGTGTCGACCAGCAGCGCGTCACAGAGCACGTTCGACTTGGAACCCGGGGCGCCCTCGCCGATCTCGACGAGACCGCGGTAGGACGTACGGCCGCCACCTCGCGCCACCGACTTGGAGACGATGTTGGAGGAGGTGTTCGGCGCCATGTGCACCATCTTGGAGCCGGCGTCCTGGTGCTGCCCCTCGCCCGCGAAGGCGATCGACAGGGTCTCGCCCTTGGCGTGCTCGCCCATCAGGTAGACGGCCGGGTACTTCATCGTGACCTTGGAGCCGATGTTGCCGTCGACCCACTCCATGGTCGCGCCCTCGTACGCCACGGCGCGCTTGGTGACCAGGTTGTAGACGTTGTTCGACCAGTTCTGGATGGTCGTGTAGCGGCAGCGGCCGCCCTTCTTCACGATGATCTCGACCACGGCGCTGTGCAGCGAGTCCGAGGAGTAGATCGGGGCGGTGCAGCCCTCGACGTAGTGGACGTACGCGTCCTCGTCGACGATGATCAGCGTCCGCTCGAACTGGCCCATGTTCTCCGTGTTGATACGGAAGTAGGCCTGGAGCGGGATGTCGACGTGGACGCCCTTGGGCACGTAGATGAACGAGCCACCGGACCACACGGCCGAGTTCAGCGAGGCGAACTTGTTGTCACCGACCGGGATGACCGTGCCGAAGTACTCCTGGAAGAGCTCCGGGTGCTGCTTCAGCGCGGTGTCGGTGTCGAGGAAGATGACGCCCTGCTCCTCCAGGTCCTCACGGATCTGGTGGTAGACGACCTCGGACTCGTACTGGGCCGCGACACCGGCGACGAGGCGCTGCTTCTCCGCCTCGGGGATGCCGAGCTTGTCGTACGTGTTCTTGATGTCCTCGGGCAGGTCCTCCCAGGACTCCGCCTGCTTCTCCGTGGAGCGCACGAAGTACTTGATGTTGTCGAAGTCGATGCCCGACAGGTCCGCGCCCCAGTTCGGCATGGGCTTCTTGCCGAACAGCTTGAGGCCCTTGAGCCGCAGCTTCAGCATCCACTCCGGCTCGCTCTTCTTCGCCGAGATGTCGCGGACGACAGCCTCGGAGAGACCGCGCTTTGCCGCAGCGCCGGCCACGTCGGAGTCGGCCCAGCCGAATTCGTACGTACCCAGACCCTCGAGTTCGGGGTGGGCAGTCTCCGTGGGGAGAGTCATGCGGGGTTCCTCCCGGGCGTGCTTGCAGATGCTGATGGGGTGGTCTGTGCGGTGCTGCGCGGAATGAACGTCGTACACACACCGTCGCCGTGGGCGATGGTGGCCAGACGTTGCACATGCGTTCCGAGCAGGCTGGAGAAGACCTCGGTCTCCGCCTCGCACAGTTGCGGGAATTGCTCGGCCGCGTGGGCGACCGGGCAGTGGTGCTGGCAGAGCTGCTCGCCGACCGGTGCGTTTCGCGCCGTAGCAGCGTACCCGTCGACCGACAAGGCCTTGGCAAGAGCCTCGGTGCGCTCTTCGGGGCCGACGGCCTCGACGGCCTTGCGGTATGCCTCTGCCTGGGCGTTCATCCGCGCCCGGGCGAAGGCGGCGACTGCCGCTTCACCCTTCTCGCCGCCGCCGGCCGCCTGGGAGATCCAGTGCAGCGCGTCGACCGCGAGCTTGTCGTAGGACTGGTCGAAGGCGTCCCGGCCGCAGTCGGTGAGTGCGAACACCTTGGCGGGCCTGCCGCGCGTGCGCTGGCCGTAGATCCGCTGTTCACGGGGCTCCACGACGTTCTCCGCGACCAGTGAGTCGAGGTGGCGGCGGACCGCGGCCTGGGTGAGGCCGAGGCGCTTCGCGAGATCGGCGGCGGTGGACGGGCCGTGGTCCAGGACGGAGCGCGCGATCCGGTTGCGCGTGGAGCGCTCACCGGTCGCGAGTTCCTCCTGCGGGACCTCGCCGACGTATTTCACAACGCCATTGTTGCGTAATTCCTCAGAGCGTGACAACCCGCGTCCTGATCAAGCGCCGGTGGGCTGCATCACTTAGGTACACCTAAGTTGACCTGCGGAAATGATCAATCCGGCCATGGTGGCCGACTATGGCCGGGACCCTCGCCGCGGTGCCCTCACCCGCCTGCCTAGACTTCCCACCATGCGCAGTGCCTTCCAGGGGGACACCCCCCGGACCTCCCGTGACCCCGTCGTCCAGGTCGTAGGACTGGTCAAGCGGTACGGAACAAAGACCGCGGTCGACGGCCTCGACCTGGAGGTCCGTGCGGGCACTGTCACCGCCGTCCTCGGTCCCAACGGAGCCGGCAAGACCACCACGATCGAGACCTGCGAGGGCTACCGCAAACCGGACGCCGGCACCGCGCGTGTCCTGGGCCTCGACCCGGTCGCCGACGCGGCGGAGCTGCGCCCCCGGATCGGGGTGATGCTCCAGTCCGGCGGCGTGTACTCGGGGGCCAGGGCCGACGAGATGCTGCGCCACAAGGCCAAACTGCACGCAGATCCGCTGGACGTCGATGGGCTGATCGAGCGACTGGGGCTCGGCAGCTGCGGCCGTACGACGTACAGGCGGCTGTCCGGCGGACAGCAGCAGCGGCTCGCACTGGCGATGGCCGTCGTCGGCCGTCCCGAACTGGTCTTCCTGGACGAGCCGACCGCGGGCCTCGACCCGCAGGCCCGCCGGTCCACCTGGGATCTCGTACGCGAGCTCCGTACGGACGGCGTCACCGTCGTCCTGACCACCCACTTCATGGACGAGGCCGAGCAGCTCGCCGACGACGTCGCGATCATCGACGCGGGCCGGGTCATCGCACAGGGCAGCCCCGCCGAACTGTGCCGGGGCGGCGCCGAGAACACCCTGCGCTTCACCGGACGCCCGGGGCTCGACGTCGCGTCCCTCCTCAAAGCACTGCCCGCGGACAGCCTGGCCGCCGAGCTGACGCCGGGGACGTACCGGATCACCGGCAAGGTCGACCCGCAGCTGCTGGCCACCGTCACCTCCTGGTGCGCACAGCACGGCGTGATGCCGGACGGCATCGCGGTCGAGCGGCACACTCTGGAGGACGTGTTCTTGGAAATGACCGGTAAGGATCTCCGTTCATGAGCGTCGGTACTTACACCCCTCGGCCCGGCGCGGCGCCGCTGCCGCGGATGATCGCGGCGCAGACGGCCTTCGAAACGAAGATGCTGCTGCGCAACGGCGAGCAGCTGCTCCTGACAGTGATCATTCCGGCGCTGCTGCTGGTGCTGTTCTCGGCCGTCGACATCGTCACTGTGCCTGTTTCACCGAATGGCGCGGGCAAGTCCGTCGACTTCCTGGCCCCCGGCATCCTCGCCCTGGCCGTCATGTCCACCGCCTTCACGGGGCAGGCCATCGCGACCGGCTTCGAGCGCCGCTACGGCGTGCTCAAACTGCTCGGCTCGTCTCCGCTGCCCCGCTGGGCATTGATGACCGCGAAGACCCTCTCGGTGCTGGTCACCGAGGTCCTCCAGGTCGCGCTGCTGACAGCGATCGCCTTCGGTCTCGGCTGGTCCCCGCACGGCAGCCCGTTCTCCGTACTCCTTCTGCTCTTCCTCGGTACGGCCGCCTTCTCCGGCCTCGGCCTGCTGATGGCCGGCACGCTCAAGGCAGAGGCCACTCTGGCCGCCGCCAATCTCGTCTTCCTCCTGCTGCTGGTGGGCGGCGGCGTGGTCGTGCCGCTCGACAAATTCCCGGACGCGGCTCAGTCGGTGCTCGGGCTGCTGCCGATCTCGGCCCTGTCGGACGGTCTGCGCGACGTACTCCAGTACGGCGCGGGAATCCCGTGGGGCAACCTCGGGATCCTTGCGGCGTGGGCGGTACTGGGCCTGGGCGCGGCCGCCCGTTTCTTCCGCTGGGAATAGAAAAACGCCTGCTCCGCACCCCCTCGTGCTGCGTTTCCCCCGGGGAGACGACTCCCCCAGACCCCCTCGTGCTGCGTTTCCCCCGGGGAGACGACTCCCCCCGACCCCCTCGTGAAAAGCTGCACAAGCCCCGCCCTACGATGGTTGCCGTGTTGACCCCCCTCGCTTTCATCGCGCAGCGCTGGACGCCCACCCCCCGTACGCTCCAGCGCGCCGCCCTCGCCGCCGTCGTGATGACCGTCGTCATCATCGTCACCGGCGGTGCGGTACGGCTGACCAGCTCCGGCCTCGGCTGCGACACCTGGCCCAAGTGCACCGACGACAGCCTCTTCGCGACGCCCGAACAGGGCCTCCACGGGGCCATCGAGTTCGGCAACCGGATGCTGACGTACGTCCTGTCGGCCGCGGTCGGCTGGGCGATCGTCTCGGCCAGGTCCACCAAGCCGTGGCGGCGCAGCCTCACCCGCCTCGGGTGGATCCAGTTCTGGGTCGTCATGGGCAACGCCGTCATCGGCGGCATCACGGTCTGGGCGGGCCTCAACCCCTGGACGGTGGCGGGGCACTTCCTCCTCGCCAACGCCCTGCTGACGGTCGCCGTGATCACCTGGCAGCGCACGCGTGAGGGCGACACCGCCCCCCGGCCGCGTGTTCCGCGTCCCGTCCGCAAGCTGTCCTGGGTGCTCGTCGTGACCGCGGGACTGCTCATCGCGCTCGGTACGACGGTGACCGGTTCGGGCAAGCACGCCGGTGACAGCAGCGACGTACCGCGCATGCCGTGGGACTGGGTCGACGCCGCGCACCTGCACGCCGTCGCCGCCTGGGTCGTCTGTGCGCTGGCCATCGCCATGTGGCTGGTCCTGCGCGTGGTGGACGCCCCCGACGACACCCGGGCCCGCGCCCGCGACCTGCTGATCGTCCTGCTCGCGCAGGGCGGCATCGGTTACGTCCAGTTCTTCACCGAGGTGCCCGAGATCCTGGTCGGCGTCCACATGCTCGGCTCCGCTCTCATGTGGATCGCGGTCCTGCGGCTGGCGCTGAGCCTGCGCGAGCGCCCGCTCGAAGCGGCGGGCACGCTGCCCGCCCGGTCCGGTTCATCGGTGTCCGCCACCGTCTGACGACCGGTCCGGCAGGCCGTAGACGCGGCGGGCATTGCCCGCCGCGATCATCCCGGCGACCCGTTCCGCGTCGACCCGTGACCACGCGCCGTCGCCGACCCAGCCGCCGAGGACGCTGCGCAGCGCCTCGCGGAACAGCCGTGCGCCCACCACATGCAGCTCCGGCAGGCCGCGCGCGCCGCTGGAGAAGAGCAGCTTGCCGAAGGGCGCGAGCTCAAGGATCTCCGCGAGTACGGCGGCGGCCCGTGCCCCGGTGTGGGCGAGTGCGGGGCCGAGGTCGGCGTACACATGCGGGAAGACGCTCGCCAGGTGCGCGGCGTGCCGGTGGTACGGATAGCCGTGCAGCAGCACCAGATCGGTGCCCAGGCCTGCCGTGGCGGCGGCGAAGTCGGTGAGCAGCATCGGGTCCGTACGGTCGATGCGCAGGCCCGGTCCCGCCGTTCCCGCGTGCAGTTGCAGCGGGAGCCCGGAGGCGACGGCGATCCACAGCAGGTGCCGCAGCAGTACGGGATCGGTGAGGCGGCCGCCGACTCCGCGTCCCGCCAGCCAGCGCCCCGCCGCCCCGCGCACCTCGCCGGGTCCCGGCGGGTCCGGGGCCAGTGCGAGTCCGTGGCGTACGCCCGCGACCGAGGTGAAGGCGACGGCGGAAGCGGCCGCGCCGTGCACGGCTTCGGCAAGGTTGGCGAGGAGGCCCTCGACGGTGCCCGAGGTGTCGGCGACCTGCTCGGCCAGCAGCTCCAGGCGCACGATCTCCCTGGCCTGCGCGTCGCCCGCGGCGGCGATCTCTCCGGGCCCTGTGAGGTCGCCCGGCAGTCCGGTGTCCACCAGATAGGTGGAAATTCCGGTGCCCCTCAGCAGCCGCCTGCCCGACTCCAGCACGCCGAGTTCCCTGCGGCGCGCGAGGTAGCGCGCGGGCGGGCAGTGCGGTTCGAGGCCGAGGAGCGGCGGGCACCATCGGCGTACCGCGAAACCGGTCTGGGTGTCGAAGAAGGTGGTGCCCGGGGCGGGGGGCGCGGGGGTCCTGCCCAGGTAGGTCTCGAAGGTGCCGAGACCGAGCTCCGTACGGAGAACTCCGTGGCAGTACTGGTCCACCAGAGAGGGCGTATCGATCATCCGGGGCTCCTGTGGTGGATGTGCTTCCACAGGCTCTAACGGGTGACCCCCGCGTCAGGTGTTGCTCGACGGTGGCTCGACGGCTTTACGACCTGTCGTTGGACGGGCCACCGATCTGGATGCCTGCCATCCGGCTCCACTCGTACGGGCCGGTGCGCACCTTGGCCGCGAAGTCGCCGTCGAAGGACTCGTGGAGCGTGATCCCGGCCTTCTCGGCCGCGCTCTGCGCGACGGCGTGGCTGGGGGCCACCAGGTCGCCCCACTCGCCGTCCTCGCCGACGAGCACGATGCGGGTGCCCATCTGTCCTATGTACGCGAGCTGGCCTTCCGCACCGCCGTGCCGCTTGGCGAAGGCGCCGATCTCCTTGGCGAGCTTCGCCACCTTGCGCTCTGCCTGCTTCGTGTCTGCCATGAACAGGATGCTACCGACGGGTAGGCCAGTGGTCCAGCGTCTGATTCAGGGCCATGGTCCAGCGCCGTCTAGCGCAGGAAGGGGTCCACCGCCACCGCTACGAAGAGCAGCGACACGTAGGTGATGGACCAGTGGAACAGCCGCATCTCCTTGAGCTTGGCGCCGGTGACCCCGGCCTTGGCCCGGGACTGCAGCCCGTGCGCCTCCTTGAGCCACCAGCCGCCGGAGACGACCGCGACCACCGTGTAGAACCAGCCGGTGTAGCCGAGGGGGGTCAGCAGCAGGGAGACGGCGACCATCACCCAGCTGTAGGCGACGATCTGGCGGGCCACCACCAGGTTGGAGGCGATGACGGGAAGCATCGGCACGCCGACGCGCGCGTAGTCCTCCTTCACCTTCATCGACAGCGGCCAGTAGTGCGGCGGCGTCCAGAAGAAGATGACGAGGAAAAGAATGACGGCGGCCCAGGACATCGAGTTGGTGACCGCGGACCAGCCGATGAGGACCGGCAGGCAGCCGGCGATGCCGCCCCAGACGATGTTCTGCGCGGTGCGCCGCTTGAGGATCATCGTGTAGACGACGACGTAGAAGAGCAGCGCGCCCAGCGACAGTGCGGCGGACAGCCAGTTGACGAGCAGGCCGAACCAGAGCGTGGAGATCACCGCGAGGCTGATGCCGAAGACCAGGCACTCGGGCGGGCTCACCATGCCGGTGACGAGCGGGCGCTGCGACGTGCGGTCCATCAGGGCGTCGATGTCGCGGTCGATGTACATGTTGAGCGCGTTCGCGCCGCCCGCGGAGAGGTAACCGCCGAGGCAGGTCGCCAGGACCAGCCACAGATCGGGCACACCCTGCTCGGCCAGGAACATCACCGGAACGGTGGTGATCAGCAGCAGTTCGATGATCCGAGGCTTGGTCAGTGCCACGAACGCCTTGACCCGGGCTCCGAATGGCCGATGGCCCGCCGGGCTGGGAGTCAAGGCGACCCCTGCGGGTCGGGACTCGACGGCCGTCACGCACACCCCTGACAGAGAAATTCCAGCAAGCTCCGGACGTGAAGGCCCGGTAAAGACTTGCGCGTACCACGCCACTGTAGACGTTGCCCATACACCGATCTCCGCCGGGGTGGGTCGTGTTGAGCAGGGCCCGGACCGGGTCCGTAATGAGGAAGGTGAACGTCAGGAGGCGAACCCCCGCACCCGCCCGCGCCCTGGTCTGTGTCCGTTTTTGTCCACGACGTGAACTCGAAATGATGCGTGTTCTCGCGGGGGTAGGCTCGACAGCGCCCGGTGCGGCTATCAGTCACCGGGATTCGACATGTGGAGAGGAGCCCTGACTCAGGGTGAGCACCAAGCCGACGAGCACAGATCTCGAGTGGACCGATCTGGACCAGCGGGCTGTCGATACCGTCCGCGTCCTGGCCATGGATTCCGTACAGAAGGTCGGCAACGGCCACCCTGGTACGGCCATGAGCCTCGCACCGGCCGCATATGTTCTTTTCCAGAAGCTGATGCGGCACGACCCGAGTGATGCGAACTGGACGGGCCGCGATCGATTCGTGCTCTCCCCCGGTCACTCCAGCCTCACGCTCTACATCCAGCTCTACATGGCCGGGTACGGCCTGGAGCTCGACGACCTCAAGGCGTTCCGCACCTGGGGCAGCCTGACGCCCGGCCACCCCGAGCACGGGCACACGGTCGGCGTGGAGACCACCACGGGTCCGCTGGGCCAGGGCATCGCCAACGCCGTGGGCATGGCGATGGCCGCACGCTACGAGCGCGGTCTGTTCGACCCGGAGGCCGCCGAGGGCGCGTGCCCGTTCGACCACACCATCTGGGCCATCGTCTCCGACGGCGACCTGGAGGAGGGCATCTCGGCCGAGGCGTCCTCGCTCGCCGGCCACCAGAAGCTCGGCAGCATCGTCGCTCTGTACGACGACAACCACATCTCGATCGAAGGCGACACCGAGACCGCCTTCTCCGAGGACGTGCTGAAGCGGTACGAGGCTTACGGCTGGCACGTCCAGCGCATCGAGCAGGACGCCAACGGCGACTTCGACGTCAAGGCGCTGTACGCGGCGCTGAAGGCGGCGCAGGAGGAGACCGAGCGCCCGTCGATCATCGCGGCGCGCACGATCATCGCCTGGCCCGCTCCCAACGCGCAGGGCACCGAGGCCTCGCACGGCTCGGCGCTGGGCGAGGACGAGATCGCGGCCACCAAGCGCGTGCTCGGCTTCGACCCCCTGCAGCACTTCCAGGTCGACGACGACGTCTTCGCGCACGTGCGCGCGGCGGCCGACCGCGGCCGTGAGGCGCACGCCGCCTGGGACAAGCAGTTCCAGGAGTGGCGCAACAACAACGCCGAACGCGCCGCCACCTTCGACCGCATCGCCGCGGGCGAGCTGCCCGAGGGCTGGGAGAAGGCCGTTCCGGTCTTCGAGCCCGGCCACGCCGTGGCGACCCGTGCCGCGTCCGGCAAGGTGCTGCAGGCGCTCGGCGCGGTCGTCCCCGAGCTGTGGGGCGGCTCCGCCGACCTCGCCGGCTCGAACAACACGACGATCGACAAGACGTCGTCGTTCCTGCCCGTAGGCAACCCGCTGCCGGAGGCCAACCCGTACGGCCGTACGGTCCACTTCGGCATCCGCGAGCACGCCATGGGCTCGACGATGAACGGCATCGCGCTGCACGGCAACACCCGCATCTACGGCGGCACCTTCCTGGTGTTCTCCGACTACATGCGCCCCGCCGTCCGCCTCGCCGCGCTGATGAAGCTGCCGGTGACGTACGTGTGGACGCACGACTCCGTCGGCCTCGGTGAGGACGGCCCGACGCACCAGCCGGTCGAGCACATGGCCGCCCTGCGCGCGATCCCGGGCCTGAACATGGTCCGCCCGGCCGACGCCAACGAGACGGCTGTCGCCTGGCGCGAGATCCTGCGGCGCAACGACGCTCCGCACGGCCTGGCGCTGACCCGCCAGGGTGTTCCGACGTACGACGTCAACGAGGATGCCGCGCGCGGCGGTTACGTGATGCTTGAGGCCGAGGGCGGCCAGCCGCAGGTCGTGCTGATCGGCACCGGCTCCGAGGTGCAGCTCGCCGTCGAGGCGCGCGAGCAGCTCCAGGCCGCCGGCGTTCCGGCGCGTGTGGTGTCGATGCCCTCGATCGAGTGGTTCGAGGAGCAGGACCAGGAGTACCGCGACAGCGTGCTGCCGCCGTCCGTCAAGGCCCGCGTCGCGGTCGAGGCGGGCATTGCCCTGACCTGGCACCGGTACGTCGGTGAGGCCGGCCGGATCGTCTCGCTGGAGCACTTCGGCGCTTCCGCGGACGCCAAGGTCCTCTTCCGTGAGTTCGGATTCACCGCGGACGCGGTTGCGGCCGCCGCGCGGGAATCTCTTGCCGCCGCAGCGCGCTGACGCCGGTATACGACAAGTAGGAGATGTAACTCTCATGACAGACGCACTCAAGCGCCTCTCCGACGAAGGCGTCGCGATCTGGCTTGACGACCTTTCGCGCCAGCGGATCACGTCCGGCAACCTCGCCGAGCTGATCGACCAGCAGCACGTCGTGGGCGTCACCACCAACCCGTCCATCTTCCAGAAGGCGATCTCGACGGGGCACGGTTACGACCAGCAGCTCACCGACCTCGCCGCCCGCAAGGTCACGGTCGAAGAAGCCATCCGCATGATCACGACGGCCGACGTGAGGGACGCCGCCGACATCCTGCGCCCGGTCTTCGACGCGACCGGCGGCCAGGACGGCCGGGTGTCCATCGAGGTCGACCCGCGCCTGGCGCACAACACCAGGGCGACGACGGCCGAGGCCAGGCAGCTCGCCTGGCTGGTGGACCGCCCGAACACCCTGATCAAGATCCCGGCCACCAAGGCGGGTCTCCCGGCGATCACCGAGACCATCGGTCTCGGCATCAGCGTCAACGTGACGCTGATCTTCTCGCTGGAGCGCTACCGCGAGGTCATGGACGCCTACCTGGCCGGTCTGGAGAAGGCGCGGGCCGCGGGCCTGGACCTCTCCAAGATCCACTCGGTGGCTTCGTTCTTCGTGTCGCGCGTGGACTCCGAGATCGACAAGCGCCTGGACGCCCTGGGCACCGACGACGCCAAGGCGCTCAAGGGCAAGGCCGCGCTGGCCAACGCCCGTCTGGCGTACGAGGCGTACGAAGAGGTCTTCTCCTCGGACCGCTGGAACGCGCTGGACAAGGCGCAGGCCAACAAGCAGCGTCCGCTGTGGGCCTCGACCGGCGTCAAGGACCCCTCGTACAAGGACACGCTGTACGTCGACGAGCTCGTCGCACCCGGCACGGTGAACACCATGCCCGAGGCGACCCTCGAAGCGACCGCCGACCACGGACAGATCACGGGCAACACGGTCGCCGGCACCTACGAGCAGGCCCGCGCCGAGCTCGACGCCATCGAGAAGCTCGGGATCTCGTACGACGACGTGGTGCAGCTGCTCGAGGACGAGGGCGTCGACAAGTTCGAGGCGTCCTGGAACGACCTGCTCAAGTCGACCGAGGCGGAGCTCAAGCGCCTTGCCCCTTCGGAGGCCTAGAAATTGTCCAGCAGCAATCCGCTGCGTGACGCACAGGACCGACGGCTCCCGCGTATCGCGGGGCCGTCGGGCCTGGTCATCTTTGGCGTCACGGGCGATTTGTCACGTAAAAAGTTGATGCCTGCGGTCTACGATCTTGCCAATCGTGGCCTGCTGCCGCCGGGCTTCTCGCTCATCGGCTTCGCCCGTCGCGACTGGGAGACCGAGGACTTCGCACAGGTCGTCCACGACGCCGTCAAGGAGCACGCCCGCACGCCGTTCCGCGAGGAAGTCTGGCAGCAGCTGATCCAGGGAATGCGTTTCGTCCAGGGCACCTTCGACGACGACGACGCCTTCGAGCAGCTGAAGGCCACGATCGAGGACCTCGACAAGAAGCAGGGCACGGGCGGCAACTTCGCCTTCTACCTGTCCGTACCGCCGAAGTTCTTCCCCAAGGTCGTCCAGCAGCTCAAGAAGCACGGGCTCGCCGACCAGCAGGAAGGCTCGTGGCGGCGTGCCGTCATCGAGAAGCCCTTCGGGCACGACCTCGCCTCCGCGCAGGAGCTCAACAAGGTCGTCCACGAGGTCTTCCCGCCCAACGAGGTCTTCCGGATCGACCACTACCTGGGCAAGGAAACGGTCCAGAACATCATGGCGCTGCGCTTCGCCAACACGATGTTCGAGCCGCTCTGGAACCGGTCGTACGTCGACCACATCCAGATCACGATGGCCGAGGACATCGGCATCGGCGGCCGCGCCGGCTACTACGACGGCATCGGCGCCGCCCGCGACGTCATCCAGAACCACCTCCTCCAGCTGCTCGCGCTGACCGCCATGGAGGAGCCCGCCTCCTTCGAGGCGGACGCGCTGGTCGCCGAGAAGACCAAGGTGCTGGGCGCCGTCAGGCTCCCCAAGGACCTCGGCCGCGACACCGTACGCGGGCAGTACGCGGCGGCCTGGCAGGGCGGCGAGAAGGCCGTCGGCTACCTCCAGGAAGACGGCATCGACCCCCGGTCGAAGACCGACACCTACGCGGCGATCAAGCTGGAGATCGACAACCGCCGCTGGGCGGGCGTCCCCTTCTATCTGCGTACGGGCAAGCGCCTGGGCCGCCGCGTCACCGAGATCGCGGTCGTCTTCCAGCGCGCCCCGCACTCGCCCTTCGACCACACGGCCACCGAGGAGCTGGGGCAGAACGCCCTGGTCATCCGCGTCCAGCCGGACGAGGGCGTCACGGTCCGCTTCGGTTCGAAGGTGCCGGGCACCTCGATGGAGGTCCGGGACGTGTCGATGGACTTCGCCTACGGCGAGTCCTTCACCGAGTCCAGCCCCGAGGCGTACGAGCGCCTGATCCTGGACGTCCTGCTCGGCGACGCCAACCTCTTCCCGCGGCTGGAAGAGGTCGAGCAGTCCTGGCGCATCCTCGACCCGATCGAGGACTACTGGGACGCGAACGGCAAGCCCGCGCAGTACCTGGCCGGTTCCTGGGGCCCGGTCGAGGCGGACGAAATGCTCGCACGAGACGGACGGAGCTGGCGTCGGCCATGAAGATCGACCTCACGGACACCACGTCCAGCAAGATCAACAAGGCGCTGGTCCAGGGCCGCCGCGCGATCGGCACTCCTGCCGTGGGCATGGTGCTGACCCTGGTCATCGTCACCGACGAGGAGAACGCCTACGACGCGCTGAGGGCGGCCAACGAGGCCTCCCGCGAGCACCCTTCGCGCACCCTCGTCGTCATCAAGCGGGTCTCGCGCTCGCCGCGCGACCGCTCGAAGGCACGCCTCGACGCCGAGGTACGGGTGGGCGCGGACGCGGGCACCGGCGAGACGGTCGTCCTGCGGCTGTACGGCGAGGTCATCAACCACGCCCAGTCGGTGGTGCTGCCGCTGCTGCTGCCCGACGCCCCCGTCGTCGTGTGGTGGGCGGTGAACGCGCCGCTCGACCCGGCGAAGGACCCGCTCGGCGCGCTGGCCCAGCGCCGCGTGACCGACACGTACGCCGCCGAGCACCCGATCGACGAGCTGTCGGCGCGCGCCGACGCCTACACCCCGGGCGACACCGACCTCTCCTGGACGCGCATCACGCCGTGGCGCTCGATGCTCGCGGCCGCGCTGGACCAGGTGGAGTGCGAGGTCACCTCGGTGGAGGTGGAGGGCGAGGAGTTCAACCCGAGCGTCGAGCTGCTCGGCATGTGGCTCGCCGACCGTCTGCACGTACCGGTGAAGCGGTCGATGTCGTCCGGGCCCGGCCTGACGGGCGTACAGATGGAGACCAACTGCGGGCCGATCAGGCTCCACCGGCCGGACGGCTCGCTGGCGTCCCTCTCCATTCAGGGGCAGCCGGACCGCGCGGTGGCGCTCAAGCGGCGGGAAACCGCCGAGCTGATCGCCGAGGAGCTGCGCAGGCTCGACCCGGACGACACGTACGCGTCGGCGCTGAAGTTCGGTGTCGAGCGGCTCGGTGAGCAGGCGAAGGCAGCACCGGCCGCGAACGAGAACGCATCGGACGAGGCGG
The DNA here is from genome assembly GCF_028807635.1 of Streptomyces spiramyceticus. Lineage (NCBI taxonomy): Bacteria > Bacillati > Actinomycetota > Actinomycetes > Kitasatosporales > Streptomycetaceae > Streptomyces > Streptomyces spiramyceticus. Next base: position 1,041,209 of record NZ_JARBAX010000001.1, read on the forward strand.
GCGCGGCGGACGCGGCGGACGAGCCGAAGGCCAAGTCCTCCGCTGCCGCCGCCGCGAAGAAGTCCGCACCGGCCAAGAAGGCGGCGTCGAAGTGAGCGCACCACAGCTTGTCGTTCACCACGACAAGGAGCTGATGGCGCAGGCCGCGGCGGCCAGGCTGATCACGAAGGTGGTGGACGCCCAGGCCGCGCGCGGTTCGGCGTCGGTGGTGCTGACGGGCGGCCGGAACGGCAACGGCGTGCTGGCCGCGCTCGCCTCGTCCCCCGCCAGGGACGCGATCGACTGGGCCCGGCTCGACCTGTGGTGGGGCGACGAGCGCTTCCTCCCCACCGGGCACCCGGAGCGCAACTACACCCAGGCGTGCGACGCCCTGCTCGACTCGGTACCGGTGGACCCCGCCCGGGTCCACGCGATGCCGGCTTCGGACGGTGTGTACAGCAATGACGCGGACGCGGCGGCCGCTGCGTACGCCGCTGAACTGGCCGCGGCCGCCGGGCCGGAGCATTATCAATCAGCGGCTGCCGCCGCGGGTGGGCCCGTCCCGACGTTCGACGTCCTGATGCTGGGCGTCGGCCCGGACACGCACGTGGCGTCGCTCTTCCCGGAGCTGCCGGCGGTCCGGGAGACGGAGCGCACGGTGGTGGGCGTTCACGGGGCCCCGAAGCCCCCGCCGACCCGTATCTCCCTGACGCTGCCCGCGATTCGCGCGGCGCGTGAGGTGTGGCTGCTGGCGGCGGGCGAGGACAAGGCGAAGGCCGTGGCGATAGGGCTGTCGGGCGCCGGGGAGATCCAGGCCCCGGCGGCGGGCGCGTACGGGCGCAGCCGCACGCTGTGGCTACTGGACGACGCGGCGGCCTCGCAGCTGCCGCGCGCGCTCTACCCTCCGGCAACTTCCTGACAAAAAGCGCCAGTTGCGCGACTATGGCCCGGTCCGCCTTTGGGTGGACCGGGCCGTAGTCGTAGGGGGAGCGGTTATTTGACGGATCCCGCCATGACGCCCTGGACGAAGTGGCGCTGGAAGGCGAAGAAGACGGCCACCGGCACGACCAGCGAGAGAAACGCGCCGGGCGCCAGCACATCGATGTTGCTGCCGAACTGCCGTATCTGGGACTGGAGCGCCACCGTGAGCGGCTGCGACGCGCTGTCCGCGAAGAGCAGCGCCACCAGCATGTCGTTCCAGACCCACAGGAACTGGAAGATGGCCAGGCTGGCAAGGGCGGGGCGGCCCACGGGCAGGATCAGCTGGGCGAAGATCCGCCACTCGCTGCCGCCGTCCATCCGCGCCGCCTCCAGCATCTCGCGCGGGATCTCGGCGAAGTAATTGCGCAGCAGGAAGATGGCGAACGGCAGCCCGTACGCGACATGGAAGAGCACGACGCCCGGGATGGTGCCGAAGAGCCCGAGCTGTCCGAACAGCTTCGCCACCGGCAGCAGCCCGACCTGCACCGGCACCACGAGCAGTGCCACCACCACCAGGAAGAGCGAGTCCCGCCCCGGGAACTCCAGCCAGGCGAAGGCGTACGCGGCCAGGGCGGCCAGTACGACGACCAGTGTGGTGGCCGGCACGGAGATCAGAACGGTGTTCCAGAACGCCTGGGTGATGCCCGTATCGGCCAGCAGCGCCGTGTAGTTGTCGAGCGAGAGCTGTCCGGGACGGGTCAGCGCGGTCCACCAGCCGCTGCCCGCGTTGTCCCGCTCGGTGCGCAGAGAGGACAGGAAGAGCCCGGCCAGTGGCGTGATCCAGATCAGCCCCACGATGATCAGGACCGCCTGTACGACTCCGCTGCTGAGCCCGCGGGTCAGCCGGGCCGCCCAGGACGGGCGCTTGGGCGCGGGGGCGGGGGCGGGCAGCGTCCCCGGTCCGTCCGCCGGTCGGCGCTCGCCGGTCTTGGCGACGGCGGTGACGGTCATGACTGACTCCTGCGGAAGCGGCGGACGTTGAAGAGCATGGCGGGTACGACCAGCACCAGCAGGAGCACACCGAGCGCGCTGCCAAGACCCTGGTCCTGGCCGCCGCCGAAGGACACCAGCCACATCTGGGTGGCCAGTACGGTGGCCTCTTCCTGCACCGGGCCGGGCGCGATGATGTAGACGAGGTCGAAGACCTTCATCACATTGATCACCAGGGTCACGAAGACCACGGTCAGCACCGGGGCGAGCAGCGGCACCGTGATCCTCCGGAAGATCTGCCACTCGTTCGCGCCGTCCATCCGGGCCGCCTCCAGTGCCTCCCGGGGCAGGGCGGAGAGCCCTGCGCCGATGAGCACCATCGCGAAGCCCGTCCAGATCCACAGGTACGCGCCGATGACGGCCGGTGTGACCAGTGCGGGGCCCAGCCACGAGATGCCCTCGTAGGGCGGCGCGAAGTTCTGTGCGGGGAGGCGGAGTTCGTACGAGCCTGTGGGCAGGTCCGCGAAGCGGAAGGAGCCGTCGGACGCGGTGGTGGTCCGCGCCGCCACCTTGCCGCCCTGTACCGCCTCGACCGCCATCTGCGGCAGTCCGCTCTCCTTGGCGTCGACCTTGCCCTGTTCGCCGCCCCCGCCGGGGGTGAAGTCGAGGTAGACGACACCGCGCAGTTCGTCCGCGGCGGCCTCCGCGGTGGCCGCCTGCCGGGCGGGCACGGCCCCGGCGGGCAGTTCGTTCGGCCGGACGCCGACGAGTCCGAGTGCGACGGTACGTCCCGGTCCCGTCTCGTCGGTCGTACGGAACGAGCCGTCCCCGGCCTTCGCCAGTCCCTGCCCGTCGCGTGCCCGGGCAGTGGGGTAGGAAGAGGCGTCCTTGAAGGTGTCGTGGACGCCGACCGCCACCGCGTTGAGCACACCCCGGTCGGGGTCCTCCTCGTAGGCGAGCCGGAAGATGATGCCGGCGGCGAGGAAGGAGACCGCCATGGGGAGGAACAGCAGCAGCTTGAAAGCGGTCGCCCAGCGGACCTTCTCGGTGAGTACGGCGAGGATCAGCCCGAGACCGGTCAGCAGCGTGGGAGCGATGACCACCCACAGGGTGCTGTTACGGATGGCCTTGAGCGTCGCCGGGTCGCGGAACATCTCGGTGTAGTTGTCGCCGCCGACGAACCGGGTGCCCGTGGCGTCGAAGAAGCTGCGTCCTACGGAGAACAGCATCGGGTAGACGACCAGTACGCCGAGCAGCAGCAGGGCGGGGAGGGCGAACACCACGGCGACGATCCATCTGCGCCGGGTGGCGCTGCGCCGGGCACCGGCGGCGGACGAGGGGGTGGTGATGGCGGTCATGGCTGTCGCCCTCAGTTCTTGAAGGCCTTGGCAGCCGCGACTTCGAGCGCGGCCGCGGTGCCCTTCGGGTCGGCGGGGTCGCGCAGGAAGTCCTGGAGGATCTTCCACTCGCCCATGCCCTTGGTCCCGCCGAAGGCGGCCGGGGCCTGGTCGGACATGTCGAAGCGGACGGTGTCACCGGCGTCGATGAGGGACTTGGCGGTCCTGCGTGCCGTGTCGTCGCCGTAGGCGGCCGGGTCGACCTTCTTGTTGGGCGAGAGGAAGCCGCCCGCGCCGGCCCAGACCTCGGCCGCTTCCGGGGTGGCGAGGTAGTCCATGAGCGCCATGGCGGCCTTGCGGTTGCGGCCGTCCTTGAGCACCACCGCGGCGTCGCCGCCGCTGACCACCGGTGCCTTGCCTCCGTCGACCGCGGGGAAGGGGAAGAAGGTGGCGTCCTCGCCGATCTTCCTGCCGTGCTCCTCCTTGGCTATCGAGCCGACGAAGTCGCCCTCGTAGACCATCGCGGCCTCGGGGTCGGCGCCGAAGACCTGTCCGACGGAGCTGGGGAAGTCGGTGCTGAGCGCGCCCGAACGGCCGCCCGCGACGAGGTCCTTGCCGGAGAACAGTTCGCCCAGGGTGGTGAGTGCCTTGACGACACTGGCGTCGGTCCACGGCAGCTTGTGGGCGGCGAGTTGATCGTACTTCTCGGGGCCTGCCTGGGAGAGGTAGATGTTCTCGAACCAGTCGGTGAGCGTCCAGCCGTCCTCTCCGGCGACCGCGAAGGCGGGCAGTCCGGAATCGGCGACCGTGGCGGAGCTCTTGAGCATCTCCGCGTAGGTCTTCGGCGGCTTGACCCCGGCCTGTTCGAGGGCGTCCGGGCTGTACCAGACCGTCGACTTGTGGGCGGCCTTGAAGTAGAGGCCGTAGAAGTCGCCGTCGACGGTGCCGTAGTTCTTCCATACCGGCGCGAAGTTGTCCGTGACCGTCTGCTCGGTCTTCTTGTCGAGCGGCTGGAGCCAGCCCTTCTCGGCGAACTGCTTCAGCACGCCGACCTGAGGAACCATCACCACGTCGGGCGCGTTGCCGCCCTCGATCTTGCTGCCGATGACGGTGGAGACGTTGTCACCGGTGGAGATGAACTCGACCTTGGCGCCGGTCTTTTCGGAGAAGGCGTCGAGCACCTTGCGGAAGTTCTTCTGTTCCGTGCCGGACCAGACACCGGCGACGGAAACCTTCTTGCCGCTGAGGCTCTCGCCGCCACCGCCCGCGGGGGTGACGTCGCCGCCGCACGCGGTCGCGCCGAATGCGAGGGCGAGTGCCGAGGAGCAGGCGGCCATGGTCCGTCGTTGCAGTCTCATCATGGCTGTTCCTTCCGGAGAGGTTGAGCAGGAGGAATCACAGGGAGGGGTTACAGGGGGGCGTTGTCGCTGATCCACCAGGCCGCGGTGGACCCGGGCAGCACCCCGTTGGCACAGGGGCCACTGGCCAGCAGCGGGGTGCCGGCGACCGGAGCCGGCACAGGGGCGGTGCCGAAGTTGACCGCGCACACCAGGCCGTCGCCCCGGACGAAGGCGAGCACGTCGGGCGGGCTCTCCAGCCAGCGCAGGCCGCCTTCCGCGAACTGGGGCAGCCCGCGCCGCAGTTGCAGACCGTCCCGGTAGAGGTGCCAGAACGAGCGGGTGTCGGCCAGCGCCCGGTCCGTGGCGTGCTCGGCGAACCACTCGGGCTGCGGCAGCCACGGCCGGGCCCCTTCGGCGCCCGAGGTGAAACCGAACGGGGAGGCGTGGCCCGACCACGGGAGCGGGACCCGGCAGCCGTCACGGATGCGCTTGCGGCTGCCCGTACGGCGGAATATGGGGTCGGTGAGCACATCGTCGGGCAGGTCCACGACCTCGGGCAGGCCCAGCTCTTCGCCCTGGTAGATGTACGCCGATCCGGGCAGCGCCATCATCAGCAGGGCGGCGGCCCTGGCGCGCGCCGAGCCGAGGCCGCTGCCCTCGGTGCCGGATTCGCCGTAGCGGGTAACGGTGCGGACCTGGTCGTGGTTGTTGAGGACCCAGGTGACGGTGGAGCCGGTGCCCGCGATGTCCTGCATCGCGTCGGAGATGATCTTCTGGAACGCGTCGGCGTCCCAGGGGGCGCCGAGCAGGTCGAAGAAGAAGGCCTGGTGCAGCTCGTCGGGGCGTACGTACAGGGCGTGTTCGCGAGCGGTGGGTACGGAGACCTCACCGACCAGCAGCCGGTCGCGGCCGTCGCGGGCGGCGTACTCCTCGCAGACCGAGCGCCAGTGGCGCCACACGTCGTGCACCTCGGGCTGGTTCCAGGCGAGCGGGTTGACCGAGTCGCGGGTCCGCTCGTCGGCCTCCGGGTCCGGGGAGTCGGGGAGTTCGGGGTGCTTGAAGAGCCCTGCCGCCACGTCGATGCGGAAGCCGTCGACGCCTCGGTCGAGCCAGAAGCGCAGGGCTTGGTCGAAGTGGTCGGCGACCTCGGGATTGCGCCAGTTCAGGTCGGGCTGCTCGGGGGTGAACATGTGGAGGTACCACTGACCGGGAGTGCCGTCCTCCTCCGTGATGCGGGACCAGGCGGGGCCGCCGAACATCGCGCGCCAGTTGTTGGGCGGCTCCTCGCCGTCCGAGCCCCGGCCGTCGGCGAAGTGGAAGCGGGCGCGGGCCGCACTGCCGGGCGCTGCGGCCAGCGCCTCGCGGAACCAGACGTGCTCGCTGGAGCAGTGGTTGGGGACGATGTCCAGGAGCACCTTGATGCCGAGCCGCCGGGCGGCGGTAACCAGCAGGTCGAATTCGGCGAGGTCCCCGAAGACCGGGTCGACGTCGCAGTAGTCGGCGACGTCGTAGCCGTGGTCGTGCTGCGGCGAGGGGTAGAACGGACTCAGCCAGATGCCGTCGACGCCGAGCTTCTTGAGGTACGGCAGCCCCGCCCGTACGCCGGCCAGGTCACCGATGCCGTCGCCGGTGCTGTCCAGGAAGCTGCGGACATACACCTGGTAGATCACCGCATCCCGCCACCAGTGGTGCGCGATGCGAAGGGGAAGGCCGTTGTCGGCCGGGGCAGTGAGCATCACCCGTTGACCTGTTCCTACTTGAGCGTGCGGGAGTGTCCAGAGCAGGCCTCCCGTTATGCATGCATGTTAAGTAGGCGTGTCGAGTGGGTGTCAACGAGAAGGCAGAAAGCTGCCCTTGGTTGTGCACATATGTCCCACGTTTCGTTAGGCCGCAGATACCTAACGTGTAACTAGGCGGAGATTTCTCAGCCTCTGCGTGCGACGGCCCGGAGCTCCCCGGCCAGCCTGAGGACCGCCTGCTCCGGAGACTGGCGCAGCGCCATCGCGTCGTACGCCACCGCCTGCACCGCCAGGCTCACCTGGTCGTAGCGCGGACTCTTGGGCCGGGGCTCGGCCGCCAGCACACTCCTGCGCAGCGTCGGCAGGAACGGGTACGCGCGCACCAGCTCGGGATCGGCGTACAGGGCGGCCCGCACCGGCGGCAGCGAGCCCTCGGTGAGCACCTTGCGCTGTACGGGTTCGCTGGTCAGGTAGGCCATCAGGGCCTTGGCAGACTCCTGGTGGCGGGAGTGCGCGTTGACGGCGAGATTGGAGCCGCCCAGCACGCTCGCACCGGGGCCGTCGGGGCCCGGCAGCGGTGTTACGCCGAACTTCCCGGCGACCTCGGAGTCCTTGCCTCCGGCGGCGGAGTAGACGTAAGGCCAGTTGCGCAGGAAGAGCAGCCGGCCGTTCTGGAACGCCTGCCGCGACTCCTCCTCCTTGAAGCGCAGCGCCTCCTGCGGAATCCAGCCGTCCCGTACTCCCCGGGCGAGGAAGCCCAGTCCGGCGCGGGCGGCGGCGGAGTCCACGGTGACCCGCTCGCCCTCGTCACCGAGGAACGATCCACCGGCCGAGTGCACCGCCTCGGTGACATTGACGGCGAGCCCCTCGTACGGCAGGAACTGACCGGCATATCCCCCGATTCCGTACTTCGGGGCGATCGTCGACGCCTGCCGCTCCAGGTCCGCCCAAGTGCGCGGCGGCTGTTCGCCCTCACGCTGCAGGAGGTCCTTGCGGTAGTAGAGCAACCCGGCATTCGTGACATACGGGACGGCGTACAACTGTCCGTCGAAGGTGGCGGTGTCCACCACCGGCGGCAGAAAGGCGTCGAGTGGGAAGCGGCTCCGGTCGACCGGGGCGATCCAGCCCGCGCCCGCGAACTCCGAGGTCCACGCCACGTCGATATTGAGTACGTCGAACCGGCCACTGCCGGCCCGCAGTTCGGTGATCATCTGCGCCCGGGTCTCGTCGGCCGAGTCCGGCAGCTCGACGAGGGTGACCTTTTCGTCCGGATGTGTACGGTTCCAGCCGTCCAGCAGCGGACCGAGATAACCGGTGAGATCGCCGGCCGTGGCCAGCGTCATGGGCCCGCGCCCGTCCCCGCCGCCCGGCGGCCCTCCGGCCCGCACACCGGCGCCGGCATAACCGGTCATGATCACGGCGGCGACCAGGAGACCCCTACCCGCGGCTCGTATCCACCGCATAGGTTCCTCCCTGTGCACCGGCGCCATTCATCCTCGAGTGACGTCAGGGGCCATGTATACCCGTTAGGCATGGGCGATACTAGGGCCCGACGCATAACACCAGGGCGATACGGGCCACACTCCGACCACGATCCGGTCCCGCCCCCAACGAGCAGGTACGGAACGGGGAGGAGGAAGCACGCGTGCGCCTGCCCCTTCTCGCTCTCCTCGCCCGTGGTCCCGCCCACGGATACGAGCTCAAACAGGGGCTTGAGCAACTGCTGGGCGCCGCGTACCCTCAGCCGAACGTCGGCCAGATCTACATCACTCTCAGCCGGCTGGAGAAGTCGGGCCTGATCGAGGGCGAGGAAATCGCCCAGTCGAACCGGCCCAACAAGAAGATCTACCGGCTGACCGACGCCGGGCGGGAAGCGCTGAATGTCTGGTTCGAGGAGCCGACCGACGAGCCGCGCGTACGGGACGAGTTCTTCATGAAGCTCGCCCTCGCACCGGCGTCCGGCATGGCCGACCCGATCACTCTCATCAACAAACAGCGGCGTCAGTACCTCAACACCCTGCGGGACCTGTCGAAGCTCGCCGCCGCCGAAGACCGGGACAACCGGATCTCCCAGCTGCTGATCGAGGGCGCGATGCTGCACCTGCAGGCCGACCTCGACTGGCTGGAACGCTGTCAGGAGGAGCTGGAATGAGCGACGTAGCACCTCCTCCTGTCCTGTGTGCCGAAGGGCTCGTCAAGACGTACCACGGTGAAGGCGCCCCGGCCCACGCCGTGCGCGGTGTCGATCTGACCATCCGGCCGGGCGAGTTCATCGCGGTCACCGGACCGTCGGGCGCGGGGAAGTCCACCCTGCTGCATCTCCTCGGCGGTCTCCAGCGGCCGGACAGCGGAAGCATCCGGCTGGACGGCGAGTGCGTCGACTCGTACAGCGAGGCCCGCTGGGCGGTGCTGCGGCGCCGCCGTATCGGGGTCGTCTTCCAGTTCTTCAACCTCGTGTCGAATCTGACGGTCGCCGACAACATCGAGCTGCCCGCTCTGCTCGCCGGAAGCAACGCGCGCCAGGCCCGCGCCGAGCGCGAGAAGCTCCTTGCCGAGCTGGGCCTGGAAGGCACGGAGCGCAGGATGCCGGGCGAGCTGTCCGGTGGCGAACAGCAGCGCGTCGCCCTGGCGCGGGCCCTGGTCAACCACCCCGGTCTGCTGCTGGCCGACGAACCCGCCGGCAGCCTGGACAGCAAGGGCACCCGCGAGGTGATGCGGCTGCTGTCGCGCTTCCACCAGCGCGGCCAGGCCATTCTGCTCGTCACCCATGACCACCGGCTGGCCAGCGCGGCGGACCGGGTCATCAGCTTCTTCGACGGCCGGATCGCCGACGACGCGACGCTCGGCACGGGGGCAGGCCGCTCCGGCGTCTCAAGCGTCCTGGAACTGAAGGACTGACAGCGGTGCGGGCCACTCTGCGCTGGGCGCACGCCGATCTGCGCACGCATCGCGGCGAGGCGCTCTTCATCGTGCTCGCGACCGCCGGGATCATCGTCTCCCTGCTCCTGGCCGGTGCGCTGCTCAGTTACGCCGCCAACCCCTGGCAGCGCGTCTTCACGCAGTCCCGCGGCGCCCATGTATGGATCCACACCAGCCCAACCGCCGATGCGGCGGGACTGGCCCGGCTGGACGGGGTCGACGAGCTCGCCGGGCCGTACCGTACAGCCCGTACGACCGTACGGTCCCAGGGCGCGAAGGCGGCCGTCGAGCTGCGCGGCGCCACCCCGGAGCCCTCCGACGTCGGCCGCCCGCTGATCACCTCGGGGCGCTGGCTCGACCGGGCCGCACCCGGCGGCATCGTCCTGGAGAGCAGCCTGGCCGACGCCCTGTGGGCCGGCCCCGGGGACACGCTCTCGGTGCCGGGCGCCCGCGGCTCCGTGCGTACGTTGACCGTCGTCGGCGTCGCGGACAGCGCCGAGTCCCCGTACCGTCCCGGCGACCGGCCGGGCACCGGCTGGGTACTGTCCGGCGAACCCGCCCTCGCCGGGGCGCCGGGCGACCGCCTCGGACAGGTCGTCGGATTGCGGCTCGACCAGCCCGACGACACCGACTTCGCCGTGCAGCGCGCGGTCACCGCGCTCCGCGCCGACGACGTCACCGAAGTCTCCAGCTGGCATCAGGCGCGCGCCGAGGCGCAGAGCGACAACCGGCTGCTCGGCCTTCTCCTCGGCCTTTTCGGGCTCGGCGCCCTGCTGGCCGCCGCGCTGGCGGTGACCGGTGCGATCAGCACCCGGATCCGCGGTCATCTCCGGGACATCGCCGTCCTCAAGGCCATCGGCTTCACCCCTGGGCAGGTCGTACGCATCTTCCTGGCCCAGCACCTCGCCTTCGCCCTGTCCGGAGTCGTCCTGGGGACGGTGCTCGTCGAGACCCTGGGCGCCCGGACGCCGGGCCGGATCGGCGAAGCGGTCGGGGTGTGGCAGGACCTTCCCGGGCACACCGCCGCCCTGTTGTCCCTCCCCGCCGCCACCGTGCTGTTCATCGGTGCGGCGACCGGGCTTGCCGCGTGGCGTGCGGGGCGCGTCCCGCCCGTCCCCGCGCTGCGGGCGGCCGCCCCGGCCGGCGGCCGGATGTCGGCCGTGGCCCGAAGCGCGCTCGGGCTGAACGTCCCGCCCGCGCTGGTGCTCGGCTGGCGCAACGCGTTCCGGCGCC